>JBIKMW010000012.1:0-90000 GCA_044359065.1 Planctomycetales bacterium | reverse complement strand
GATCGGCAGTGGTATCGGCCTGACGGGAATCGTCGCTTTGTCAGCTGGGTTTGACGTGACGTTCTCGGATTACGACGACGAGTCGCTTCGATTGGCCGACTTCAATGCTCGACGGAATGGGTTCACCAGTCATCGCACTCTTCGACTCGATTGGCGGGATCCACCGACTGACACCCGATATCCGTTCATTCTCGGTTGCGAAGTGATTTACGAGCGTCGGAATCACGCGCCGATTTTGGCCCTTTGCGAGTCGCTGTTGGCTCCGGGTGGCGAGGTTTGGATCGGCGATCCGGGGCGGCATACGGCGGATCTGTTTTTCGACGATGCCCGCGCGGCTGGGTGGACTTGCCATTGCACGGCGGTGCCGAGGAAGCCGTACTCCGATCGTCCCGCCGGCGTCACAAACGTCTGGCGAATGTGGAGAACTCGAGAGCGGACCGAGGCCGCCACGATCGCTTGACCACGATTATCTTGTTGGGCATGGGTGGAGTTCTCGTGCCGCGGACTCGATGATGCGAGTCCGTCGCGAATTGGCATGATTGGCCGCGCGCGGTTTTTCCACGTCCGTTCGAGGGACGTGCCGTCGATCTGGAATATCGCAGGAGTTGCTCGTGTCTGGTCCTCCCCGTCCCGCCGCCGACCTTCCCGCCCCGACCATCAAGTTGGCGGACGGTTGGCATTGCCAGCACCTGTTTTTCTCGGTGAACGAACTCGGTTTGCGGCGACTTTCCCCCGAGGAACGGGCTGAGGGGGTACGCCGCGTGGCGGAAATCCTCGATCCTGGTCGCGCGGGCGCGCCGGCGCGGATGCAAACATCCGTGGTGTCCGGGCACAAGGCGGATTTGGCGTTGATGATGCTCGACGCCGACCCGATGGTGTTGGAAGGGGTGCGTCACGCGATTCGTCGGTCGCCGTTGGGAACGGTATTGGACGTTGCGTGGGGATTTGTGTCGCTCACGGAGGTTTCGGAGTACGTGCCGACCGTCGAGCAGTATTCCGACCGACTGCGACTTGAGGGGGCGGACCCAGCCACGCCGGCATTCGCGGCCAAATTGAAAGCGTACGAGGCTCGCGAAGAGGTGATGCGGCAACAGCGGTTGTTCCCGGATTTCCCCGACTGGCCGTGCGTTTCGTTCTATCCGATGAACAAGATTCGCGATCCGCACGCAAATTGGTACGCCGAACCGTACAGCCGTCGCATGGAGATGATGACGGAGCACGGCCGCAGCGGGATGAAGTTTGCTGGCCGCGTCTCGCAACTCATCACCGCCAGTACGGGGCTGGACGATTGGGAGTGGGGCGTAACGCTGTGGGGCCGGAATCCCGAAGCAATCAAAGAGATTGTGTACACCATGCGGTTCGACGAGGCGTCCGCGAAGTACGCGGAATTCGGACCGTTCTACATGAGCTATGTGATGCCGTTCGCGGAAGCGGCGAAAACGCTTGCCATCGTCTGATGGCAGTTGGCTTCGCGGAGCCTTCCGGAAGTGACCTGTCACGCGGCCTCGCTCGAACCGAGTCATTCGGGCGTGGCTGCGGCTGGTGGCGGGAGCGTGGCCCCGGGTTCGACCGGGATGCTGATGACCAGCCCGGCGAATTTCTTGCCGGGGGATGCCGCCGCAAACAGTCCGTGGTGACAGGTGATGCATCCGCCGTTGAGCGGAATACTTCCCGCGCGGCGGTAAAAGCCACCTTCGACGGTTTCGACCGCCTCGTCCCCTTTGGCGAGCTGCCTGGCGGCCTGTTTTTCGAAGTCGGTGTCCGGAGCGTGATCGATGCTCATGGGGGAGAAGCTGGCCGAGATCCATCGCGCCTCGATGTGATGCTTGCGCTGGATTTCCGTGAAAACGTCGACCATCGCGCGGGCCGGCACGGTCGTCCGGTCACCGCGGAAGTAGCGGTGGTGCATGGCGTCGAGCGAGGCCGCGTAGATGTCGTGGGTCAGTTGCGCGCGGTCGCGGGCGACCTCAAGGCTCACCCGCGGTATCCGAGGTTCGTCGCGTTGTTGTTCCGGGTTGTCGGCGCGCAGCCGAGAGACGCCGCCAACGAGCACCGAGCCAATCAGCAACAACAAGCTCAGGGGCCAGGCAATTTTGGGGACGGCTGGCTGGGACATGGCGTCTCGCCTGTGGAAAGGGTGCCGAATTCGATGATTTGGGAGCGGAGGCCCCGCGGGACTGCGTCCCACCCATAATAAGACACAGGACTCCGATTTCTGTGTGTGGCGAATTGTCGCGGGCGGGTTGTCCGGGGGGGGACGGAGAGTCCTGTCACTGCGGGGTTGGGGTTCCCTCCGGCGGGATGGTTTTGGTGCGATCGCTTCAATCTACGGCGGTTTGTTGCGCGCCAGGTGCAAGTGGATTGCGGGATGCGTCGGTTTCGGTTTTCGACCCGAATTGGGGGGCGAAAATCGGTGTCGAAAAACGTCGCGCGGGGGTGTGAATCGCAGAAAACTCGGGAAACACTCGCAAAACTGGTTCGGAACCCGAGGTCGGTTTGCGGGGTGTTTTTGGAGGGGTGACGTGCGCAGAACCCATGTTTTGAAAAATCGAAACGTGGGAAATTCGAGCGCGAATTTTTCGCGCGGGGGTGAAAGCCCGTTTTTGAATGGCGCGCGACGCGGTCATATATTGCCGCTGCGCGGGGAAACGGGAGTCGCGCGCAAGGGACGCGAATCGCGCAACGAGGAGGGAATATGGGGCGTCGTTGGACACGGTGACGGGACGTTGGGCCCCCAGTCACACGAACGCGGGTTCCGGTATTGCACTGCTGGACAAGCCCGCTGTGGCACCCGGCGTGGGTCACCGGCGAGAACCTCGGTCGGCGACCTCCGCGTTGCCGCTCGACACGATATAGAAGTTGGGAGTCACCAGGCACTGGCATAGCCAGTGGCACACATTGGCCATGTCGAACGGTCCAGCGAGTACCACTTGTTGGTGTCTGCCGGACTCTTTGCTACAGGCCCCGAACGACCTCTGGATTCGCGGTTACTCTTTGGGTCGCTGCCTATGCCAATGTTCCGTGTTGCATACGGCTGCAGAAGCGCACTCGACAGTGCCACCCGCCGCAGTTGGGGGTGGTTTGAAGTTCGGCGGGGATCGAAATATGGCGAGGGGGTTGTGAGGAATTGGGGGAGTGTCGGGAAGAAGCTTGGGGGGAGCTCGTTCCAATTGATGCGGGGATGTTGCGCGCCGGGTGCGGGTTCCGGGTCGCACTGCTGGACGAGCCAGCAGTGGCACACCGGCGGAGGTAAATGCTCTTTTGCGAATTCACCCGGCTCCGCGCATGCGGTTGATCGCTTGGTTCGCCCAGAAGTTCATCCGCGGCCGGTATCTCCGGGATTCATTCCATTGGAATGACTGACGGTAGTCGCACCGGTTGACGTCTCTTTGGACTCGACGACGATGTCGCGATTCGGCGGAGTCAATAGCTCGACGATATGTCCATCAAGGTCTTTGACAACAGCACGCCTGCCCCATTCGCTGTCAGCTGCGGGGGAAACCAATTCTCCACCGACCTCGATGAGCGAAGCTGCCATCGAGTCGACATCCTCGACAGAGAATCCAATGCGAGCGCCAATAGGTGGTGGGGTTTTGCCCAGCGGATAAATCTCGAAGACGAAACCGTTGACGCATGACGTTTAGTGTTCAGGTCCTGTTCCGTGGCGATGTTTTGTAAAAAGCAATCCCATTGCTCTATAAAATCTGGCTGCACGGTCAATGTCTGGCGACCGAAGCACGACCAAGTTCATGAATGGGGGTGCTGCAAACATGCTGTTGCGGAAAGGTGTTTTTGGTCAATGAAATCGAACGAACGATTGGGGTTGGTTTGCTCGATGCTCCCAAAACGTCGGCTCACAGAGCTATACCCGCCCCACCCACCGGAGCTGCCGGACCACCACCTCCCGCAGGTGCGGCAGCGGCGCCAAGCGACGCGTTCAGCAGGCGCAGCGTTTCGAGGCAATAGTCTCGGCGGAGCAGGAACTGTTCGCCGGGGAGAATGTCCCTGGGAGTGACGAACACCAGCATCAACTGAGCTTCCCCTTCGGCCAAGGTGAACGCCGAAATCTCCGTGGGAATGTCGCGCACGTTGGCGGACATCGTCGCCGAGCGGACTTCCACCGACGAAAACGGGTTCTTGCCGCCGGCGGGAAACAGGGCCACGAGGTTGCGGGGAAAGGTCTCGCGGTCCCAGTCGTTGTAGTTCGGGCCGGGTTTGACTGTCGTGCGCAACCCTTCCGCCAGCAGTCGCAACACGTGAGCGGCATAATCCCCCGGCTTGAGCTTCTCTTCGGCGGGAGCGTCGCCGTCCACGGGCGCACCGGGCGGCGGCTTGGGAGGGGGAGCGCCCAAATAATGGTTCGACAGCACGTAGACGTGACCGAGGATCGTTTTGGTTTCCGCTGCCCCCTCTTCGGCCACGCCGAATTGGGCCTGAAACGCCGCCCGCAAGCCGGGCAGTTCGACGTTCACGAAATCGGGTTGACGGGGATCGAGCACCGCCGTTCCGGGGGTCGAGCCGGGGGGCGGGGGAGGCGGAGCGGCGATCTGCTGGTACTGCTTGGGCAATCGGACAGCCGCAACCGAGTCCGTCCACTCCCCCGACAGATGCTCACTCAGCAACTGCAGGTGGGCGAACAAAGCCGAGGTTTCGGCCAGGCGCTGTTCGTAAACCTGTTGCCCGCAACCGGCGAGCGCAACGCCCCCGACGGCCAACGCCGCGCCGCGTGCGAGGAACGATCGGCGGGAAGTCGGAAGCGAAGCGACGGGATCGGCGGGATTCGGCACGGGATTCCAATCCGAAACGGAACACGCGGGTAATGAGGGCGGACGTCGTTCGTGGGGGATGATCGTCCCCCGCGTTGCTCCGGCGATTTCGGAGAAATCGCGGACAACGGGGCATCACTCGAAGCGATACGCCATGTGGCAATTGTCACACAGGCGCTGCACCTTGTTCATCGCCTCTTGATACGCGGGGAAGGCCTCGCCCTTGGTGGCGGCATTGATTTCGACGCAGGCCGTCACGAGGTCCTTGATGAATTGCTGATATTCGTCTTCGTCGGCGCTGGGATACTCCTTGGCGCCGCACACGCGCGACAGCACCGCCAGCAGCGAGGCCTCCTGCTGCACCGTTTCCAGCTCTTTCTTGAACGTCCCTTCGGTGGTGACGTTCGACTTCATGAAATCGTACGACTTCTGCATCCGCTTCATGAGGGCAGAACGCTTAGCGAATTCGCCGAACGGCAACTCGGCGGGAGAGTCTTCCAACCCCGCGGGCTTGTTGCCGCTGAGCATCCCTTCGAGCTTGTCGAATGCTTGTCGCGTGGGATCGAACGACGCCTGCCCCAATCCATTGGCCTTCTTGGCGACTTCGGCCGCCAGGTCGCGCACGACCGGCGCGTCCCCCTTCCAACTGAGGCTCCCGTCCAGTTTGGGGACGATATGCGCCAGCGTCGCGAGCACCGCGCCGTCCACCTGAATGCCGTCTTTGTAGTTTCCGTTGTACTTCCCGACGTTCACAAGGCTGTCGGTCAGGCGGTTCTTGATCTTCTTCGTTTCGTTGACGACGACTTCCAACGTGACCAGTTCGCCCCATTCGCCGGAACCGGACGCGGCGGGGGCTGCGGCCGGTGGTTCGGGCGGAGCCGACGAACCACCCGACATCGCGCCGCCGGGCGCCGGTTTCGGCGGCGCGGCGGCGACGGCCGCGGGCGCGGCCCCCCCCACGGCGGTGGAGTCGGCGGCCACAGCCAAGGGATCGTCAAACCACACGACATCCAGCGGAATCCCGTCGATCTCCGCCTTCTTCGCGGCGGATTTCGACTTGGCGGGCTTGGCTTCGGCGACATCGTCCTCCGCTTCGGAAGGTTCTCCGTCGGTCTTGGCGGGTTTGGCTTTTCCTTCCGACG
Organism: Planctomycetales bacterium; assembly: GCA_044359065.1. GTDB lineage: Bacteria > Planctomycetota > Planctomycetia > Planctomycetales > Planctomycetaceae > JAIXZD01. The sequence goes on along the minus strand of JBIKMW010000012.1, from coordinate 84,092 downwards.
CGACCTCCGCTTCGGGCTTGGCGGTCTTCCCGCCTCCGCAGCCCCCCGCGCCGATCAATATCGCCCCGAGGAACCAAACGGACAGGAGCAGTGCGCCCTTCGTCCGCGATTGGGGACCGGCGAACCGGGTATCGGCACCACTTCGATCGGTGAACCGCATCGTCATCAGCCTGAGAGAGCTTGGATCGGCGGGGATGCAACCCCCCCGCGCTGGAGAACCTATCCGAAAGCCGGGTTGCGCTGGTTCGGAAACCCTTCGACTGTTGGGTTCGCGGAGAGCGTCAGAGGGTTTTCGGAGAGATTGATAAGACCATCCCGACCGAAATCGGGTCGAGCGGCGCGTGCGTTAACCCGCGCGAATCCAGTATCCCCGTGTCCGCGAACGCTCGCAAGGCGGCGTTGTCGACAATGAAGCGGTACGCTCGAACCTCAAAGCCGCGCGGCACGCCCCGTTCGAGGGCTGGGCGAGTCGCGCCGCTACAACTTGTCGACAAGCGAGTGGCGGACCAACCCGTGGCAAGGCACCGTGCGGGACACTCACGCAACCCCTGGCGAGACGAACGAACATGCAGCTGCGCGACAAAGTGGTGTTGATCACCGGCGGACGCCGCGTGGGGGGGCATCTGGCGCGAGCCGTCGCCGAGCGCGGTGCTCATGTGGCCATGAGTTACCTCACCAGCGCCGCGAAAATCGACGCGACGCTGCAGGATGTGCGTGAATCGGGTGTGCGGGGTGTCTCGGCGAAGGCCGACCTGCGCGACCCCGCCGATGTCGACCGCCTGGTCCGCACCGTCGCCGACGAATTGGGCCGGATCGACGTGCTCGTCAACATGACCAGCACGTTCACACCGACTCCGTTCGACTCGCTGACTCCCGCCGATTTGGAGCGGGAATTGGCGTCGAACCTCGTGGCGCCGTACCTGACGGCGGTGGCCGTTGCGCGGCAGATGCGGCGACAGCCGATCGTTGACGGGATTCAGGGGAAGATCGTGAACTTCGCCGACTGGGGGGTGGAGCGCCCGTACAAGAATTTTCTCCCCTACTTCGTCGCCAAAGGGGGTGTCGCCACGATGACACTGGCGCTGGCGGTGGAACTGGCCCCCACCATCGCCGTCAACGCGATCGCGCCCGCCATGATCGATCCCCCCCCGGAACTGACGCTGGACGACATCGAAGCGATTCGGATGGCCAGCCCCCTGCGGCGGATTGGCTGTCCAGCGGACGCCGTCAACGCGGTCCTGTACCTCCTCGAGGGGACCGATTTCGTGACCGGTTCGGTGCTTCGGGTCGACGGTGGCCGCTTCCTCGGTGCGACACACGACGAGTGAGTCTCGCGAGACCTCGCATGGGCGCAATCATTTCGACTACGCCGTGCAACAATTGACGACAGCCGACTTCGGTCCCGGAACCCCGAAAAGGCGTTTCAACGAGCAAAAAGCCCGCGATTCGCCTCTGTCGCGGAATTGGCACGGCACCTGCATTACTTTTCCGTTGTGAGCGGCCTCGGTGACGCTCATCCGCGACAAGGGACGACAGGGGAACGCGACCCTCGCGGTTGACCGCCGAGCGATCGAAAGCAGTGTGCATCATGCGACGTTTGGCACGGAATTGGACGGGGTTGGTGGTGGCTGTGGTGGCGGTGACCGGCGTGGTCACGGGAGTGTTCGGCGGGGCCGCAGTCGCTCGCGCCGACCACAATCACGGGTGCGGGGCCGCTGTGCTGGCTAGCCGCGCCCGGCTGCTCGAACGGGCGGTTTGCGACCTGGCCGAAGGGATCGAAGATCACTATTCGCGGCACCCGTGGTTCGTGCGGTTGCTGCAAGAGTCGCAGACGTTGTCGGCCTTCACCCGCCGGTACGTTCATCAGGTCGCCACGGACCCGAACCCGGCCTGCCTGCTCGCCGAGATCCAAAACGTCTGCGATCAATTCCACCGGACGGAACGGCTGATGAACGCCATCGGCGTCCCGGCCTGTGTGCGAACGGATTTGGCTCGGGTGGACGCGGTCATCGAACGGATCGAACGGGACTTGCAACCGGTCCGAGGCCGGTCGTTCCCCGCGATCACCAACGGGGTTGGGGCGTGGACACCCGACCACGGGCGGATCTTCGGCTGGCGCGATGAGGTTCAACCGGCCCCCGCGATTCCGCAAAACGGCGGCTTCGTCCCCCAGGACGGCCTGATCGTGCCCGCACCGGATGACGATGCGAATCAATGGCGAGGCCAACCGGATTGGCGGGGACAAGCCCCGGTCCGCGGCCCGGTCCTGCGAGCCCCCGCTCCGGTGGACTATCGCCAGATTGATCCTCGACAAGCGAATCCCCGGCGGGTCGATCCCCGGCTGGTTGATCCCCGGCTGGTTGATCCCAGACAGGGCTCGGTTCAACCGGTCGGTCAACGGACTCCGGTGCAGATCGGGGTGCAATTCGGGAACATGCGGTTCTCGATCCCGGTGCGCTGACGAGCGTCGTTCCCCGACGACGGACGAACGAAATCGAAGTGGCGGCGGCCGCAAGAGATCGATCAGACACCGCAAGGTTGACGAAACACGGAGGCACGCGACGACGCCACTTCGAACCGCCAAAGAGTTCAAACCCCCGTCCCGGCCACAGCGCCATGACGGGGGTTTGTTCGTCTGCGGTCCGGAAACACCGCGATGATCAAGCCGAGGCCAGTGCCGCGTCACGCCTTGACAACTTCCGCAAAACCCGACGCCGCCCCAAACGAAAAGTGCCGCGCTGCTCACGCTTTGTCGCATCGTCCCACGTTTCCGTCGCGAAACTCCTCGGCATCTCCAAGAAACGGGACACCCTTCCCGCCTTGAGCTGGAAGCCTCTCCCGCGACAAAACTGGTCAACGGCAGACCCAGGATGGCCTCCTTGAAATACCGACCGTCGCGGGAGTGAGGCCGTCGGCGGGGTGACAGCTCCCGCCGAAGACTTTGTCAAAAGGTGGGCGAGAAGCACGCGATCCCGCACATGCCCCGCAAAGTCGGAAAAGTTCGCCAACCGGTTGTAGGGGCCGCAAAGCCGGTACTGTCGACCAGCGAAAAATCACGTCCGCGCGCCACCGCGTCCCGATAAGACCCATTGGAGTTGTTCCACCCTCGGGCCGCGCATTGGGTTGTCGCGGAGTTCCGAGTGTCTCTGGTGGCGCGGTTTGATCATGTCGTTGTTGCGATCGGGACTGCCGTTGGGGGTCGGAGAGGAGGGCTCGAAGAGGGCGCTCCCCGAGGCCTCGCCGCGCGCTTCGGTCGAGCCACGCGTTCCCGAGTTCTTCCCGCACGCCCCCAAGTCCCTGTCCGATGCCGGACTGAACGAAGTGCAGGTCGAGGCGCTGATCCTCAAGGTGTTGCTGCACCGGGGGGTCGTCAGCGGTCGCCGTTTGTGCGAACAGATCGCGCTGCCGTTCGCGGTGATCGGCGACATGATGCGGCGGCTGAAGACCGAATGCCTCGTCGCCTACAGGGCCTCCACCAGCGTCACCGACTACGAGTACGAGTTGACGGGGGCCGGGGTCGAGCGGGCGCGGCGGTTCAACGATTTGTCGACGTACCACGGTGCGGCGCCGGTTTCCCTCTCGGACTACGAGACGGCCTGCAACGCGCAGTCGATCCTGCTGCAAAAGCCCGGCCCCGAGCAGGTGCGGGCCGCGCTGGCCGACCTCATCGTCGATCCCGTCACGCTCAACCAGTTGGGGCAGGCCGTCCGCTCGGCGCGGGCGATGTTCATCTACGGGTCGCCCGGCAACGGCAAGACCAGCATCGCCGAACGCATTTCGCGGGCCTTCGGCAAGAGCATCTGGGTGCCGCGCGCGATCAACTTCGACGGCGAAGTGGTGCGGGTGTTCGATCCGATCATGCACGTCGAAGATCCGCTGCCGGATGTCGTGCTGGCCCTCAAACCGCTCGACACGCGGTGGGTCCGCATTCGCCGACCGACCGTCATCGCGGGGGGCGAAATGACCCTCGCGAACCTGGAACTCACCCCCGTGGCTGTGGGGGGGGTCAGCGAGGCTCCGCTGCAATTGAAAAGCAACGGCGGCGTGTTGGTGGTCGACGACTTCGGGCGTCAGCGGATCAGCGCGGCGGAATTGCTCAACCGCTGGATCGTGCCGCTCGAACGTCGGCACGACTTCCTCGATTCATCCTGTGGGCGGAAGGTCAAGGTCCCCTTCGACCAACTCGTCATCTTCTCGACGAACCTCGATCCCGACGAATTGGTGGACGAGGCTTTCCTGCGGCGCATCCCGTACAAGATCGAGCTCAAGGATCCCACGGAAGCGGAGTTCCGGGCGATCTTCCGTTCGCTGGCTCCGACGTTCGGCGTCAATTACGACGACGACGCCGTCACCCGGCTGATCGCGAAGCACTACACCGCCGCCCGCCGCAATCTGCGGTCGTGCCATCCGAGGGACCTCCTGCAACAGGTGGTCACCCTCTGCGAGTACAACGGGGTAACCCCGTCGATGTCGATCGACAACCTCGAGCAGGCGGTGAGTAACTACTTCACCGTCGCGCGGCGCGAATCCTGACCGATTTCGCGTCACCCCCCGCGCAGCGATTTTCCGACATCCGCGAGGAAGAATTCGACCTTGCCGCACCGGTCGCACGCGTAGATGTCGAACCGGTGACGTTTTTCGACCAATCCTTCCATCAGGGTTCCGAGCCCTTCCCAACCACTACGCACCTCGAACGCGGTGGTGTCCCGATGAGCGAGAGGCCGCTGACAACGCACGCACAGGAGCGTGGTTGCGAACGCGGCTTCGGCGCGGCGAGCCTTCCATTGTTCCGCCGAGGCTTCGGCGGCCTCGTCGGAAATCGGTTCCTGTCGAGGAAACGGGGGCCGGTCGAACGGATCAGCCACTCGACCGCATTCCGGGCAGATGGAAGTGTCGCCGTCGACCTCCGTGCCGCACTCCAAACACTTGCGCATGGTTTCCTCTCGGGGCGTGTTCGGGACGCGGTGATGTCTATACGGTGGTGTCGACGCGCGGATGGGCGGGCTCCCTTCGGCAATTCGGGATTCGCACCGTCGGTCGGAGCAAACCCCGCTTGCCGTAAAGGGTGACGTGGTCTAGGCTAAGGTTTGATGAACACGGAAGGGTCGTGGTTCTTCCCGCCGGACAACGGGTCGCCGGCGCGGGTGGACGCGGGGAGAGGCGGCTTTCCACGCGTCGTGGCGACCCGAGCCCCCTCCGCGGGTTGGGCAGGTGCGATTTGCGAGCGATTATCAGCGATATTCACGCCAACTTCGAGGGCCTCGAGGCCGTTTTGGCGGACATCCGCAATCGCGGAATCACGGAGATTTTCTGCCTCGGCGACATCATCGGCTACGGCCCCAACCCGCGCGAGTGCATTGACCGCATCCGCTCCGTCGCCAAGGTGACGTTGCTCGGCAACCACGACCAGGCGGCATTGTTCGACCCGGAAGGATTCAATCCCGGCGCCGAACGGGCGATTTTTTGGACGCGCGACCAACTGGAAAAGGGGGATTCGAAGGGGAACGAGGAGCGCTGGAATTTTCTCGGCGAGCTACCCCGCTTCCACAAGGACGGAGCCTACCTGTTCGTGCATGGGTCCGCCCGCAACCCGCTCAACGAGTACGTGTTCCCCGAGGACATTTACAACCAGCGGAAGATGGAAAAAATCTTCGGCCTGGTCGAGAAGTACTGCTTTCAAGGGCACACCCACGTCCCCGGCGTGTTCACCGAATCGCTCAAATTTTTTCGCCCCGAGGACCTGAACTTCCAGTACGAACTCGGCGCCGAAAAGGTCCTCGTCAACGTCGGCTCGGTCGGCCAGCCGCGTAACGGAGACAACCGCTCCCAGTATGTCATCCAGGACGAGAACAAGTTGACCTTTGTGCGGGTTCAATACGATTTCGAGGCCACTCGGACGAAAATCTACGCGATCCCCGAGTTGGACAACTTTCTCGGCGACCGGTTGCGCGACGGGCGGTGAGCTGAGCTCATGCGCGTCGCGGGCATTTCCGGTGACGGCGGTGGAGAAGTTCGTGGGCCAGGCGTTCAGCCTGTCGGGCTCACTTCGTAATGCCGGGAGCGACGACCGCAAACGTGGCCGCAAAGCCGATGTTCCCGACGAGATGATGTGTCGATCCCGATGGCGGAGCGCCCTGGAGCAACTCGACCGCGCCGCGGCCAACGGAGTGACGTTTGACGCACTCACGCTCGACGAATCCCACGGCGGCAAGTCCGGATTCCCGCGAGGCCTCGACGACCTGACTCTCGCCCAAACGTACTGCAACGATCCGGTTCGACGCGACGCCGTGTTCAGACCCGAGGTCAAGTACGGGGACGGCATCGGATGCGACACGCATCGCCCCTCTTGCTGCTGCGCAACCCAGAAGCCCAACTCGGCGAGTGGGCCACCAGCCCACCGCCGCGAAGAGCAAGACCCGCCACTGTTCGCCGGAGTGTGAACTGCTACGGTCACGGGCGTGTTGAGCTTCGTCTGAAAATCCGTCCCGAGTGCGGTCGCCGGTTAGCGACCGGCATGCTTGCCCCCAAAGCGGTGCAAGCATGGCACCCGAAAGATCGCGACGGCTCGCAATGCCACCCCGCCTCCAAAATCCCCCGTGGCCCGGCCCCTCCACTCTCCCGATGCTCAGTGGGAGAGTCAACAGTTACGCCGGGCTTGCAGAGACAACCACACTACTGTAGAAAGTCATCGCGCCTACAGCTGTTTTTCCGACCTCGGTACACGTCGACAGTCGCCACTCGCATGCAGGAGTTATTATGGACACATCTATCCCCGCCGCTTGCCAACCGGAGTCGCCCCTGGTCATCGGTAGTGACTCAAGCGATACATCGCCCATCTACTTCATTTATAGTTCTAGAGACAAGACCGCCGTAAGAGAGCTTGCGGAGAAACTCATTGATGACGGGGTGAATGTATGGCTTGACAAGTTCAGAATTGAGGTCAGCGATCGGTTTCCCGAAAAACTGGACTGCGGCCTTGAGTCATCCCGCGCGGCGATCATTTGCTTGTCTGAAGCTGCCAAGGGTTCAGAATGGGTTTGGTGGGAGATCAATTGGTTGCTGGCCAATGACCCTGGCGGCTATCGACGGCGGTTGATTATTCTTCAGATGGATGAGTCTGCAATACCTCCCATGCTGAAACAGTACCAGTGCTTGAGCTGGATGCCAGAGTATCGAGAAGACGACTATCCTCGGCTACTTGCGGCATGTCGAGATCAGCCAGCTCATGCATTGCCTCACCCTCCCCCGGTGGAACACAGGTCGAAGTGGATTCGAAGACTTGGGGTGAACTCAAAAACGGAGGCATTTGCATTCTTTCAAGGCGGTGCGTTCGCTCTCACGGGGTGTAGCAGCGAGAATCAAATACGCCTTTGGGATATGGAATCCGGCGATTGCTTGCGAGAATATTCTGGCCACACCAGCGGAGTATGGGCCTTGTCGATAAGCCCCAGAGAGAGATTCTTTGTCTCCGGGTCTGATGACAAAACTTGCCGAATATGGGATATCGAGAGTGCTCGTTGCCTACATGTCCTGAATGGCCATACGGCGAACCTTCGTTCCGTTGCATGGTGCCCGACTCGCCCCTGGGTCGCGACAGGCGGCAATGACCAAACGATTCAGATATGGGATGTTGACTCGGGCGTCCGTTTGAATTGTTTGAAAGGACACACCGATGCCGTCCGAGAGGTTCGTTGGAGCGAGGATGGCACCCAAATTTTCTCGTCTGGCAAAGATCGAATGTGTCGAATATGGGATGCTGTGACCGGACTTTGTCTTAAGACTCTTGTGGGCCACTCTGATTCGGTTCGCAGCATTGCTCCAAGCCGCGATCTTCAGCTGGCACTGTCTGGCGGGAACGACACCGTATTTCGGCTTTGGGACTTGGCAACGGGAAGGACGAAGAAAGTGCTCATTGGGCATGAGCAATCCATACGCGACGTCATCTGGTGTTTGGATCAACGCTTTGTCCTGTCTGGGGCGAGCGACAAAGAGATACGAGTGTGGAACGTTGATTCCGGACGTTGTGTCGCGAAGCTGGTAGGTCACCAGTATGATATTCGCCAAATATGTGAAACCGCCGACAGCCATTTAATCTCTGGTGACTCCCAGGGCATAATTCACTTTTGGAGTCTGCGCGACATTTTTGCCACACAGGTGGTTGGCTAGTCGCTGCAATGGGCGTAAATGTGGCGGATTCGAAACGGGCGTTCCGTGGACACATGCGAAAGTCCGCAGATTCAACATATTCATTCAGTATCTTGTTGATGTGCAACCCGGCGGGCAGGGGCGGCTGCCGATCAGGGCTGTCCGTCACGGCGACTCCAGAACTCCCGCTTCGACTTCGACCGCGACTTCGGCTTCGTTGCGTAGCACCTTCACGGGGACTTTTGTTCCGGCTCGGACGGAGTCGAGGGCGCGGAAGAGGTCGTTCGAGTTTCTCACTCGTTTGCCGTTCACTTCGACGATGATGTCGCCCAGGATCACGTGGTCGCTGTCGTCGACGGTGGTGGGGCGGAGGCCTGCGGTCGCCGCGCCGAGGCCGGGGACGGTTTCGACGACGAGAACTCCCGTGACGCCGAAGCGGGAGGCGACGTGGTCTGGGGCGATGTTGATGCCGAGGCCGACTTTTTCCACGCGGCCGGTGCGGATGAGTTGCGGCACGACGCGGGCGATCGTGTCCACGGGTACCGCGAAGCCGATCCCGACGCTCCCGCCGCTGGGGGAGTAGATGGCGGTGTTCATCGCGATCAGGCGACCGGCACTGTCGAGCAGCGGTCCCCCCGAGTTGCCGGGGTTGATGGCCGCGTTCGTCTGGATCACGTCCTGAATCGGCCTTTGCGTGACTGATTGAATCTCGCGACCGAGCGCGCTGATGATGCCGGTGGTGAGCGTTTGATCGAGGCCGAACGGGTTGCCGATGGCGAACACCTTTTGACCGACCTGCAAGTCGTTCGAGGTCCCGACGAGGATCGGAGGGAGGCGGTCCTCGGGGGCGTCGATCTTGAGGACGGCGATGTCCTTGTCCGGTTCGCCGCCGACGAGGCGGGCGTCCCACATCGAGCGGTCAGCCAGCACAACCTGGGCGGACGAGGCGGACTGGATCACGTGGAAATTCGTGACCACGTACCCCTTGCGGTCCCACAGGAAGCCGCTGCCCGAGCCGCTGGGGACGTCCTGCGTGCGCATGCGGAGCATGTCGCGCTTGCGGGAGGTGGTGGTGATGTTGACCACCGACGGAGAGGCCTGTTTGAAGAGGGCGATGGTGGATTTCTCGTCGTCGGCGAGGTCGCCGCGGGCTTCCACGGGGCGCGGTTCGGCGGCGGGATCGTGCAGCGCCGACTCGTTGGGGAGGCGGGTCCGATACCAGAACACCCCCACCAGCACGAACAGGATCAGGATCAGCCACGTGAGGTTCGGCGTCGAGTCTCGCGGCGGGTCAAGGGGGCGTTCGCCGGACATGGCATGGTCCATCCTGCGGCAGCCAACGCGGGACGCGGGGTGGACGCTCCCCCCCGCCAAAGGCCCGTGTGCCGCCGTGAAGTCGATTGTCCGAATTCGTCCGCCGTTAGGCGAGCGGCTGTCGAGAATTTCCCAACGGGAGCACGTTGGCACGTGAACGGAAATCCCCCACGATGTACGCATGCATCCGGGGACGGGTTGCGACTGCGAGGCGGTGATTTTTTCGATCTCTTCCCACAACGGGTGAATTCTCGATGGCAACCCGCAGCGGGACGACCAGCTGAGTTTCCCGGTTACGGCGTCGCGTGGTGGTGGGGGCACAATGGTTTGGGGCGGGGTGGCGGGAGGGTTTTGGTCGGGTGGCCGTGATTCCGCGAGTGCCGGCCTCGGTGCGGCTGTACGGCCTGCCCCCGGTCGCGCGCTTCACCCCGGTCGGCCCACGAGACTGTCTGGAGCGGACGGCCTGGGGAGCGGTACAATTGTCGGAGGCCTCCCCAGTCGTCCGCCCTTGTTTCCCGCCGCGAGGAACACCCATGTCCCCACCCACCGCTCGCGTTTTTCGATGTCGCGTCGCCTCCACCACGGCGATGTGGGTGGCGGGGATGGTCGCGCTGCTGGGCACGGTGGCGCGGGCCGCCGAACCGGGGGCTGCGAGCTGGCCCTCGTTCCGCAACGGCAACTCGCAGGTTGGTATCGCCCATACCGATCTGCCAGCCAAGCTCGAGCTGCTCTGGACGCACAACACGGGGGAAATGATCCAGTCGGCGGCGGCGATCGTCGACGGTTTCGTCTATGGGGCGTCTCTTAAAGGGGAGGCGTTCTGTCTCGACAAGCGAGACGGTAAGCGGGTGTGGACGTATCGGTCCAAGGAGACCGCCAACCCGAACGAGTTCATTCCGGGCTTCAAGGCCTCTCCCCTCGTCACGGGCGACAGCGTGTATCTGGGTGACGAGGACGGCGTGTTCCACGCCATCGACCGCAGGACCGGCAAGGGGCGGTGGACGTTCTCCGCCGGCGCCGAGATCGTCAGCTCGGCGACGCGGTACGAAGACAAGATCGTGTTTGGTTCGCACGACAACAGCCTGTACTGCCTGTTCGCGAAGGACGGCAAGGTGGCGTGGTCGTACGCGACGGAGGGGATGGTCAACTGCTCGCCCGCGATCATCGAACACTTCACGTTCGTGACCGGTTGCGACGAGCACTTGCGGGTGCTCGATCTGCGGACGGGAGAGCAAACCATCGATCTGCCGCTCGGGTCGTATCTGATCGCGTCGCCGGCGGTCGTGGGAGACAAACTGTACGTGGGGACGTACGCCGCGACGGTGTTGGGGGTCGATTGGAAGGCGGGCAAGATCGACTGGACGTACAAGGACCCGAAGCGGGAGTTTCCTTACCACTCGTGCGCCGCGGTGACGGACAAGTTCGTCGTGTTGGGGGGACAGGACAAGCGGGTCCACTGCATCGACCGGACGACGGGGAACAAGGTGTGGTTGTTCGACACCCGAGCCAAGGTGAACAGTTCGCCGGCGATCGTGGGGGACCGGGTGTTCATCGGCTCGGACGACGGCAACCTGTACGAGTTGGACCTGCCGACCGGCAAAGAGCGTTGGCGATACACCGACGGCTCGAAGATTTCCGCGGGGATCGCGGTGGGGGAGGGAGTGCTGGTCGTCGGTTCGGAATCGCGCGACGGGCGGTTGCACTGCTTCGGGGCGAAGCCGTGATCGACGGGTGGTTGGACGCGTGCGATGTTGGAGACCGTGTGTTCGCGCGGGGCGGAAACCCACGATTTGTGCGACAGGGGGGGATTGGCCAACGCGAGTGGCGCGTACTGGCTTCGTCCCGATGAGCGCCGTATCATCAAATCCTGGTGATGTTTTCGGGCTTGTCGCGCAAGCTGTCGTTGGCGGGCCATCGAGGGTCGGTAAGCGGGATCGTGCTCCGGATCACCGACGTTGAGAGTCCTGGCGAGGTGATGGCATGCGTCGTGGTCCGAGTGGTGCCCGCGCGAGGTGGGTCGGTGGTTGCGTCGCCGTGCTGGCGGCTGCCGCGTGGTGGGGTGCGTCGCTGTTGAAGGCCGGGGAAGACCAACCCGCCGTCCCCGCGGCGACCGATGCCGCCGACAAGGACCTTCCCCCGGTCGACTACCTGCGGGATGTCAAGCCGCTGTTGACGGCGCATTGCGTCAAGTGCCACGGTCCCGACCAACAGAAATCGGGCTTGCGCGTCGACACCGCCGCAGGAGTGCGTGCCGGGGGGAATTCCGGCCCGTCCATCGATGGTGAATCGCTCGACGCCAGCTTGATGCTCGACGCGCTGTTCGCACGCAACGGCGTGGCGGTGATGCCCCCCGCCACCGAGAAGCCGTTGTCCGAAGTCGAGAGAGACACCCTGCGCCGTTGGGTGCTGGCGGGAGGCAAAGCGCCCGAGGGTGAGCAGGAGGCGGGTCGCGCGCGACGCACGAGCGACCACTGGGCGTTCCGTCCCGTCACACGTCCCACGCCACCCGAGGTCGCCGACCCGCGCTTCGCCGAGTGGATGAGTCATCCGATCGACCGGTTCGTGGCCGCCGAACTCGCGAAGCGCGACCTGGCCCCGTCTCCCGCGGCCGACCGTGTGACTCTTTTGCGGCGGGTTTCGCTCGATCTGATCGGCCTGCCCCCGACTCCGGAGGAAGTGGCCGCGTTCCTGGCGGACGAGCGGCCTGACGCCTATGAGCGGGCGGTCGACCGGTTGCTGGCCTCGCCGCATTACGGCGAGCGTTGGGGACGACATTGGCTGGACGCCGCGCGGTACGCCGACTCGAACGGCTTTACGATCGACAGCGCCCGCGAGGTTTGGAAGTACCGGGATTGGGTGGTCGACGCCCTCAATCGGGATCTGCCGTTCGACCGGTTCACGCTCGAACAATTCGCGGGGGATTTGCTCCCGGACGCGACGCTCGACAACCGCGTCGCCACCGGATTCCACCGCAACACGTTGATCAACGAAGAGGGGGGGACCGATCAGGAGCAATTCCGCGTCGAGGCGGTGGTCGACCGTGTCGGCACGACGGGGACGGTGTTCCTCGGCCTGAGCGTCGGCTGCGCCCAATGCCACGACCACAAATACGACCCGATCTCGCAGCGCGAGTTCTATCAACTGTTCGCGTTCCTCAACACCTGCGACGAACCGAAGATCGAAGTCCCCACGCCCGAGCAAATGGCGGCCGACGCCTTGGGCGAGCGTGCCCGCATCCGGGCTGAAATCAAGGCCCTCGAAGAGAAGTTCAAGGCGCGGGCCGCCGAGTTTCAGGCCGACCTGGATGCGTGGGAGCTGTCGATCAAGGGGCAGCCGGAAGTCCGCGATAAGCTGCCAAGGTTGGTCCTGAACGTCGTCAACCTGAACGCTGAAATGCGCAAGGGGGCGGACCTGAAGCCGCTGACGGATTATTTCGCCGCACTTCCCGAATCCCGCGCGAAGTACACCGAACTCGACGAGATCGCCAAGCTCAAGGCGAAGGAGCCGCAATTCGTCACCACGCTCGCCTTGGCCGAGCGGAAACAGCCGCGCGAAACGCACGTGCATGTTCGGGGGGACTTCCTCCGCAAGGGGGCGAAGGTCGCCCCCGACACCCCCGAGGTGCTGCCCCCCTTCGACGAGACGCTGCCGCGCAATCGCGCGGGTTTGGCCCGCTGGTTGGTCGATCCCCGCAACCCGCTCACGCCGCGCGTGCAGGTCAACCGGGCGTGGCTGCGGTTCTTCGGGCGCGGCTTGGTCGAGACCGATAACGACTTCGGGCTGCAGGGAACCCCTCCCTCGCATCCGGAACTACTCGATTGGCTGGCGGACGAATTCGTGAAAGGGGCCGCCGACGGCACGGGGGCTTGGTCGTTCAAGCGGTTGCATCGGTTGATCGTCACGTCGGCGACGTATCGACAATCGTCCGCACACCGCCCGGACGCCGCCGAGCGCGATCCCATGAATGTGTGGCTGGCGCGGCAGAATCGCATCCGGTTGGACGCGGAAATCGTTCGGGATGCGGCCCTGTCCGCCGCCGGGCTGTTGACCCCCAAGCTTGGCGGTCCTCCCGTGTACCCGCCACAACCAGACGGCGTGTACGCCTTCACGCAGGTGAACAAGAGCTGGCCCGTTTCCGAGGGACCGGACCGGTTCCGTCGCGCACTGTATACGTACCTGTGGCGGTCGAGTCCGTATCCGGGTTTGAGCGTGTTCGACTTCCCGGACGCGAACCTCACCTGCACCCGCCGCAACCGCTCGAACACGCCGTTGCAGTCGCTGACGCTGGCGAATGACCAGGTGTTCGTGGAATTCGCACAAGGTCTCGCCCGGCGGATCTTGAAGGAGGGGCCGAGTGACCCCCCAGGCCGTGTGCGTCACGCCGTGCGGATTTGCCTGTCGCGCGAACCACTCCCCGCGGAGGAGGGGCGGTTGGTCGCGCTGGTGTCCCGCTTACAAGAGGCGTTCGCGGCGGACTCCGCGGCGGCCGAAGCCGCGGCAGGGACGCGATTCAAGGGGGAAACGCCCGCGCCGGAATTCGCCGCGTGGACGGGTTTGGCACGCGTGATCCTGAACCTCGACGAGTTCATCACACGCGAGTGATGTTCGAGGTGGCGGGGATCGGGTTGTTGGGAACACATTAAGCCGCAGGAACAACGTGGAGCCGCAGGAACAACGTGACTGGCAACCTGACCACGGAGCAGCGCTGCTACCGGGGGCGGATTGCCGACCACGTCTAATCCCATGCCCGGGAATTCTCGCGGCAATCCGACCCCGGCCACACGCTGGAGCAATCACGGGGGGTATCGAATTGTTCTTCGCGAGTTTGATCGACGGTCGCCCTTGATCACGTGGCGGGTTGACCAAGAATTCTCAGCCTGGAGAAGTTTCAGTCGCACACGATGGTTTGGGCGCGGTCGGGGCCGATGCTCACGAACGAGACTTGTTCCCCCATGAGCTCGGCCACGAGGTCGACGTATTTGCGGGCGTTGGGGGGGAGGTCGGACATGCTCCGCGCTCCGGTGATGTCCTTCTTCCAACCGGGAACGGTCGTGTAGACCGGTTTGGCCCGTGCGAGGTCGAGCACGCGGCTGGGGAAGTCGGTCGTCCGCTCGCCGTCGATCTCGTAAGCCGTGCAGAGCTGGATCTCGTCGAGTTGGCTGAGCACGTCGAGCAGCATGATGGCGATCCGGTTGGCGCCGGTGATGCGCGCGCCGTACCCGGCGGCGACGGCGTCGAACCAACCACAACGGCGCGGCCGTCCGGTGACGGTGCCGAACTCGCGTCCCACCTGGCGGATATGCTCCCCCGTGGGGTTGTCGAGTTCCGTCGGGAACGGCCCACCACCGACCCGAGTCGTGTAGGCCTTGACGACGCCGATGATCGTGCCGATGTGTCGCTCGGGAATGCCAGTCCCGTTGTGCATGCCAGCGCCAGAACTGTTCGACGATGTCACATAGGGAAAGGTCCCGTGGTCCACGTCCAGAAGACTTCCCTGGGCACCTTCGAACAGCAGGCGGCGGCCGTCGCGGAGCGCGCGGTGCAGGAAAGCCGCCGTGTCGATGACGTGGGGCCGCAATTGGTCGGCGTAGGCCAGGTACTCGTCAGTGATAGCGCGGGCATCGAGCGGTTGGGGAGTGTTGCCCAGCGCTGCGAGGATGCGGTTTTTTTGCTGACAGACGTGGGCGATGCGGTCGCGGATGCCCGGATCGAAGCAGAGGTCGCCGATACGGATGGCGTGGGTTCGCCCCGCCTTGTCGCGGTAGCAGGTGCCGATGCCGCGCATGGTTGTGCCGATCTTTTCATCGATCCGGCTTTGCTCAAGCAGCGCTTCTTCGGCCATGTGCCACGGAAAAATCACGTGGGCGCGGTCGCTGATCTTGAGGTTGTCCCCCATGGGGAGATTGCGATCGCGGATTTGGGCGATCTCGCCCAACAGGGCCTTGGGGTTGATGACCAGCCCGTTGGCAATCACCGAGGTGATGCCGCGACGGAGCACACCCACCGGCAGGAGCGACAGCTTGTATGTCTGTCCCTCGCACACCACGGTGTGCCCGGCGTTGTTGCCCCCCTGGAAGCGAACGACGATGTCGTGCTGATCGGTCAAAAGATCGACGATCTTGCCCTTCGCTTCGTCGCCCCACTGGCAACCGATGACCGCTGTCGCCGACACACACCACCTCGTCGCAAACACCGTTGGCGTTGTTGATCGCGCGCCCCTGCGGCGCGCAAGCGGTCAGTGTAGCCGGGGCAGTTCGGCGGGAGCAAATCGAGCGAGGGGATTCGTTCAAAAAACGGACCGGCGCGTGGTCATCACAAGGGACTTGGGGCGGTGGTATGGGTGCACTGTCGGCGTACGCGGGTTCGCGTTCGGCGGAAATCTCACGATTTCCGATTCAGCTCCGCGAGCTTTATGTATCGCCGTCGCATTCACGCGTCGGGTTGCCGAAATGATCTCGGTCTCACTGCTTTACGATGCTCTGGGCGACGACCGCCGCTTCAAACATGGGTACAGTTCCAACTCCGGGAAAGGGCGTCCCACGGTTGGGAAAAGCCGACGACCCTTCCGAAACGTTTTGACTCTCGCGGCGTCTGGTCGTTTAATCGCGGTCTGTCGTGCGGTCGGTGAAGTGGAAGACTCATGCCCGAAACCGGCCGCAACACTCCGGTGAGAGAAACGGGCCGGGCCACTGCCGAGGCGATGGCCTGGGTGAGTCGGATCACCAGCGTGGGATTGGCTCTGGTGGTGCCTGTTGCGGCGGGATACGGAATCGGTTGGTTTTTCGGCTCGATGGTGTGGGGTTTGTTGGTCGGAACGTTGCTGGGCCTGGTGGCTGCGGGGACGCAGTTCGCTGGCCTGATGCGGGATCTGGCGGGCAAATCTCGCAAGTAGAGACGGTTGGTCCACAGGTCGTTCGGCGGGCGGAGTATGTCGCGGCGCGAACGTCAACAAAAGTTCCTTGCCTGGGGGGCGGTGTGGTTCACCGCGCTCACGGGTTTGGTCTGGTTGGGATTGTCGATTTTGGCGTGGCTGGCGTCTGGGAGAGCTGGAGCTGTTCCGCCAAAAACGTGGGTGGAAGTGGTCTTCGGGCCATCTCTGGCTGCGACGGTTTGTCTCGTTTCCGGGTGGCTGGTGTTCGCACTGGCTGCCCGATACAGTCTTGCGGCTTCCGAGAAAAGCGACGGCGACAGCCGTGCCATTGCGGAGGGAAATCCGCTGCTGTTGGTCTTGGCTGGCTGGGGCATCCGCTTCGCTGGTGTGGGACTGGCGGTGGCGGTCGCGTTGGTCACGCCGCTCGCCAAAGACAACCTGTTTTGGTTGTCGTTGGCTGTGCTTTATGGCGTAACCCTCACGCTGGAGACGTTTGTCATCCGCCGCCTGGTGGATGTGCAATAAAGGATTTGACCGTTTTTCGCTCCGCGCGAACAACGGTTCGTCGAGCGACCAACGGGAGCGTGAGTCACGGTTCCGAGCGGTCGCTCGAAACCGGGTCGAGGGCGATGCCCTTGGAGAGAGCGGTATGGCGGGTCATTCGGACGACGTCTTCCACCATGTGCGGGACGCCACGGTCTTCGAGGTTCCCAAGCTGAACGGCTTGGGGATGGAAGATGGTGTGTGGGAGATTCCGCAGATTTTCGGAAGCTCGTTCACGCTCACCAAGTTCATGATTCTCGAAGTGGTAGCGGCGGTTCTGGCATACCTGATTTTTACGGGCCTCGCCAAGCGGATCGCCAATGGCGAGCCGGCGAAGGGTCGGTTCTGGAACTTCTGGGAAGCGATCGCCCTGTTCCTGCGGGATCAGGTCGTGCGGCCGACGATCGGTACCGGGCATGGTCATGGCGACCACGGGCATGGTGATCATGGTCATGGTCACGATGACCACGGTCACGGTCATGCGGTTGCGGTACCGACCGGGGCGCATCCGGCGGACAAATATCTGCCGTTCGTGTGGTCGTGCTTCTTCTTCATTCTGTTCTGCAATTTGCTGGGGGCGATTCCGTTTTTGGGTTCGCCAACCGGCCATATCTGGATGACATCGACGCTCGCCTTGTTCGTGTTTCTGCACACCGTCAAGGAAGGGGTTGCGGCATCGGGGCCGGTCGGGTTCGTCGTGAATTTGTGCCCGCATATTGATGCACCCGCCGCGCTCAAGCCGTTTCTTGTGGCGATGCTGTGGGTGATCGAGTTTTTTGGCTTGCTCCTGAAGCACGCGGTGCTCGGCATCCGGTTGTTCGCGAACATCATGGCCGGTCACACGGTCATTGCGACGATGCTCGGATTCATTGGCTGGGTAGCCGGGACGATGTGGTTTTACCCCGTGGCCTTCGCCAGTATCGGCGGCCAGGTGGCGGTCGGGTTGTTGGAGCTCTTGGTGGCCTTCATTCAGGCCTACGTGTTTGCGTTCCTGACGACGATCTTCATCGGGGCGGCGGTTCATCCGCACTGATAAGTGATTTTTTGAGTGACACGCTCCGGGATGTGTTCTCGCGGGCGAAGCGAATGTTGACGAACCGCGGTTCTTCGCGATCGGTGCGAAGGGATGCGGACTAAGCCGGGAATCAGGTCGCCGGACGGATTGTTTTCTTGAGAGGAGCTGGGCTCGTGACTCAATTGACGCGACGGATGTTGATGGTTCTGGGGGCGTTCTTGATGGTCTCGGGCACCGCGATGGCCGCGGATGCTCCGGCTCCGGCAGCCCTGGGCGGGATTGGTGCGGGTCTGGTCATCATCGGTGCCGCGTTCGGCATCGGTAAGATCGGTGCCTCGTCGGTCGAGAGCATGGCTCGTCAACCGGAAATGGCGGACAAGATCAACGGCGCGATGATTCTGTCGGCCGCGCTGATCGAAGGGGCGACACTGTTCGCCCTGATCGTCTGCATCATCGACTTGGTGACCTGAGATCGTCGATTCCGTCAGGGCGATCGAGAGGATTCGGACATGCGGGTTCGGGGTGTACGCCCCGTCCCGCAGGCTCCTCTCGCGCCGCCAGTGGATCGACGCGCGGGGTTGTTTGGTGGTTGGTGTTCCAGGTAATCGGTCGAGGCATCGCATGTGGCGAAACACGGGTTGGGCATGGCTGTTGGCCGGCTCGCTGTGGGCGGGTGGAGTCGGTTCGGCGATCGCGCGGGGGGACGAAGCCCCCGCCGCGGAAGCGGGAGCGCACGGCCATGAGGCGCCGAAGGGACCGATGACGGCCACCAAGCCGGACATCGACCTTGCGATCTGGACGCTCGTTACGTTCGGCACGTTCTTGTTCGTGCTGTCGAAGGTGGCCTGGAAGCCATTGGTTGACGGGCTCGACAAGCGCGAGCTTTCGATTCGGGACGATCTGGCGGCGGCGGAAGACGCGCGTCACCGGGCCGAGAAAATGTTGGCCGAGCACCAGGCAAAGCTGGGGGACACGGCCAACGAGGTCCGCGCGATGCTGGACGAAGCCCGTAAGGACGCCGAGCACACGAAGAACGACATTGTCGCCGCCGCCCAGAAAGAGGCCGAAGCTTCCAAGCAACGGGCGTTGGTCGAGATTGAACAAGCGAAGGATCAGGCCCTGAACGATTTGTTCGAGGTCATGGCCCGCACGGTGTCCGCCGCGACCGAGCAGGTTGTCGGACGGGCGCTGTCGGGGGAAGATCAAGACCGCATGATTCGCGAGGCGGTCGAGAGCTTCGCGAAGCAGGCGAAGGCCTGAGTGAAACTGGCAGGTCAGGCTGTGCCTGACGGAATGGGTGTGGTGCGGTGGCGTGTTCCCCGTTCGCACTGCTGGACAAGCCAGCGGTGGCACACGGAAAGCACGGCAGGATCGCGGGTGCGAGAACGATGGCCGACACAATCGATCCGACGCAGGCCCGAGTGCCGACCGTTTTCGATGATCCGAAAGCGGATGTCGTGGCGAAGGTCTACGCCGAGGGTTACCTCAAGGTGTTGGACGGCGCGGGCGACGGCGGAGTCGTGGGTGGATTGGACGAGTTGCAATCGTTCGTCGACGACGTGCTCGACCGCAATGGCGAGTACGCGCGGCTGTTGCGTTCCGCGACGGTCTCGCGCGACGCCAAGCTCGAATTGTTGCGAAAAACACTGGATGGGCGCTGCGGCAAACCGCTTCTCAACCTGCTGTGCCTGATGGCGCGGAACGACCGGTTGGGCTTGGTGTCGCGGGTGCGACATCAAGCGTGGCTGTTGTACGAGGCGCGGTCGGGGCGGAAGCGCGTGGCGGTGACGAGTGCCGTGGCACTCAACGACGAACAGAAGCGGGGAGTGGCGGAGCGGTTGGCCGGAGTGCTGCCGTTCGAGCCGATCGTGGATTACGCGGTCGACGCGAAGCTGCTCGGGGGATTGAAGATACGAATCGGCGACAGGGTCTACGACAGTTCGCTGCGCAGCCGGTTGAACCAACTCAGCCACCAGTTGCGGCAGAGGAGTTTGCATGAAATTCAGAGCGGACGAGATCGCTTCCGTCATTGAGGCGGAAATCCGGGATTTCCAAGGTCGCGTGGAAGCCGCCGATGTCGGGCGTGTGCTCGAAGTGGGCGACGGGATCGCGCGCGTGTACGGCCTCTCCGGCGCGATGGCCGGGGAAATGGTCGAGTTCGCCAACGGCGTGCGCGGCCAGGTCTTCAACCTTGAGGAAAGCTCCGTCGGAGTCATTATCCTCGGCGATTACTTGAAGATCGCCGAAGGGGATGAGGTCCGGGCGACGGGCAAGTTGCTCTCCGTGCCGGTGGGCGAGGCGCTGTTGGGGCGCGTGGTCGACCCGCTGGGGAACCCGCTCGACGGCAAGGGGCCGATCCTCGCGACGGAGTCCCGTCCGCTGGAAACGACCGCCCCGGGCATCGCCGGGCGCCAGCCAGTCAAGCAGCCGCTGCAAACGGGGATCAAGGCGGTGGACGCCATGACGCCCGTCGGGCGCGGTCAACGGCAGTTGGTGATCGGCGACCGCAAGACCGGCAAGACGGCCGTCTGCCTCGACGCGATCATCAACCAAAAGGGTCAAGACGTCGTCTGCGTGTACGTCGCCTGCGGCCAGCGGGCCAGTTCGGTGGCGGGGGTTATCGAAGCGCTGAAGGCAAGCGGCGCGATGGACTACACCATCGTCGTCACCGCCCCCGCGTCCGCCGCCGCTCCGCTCCAGTACATCGCCCCGTACGCCGGCGCCGCGCTGGCCGAGTACTTTATGTATAAGGGGAAGCACACTCTGGTCGTGTACGACGACCTGTCCAAGCAGGCCCAAGCCTATCGCCAGTTGTCGTTGCTCGTGCGTCGTCCGCCGGGACGCGAAGCGTACCCCGGGGACATCTTCTTCGCCCACAGCCGCCTGCTGGAGCGGGCCGCGAAGCTCAGCGACGAGCTGGGTGGCGGATCGATGACGGCGTTGCCGATCATCGAGACCCTGCAAGGGGACGTGTCGGCCTACATTCCCACGAACGTGATTTCGATCACCGACGGTCAGATTTATCTGGAGCCGGACCTGTTCTTCGCGGGGGTTCGCCCCGCCATCAACGTGGGGATCTCGGTCTCCCGCGTGGGTGGTAACGCGCAGACGAAGGCCATGAAGAAGGTGGCCGGGGGTTTGCGACTGGCGTTGGCCCAGTTCCGCGAACTGGAAGCGTTCGCGCAACTCGGTACGGAACTCGATAAAGCGACGCAGTCGCAACTCGACCGCGGTTACCGCATGGTGGAGCTGCTCAAGCAGGCGCAGTACCGCCCGTTGCACTTCGCCGATCAGGTGGTGGCGATCTACGCCGGGACGAACGGTTACTTCGACAGCGTGCCGGTTTCGGAAGTGGCGGAGGCGGAAGGCTTCCTGCTGACGTTCATCCGCGAGCAGAAGTCGGAGATCCGCGAGAAGATCATGGCGTCGAAGGAACTGGACTCGGCGACGGAAGGTCTGCTCAAGGCGGCCTTGAAGGAATTCATCGTGCAGTTCAACGGCAAGAAGGGGCGGAAGTGATTCGTGGCGGAGGACGCGAGTCTTCCGCAAAACCTGATTGAGTATCCGCCCGACGTTTCGATTCCACGTAGATTCCGGTCCCCGTATCCATGGCCAAAGCACGCGCGATTCTGAAGCGGCTCAAGGCGGTCCGCAACATCCGCAAGATCACGCGGACGATGGAGTTGATCGCCACCGCACGGTTCAAGAAGGCGATGGACCGCGCCTCGGCGGCCGCCGCCTACACGCGGAAGATCGCCGAGTTGGCCGAGGACCTGTCGTCGGCCGCTGGCGAGTTCACGCATCCGCTCCTGGAGAAGCGCGAGCCGGTCAAGAATGTCCTGCTCCTGGTTCTCACATCCAACCGGGGTTTGGCCGGGGGCTACAACTCGAGCATCCTGAAGGGGGCACAACTCCGCTTGCGGGAGATCAAGGCGGCGGGCCAGGGCCTGCGGTTGGAAGTTTCCGGGAAGCGCGGGATCAACTTCCTGAAGTTCCAGAAGGCGGCCATCGACCAGACGTTCACGAACTTCGAGGACAAACCCGCCTACGGCGAGGTCGAACCGATCGCCGACCGGTTGGCGGCGATGTTCGTCGAAGGGAAGATCGACCGGGTGGATATCGCCTACATGCGATTCGTTTCGGCGTCGAAGCAGGTCCCGGCGGTGGAAACGCTGTTGCCCTTCTCGACACCCGCGAGCGCGGCGGGTGGAGGCGCGCAGAAGGTCGAGTACGAGTTCGTGCCGACCGCTCGCGAAATTCTTGACGAAATCGTCCCCGCAGCTTTCAAGGCGCGGTTGTTCAAGTGCTTCCTCGACGCGGCGGTGAGCGAACAGATTTTCCGCCGGGTCGCCATGAAGGGGGCCACGGAGAACGCGGGGGACATGATCAACAACCTGGCGCGGACGTACAACCGTGCGCGGCAGTCCCAGATTACCAGCGAGCTCAGCGAAATCATCGGCGGGGCCGCTGCCTTGGAGTAATCGGCGGTGGGATCGCTTCGCGAACCGAATCCGTTTGTGAGACCAGCGACGAAAACGTGAACATCTGTCGGGCACGGCCCGACCTACAGCGAGCGGGAAAGAGCGGCGAACATGTCCACGGCGACGACATTCAACGGGCGCATCATCCAGGTGATCGGGTCGACCTTCGACGCCGAGTTCCCGGAAGGGCACATGCCCGACATTTACAACGCGCTGAAAATCTCCACGGAGACGCACGGCATCCGGTTGAACCTGACCGGCGAGGTCCAACAGCACCTGGGAAGCGGGCGCGTGCGGTGCGTCGCTCTGGGTTCGACGGACGGCCTCGCCCGCGGCATGGAAGTGGTCGACACCGGTTCGCCGGTGAAGGTCCCCGTCGGCAAGGGGACTTTGGGGCGCGTGTTCAACGTGCTGGGGGAAACGATCGACGGTCGCGGCGACGTGACGGTCGACGACCACTGGTCGATTCACCGGCAGGCTCCGGCCCTCGACAAGCTCAGCTCGAAGACCGAGTTGTTCGAGACGGGGATCAAGGTCGTCGACTTGCTGACGCCGTTCGTCCGCGGGGGTAAGGCCGGTTTGTTCGGCGGTGCCGGTCTGGGCAAGACCGTTATTCTTACCGAGCTCATCGCCCGTATCGCGTCGGCGCACGGGGGCTACTCGGTGTTCGCCGGCGTGGGTGAACGGACCCGCGAAGGGAACGACCTTTGGCTCGAAATGCAGGAGACCAAGATCGGGACGACTGATCGCTCGGTCATCGAGCAGACCTGCATGGTGTTCGGTCAGATGAACGAACCGCCCGGGGCGCGTCTCCGCGTGGCCCTGTCGGCGTTGACGATGGCCGAATGGTTCCGCGACGCGACGGGTGCCGACACCCTGTTGTTCGTGGACAACATCTTCCGGTTCTCGCAAGCCGGTTCGGAAGTGTCGGCCCTCCTGGGTCGTATGCCGTCCGCCGTGGGTTACCAACCGACGCTGGGTACGGAACTGGGGGAACTGCAAGAGCGGATCACTTCGACGAAGAACGGGGCCATCACCTCGGTGCAGGCCGTGTACGTCCCCGCCGACGACCCGACCGACCCCGCTCCCGCCACCGCGTTCGCCCACCTGGACGCCTTCATCTACCTGGAGCGGAAGATCTCCGAGAAGGGGATTTATCCCGCCATCGACCCGCTTGCCTCGTCGAGCCGGATTCTCGACCCGCAGTATGTGGGGGATCGGCACTACGCCGTCGCCCGCCGTGTGCAGAAGACGCTGCAACGGTACCGCGAACTGCAGGACATCATCGCGATTCTCGGTGTCGACGAATTGAGCGAAGAGGACAAACTCGTCGTGCATCGCGCCCGCCGGATCGAGCGATTCCTGTCGCAGCCGTTCCTCGTGGCGGAAGTGTTCACCGGCAAAGCCGGGAAGATCACCCCGCTGCAAGAGACGATCGAGAGCTTCGAGGAAATCTGCGACGGCAAGTGGGACCACCTCCCCGAGCAGGCGTTCATGTACGTCGGGGGCGTGAAGGAAGCGGAAGAGCAAGCTCGCAAGATGGCCGAATCGGCCTGATTGTCGGGAACCGGCAGCCCGCCGCGTAAGCGAAGGTGAGCGTCTATCAATTTCCCTGACTCTCACCCACCCTGAATGGCCTTCTTCAATCTGTGTCAATCTGTGAAATCTGTGGATGAGAATCTCTTGTCCACAGATTTCACAGATTGACACAGATCAAGAGGGGGAAAGTCACGGATCTGTCTGACGCATCGGAAGACTGATCTCACGAAAGACTCACTGGTATTCCCGCTTTTGGGGATGACCTCGGTGGCCATATCGAGCCACGAATCGAGATGCTCCCATGACTCTCCCGACGAAACTCCGCCTGGTCGTGGTGACCCCCGAAACGACGCTGCTCGACCAGCCCGTGGACTCGCTCCGCGTGCCGATGTTCGACGGGTCCGCCGGGTTCTTGCCGGGCCGTGCGCCGCTGGTGGGGAAACTGGGCTTCGGCGAATTGCGGATGACCGACGCGAGCGGCTCGAAGAGCTATTTCGTCGAAGAGGGTTTCGTGCAGGTGAAGGGTGAAACCGTCTCGGTCCTCACCGCACGGGCGACGGAAGTTTCGGCCATCGATGTCGGGGCGGCGGAAAAAGCCCTTTCGGAAGCGACGGCACGCACGGCCACGACGGAAATCGAACGGACCGCTCGCCGCAAGGATGTTGACCGCGCGCGAGCCCAGTTGGCGTTGGCCCGTCGCTGAGCCCAGCCCGTCGCGGAAGCCGCAAGACGTGAACCCGCTTGAGTCCGTCGGGTTTTCCCTGCGCAGTCTCGCTTTCCCCGATCGACCGGGCGTTAGTCGTCCTTCCGTTTCAGGCCCGTCATTTCGTCCCTCTCGACCGTGTCGCCGATTTGTGGATCGAGTCTCCGATCCAGCGGCCCGCCGTACCAGATGTTCACGCCACAAAGCCCCAGGCACGCAAGCCCCAGCAGGAAATACCCGGCGTACTGCGCGGGGATCCCTTCGATCCGCCAACCCTGATTCCCGAAGTGGATCGCCGCGACCCCCAGCACCGCCAGCGCCACAAGGAATCCACCCCGCCAGCGTACCCGCCGAGCCAGCTCTTGCTCCGGCTCGGTTGCTGCGGCGATTGCCGCTCGCACCGCTTCACGCTGTTCGCTCCGCTGCTCCAGCCACAATAGAAACAGAACCAGCGGATAACCCAGAACCAGAAACAGCGCCAGCCAGATCCAATCATTCCCCGGCAGGAACTTCTGGAACTCCCTCGGATCCCCCAGAAACAGGCTGACAAAGATCGCCCCCACCGTCCCGAACATCAGGTGGCACTGAATCGCTTTCGCCGTCCACAACCAGCGCATCGTTTCACCTCGGTCGCAGCCCCCCGCTCGATGCCCTTCACCGCCCCTTCCTCTCGCTCTTTCTCCGCACCAGATCCGCCTTCACCTGCTCGTCATCCGCCGTTCGCCAAACGCGGATCGAGTTATCGAGACCTCCCGACGCCAGCGTCTGTCCGTCCGGCGAGAACGCCACGCAGTAGTTGTAGTCCGTGTGTCCCAAGAGCGTCGTTTTGAGCTGGCCGGTCAGGCTGTCCCACACCTTGACGGTGGTGTCGCCCCCCGTCGACGCCACCGTCCGTCCATCCGGGGAGAAACTCAGCCAGGTGACGGTGTCGGTATGCCCCACGAGGTCGGCCCGCAGCGACCCGTCGGCGACGTTCCACAGCTTCACATGCGCGTCGGCCCCCGCCGTGGCCAGGATTTTCCCGTCGCTTGAGAACCCCGTCGACCACACACGTTCGGTATGCCCCGTCAGTTTGTGGACCAATTCCCCTGTGGCCGCGTTCCACACCCGGACGATCGTGTCGATGTTCCCGGCTGCAATGAGCGTTCCGTCGGGCGAATAGCTGGCTCCGTTGAGGTCCTGGCTCGCACTGTCAAACGTCCGCAGAAGTTGACCTGAAGCGAGATCCCACACAGCCAGCGTCCCCCGTTTTTCGCCGTGGGTCAGCAGGTGTTGTCCGTCGGGCGAGAACGCCAGCGACCGGCCTATCGGTCCGCCATCGGTTTGACCGCGTCCTTTGAACTTCGTCAGTTCCTTCTCTTGGGCCAGATCCCAAACCCGCGCCTGATTGTCATACGACAACGTCGCCACCCGTTTTCCGTCCGGATGCAGCGTGATCGCCTTGACCCCGCCCGGGTGGTCCCACTCCTTGAGCAGTTTTCCCGTCGCCACTTCCCAGAAAGCGAGCTTCGTTCCGTTTCCATCGATCAGGTCGCGCCCGCCCCCCGCCATGATCGATTTGCCATCGGGAGTGAAGGCCGTCGCCAGCAACCGGTGGGGTCGGACCAGTCGCGTGGCCGCCCCCTGGTCCGACCGGGTGTCCCACAGCGTGGCGTGGTAATCGCGCCCGCCGGAGATCAGCCGCGAACCATCGGGCGAAAAACACAGGCTGTTGCCCCGACCGGAATGCCCCTTCAGGACCGCCTGTTCGGCCCCCGTTTCCGCGTCCCACAACCGCACGGTGAGGTCGCGCCCCGCCGACGCGATCCGCTTCCCGTCGGAAGAGTATGCCACCGAGAACACATGGTTCGTATGACCCGTCAGGGTCTGGATCGTCTGTTGCGTCGCCACGTCCCACACCCGCACGACGCGGTCCCAACCCCCCGTCGCGACGCGCTTGCCATCCGGCGAGAACGCGACCGCCGCGATGTTGTCCCCATGTCCCTTGAGCGTTCCGATCTTCGCTCCCTTGGCGACATCCCACAGGTTGAGCGTCCGCGACAATCCGCCCACGGCGTACTTCGATCCGTCCGGCGAGAAGCCCGTGAAATTCCCCGTTGAAATCGACACGTACGCGTCCAGTCCGTCCGCCACCATCCGCACATCGCCGGTCTCCAGGTTCCAGACCGACAGCCGTTTTCCCCCCAGGGCGATCTCCTTGCCGCCGGGCAGGAACACCAGCGCGCAGAGGCTTCCCCCCTCGATTGACCTCTTTCGCGTTTCGCGTCCCGACGTCACGTCCCAGATTCTCACGGTTCCGTCGGACGAGGCACTGGCCAACTGTTGACCGTCGGACGAGAAGGTCATCCCGAACACCTGGTTGCCATGCCCGGCCATGGTCGCTTGCTTCGTCGCGGTCACCGGGTTCCACAAGCGGATGACATTGTCCATCGTCGCCGTCGCCACCAGTTGGCTGTCGGGAGAGAACTCGACATCTGTCAGCGCCCCGCCCCCGACGTCGAACCGCCGCAGGTACCCGTGCGACACTCGCCACCAGTGTCGCCACTCGAATCCTCGCTGATCCTCGTCCCCTTCGGCGGGGATGTAACGGTCGAGCAGGTCGTGCAGGAAGTCGATATTCGCTTCCCCCCACGCTTGTTGGGCGAGGTTCATGTGCGCCCCGTAAGCGATTCGCTTGTTGGCCAGCGCGGCCTCGCGGGCTGCCTCGCGATCCTTGACCGCCCTTCCCTCCGCCGCTTCGGCGGCGGCTTTGGCCGACTCTGCCGCCGTCTTCGCCTGATCCGCCAAATTCTTCGCGGTTCGCTCTTCTTCCGCCGCAAGGAGCGCCGCTCGGGCGTGACCTTCCGCCCGCAGCCATTGCGACGTCACCCCCGCCAAACCCGCGATCAACACCGCCACCAACCCCAGGGACAGCCCCGCTACCGCGGGGTTCCGTCGTCGCCAGCGATTGGCGCGTTCCACGATGGACATTTTCCGCGCGAGGATCGGCTCGTCCGCCAGCCACCGTTCGAGGTCCGTCGCCAACGCCGCGCAGTCGGCGTAGCGGCGGGCCGGTTCCTTGGCCATGGTCCGCAGGCAAATCGTGTCGAGGTCCCGCGGAATCCCCGACTTCTTCGAACTGGGGGCGGGGGCCTCCGTCCGGTCGTGATGATGGATTTGCGCCATCACCGGTCCCTCGAATGGCGTCGCTCCCGTGAGCAGTTC
This sequence comes from Planctomycetales bacterium, assembly GCA_044359065.1. Lineage (GTDB taxonomy): Bacteria > Planctomycetota > Planctomycetia > Planctomycetales > Planctomycetaceae > JAIXZD01. Next base: position 56,277 of record JBIKMW010000012.1, on the reverse strand, counting down.
ATGCAGCATGCACCCCAGGCTGTACTGGTCGGCGGCGGGGCCGATGGCGTCGCGATCCCCCAGACACTGCTCGGGAGACATGTACGAGGCCGTCCCCATCACCGCCCCGTCGCGAGTCACTTTGGTGTCCGAGTCCTCCATCCGCGCCAGGCCGAAATCCATGAGGTGCGGCGTTCCCGCCGCGTCGACCATCACGTTGTCGGGCTTCACATCGCGGTGCAGGATGCCTTGACCGTGGGCATAAGCCAGCGCCCGAGCGACCTGCGCGGTGATCGCCGCCGCCGTGCGCGGTTCGAGGGGCCCGTCTTCGACCATCGCCGCCAAGGATTTCCCGTCAATGAATGCGGCTGCGAGGTAATACTCCCCCGAGTCCTCGTCCTTGCCGGCGTCGAAGACCGGGACGATGTTTGGATGACGCAGCCGCGCGGCCGCCCGGCCTTCCAAAAGAAATCGTTCGATGCGCGGCTGGTCGCGCTGGTCGTCCCCCGTGGTCTTGAGAAGCTTGAGGGCAATGGACCGCTGCAACTGCGGATCTTGCGCGCGATAGACCACTCCGAATCCGCCAACCCCCACCCGATCCTGGATCCGGAACCGCCCCAAACGGGTGGGGCCTTGGGAGTTGGACGTTCGAGTGCCGCCACCACCGACCGTCGTCGCCGCTCCGGGCGAAGTCGCGCCGCCGGGAGCGAGACTTTCGACAGCCCCCCCCGTGGAATCGCTTCCCGAAGACGCGCCGCCCTGGAATTGAAACTCCGTTCCGCAGGACTTGCAGCGTCCCTTGCGACCGGCATGTTCGACCGCGACCTGATACGTCTTGCCGCAACCGGAATTCGGACACTTCACCGTCAAGGGCATGGATCGGACCCCTCGCGCGGGTTGATGATGGCCACCGTGCGAGCCACCCCGCTCTCCACCCGCCACCGGATCACCCGCCCATCGGGAGCATCATATCGATTCACCACCGGTCGTCGCCGCATCAAACGGGATCCGACGTCTGGCACGACCGCCTCATTCGGCCGCGGGGCCATGCCGTGTGCGACCGGCAAACCGGTGGGTGTGACCGCCCGAAAATGCCAAACCGGGCAGCGTCAGTGTGTGCTCGCTGCACGCTCTCGGAGCTTGAAGGCGCAGCCTGTTTCTCTGAGAGCCTCAGAGCGACGGCCGGGTTCCCTCCGAGCCGACCTCTGCCTCCGACGCATTCGGGGCCGCGGGGAAACCGCAAAGGCCGTAGGTCGAAAGGAGAGACGCAATATCGGCAGTTTTCTCGCTCTGCCGAGAGCGGGCGAAGGGATTCGAACCCTCGACGTCAGCCTTGGGAAGGCTGCACTCTACCACTGAGTTACGCCCGCATCCGCCTCGGCGAAATTCGCCGAAACATTTGATTAAGTAAACTATCGGCGGCGGAAGCGCCGGTCAAGCAGTCGATCGGAACGCATTCCTTCCGATGTCCGTCGGCCACCATCACACGCCCTCACGCCCGGTCCGGAATCGCGCCGTCTTGACCCGCCGGGGCGAATTGGGGTATTTGCCGCCCCATGGTTTTCAGCTCCGCTCTGTTCTTGTTCCTGTTCCTGCCGCTGGTGATCGCGGTGCACTTCGCCGTGCCGCGCCGCGCGCGGAACGCCGTGCTGTTGGCCGCCAGCCTGTGGTTCTATGCGTGGGGCTCCCCCGGCGCGATCGGGGTCTTGCTGTTGTCGATCGGGTTGAACCACCTGGGGGGGTTGCTGGTCGACAAGTATCGCGACCGGCCGTCGGGTTGGTGGGCGCTGGTTGCGACGGTCGTCGCCAATCTCGCGCTGTTGGGTTGGTACAAGTACGCGGGCTTCGCCTACGAGAACGCGCGATTCGCGCTGGACTCGCTCGGCTTCGCCACCTCGGAATGGCGCGCCGCCCCGGTCCTGCCAGCGGGGATCTCGTTCTTCACGTTTCAGGCGATGTCGTACGTTGTCGACGTGTACCGTCGCCACACCCCCGTCCAGAGGAACCCGTTCGACCTCGCGTTGTACGTCGCCTTGTTCCCGCAGTTGGTCGCGGGACCGATCGTGCGCTATGCCGACGTGGCCGCCGAGATTCGGGTACGGGAAACCTCGTGGGGCGCGTTCGCTTCGGGCATCGACCGGTTCGTGGTCGGTCTCATGAAAAAACTGTTGCTGGCGAACACGTTCGCGGCGGTCGCCGATGGAGTGTTCGCGATACCGGACGGCGACCTGACTCCGGCGGTCGCGTGGCTGGGGGTGGTGTGCTACACGCTGCAAATCTACTTCGACTTCTCCGGCTACAGCGACATGGCGATCGGGCTGGGTCGGATGTTCGGGTTCACGTTCCTGGAAAACTTCGACCATCCCTACGCGGCGCGGTCGCTGACGGAGTTCTGGCGGCGCTGGCACATTTCGTTGTCGACGTGGTTCCGCGACTATGTGTACATCCCGCTCGGGGGGAATCGACACGGTGCGTGGGCGACCGGCCGCAACCTGTTGATCGTGTTCCTCTTGTGCGGCCTGTGGCACGGGGCGGCGTGGACGTTTGTCGCATGGGGCGTGTTCCACGGCGTGTTTCTGATCCTGGAACGAGGTCGCTTCGGCCGAGGTCTGGAATGGCTCCCCGTTGCGGCGCGGCACGCCTACACGTTGCTCCTCGTGATGGCGGGGTGGACGTTGTTCCGGAGCGAGGATTTCGCGCAGGCGTTGACGTTCGGCCGGGCGTTGTGCGGGCTTCAGACGGGCAACCCGCTGGCCTATCCGCTGGGCATGTACCTCGACGGTCCCTTGGCCGCGCTAATGGCCTTGGGAGTTGTGGCGGCCACACCCGTGCCAATAGCGCTTGCCGCGCGGTGTCGGGAGTTTGCCGCTCGAACACCGGTGGAGCGACGCGAATCCTTGTGGCTGACGACCAACGTGCTCCGGTCTGGGTGGCATGCGGCGGCGTTGGCGGTCGCGGGTGTGCTGCTGGCCGCGTCGAGTTATAACCCGTTCATCTACTTCCGGTTTTGAACCGGCGTTGGACGCGGCGTCCCGCGTGGTCGGGTTGCCTGGGGTGTCCCGTTTGAAGCCGGGCCGTTGGTCTCGGCCATTCGACCACGGCCACGGCGTCGCGGAGTTCGTGCCGCCCCCCTTTTGATTCGTGTCGAGCCATGACGTTCCCCGAACCGCGCCGCCCGTTGTCGGAACCCTTGACGCGCCCGCTCCGCGTGGCGGCGCTGATCTCGGGGGGCGGGACCACGTTGGTCAATTTTTTGCGGCAGCGCGAAGCGGGGCAGCTCGATATCGAAGTGCCGCTCGTGGTGGCCGGGGTACGGGACTGCGGCGGGATCGAGCGGGCGCGGAAGGCGGGACTGGATTGCCAAGTCCTGCCCCGCAAGGAGTTCGCGGACACGTCCACATTCTCGGACGCCGTCTTCGAGGCGTGTCGCCGAGCGAACGTCGACGTGGTGGCTCTCGCGGGATTCCTGAGCTTGTTGCGCATCCCCGACGATTTTCAGGATCGGGTGCTCAATATCCACCCCTCGCTGATTCCCGCGTTCTGCGGGCACGGGTTTCACGGCGCGCGCGTCCATCGGGCGGTGCTGGAACGGGGCGCGAAGGTGAGCGGCTGCACCGTGCACTTCGCCGACAACGAGTACGACCACGGCCCGATCGTGTTGCAACGGGTTGTGCCGGTGTTGTCCGCTGACACTCCCGACACGCTGGCCCATCGGGTGTTCGCCGCCGAGTGCGACGCGTACCCGGAGGCGCTGCGACTCTTCGCAGCCGCGCGGCTGGAGATCGAAGGCTCGCGGGTCCGCGTGCTCGACCCGTGGTGAAACGCGATGCGGATGTGATGTGATGCGAGTGTGAATCACCGTCCGGCGCTGAAGAATGGCGTTTGCCCGTCACAGACTGTCGCGCAGACTCCAGGCGTGCTGCAGGTCCTCGAACGTCGGCACGGGGACCAGACCACCAGCGACGCGTCGCGCGAAGTGGTCGAGCATGAGTTCGAGGTCCTCCCGCTCGCCGGTCAACGATTCGCGGCGGAGCGGTTCATCGGGTTCGGAGCCCGACCACTCGATCTCCGTCGGGTGGCTGATCCGCGCCGATCCCCGCTCGCAGCGGATTGACAACTCGACCGGTCGAGCCGTGGACGGCCCGGCCTGCTCCGCCGCCCCGTGGCGGACGGTCGTCAGGCGACAGTGGAGCGGCTCCCCCCCTTTGGCCGGTCGCGTGAACTCGATCTCGCATCCTGATGTGCCGTCCGCGGCGCCCGTCAAGTCGCGCAACGAGGTTGCGTGGCGCGGGGGGGTGCCCGCGATCGCTCGAAACCAATCGAACACTTCGACCAAACGCGCATTCAGCTTGCCGCGGGACGGCTCACTCTCGCCGGTCACGTCCCATCTTGCTTCGACACTCAGGGGGCGGCCGATCCGCGTCGCAATCAACTCGCGCAGGCGGATGGTCGACGGCAGATAACGAATCCGCAGGTCGGGCATCAGCATCACGCCGGTCCGCGCCGACCGTTCCGCGAGACGTGGAATGAGGTCTCTCGGTAAGGCGCCCGAATTGGCGAAAAACACCGGCTTGCCGAGATCCAGGGCCAACTCGACGGGAACCGCACCGCACCAGCCGGGGTCGAGAACGACGATCGCCTTGAGGTCGGCCCGTTCGATCAGCGAGGTCAATGATGCTGCGGGGCGGCAGTCGAATTCCGCGGCGACGGGTTCGGCCCGCGTGGCGACGGCGGTGTGTACCGAGCGCACGCGCAGACGGGGACGGAGCCGGATGAGCGCCGGCTTGTAGCACGTTTCCCAATCCGGTCCGAGGCCGACGAGGCCGATGTCGAGCATGAAAGGCGGTCACACAGCGAAGTTTCGGACGGAAACCCACCCGCGATGCGCGGGAGTCCGAAGAAGCGGACGATGTTAGGTCCGTCGCACCGCGATTCCCAGCGGAGGGGAGCGTCCGAGCGGAGAAGGGGGCGGACCCCGATTGTTGGCGGAGGAGTCTCTCGCCACTTGACAGGGTTTCGAGTTGACAGGATTTCGAGTCGACAGGGTGCAGCCGATTACGCACGTCGCCAATCGCGGTCGAGGCTGTCCAGCACTTCGTCGTAGCCCCGTTCGGCTTCGGTCCCGGCCAACGCCTTGCCATGCCGCCAGGCGGACAGGTTCATCCGCAGGAACAAGTCCGCCCCGAGGACCGTGATGAACAGCGAGCGACCGAACCCCTCCAGCAACAGGACGGGAATATCCATTGGGTACAACATCGCGTTGTCGTCCCGACCGACCAGATGCATGTCGAACACGGATTGTGTCATCGCGAACGTGACGAGCAGCGCTCCCCCCGTCAGGCTCAACGCAGACATCGTCATCCGCACGCGTGCGAGGCCGCGATGGTCGGCCTCGGTGACGAGCGGTCTGGTCAACACGTCCGCCCGCACGAGGTACGTCATCGGCGCCGCCAGCAGGCACAGCATGCCACCCAGGAACAGCGGATTGTCGGCCACTTGATTGACCACCACGAACAGCACCATGAACATCAGGCATTGCAGCGGCGCCGAGGAAACGATCAACCATCCGGGCAGGATCGACTCCGGAAGCAACGTTTTGACGCGCAGGCAGGCCCGTTGCGCACCGGGCAGCATCGACAGCACGATCGGCAAAAGCGTCACGAGATATTCGGCCGCGTCCTTGGCCGACTCCGCGGCGTCCCGAAGCTTTTCGAGGTCGGTGGCATCGGGGTCGGGGGTCATGTCGTAACCCCACCAACTCCACGGGCACAGCGCGATCAACATCGGGGCGAGGGACCCAATCGCCCAACCGGCCAACATAATGCGGTGCGTCAGGCGGACCCGTGTCCAAAACAGCAGCGCGCCGAACGCCGCCAATGGAACGGAGTACAGCGCCACCAGGTGCACCAGATCGGCGAACTTCGAGAACGCGTTCGCCTTGGGTTCCTCCTCGGCGGGAGGCATCGCCGTGGCCAAGGCTTGTTCGGCGCTCTTCACGAGCGGATTTTCGGCCGCGCCTTCCTGCTCCTCCTCTTCGTCTTCTTCGTCGGCTTGGGAGTCGTCCGTTTCGTTGCCATCGGCTTCGTTGGCCGATTTGTTCGGGACAGGCGAGTCGGCTGCGGACGCGTCGGCGACCGGGGACGCAGGGTCGAACAGTCCCGCCTCGTTGCACGTGGCCAGCGCGGCGCTCGCCAGGGTGAACAGGATTACCACCAGAAAAATCGAGCGACGCCAGACGAGGTACCGCTGTACCGTCGGGTTGAGGATGCCGAGCGTTTCCAACCGCTGCCGCTCGGCGGGGTGTACCGTCAGAACGCGAAGATTTGCGGAGAAGGCGCGGAAAGGGGACATGACGGCGGGGTCCGAGGGATGGGGGCGGGCGGAGACTCAAGGTCGAGGCGGACTGCGGTCATCGGTGACTTTTCGCACGGATGGACATCAATATCGACGCACCACGCCCTCGGACTCTCTCCGCCACGGGCGGCCCCTCCTCGCAGGTTCAAACCGAGAGCGCCGAGAGCGAACCCGCCCCACAGCCCGCTCCCACGCGAAAATTGACAGTTTTTGGCCGGTCTGGTAACTTTTCGTCAGATAGACGGTCTTTGATGCCGATTCTCGGTTTCAGGGGGTTCCCGCCACGTTCCGCGTGGCGCGGTGCTCCCGGTCGTATCCCGTACTTCGCCCCCGGTGTTGGGGATGCAGCGCTCGATCTTTCGCACTCCGGTCGGAGTCCTCGCTCATGGCTGATTTGCACGGCCCGATTGCCGATTCCACGACTTCCAGCGGCCTCGGTTCGCCGGGCCTGACCATTTCCGGCACCCGTCGCTCCCGAGGCTGCGATGGCCGGACGCGGCGCGACTTTCTGCGGATCGGTGCTTTGGGTGGCTCGGCGTTCGGCGGCGGGATGCTGTCCCTGCCGGATCTGATGGCGGCCCGTGCCGCAGCAGCCGAGGCGGGCCAAGCGGTGAAAGACACGTCGGTCGTCTGGCTGTGGCTGGGTGGCGGGGCGACGCACGTCGAAACGTTCGACCCGAAAATGTCCGCCCCGGTCGAATTCCGCAGCATCACGGGGGAAGTCGCGACGACACTCCCCGGCGTCTCGCTGGGCGGGACGTTCCCGCTGATGGCCCGTCAGATGGAGTCGATGGCGGTCGTCCGTTCGTTCGCCCATCGCAACAGCGGGCACGGCGGCGGCACGCACTGGGTGATGACCGGTTACGACAACCGCATGGTCGACAACGGCGGCCTCCCCTCGCGCCCCTCCCTCGGCTCGATCGTCTCGAAGTACCGCGGCGCGAATCACCCGACGAGCGGCATGCCCACGTATGTGCGGCTCAATTCGATCACCGCCGACGGCCCCGCGTTCCTCGGTGCCGCCTCGGCCCCGTTCGATCCGCAGGGTCAGGCCCGCAAGAACATGTCGCTCGACACCAAGCTCGAACGACTCGACAACCGGCGCGAACTCCTCGGCAGCCTCGACCGTTTCCGCCAGGAGGCGGACCACACGGGGCTGATGGAGGGACTGTCGAAGTTCGAGGAGCAGGCGTTCAACCTGATCCTCGGCAAAGCCCCCGGCGCGTTCAATCTCGACAAGGAACCGCCGCACCTGGTCGAGAAGTATGGCAAAGGCTTGGGGCAACAGATGCTGCTCGCCCGCCGCCTGTGCGAAGCGGGTTGCGGCTTCGTGACGCTGCACTTCGGCGGCTGGGACATGCACGGCCAGATCAAGCGCGGCATGGAACAGCGCGGCCCGGAACTCGACCGCGCGGTGGCCGCGTTCGTCGAGGATGTCCGCTCGCGCGGCCTCGATCAGAAAATCCTGCTGGTCATCACGGGCGAATTCGGCCGTACGCCGCGCATCAATCGGCAAGCCGGTCGCGACCACTGGGCACCGCTGAGCACGCTGGCCCTCGCCGGTGGCGGCCTGAAGATGGGTCAGGTCGTCGGCCAGTCCAACCCGAAGGTGGAAACGCCCCACACGCAACCGATCTCGCCGCAAGACCTGATGGCGACGGTGTTCGACGTGCTGGGCATCGACCGGGGTCTGCAGTTCATCAACCAGGGTGGGCGGCCGGTGTATATGCTGGAAGAGGGCAAGCCGATCGCGGAGCTGGTGTGAGTGGAGCGCGGCCCCGAGGCTGTCCCCCGCGACGCGGCAATTCCCGATGAGACAGATTCGTCCACCAGGTCGCCTCGTGGGTCGATCTGGTATCTGCCTGATTTCCCGGCCTGCGGGTCGGACGGCGCGCCTGCTTGAGTGGCCCTACTCACTCGGGCACCGCCGAGCGAGCATGGTCCCATTCTCAATGCCGAAGGGGCGGGATGCCTCCTGCGACCGTTGACGTCGCGAGGCGACAGTTGGGACACCGAGGTGCCGTGACGCGAGGAACGAGACTGGATCGTGTTGTTGGCGCTCGACCAATGCCTTGTGTGACTTCGTCGCTGGGGCGCTCATGGTACCGTCCAGGCCACCGACGTCTTTCGACGCTTGCCGAACGGGCTTATCATGGATGCATGAGTGATGTCACCCAAATTCTGTCGCGGATGGAGTCGGGCGATCCGGCGGCGGCGGGGGAACTGTTGCCGCTCGTGTACGACGAGTTGCGGAGACTGGCGGCGGCGAAGCTGGCGTTGGAGCAGCCGGGGCAGACGCTGCAAGCGACCGCCCTGGTGCATGAAGCGTACCTGCGGTTGGTGAAGGGGGGAGATGACGGGGCGTGGGGAGGCCGCCGACATTTCTACTTCGCCGCGGCGGAGGCGATGCAGCGGATCCTCGTGGACGCCGCGCGGCGACGGAAACGGCTCAAACGGGGTGGTGAACTGCGGCGAGTCCCGCTCGACCTGGAAGCGCTGGCCGCTGCGCCAGACGAAGAGTTCCTGGTACCTCTTGACGAGGCGTTGGCGAGGTTCGCAACGGTGGACGCCAGCGCCTGCGAATTGGTCAAATTGCGATATTTTGCCGGGCTGTCTCTGAAACAGGCCGCCGGTGTTCTGGACATTCCGCCACGCACGGCGGACCGACTGTGGGCCTACGCCAAAGCCTGGCTGCTGCGCGAGATGCGGCGGGACACGCTCGACGCGGAATGAACCGGCGGTTCCAGGGGCAAAACAGCGGCAAAAAGGGGGCGATTCCCGCCAGCGGGAAGATTTTCGTCGTTTTTTTGGCGCGGCGGGCCAACAAACGGCGCTCTCTTTTCCGGGCGGGGAATTCCCGACGCGACTCCGCGTCGGCCAACCCACGCGCAATCGACTCCCATCAGCACCGGACCAACATCATGACCGAGCGCACGATCTTCCTCGCGGCACTGGAACTCGCCGACGAACAGGAACGGGCCGCCTACGTCGAAAGGGCCTGCGGCGAGGACGCCGCGCTCCGTGCCGAGGTCGAGGCGCTGCTCACGACGCACGAACAATCCGGAGGTTTTCTGGAAACCCCCGCCGTTCCTCCCCTGGACTCGGAAGTGAGTCCGACGCTCGTCGGTACGGACGTACCCCCCGACCACAAACCGGGTAAGGACCAGGCCTCGGCGGAAAGCCAGCTTCGCCGTTACCTGCAGCCTTCAACCCGGCCCGGCTGGTTGGGACGGCTGGGCCATTACGAGGTGGAGATGATTCTGGGTCGCGGTGCCTTCGGAGTTGTGGCCAAGGCGTTCGACGAAAAGCTGCATCGGGTTGTCGCCATCAAAATGATGCATCCCGAGTTGGCGGCCACTTCGCCTCCCCGGCAGCGGTTTATTCGAGAGGCCCGCACCGCCGCCGCCGTCCAGCACGAAAACATCGTGGGCATCTATGCCGTCGAGGAAGAGCCGATCCCCTATCTCGTCATGGAGTACGTCCCTGGAGACAGCCTGCAACAGCGGCTCGACCGGATCGGGCCGTTGCTTGTGCCGGAAGTGTTGCGCATCGGGCGCCAACTCGCTGCCGGTCTGGCCGCAGCCCATGCGGCCCATCTGATTCATCGGGATATCAAGCCGTCGAACATCCTGCTCACGGGGGGCCTCGACGAACGGGCCAAGATCACCGATTTCGGTTTGGCGAGAGCCGTCGACGACGCGAGCCTGACTCAAAGCGGTCTGATCGCCGGCACCCCCATGTATATGGCTCCCGAACAGGCGCGCGGCGAAACTCTCGATCATCGGGCGGACCTGTTCAGTCTGGGAAGCGTCCTCTATCAATTGGTGAGCGGTCGCCCGCCGTTCCGCGCCGGCAGCACGGTCGCCGTGCTCAAGCGGGTGTGCGACGACACCCCCCGCCCCATCACCGATGTGATTCCGGGGACCCCCGAGTGGCTGCAAACGATCATTTTTCGGCTGTTGGAGAAAGACCGGAACCATCGCTTTCAGACGGCCTCGGAAGTCGCGAATCTGCTGGAGCAATGCCAGACCGAACTGCGCGTGAAAGGATTCGTGCAGTCGGTCCCCGAACTGCTTCCGAAGCTCCGCGAAACGACGGAAATTGACGCGCTGCCCACCACCGAAACAAGCATCAACCCGGCGGGTGAAAACGCTCGTTCGCGCAAAATTCGCGCCGCTTTGCTGCGCTGGCTGGTACTCCCGCTGGCGATGCTGGCCGCCCTGCCGTATTTCGGGCAGCGACTGGCACGCTGGTTCGACACGCCGATCCCCGCCTTGCCGCAGACCGAACTCACCGCGGGGCTGCGCTTCGACGGGCGGGACGACTACGTCGAGGTGACGGGCCTCGATTGGGACTATCCGCAGTTCACGATCGAAGCGCTGGTCACGTCATCGAACGCCAGCGGTCAGGGTACGATCGCCCAGTTGAGCGGGGGCTCGGCGAAAGCGATCGAGTTCATGGCCCTCTACGACGGTCCCCAGGCGGATCCCGGCAAACGGATCAGCGGCGCGCGAATCCAGGGCAAAACCCCCTATGTGAACGCCTATGGTCCATTCGCGGGAGATGTTCGGCAGCACCGCGCGCTCGTCTTCGATGGTCGCTATCTCAACTACTACATCAACGGTGTCTGGCAGGGGCAGCGGTTCGCCGAACCGCACGAGGGGCTGCAATGGCGGATGACCGCGCTGCACATCGGCTGCGACGGCGAACTCCGCAGCCGTTTTCAGGGAGTGATCGATCAGGTCCGCATCTCGCGCGTGGCCCGTTACTCGCAAAACTTCCCCCCAGTCACCAGTCTCTCCAGCGATGACAAGACGCTGGCGATGTACGACTTCAGCGAAGGTTCGGGAGACACCCTTCGCGACGTCAGCGGGAGTGGCCACGACGGCAAGATCGTCGGAGCGGAATGGGTGCGGCGCAGAATCGAGCCTCGCCCAGCGGGACCAGATAATCCGCTCCCCTCCGCTACGCCCAAGCCCGCCAACGCCCCTTTCGACGCGGCGCGGGCGAAGCAGCATCAGGACGAATGGGCGGCATATCTGCAGATTCCCGTCGAATATGAAAACTCGGTGGGCATGAAGTTCCGGCTGATCCCGCCGGGGGAGTTTCTGATGGGAGCGCCCGAAAACGATGCGGATGCGCAGCCCTATGAAAAGCCTCAACACAAGGTCACGCTGACACAGGCGTATTACATGGGGACCACGGAAGTGACGGTTGGCCAGTTTCGGCGATTCGTCGACGCCACGAAGTACGTCACCGAAGCCGAATCGGATGGCGAGGGAGCGTTTGACCTCAATCCGCGAGTTCGTCGCTCCGCCAATGTGTGGAACAACAAGTCCGACCGGTCCGACGTCGACGGTTTCCCTGTTCGGTGTGTGGGCTGGCAAGACGCGCACCGCTTCTGCGAATGGTTGAGCCAATCCGAGGGGCGCGCCGCGCGGCTGCCAACCGAGGCCGAGTGGGAATTCGCCTGCCGGGGCGGAACCCACACCCGTTACTCGTTCGGGGACAACGTGTCCGATACGGAGAATCCGCCGCGCGGAAGGGGTGCTCCGTTTTCCATCGTGGGCAAAGGACCGGCCAACCCCTTCGGCCTCCATGAGATGCACGGAAACGTCCACGAGATTTGCCTGGATTCAGGCCGAACGTACACCGCGGACGCGGTGACCGATCCGATCGGCAGCCTGGATGTCGGGACCTGCGCGGTTGTCCGCAGTGGCGCCGCCAGCGGAGATGTCAGCCGCATGCGCTCGTCACACCGCTATCTGAACGACCAACGCCAGTTTCCCGGCATCAACTTCGCGACCGCCGTCAAAGGATTCCGGGTCGTGCTGGGGGCATCGCTGGTCGAATCCGCCCCAAAGTCCATGCCGCCCCAATGAGCAAACGTGAATAGCCCCGAACGCTACGCGGCCAGTCGGTCGCCGGGCCATAGCTCCCCCGTGCCGCCTTCTCTCTCGATTCAACCCGTCCTCAGTTCGACCAATCCCTCCGCCGCGCCGCAACCTCCGCCACAGCCCCCCGCCGCCCCTGCCAGAGCGTCGTCGGCCCCTTCCGTCCTCACCGTTGCCGCAGTGGCGGTGCCTCGCGACCGTTCCGGTCGGCGATCCTGGATCGGCAGCGTCGAGTGGAACAGCAGGTCGCCCGTGTAGATCGCGCTGGGGAGCACTTCGCACTCCGCCCAGCACCCGGGGCACTTCCGCACCCACTGCCGCTGCTCGTCCGCCTTGACCGATTTCCAGACCTCGGCGAACGAAGATTGTCGCAGGTTCCCCACGGTTCGGCTGTTGAACTGGCACGTGGGCACGTCCCCGTTCGGGAACAGCCGCAGGTGGCTGTGCAGGGCCACGCACGCGGGATTGGGGGAACCCCGGTGGTTGAGCAACCGGTTGGCGATCCCCCGCAGGTAGTACCGCTTCGAGAGCCGTTCGAGCAGCGGCGCGTCGGCCAGATCGCGTTCGACCTCGCCGATGAGGTCGCGCAGGTCGTCGCGGGTGAACTCGCCGAACGTCGTGAACTCGCCGATTTCGGTCGGAGCGACATCCAGTTCCCGCTCCATGTTGTACGTGGCACTGGTGTCGTAGGCCAAAACCACGTTGTTCCGCACCCCCAGGGGACGCAGCACTTCCCGCAGGCGGCGGTACTGCTCGACCCCGTCCGCGTCGACGATGGTTTGATTGACACGCAAAACCAGCCGCAACTCCTTCCTCCGGGGGGCCAATTCCCGCACCGTCTTGATCGCCGTGTCCCAGGCGTTCTCGCGCCCGCGCACCTCGTTGTGCTTTTCCTTGACCCCGTCGAGCGACACCAGCAATTCCAGCGGCAGACGACGGTCACGCTGTTCGACGAACTCGACAATCCGCTTCGTCAAGAACCCGTTGGTGGTGATGTGCAGCACGAGCGGCCGCAGGTGCCGCCGCGCAAATTCCGCGATCTCGGGCATGTCGCGGCGGACGAACGGTTCGCCCCCGGTGAGGCGCACGGCGTCCATCGGAGGCAGTTGGCGATAGATCCGTTCGATCTCGTCGGTTGTCAGGTCCCCGTCGGTCGGCATCTTCCAACTGTCGCACATGATGCACCGGGCATTGCAGCCGAAGGTGACGGTGTGCGTGAGGAAGCGGGGCGGGTCCTCGACCCGATGTCGATTGCGGAACAACGTGCGGACAAAGGAGAGATGTCGCAGCATGATCGAATCCGCACGAAGGAGGTGAGGAGGGCAACCAGGAACACTCAAGTGTTGAGTTTAGGGAGAATGAAAAATGACAAATAACGAATGACTAATGACGAATGCAAAAAAGGTCACGGGTTAGTCGTTCGGTATTCGGTATTCGTCATTCGTCATTCGTCATTCGTCATTCGTCATTCGGTCTTCACGACGCCACCAACTCCCGCGCTTCCCACGGCGGCGTTTCCCATTCGTCCTCGGGTTCCAGCAGGTCTTCCGGGACGCAACCGTCCGCGCGGGCGGGAGGCGTCTCGGCTGGTAGCCAACGCTCCAGTTCCGCCACCACTTTGCCGTTGCCAACGACGTTCTCCGGAACGATTCGCGCGGCGAATTCGGCCCGCCGCGCGAGGAACTCCCGCACGTCCCGGTCGGTGATGGTCAGTGGATCGGCCCACGTGCCGGCGCCGCTTTCCCGCAGGAAATGGGCATTGATCGCCTGCTCGAAGTTCCCCGTTTCGGGTAGGCCCAACACCGGCTTGCCGAGGTACAACGCTTCGCCGACCAGTTGATTCCCGGCCGTACAGACGACGGAGTCGCACGAAGCGAGATCGTCCAGGAAACCTCGCTGGCTGACGGGACGGAACTCGAGGCCGCCGTGCGCGGGTCGTTCCCCCAGACCATACACGTGCACGGGTCTGCCGCAGCGCGACAACGCTTCCAGCACGCGCGAATCGACCTGCCGCCGCAAGTACGCCACGACATGCCCGCCGACTTCCGGGCGGGCGGCGAGGATCGCCGGCCGCAACAGCACACCCACCTGGGTGACGCCGCGGTGTTCGGGCAACAGGGGGGGGTTATAGAACGACGACACGATCACCGACGACGGATTCGGGCAGAAAAACTCGACCACCCAGCCCATCGCGCGGGCCTTCCAGCGCAGCCGCCGCGGCAAGCCCGCCAGGTCGTTGCACACCAGGAAGTGTTGGTGGTCGAGACTCACGCACGGGATCCCGCACTCGTCCGCCGCGCGGGGCAGTGCCGGCTCGAAGTCGGTGATGACGAGGTCCGCCGCCGCTTCGCGCAGCTCGCGCTTGATCCGCCGCACCAATCGCCGGAAGCGCCAGAGGTAGCCAGCCCCTTCCCGAATCGTTCGCACCGGGTCCAGGGAGTGCGAGGCCGTGTAATGGAAGCGCAGGCCCGGTATGCGAAACACGCGCACTTCCGTCCCGGCATAGGCGGGAGCGAGCAAGTCGTACGCGTCACCCGGCGCGAACAGTGTGATCTCGTGCCGCCGACGGAGCGATTCGACCACGGCCCCGACGCGGGCCGCGTGCCCGCGTCCCTCTCCGGCCATGCTGTAGAAGATGCGTGACATGGCAGGGTTCCGGAGGTGATTCTCGGAGTGTCCAATGCCGGCGGCAATTCACGAATTCGGAATCACGAACACCGAATGAAACGGACCGCAATCCGAGACACACAGGAATGGCCTTTCGGTATTCGTGATTCCTTGTTTTTCCCTCACCCTCGTTTTCGTCCTACGAATCGATAATACGGCACGCGTCCGAACGGCACGTATGGCACCTTCGCCCGTTCTTCCTCAACAAGGATCAGCTCGAAGTGCCGCGACAGATACGGGAGATGATCGGGACTCAGAAACACGTTGTCGGAACCGAACCATGTCGGCCAGATCGTCCGCGTCGACCACCCGTGCCGTTTGCGCCCCTCGGCTGGATACTTCCTCGACACGAAGAAATCGACGACGCCGATAACGCCACCGGGCTTGAGCAACTCCCTCGCCCGGTCGATCGCCGCGAACCAATCGGGAATCATCGTCAGCGAATACGAAAACGTGACCACGTCCGCAGGTTCGGGAATCTCCACGATGGTCGCGTCCGCTTCCACCGTTTCGATGTTGGACCAGCCCCGCTCGGCGATCCGCTTCTTCGCCACTTCCAACAGACTGTGCGACAGATCGACGAGGTAACCCTTCTTGAGCGTGGGGATCCGCGGCGCGAGGTACTCGGCGTTTGATCCGGTCCCCGCTCCGAAATCGACCCACACCCCGCCTTCGGGAATCGGCAACCGCTCGAACAACTCCTGCCGACCGCGCAGCAACCGCTTGCGGAAATCGTCGTACCCTTCGGCTTGGCCGCTGTAAAAGTTCTCCAACCGCTCCGCGTGCGTCCCCCCCCGGATCGGCCGGACGGCCATGTGGTACAGGATTTTGAGGTCCGACGCGAAAGACATGGAGGGAATACCAAATCACCAACACCGAATGACGAAACAGCAACTCGGTTCAATCACAAATCCAAGTGGGGACAACGCCCCCCCCTTGCCACTTCCGAAGTCGGAATCCTTCAACAACGTCATGCGCCGCCGATGATACACAGATAGAAGAAGACTGACTTGCAGGTCGACGGCGGGAACCGCGAATCCCCGCATCGATTCGCTATTCCTTCTTCAGATTCGCGATGTAGAAGCTTCCATACGTGTGCACCCGGTCCTTCGGATGCAGTTCGTTGGCGAGAGCCTGGTTGTACGTCAGCAGTTCGCCGACCTTCCGAACGCGTCCCGCCACCTTGACTTCGAGCGGATCCACATAGTCGACGCTCAAACCGCCGCTTCGCCAGATCAGGCGGCAGTCCGGCGCGGCCCGGTCGACGATCGCCTGCCATTCATCGCGCAAGCTTTCGCGGCTGAACGAACTCAACCAGTCCATGTGGTCGAGCAGCACGAACCGCGAGATCGACACGTCGTGCGCACGGAGGAAGTCGAGGATCGTCATCGTGTGCGTGGTGACACGGTCGACCAAGCCCGCCTTGAGTTTCGCGAAATTGTCCGGCTTGAGGTACTCCGGACAGCAGTCGTGCGAATAACGCCCCGTGAGATACACGCGCCAGAAGTAGTTGTCGTGAATCGGCAGCTTGGTGAAGACGGTTTCGATGCTGTCTTCAATAAACCGTCCGATCCCGCCGTCGTACTCTTTTTCGACCTGCAACCGCTGGCTCCGCGGCACTCCCAACAGCGACAACGTGCTGTCGCGGCTGACGATCCAGCGCACGAACTTGGTCCAGAACACGCGCCGCAGTTTGCGGTCGTAGATGTCCTTCTGCTCTTCGAGCGACCGCGCCGCCAGCAGTTCGCTCACCGAACTTCGGACGCGGGCGACCTTGTCGATGTACAGGTTGACCGACCGGGCGACCATTCCGGACGTACCGTGGAAATAGAACGAAGGCCGCGCGGGAGTCAGCGAAAACGCCCGGATGTGCCGGTCCCAATACTCGCGGCTTTCCAGCGTGAGACCCGCGCGAAGTTCCCGCCGATAGAGCGCCGCCGCGTGCGGATGTCCGCCGCGCCCGAAAAACGCGAAGAAGTCGTCGTAATCGAGCTTCCGAATGCACTGCTGTTTCAGTTCCAACAGCGCGTTTTGTCGCGGATTGACATCCACACAATGGATCCGCGCCGGCGACTTCAACGCGTAGTCCAGCGCGTTGCAGCCGGCCGACGTGATCATCATCACGCGGTCGGTCGGCCCCAACTCGAGGGCGACATGATCGAGCCGCGGGTCTTCCCAGCAGGTGTTGTAGACCAGGTTGTTCCCGTGAACGAACCCGAACACCCGCGATTGAATCCGATCCCGCAACCGCTTTCCCGTCCGGCCGTACGGACCCTTGGTGGCGAGGGCACCGTTCTCGATCGAATCGCCGACGCGGGGCTCGTCCGAGTGGCTGGTGCGGGAGTCCGTCGTGGCGGTGGGATGCATGTGTGGGGGGGGTTGGTGTTGATTTTTGGAGGCGGACTGCACGGGGTGCCGCGAAACGCCGGATCGTCGATTCGGCGACGAATTGTACCAGCCCCCGCGCCAACGGGCGACCGCCGCAACCCCCGCAATGCGTTCCGCTGTTCAGCTTCCGCGGGTTGCGGAACCGCCGTGGATCGCCCCCACAGGAATGTCGTCCGCCGAACCCCCGGGGCCATCCACCGAGAATTCCGCCACGCCGGACGCGTTGGAGAGGGCCAGCAACTCCGCCACCGCGCCAATTTGTCCGGCCCCGACATTTGCAGGTGCGACCGGCACGCGGCGCGTCCGGTGTCGACCGTAGTGCGACGCCCGGTACACCAAATCGAGGTTGCCGTCGTAATCTTCGACCAACCCGGTGCAGCTTTCGACCCAATCGCCCGTGTTGTAGTACCGGACCCCCTTCACCTCGCTGATCGCCGGAGTGTGGATGTGGCCGCACACCACCCCCACGCAACCCTTGGTGGCCGCGTACCGCGTGATCACGCTCTCGAAGCTGCTGATGAAGTTCGTTGCCTGCTTGACTTTGCGTTTGATGGCCGCCGACAGCGACCAGTAGCCGAAGCCCATGTGCCGCCGCACGAAGTTCAGCCCTTTGTTCAGCAGCAGCAAGAGGTTGTAGCCGACGTCGCCGACCATCGAGAGCCAGCGGCAATTCCGGACCACCGTGTCGAACTGGTCCCCGTGCATCACCAACAGACGCCGGTTGTCGGCCGTCACGTGCACGAACTCGTCGGCGATCTCGACGCTTCCCAGGCTGTAGATGAAGTCCCGCAGGAATTCATCGTGGTTGCCGGGGGTGTAGCGGATGACCGTCCCCGACTTCAGCAACTCGACGAACCGCCGCAGAATGAAGCTGTACGTGTCGTTCCAGTGCCAGCGGCGCTTCAGACGCCAGCCGTCGATGAAATCGCCGACGATGTACAGTTGTTCGGGCTGCACGCTGTTGATGAAGTCCAGAAACGCCGACGCGTTGCCGTACTTGCAGCCCAAATGGACGTCGCTGATGAACACGGTTCGGACACGCTGCATCGCCAAGTCCCTCCCGCACCCCAATACGAAAGCGGAAGGTGCGTGACCGTCGGGGAAAACTCCCCCGACGGCGGGAGCGTCCGGCCCTAAGGCCGCCTCCCGCACCTTCCCCGGTCCCTCCTGGATTCCGGTGTTCATCGCATTGATAGCATGCAATTGTGAAGACCCGACAAAAGCCCGACGAATTCCGCGTGTTCTCCCGAAACTGCAACCACTTACGTCGTCCGCCAATATCCGTGGCCGCTACGCTCGTTGACCGGTTCTCCACATCAGCCCGGTCGAGGGACATCGTGGCAGGGACGGCTCCGCTTGCTCAGGAAGCTCGCCAACGGACGGCCGTGGCTTCCCTCTCGCTAGTGATTGTGGCGGAATTCATCCCGCTTGGGGAGGTCGCGACCGCCAACTCGCCCACTTCCGGGAAAATCCGCCGTTCACCCCCCGAACAGCGCCCGCAGCATCCCCTCCGCCTTGTGCCACGTTTCGCGGTATTCGGCTTCCGGTCGCGACTGTGCCACGATCCCCCCTCCCACCGGGCATTGGACCCACCCCCGCCGGTGGGTGAACGTCCGGATCAGGATGTTCGAGTCGAACGACCCGTCCACCCCGTGATAAAACATCGCCCCGCAATAGGGACCTCGCACCGTCGGCTCCAGTTCCGCCACGATCTCCATCGACCGGATTTTCGGAGCGCCGGTGATCGACCCCCCCGGAAACGTCGCTCCCAGCAGGTCCCACGCCGTGTTGCCCGCTCGCAGGCGCCCCCGCACTTCCGAAACCAGATGCTGCACGGTTTCGTACGTTTCGACCGCGCACAACTGCGGCACACGCACGCTTCCCGGCTCGCACACCCGCGACAGATCGTTCCGCAGCAGGTCGACGATCATGACGTTCTCGGCCCGGTCCTTTTCGCTCTCCCGCAGTTCGTCGCGGGTGAAGAGGTCCGCTTCGGGACTCGCGCCGCGCAGCCGCGTCCCCTTGATGGGGCGCGTCGACACTTCTCCCCCACGCACCTCCAGAAACCGCTCGGGGGACGCGCTCAGGATGGCCCAATCTTCGTCCGCGAAGTATCCCGCAAACGGGGCCGGGTTGCGGCGGCGCAGCCGGCGATAAAGGTCGAACGGCGAACCCGGCCACGGCGCGACCAACCGCTGGGCCAAATTCACCTGAAAGATGTCCCCTGCGTGAATGTACTCGACCGCACGGGCCACCGCCGCCAGGTACTGCGCTTCGGCGAAATCACTGCGAAGTCCGGGTGCTCGACCGGTGTCGACCCCAAACACGCTGTTCGCGGTCAAGTCGCGCGATGTGTCGCGCGGCCGTGGCGAGGGTGTGGGCAAGGACAGCCTCGCGAGAGCCGCGTCGGCCCGGTCCCGCGCTCGGCGGGCTCGGCGAACCGGATCGCTCTCGGGCCAACCCTGCGACACCAACCATGCCCGGTCCCGCGCGTGGTCCCAGGCAATCACGCGGTCGTACAAACCAATCGCCGCCAGCGGCATGGCGAATTCGTCGCGCGGTGCGACCGGCACCCGCTCGAACGCCCGCCCGAACTCGTAGCCCAGATAGCCCGCCGCGCCCCCGACAAACGGTGGAAAATCGAGGTCCCACGGCGAGTTGCCGCCGGGTTGCAAATCTCGCCAGTCCCCGGCCACCCGTTCCAAAAAGCCGGTGCCGAGGCCGTCGCCCGGCTCGACATGCCATGCAAACGGGTCCGACATCAAGAACGAGTACCGTCCGCGTGGATCGCCGCGCCGCGCGCTGTCGAACAAAAGCACCCCCCGCTCATCGACAAACCGGGCAAGCGCCTCCTCGACGTCGGGCACGGGATCGAGCGGAATGGCGAGGGGAACGGTCACGGGGCGATTCATCGGATTTGTGGACTCAAATCGGCGATCTCAATGCTCAGCATAACCGGTATTCTGCGCGGTTGGTGCGCACGGCGCAGCGGAAACGGCCGTTTGACGAGGACTGACATATCGGTGGCTCCCACAGCGGCCACCACCGTGTCCACAAAGCGACGCGTGTGATTCCTCCGGTGGAGGTTCCGCCCTTTCCGCGTCATGATGTCGTCCAACGTGGACCCGCGACTGTCGCCGACCGCACCTCGATCCGTTGTTCCCGCGTGAACAGTCCCGAAACCATCGATTGGCCCGCCCGCCTTCGCGGCGATTCCGACACGCGGTCCGCCGCGCTCGAGGAGTTGCGCGGAGTGTTGGAACGCGGGCTGACACGGGCGCTGCGTGGCCGGTACGACGGCGTGGTGGGGGTCGAAGACATCGTGCAGATTTCCCTGCTGCGCATACTCGGCGCGCTCGATTCGTTTCGGGGGGACAGCCGCTTCACCACCTGGGCACTCGCCATCGCCGTGCGGGTCGCCATGAGCGAAATGCGGAAGAAGTATTACAAGGATGTCCCGCTCGAATCCGGAGACGGGTCAATCCGCTTCGAGCCGGTCGACGCGGAAGCGATCCCCGCCGAAACGCGAGAGAGTCGGGCGCGACTGTGCGGGATGCTGCAACGGTTGATCGAAGAGACGTTGACCGACAAACAGCGGGCCGCCATCCGGGGAGCCTTGGCCGAGCTTCCCGTGGAGATTATCGCGGAGCGTCTCGGGAGCAATCGGAACGCCGTCTACAAGCTTTTGCACGACGCCCGAATTCGGTTGCGGGAAGGACTGGAGGCGAGTGGTTTGACGGCCGAAGATATTCGTGGTGCGATCTGAAGTCCGGGTGGTGTCGACAATCTGACGGGACGCGGTGATGACCTTCTCCTTCCAGCAAGCGCGTGAACTCCTCGCGGGCGTCGCCACGTCCGCCGCGGACGATCTCGGCTGCGAAGGCTGTGAGGAATTGCTGGCCCGCTTCGCCGAGGCCGAAGCCGCCGCCCGTCCGCTCGACGCCGCGCTCCTCGCAGTCCGCAACCATTTGAGCCAATGCGCCTGCTGTGCCTACGAGTACGAAACGCTCGTGGAGGCGCTCGCCGCTCTTGGCGACGACGGTTGAGTATCGCGTGAAGGTGTGTCGTCTCACCTCATCGACGACGGCACTTCGGGGTCCGAGTCCCCGCGTGCGGTTCTAGACAGCCCGCGTCAAAACAGCCCGTGGAGCGGTCCGCCCGTCGCGGCCAGGGCTTCCACGCGCTTCGTGACGGCGGGGTCTTCCACGAGCGGCGGAGCGTGATGCGGCTTGATCCGCGCGTCGATGACCAGCGGACCGCGACAACCCCAATGCTTCTGATGTGTCTCGGCACACACCCCTTCGATGTCGGCGGCGGGATTGGAGCGGGTGAACACCACCCACAGGAAGTTGAGAAGCGTGCGCGCGGTGAATTCGCTGTCGTCGACAACCACCACCAGCGGGAACGCGCACAGGGGATGATCGATCGGTAGCGACGATGCGAACCGAGCGACGGCGGTGGGGGCGTGGCCATCGGTTCCCCGTTCGTCGTCGCGGAACCGCGGACCGCGCACCGCCACAATGCCCGGCAACACGACGCGCGGGTCGACGAATCCGTCGGGCAACGACCATCCCGATCCCAACTCGGTCGGCAGTTCGCGACGCTTCGCGCCGGCCGCCGCGATCACCAGCTTCGAGCCTTCGTTGAAGCCCGAGCCGCTGTAATCGAGCGTGTCGATCGTCGTGCGCGTCTGGAAATGCAGGTCGCGCCGCCAATCGACCCGCTCCAGCATGTGCCGGAAAAACCGGGGGATGTCGTGCGTGTCGAGTCCCGGATCGTCTTCGCCGGCGGCGATCCACAGATATTTGGCAAGGGAAAGTTGCCCTTGCCCGAGGATCGCGTTGGCGATGGTGAGCAGTTCTTGCGGAACGCGCTCGCGGGCGTATGGGACATAGCGTTCGCTGCCGATCGCGAGCAGAAGCGGGTGTACGCCGGCGGCATCGATGGCGTGGACCTCGCGCACGCCGTGGATCACGGTCGGGATCACCGGCCCGGTGAGTTCGTGGATGAACGCCCCAAAGGATGTGTCCTCTTGAGGAGGTCGACCGACGACCGTGAACGGCCAGATTGCGTCGGGACGATGTCGCACGCGATCAACGTTGAGGACGGGAAAATCGTGCGCGAGGCTGTAGTAGCCCAGATGGTCGCCGAAAGGGCCCTCCGGCAGGCGGCGGTCAGGGTCGACCGTGCCGGAGATCACGAAGTCAGCCTCGGCGGGAAACGGCAACTCCCCCTTGGGGCAGACCATCCGCAGCGGTCGGCCACCCAGTGCTCCGGCGAAGATCAGCTCGGTGAGGCCTTCCGGGAGCGGCATGACCGCCGCCACCGTCAGCGCCGGCGGTCCGCCCACGAACACGTTGACGCGGAACGGCACCCCCTTGCGAATCGCCGCCGCGTGATGCACGCCGATGCCGCGGTGGATTTGGTAGTGCAGGCCGATTTCGCGGAGCGGGTCGTAACGGTTTCCCGAAAGCTGCACGCGGTACATGCCGAGGTTGGACTTGCCGAAGCCGGGGCGGTCGGCGTCTTCCGAGTAGACCTGCGGCAGCGTCACGAACGCGCCGCCGTCCATCGGCCAGCTTTTGAGTTGCGGCAATTCGTCGAGGCGGCATTCTCCGCTGGTGATCGGTCCGGATCGGACTTTGCGAATCCACAGATTGAGCAGCGCGAACGGCACGTCTCGATACCGCCACGGATTGCGCGCGAACGCCACGGGGTCGATCTTGAGTTCGACAAGATGCCGCACAGCGGCGAGCGCGTCGCGAAAGAGGAACCGCGTGCGGTCCAGGGTGCCGAACAGGTTCGACACCATCGGGAAACGGCCTCCCTTGGGGCGCGTGAACAACAGCGCCGGTCCCCCGGCGAGGTACACGCGGCGCTGGATCTCGGCCATTTCCAGGCAGGGGTCGATCTCGTGGTCGATCACCACGAGTTGACTGGTGGCGCGAAGGTCGTTCACGCATTCGCGAAGGTTGCGGTAGCCCATGGGGGAGGGAGAGGCGGGAGGGACGGGATGTGGAATTGAAAGATTGTAGACGGGCCGGTTGGCAATTCGCGAAGAGACGCGTCGATCCGCGTTTCGCAGGCTTGTCCCAAAGCCGGCCAAGCAGAAGTCCACACCACGAAACCGGCGCGTTCTTGGGCGCTTTCTGGACTGTGGCCAAGGGCCAGACGTGCGTCGGACTGGTCTTTCGCGGCGAGATCGGGTAAGCCTGTTTCGATGGGTCGTGCGATTGGGCACTCCCCCCGGCTTGAATGCGTCTTTCTCCCCGATCTTCGCGGAGTTTTCCCGATGAATGCCTTTTCGCGACGCGAGTTCATCCGCGCGGCTGTCGCCGCCGGGATCACCCTTCCCGCCGGTCTTGAGGTGGGGACCGCCGTCGCGCGGGATGCCGCCACGCGAAGTCCGAACGAAAAACTGAATCTCGCAATCATCGGCGTCGCCGCCAAAGGGCGAGACAATCTGAATAACGTCGCGGGCGAAAACATCGTCGCCCTGTGCGACATCGACGCCGGGCGGTTGGCCGAAGCGGCCAAGGACTTCCCCAAGGCGGAGAAGTTCGACGACTGGCGCAAAGCGCTGGAAATGAAGAATCTCGACGGCGTGGTCGTTTCGACCCCCGACCACACGCACGCCCCCCCCACGTTGGCCGCGTTGCAGCGGGGCCTCGCCGTCTACTGCGAAAAGCCGCTCACGCACACCGTACACGAGGCCCGCAAGGTGCGCGAGTTCGCCGCCCGTTACGGTTGCACCACGCAGATGGGGACGCAAATCCACGCGGGGGCGAACTATCGCCGCGTGGTCGAACTTGTCCAGGCGGGGGCCATCGGCCCGATCAACCGCGTGCACGTGTGGCAATCGAACACCGTTCCCGCGTGTCAACGGGGTGAACCGGGGGCGATGCCTCCGGCGGGCATCAGTTACGACCTGTGGCTGGGCCCGGCACCCGAGCGGCCGTTCCACGCGTCCAGCTTCCATTTCCAATGGCGATGGTGGTGGGACTTCGGCGGCGGCAACCTGGCCGACATGGCCTGCCATTACATGGACCTGCCGTTTTGGGCGCTGGGACTGGCCGCGCCATCGACCGTCACGGCGACGAAGTCGGAAAAGGGTCACGACGGGGCGAACGAAGCCCCTTCGCGGATGCAGGTCGACTATCAATTCCCCGCGCGGGGAAGCGCACCGGCAGTCCACCTGACGTGGTACCACGGCGGTTGGAAACCCGAAGGGGCCGACCAGTACGGCAAAAGCTCCGCCGTGCTGTTTGAAGGGACGGAAGGGCGGATTCTCGCCGACTACGGCACCCACAAGGTGATGATGCAACAAGGGAAGGAAGTGAAGAAGGTCGAGCCGACGATCCCGGATTCCATCGGGCACTGGAAGGAATGGATCGAGGCGACCAAGACTCGCGGTCCGACGACGTGCAACTTCGAGTACGCGTCGACCCTCACCGAAACGGTGCTGTTGGGGAACGTGTCGCTGAAGGCGGGGGGGAAGCCGCTGGAGTGGAATACCACCGCGATGAAGATTGCGAACGCCCCGGACGCGGAGCAATTCCTGTCGAAGGAATACCGCAAGGGGTGGGAACTGCCGCAGGGGTAGGGATGTCGGAGAGGGCACGCGCTGTCGTCGCATCCCGACGCGGAATGCGCGTGCGGTCGGGTTGCGCCGGTGCACGCGTGGCGGAAATCTTGCGGTTTCCGCCACGGGGGCGCGTCACGCGCCCCCGGAGGCCTGCTTGAGGGCCATCCGCAGGGCGGTCAGGCCCACCTCTCCCACCTGTTGCGGAGCGATCGGCCACAGTTGCGGGTTCATGACCTCCAGCGATACCGCGCCCGCGTACCCGATGCGCGACAGTTGATCGACGATCGGGCCGAGCTGATAGTCGCCGTCACCCGGCAGGATGCGTTGGGAGTCGGTGGCGAATTCGCGCGGGACACCCGACAGATCGCAGAACTGCACGTGAAACAGGTTGGCCGTCGAGAGGCATGCCAGGTCCTCGAACTTGCTGGGGCCGCTATAGTAGTGAAACACGTCGAAACAGAGACCGACGTTCGGCTCCTCGATGCTGGCCACGAGCGACGCCGCGGTTTCGAGATTGTTCACGAACGGTGCGCGGCCCTGGAATTCCAGGGCCAGTTTGACTCCCCGAGGCGCCGCCAGCAGCCCCGCCTGCTTCAGCGATATCTGCGCCCGTTCGACATCGGTTGGCGAAACTCCTCCCGATCCCGCGCCGCCGTGTCCCGCCGTGCCGATGAAGTCCGGCGCCACCACCAGCACCGGAACGGACAATTCCGCCAACAGGTCCAACCGCCGTTCGAATTGCCCCCACGCTTCGCGGCGGGCATCCCCCTGGCTGAACAGCAGACCCCCTTGAAACGAGGCCGCCACGAATTTTTGTTCACGATCCTCGGCCAGCTTGCGGACATCCGCGACGGTGCGCGTTTTCAGGTACTCTTCGAGCTTGGTCAGCCACAACTCGATCGCGTTCCCCGCCGCGTCGGCGAAGCCGTGAATGTCGTTCTCGAACGGGGCTTGAAGGCAGCAAACCTGGCTCAGGGCGGGGAACATCGGCAACGGTCCGGCGGGAAAAAGCGGGTGGAGTGGTGATCGGTGCGGGCATGTCGTCCGCGGGGTGTGCGGCGTCCGCAACGTGTGCGGAACGGATCATCGAGCGCGCGCCTTGAGAACGCCACTGTGTCGACTAAAACCTGGTGTCGAACGAAACCTGGTGTCGACTAAAACCCGGTGTCGACCAAAGCCCGGTCCCTGAGCGCAACCGGGAGGATCGTTCCGAACGCGACGGACCGTTGATCGGCGCGACAGCCCGTCACTCCGCCGTTGCGGCCTCGGCTCTTGTGGGCTCGGCTTTCGCCGCCGCCCGCAAGCGTCGATTGACCTCGGCACGCGCCAAGGCGGTCTTCTCCGACCGTTCCGCAGTGTCGACGCGCACCTTGGCGCCGCGCGAACGCGCGGCCTCGCGTCGCGATGCTTCGGCGATCTTGCGAAGACGCTCGCGGACCTCGGCGCCCGCCCGTTGCCACGCTTCCTCGGCGCCGCGCCGCGGAACGGCGGTCGTTTTGCCATCGGTGGACGGGACCTCGGCCTTGCGAACCGGGGCTTCGCCGTTTTGCGGAGCGGGATTGGCCGGGGCGTCGGCGGCCTTCCCTTCAGCGGCCTCGTCCGCCGGTTGTTGCAGCCAGTCGATCACGTCCTCGAAGGAGGGGACGTTCTGCACCGGCAGATTGGGAAGCGACACCAAACGCCGCCCCATGGTGGACCAGAAATTGGCGAGAGCTTTTTGCGAAGCGGGGGAAAGGCTCGGCATGCCGCGCCGCCCCGTGATGGCCGTGAACGGTTCGGACAGAGACCTGGCGACCGCGCGGAACAACCCGCCGGAACCCGATCCGCCCCCAGAACCACCCACACCCTTGGCCTGGCCTTGTGCGCCCATGCCGCCACCACCGGGGGTGTCGGACACGCTGAACAGGCCATCACCACCGATCGCGCCGCGACCGCCCCCACCACCGCCTCCTCCGCCACCACCACCGGCAAAGGCCAGCGTCGTACCGGGCCGTAAAACGGCACCGACATCCTGAGCGATCCCCGCGAACCCTCCCCCGCCACGACCGCCGCCGCCGCTTCCTCCACCAGAACCGCCACCGTCGGTCCCCTTGCGGCTGAAATCGAGCACAACCGTCGCGTCACCCTTCAGGAGCGTTCCCGTCGACGTGACGCTTTGCACGCCGCTCGACGAGATGAAGTTCGCCCCGAACCGATACTGCGACGAGCCGACCCCCACCAGTTGCAGCGCGTACGAACCGGCCTGCGCCGCCGGAACGACCAGCCATTCCGTCGCGCCGTTGCCCGAGTAGCTCACCCCCTTGCCGACTTGATTCACCGTGCCGCGGGCATCCGTAAAACCGACTTCCCGACTTCCGGGATCGCTGACGACGAAGTCGATCGGGTCGAACCAGATGAACAGGACCGGCTCGGTGAAGGCACCGAGACCACCGAAGTAGTTCAGGAACTTTTCCAACAGGATTTCATTGATCCGCGCGTCGGCGGTCTTGGTTCCCGTCTGCTCCCCTTGCACGAACGAAGTCGTTTCCGCGATCCCTTCGCTGACGCTTTCGTCGACATCGCGCTGCAGCGACTTTTCGGCGCGGTCGTCGAGCAGCGGGGTGTCCTCGACAATGACGGCTTCGATCTGGCTGACATCGATGCGGTACGTCTGCGCGGTTGTATCGAGTTCGCTGCCGCGAGCGACGCGGACGTAATACGTTTGCCCGGCGATGGTGTCGAAGGTCCGCACCAGTTCGGCCGTTCCCGATTGGGTGCCGCGGCGGATTTCTTGCAAATCCCCGTCGACGATGCGCAGGTCGAGCGGTTGGTTCGGGCCGCCGGTGCGCTTCAGGTTGACGGCCGTCGTCCCGGTGATCGTGGCCGTGAAACGGAACACGTCGACATCGGAGGTCGTCAGCGTCCCCGCCAGCGTGGCCGGAGCACCCGGAGCAACGACGAACGGCTTCGCGTCGGCAACAATGTCCCCCACGTCGTCGGCGGCCGTCAGCACGCCGCGCAGGAGGTAATCACCGATGCTCGAGCCGAATCCGCTGGCCCGGATGAAATAGGTCTTTCCGGCGATCAGGTCGAACGTCACGCGACTGTCGAGGTTGCCGGAGACGACATCGTCGTTCAAGGCAATCTGCACCGGCGTGCCGTCGTCCACCCGGAAGGCGATCAGGAACGAATCGAGCGTTGAATCGACGACGCCGTCGCGGTCTTCCAGAGTGACGACGCCGCGGCCGGTCACCGGCGACACGAACTCGTAGAAATCGAATTCGCCGACGGCGGCGATCGTGCCGACCGCTTCGATCGAGTTCCCCACGTTCAGGCCGACGGGCGTCGCCCCGTCGAAGTCGCTGCCGGTATCGTTGGCCAACACATTGACCGAGAACGAGTAGGAACCGACCAAGCCATCGGGGCCGACCACCGCAAGGAAGTACGTGTTCCCGGCGATGACGTTCGAGGAGAGAAGGCCCGTCGCCGGGTCCCCCAGTTGCAGGATGCGGCGGTCGGAACCGTAGAGGACCAAACCGGCGGTTTTGGTGAACGTCCCCGTCACGCGGGCTTGCAGCAGGCCGCTTTCCGACGGCACAAACCGGAAGAAGTCGACATCCATCCCCGTTTCGACACGCCCCGCTTGCGTGGTCGGCGTGTTGGGGGGCACGACGATCGTCGGGGCCGAGGAGAACGTGTCGCCGAAGTCGTCCACGGTGTTGGGCGTGGAGCCCACCACAGCCGTGTACGCACCCAGGCTCCCCGCGAAGCCCGTTACCTCGATCTCGAACACCTGTCCCGCTTGCACAGCGGCTTGCAACAACCGCGTGCGGATGACGCCGCCGACACTGTCCTCGTCGATCAGCACGCGCGTCGCGCCGTCGATGCGGTACAGCCGCGCGACCACATCCAGATCGGAATCCAGGTCGAAGTCCGCGATCACTCCGACATCGAGCAAGCCGGTTTCCGGCGCCACGATGCGGAACAGGTCCACATCGGACGTGGTTTGAATCGAGCCGGCAAAATCGACGATCTCTCCAGCCGTGAGCGCAACGTCGGTCCCGCTCCCCGTGAGTCCCCCGTGGTCGTCCGTCAGGCCGAACACCGCGTCTCCCGGCACATCGTCCGTGACGATGACCGTCACCCCCGCGTTCGCCAAAGGCGACGTTTGCGAGAATCCGGCTCCCGGCAACACCCGCACCAGGTGCGAACCGAGCGCGACTCCGGTGAACCGGAAGTTTCCGTCCGCGTCGGTCGAGACGAGGGCCTCGCCCGCGTCCCGGGCCCCGTTGTTGTTCGCGTCGACATAGACCTGGATGCTCGCCAGTCCCAGATCCCCCGCGTCGCCCCCTAGCGGGGCATCCCGCAGTCCATCCTCGCCCCGGTCGTGGAATACCGAGCCGACGATCTCGCCCGTCGGCGGCGCGAGCACCGTCAACACGAACGACCGCGTGAAGAACAACCCCTCCGTGTCCGTAACGGTCACGGTGATCGTGGCGGTTCCGGTGGCTCCCGCCGCCTGCACGATCGTCAAGGTTCCGAGCGATTCCCCCGGTGCCGCCGCGACGATTCGCAGCCCGCCGGGGATAAACAGCGCGGGGTTGTCGGTGGTAACCGACAGTTGCAGCGTTTCCGGGCTTTGCTCGATGTCCGAGGCGTCGACCGGAAGCGACAACGTGGTGACGCCATTCCCTGGGAAGCGGGTCACGTCCGAGAGCGGTGCAAGAACCGGCGCGTCGTTGACGGGGAGGATCGTCACCGGCACCACCCGCGTGGCGGTCGCTCCCGCCTGGTCGGTGACCGTCACCGTCACATTGGCCGAACCGGACAGGTTCGCGGCGGGTCCGCCGCGTAACCGCCATTCACCACCCACGAAGACGATCTGCAGCGACCCGTCGGGGAACAGCGTCGGATTGTCGGTCGTGATTGTGAACACCAAATCCGCGAGCGGGGTTTCCAGGTCGGTGACGGGAATCACCTCGTCGACGACGGTGTCTTCCAACTCGGTGCGGGGATCGGGGTCTTCGAGCGCTGGGGGTTGGTTGATCGAATCGACCGGCGCGCCGGAGCCGAAGAACGTGCGCGTGGTCCACATGCGCGACTGGTTGGTCCCCACGCCGGTGTAGAGGTCGCGTAGGGCGAGTGCGAGGTCGTACTCCATCCCCGCATCAATGAACTCGTCGGCGTCAGTGTCACCGGAGATCGTGTTGGAGAGCGTGGTGCCCGACCCGATCAATGATCGGAGCGTCAAAAAGTCGGTGATCTGATACCGCCCCGCGAACGCCGCCTCCCCCCCTTGGGCGGTGATGCCCACAAACGTGGTGTCCGCCGCCCCGGTACCGCCGGCGTCGGTCTCGAACAGGTACTCCGTGTTTCCCTGAACGATCCGGCCGCCGCCGTCGCTGATGCTGCTGTCGAACTCAAGGTCCCCGTCGAAGTAGCGAACCAGTTCGAAATCGAGCGGCACGGCGGACAGATTGGTGACGGTGTAGCTTTGCACCAGTTGCGAACCGCTGCGGACTCCGTTTCCGTCAAGCACGGGGAGCACCGACTGGAACAGCGTGAACCGCAACGGCCCCGCGTCGAATGTGCTGGTGACCCCTTCCGGTGTGACGGTCAGCACCGCGTTGCGAGCAGCTTCGCTCAGGAAGAAGATCCGCGGCACAGCACCAGAGATCCGCACGGCCACATCGGACAAGAACGTGGTGGACGCCATGGCGTTCACGCCGATCGGGTCGTAGTCCGCCCCTTCGAACACACCGGACGCGGAGACAAGAACGTTCACCGAGCCGTCTCCCGAACCAGTCGAGAGCGTGGCCGTCGGCTGAACGTGAACGAACGCCTCCACGACCGACTCCAGCCGCAGCGAATAGTTGCCCGAATCGGCCGCGATGCCATCGCCGGTCCCTTGCGTGCCGTCGAAGTTCACATCGCCGAAGTCGGTCACCGCCACGATGAACGTCGCGGGCACCCCCGTGTAGTGCGACAGCATCGCCGTCCATTGGCCGTTGACGAACGTGGCGTCGACCGACTGGAGCAGCGTGCCGGCGGCGTCGAACAACCCGAGACGCGGCTGCAAAAGGCTCGCCTGCGGTCCGCCGCCGGTGGAGGTGACCACCACGCGCAAGGTGCGGTCGGCGGCGACATCGACCCGGAACCGGTCCACGTCGGTCCCGGTCGCGAGATCGCCCACGACTGCGGTTTGCGGCGTGACGATGGCCAGCGGAACGAGTTGGCTCGTCCCGGCATCGTTGTTCGGTTCCATTTCGGACACCGTCAACGGCGGCAGGAAGTCGACGGTGGAGAAGCCGTGGAAGAAGAACGTCGGCATCCCCCCGAACGCCAATTCTCCATGTTCTCCGCCGAAATCGCGGTACTCGGGAACAGGGAGGCCGGTCAAATCGACGAACAGGAAGTCCTGACCGTTCGTGCTGCCCGAAGTCCGAACGGTGATGTTCGTTCCCGTCGCCGACGGTGCGACGCGGAACGCCTGTGTTCCGCCATCCGCAAAGACTTCCAGGTTGCCGATGGAGCCCAGTTGAATCACACCCGTGTCGCCGCTGGCCACCTGAGTGGCCGAAACGTCGACGATCCCCACATTGCGACCGGGGACCAGCGAAATCGAGACGAACGGGACATCGACCACCGAAGGAGCCGTGCCGGACAGGATCGAATTCTGGATGGCGATGAAATTCGCCCCGGCCACGAACAACGGCTGGCTCGCGTTCGTCACCGCGAGATTGTTGAACTGCAACACGACGCCGGAGGCGAAGGAAGAGATTCCAATCTCTCCCGTCGCGTCGATCGTGGTGGCGGAAGGATTGAGCGGGTCCGCCCCCGTCAGAATCACCGACTTGGTGATGGTGAGAGTCTCGGTATATGTCCCCGCCGCGATCTGGATCGTTGCGAAATCCGCCACGGCGTTCAACGCGCTGGTGATCGTCCCGAACGCGTCGTAACCGATGGCCTGGAGGGGCCCCGCGCCGTCGGGGTCGGTGCCGTCCGGCAATCCGGTGAACGAGGCATCGACAAAAACCTCGGAAAGCGGGGGCAACCGCCGGAACGTCACCACCGACCCAACTGGGGACTCGGTCAGTCGATACGCCGAACCCGACTGGAGGAAAACCGGACCGATCGGGACGTTGCTGAACGACACCGACAGGTCTCGAGGATCGCTGTTGTCCTCAAGAATCGCGTAGTCGACGGCGGCACGCAAATTGATCGGATCGACTTCCAGAGTGGCTTGGTCGACAACAATCGATGGCCCACGAATGGTGCCGATTCCTGAGATTGTTCCGTCCTCGAGGCGCAACACCGATCCCGGCAGCATCGACAGGCTGCCGACGGACAAGACCGGGTTGGCATGGAACGCTCCCCGCGTCGGGACGAGGACGCCTCCCGCCAGGACCGTCAGCGAGCCGACAATCGTGGGTTCGGTTCCGAGTTGCGTGAGGCGGTTGGCCTTAAGACGACCACCGGCTTGAACAGTCCAACTGCCTGCGGTGGACCCGGCAAGATGCAGCGTTCCGGAGGCCACGATGTGGGAGCCGGTCAGATTGTTGGTGCCGACAAGTTCCACAAACGCATTGGGGCCGGTGGTGTTGACCGTGATAAACGGGGTGCCGGAGACGTTCCCGAAAGTGGAAGTCTCCGCCGCGACGATCGAGCCGCTCCCTTGCAAGGTCAGCCCAATCCCGCCCACGGTGAACAGGCCATCCAGGAAGATTTGCGATGCGATGTCCGTCGTGAGCGTGACATCCACCAGCATGCCGCCGCCAACCAACTCCAATAACCCGAACTGCGTGCGAATCGTTCCGCCAAACACCGCGAGAGGCACTTCGATGCGCGGCGCGGAACCGGCAAAGTGGAAGCCGATGATCTCGGCGAGGTTGGGGACTTCCCACGTCCCCGTCCCGGTCACCAAGGCGTTCGACTTCACCCGCCAGGACCCGTCCCCTCGGAACATCGCCCCCGATTCGATCGTCGCCGTGACGGAGTTGGTGCCGTCGCCGATGTCGAGCATCCGGCCATTCAGTTCCAGGATGCGAATGTCGCCAAGCGTGACGTTCCCGATCGTTGCCGTCGTGCCCGTACCCGAGGCGACGGTGGTGCGGCCCGAACCACCCTGCCGACCCGCCTGCCAGTCGAAATCGCCGGTGACGGTCAAGACTTCCGTACCGTCGACGACGCTGGTCGTCCCCAACTGTTCGAACGCCGTGGTCACCATCAACGGACCGTTCAGCGTGAATCGCCCCCCGTCGACCGACAGGCGTTCCACGGGTGGGGACGAGTTGAGCGTCAAGCCCGCGCTCGAACCCGTGACGTGCAAGTCCTCGACACCGGAGAGCGACGCGACCGTCGCCCCCGCACCGAACACTTCAAAACGGTCGGCCCCGCTCCCCAGGTCCACCGAGCCGAACGGCACGGACGAGGCGGTGCTATCGACCGACACGATGTCGGAGGACGCGCTTCCCAGAAGCGAAAGAGTGCTCCCCGTGAACAGAATCTTCGGACCGAAATCGGGAGAGGTGACGCGAGACTCGCCATTCGCGGAATCGATGGTCACGGTCGAGGCGACCGGCGAGGCGGACCAGTCGACCGACACATTGGTGAAGCCGTTCAGGTCGATGGAATCGATGTCGGACGCGACCGAGATCCGCACCGGGGTCCCCACCCCGCCGGTGGTGGGAACGGAAACAACCGTATTGATCCGGCTGGGGAACCATTGCACAGAGGCCGACGGGAGCGAACCGGTCGGCGGCATGACCACGACCGTGTCGCTCGTCAACAGCGACGAGACCGTGACGATCTGATTGAACTGCGCGTCGTCGGAAATCAGGATGCGCGTGTTGCCGCCCCCCACCCGCAGATCGCTGACATCGCTGGCCTGGGTCGTCGAGTACAGGATGCCGCCGTCGAGCGTGTCGCGCCAGACGATGCTGTTGCCAGTCAGTTCGAGCGTGCGGTCGGTGGACGAACCGAACCGGCTGCCCACCTGGACGGATTCCGCACCGGTCGAGGTGACCAGCACACGGTCGGTGGTGGTCGACGTGGCGGAAGCGATGACGCGGTCGTTGCCCCCCGAGGCCGTGATGTTGAACGTGCGCGTGGGGCCGGTCAGAACGCGGATCTGCGGAGTCGACGGCGGAGAGATTGTCGGCGCGTAACCGACATCGATATCGCCCGCGATGTTGGGGGCGTCGGAGACCGTGAAGAGTTCGTCCGTCACGGCGGTGCCGATGACTTCAATCGTTTCAATGGTGTCGAGCGTGACCAGCGTGCCGAGCGTCCCCCCTATCGAGAGGTCGAGCGTGAACGTGTCGTCTCCGCCGAGGCCGCTCACTCGGATGCCCGTGTAGAGACCCGGATCGAACGTGAAGACTTCCGACGTGGTCGAGTTGGTGATCTGCACCAGCGTGCTGAAGCGTGTGGCTGTGAACCGGTCGATCTCGCTGGAACCCTGGATGATGTAGTCCGTGAGGCTCGTCAGCGAAACCGTTCCGTCCGGAGCGGCGTCAAGCTGGAAGAAGCGCCCGCTGCCGCTATCCAGAAACGGCACCCCGAACGCGACGTTCCCGAAGCTTCCGGTGATGGCCGCGCCGTTGGCCGCTTGCAGCACCGTGACGGTTTGGCCAACAGCCAACAGCGCGCTGTTGAACTCGAAGGTCGCTCCCCCCAAATCGATCGTATCGACGGTGTAGGGTTGCGCCGTGAACGCGAATTCGGCCCCGGTGTTCAGGACCACATCCCCCAAGATCGACACCAACGTCGGATGCGCGTTTTCAATCCGTCCGCCCGATTGAACCGTGATCCCTTGCTGGAAATTCGTGGGATTCCCCGGCACGCGGATATTCGAGAACACGCCGCCGTCCTGGACGACAATCGGCATGTTCACGGGACCGTCACCTTCGAATTCCGTTAATCCCTCGCGTAAAAGAATGTTCCCCGTCGATTGCAGATCGACGGTGCTGAACGAGGTGTGACCGGCAGTGGTTTCGATGTCGAAATTGCCAGTCCCGATCGCGTTGAACGACGCGAAGATGACTCCCCCCTGCCCGCGCACCAGCAGATTGCCGACGAGATTCGCTGCGTTCTCCTGCGTCTGAATCCGGAGCGTGGCCCCCGAGTCCGTCGTCAGCACCGTACCGTTGAACTCCATCGTGATGGTACGGAAGTGCAACTGTCCGCTCACACTCCGAATCGTCCCCCCCCGGTCGATCAGGACGTTCGTCACAGTCGAATTCACCGCCGAATCGTGCCGCAACTCCGCCCCGATTTCGTTGATGAACGTCCCTTCCGTCACCAGAATCCCGCGCAGGATCGCCAGCCCTTCGTTCGTGAAGGTTCCGCCGGTGATTTCGGTCGTGGTGGTTCCGCCGTCCCCCAGCGTCAGCGTCCCCCGATTCAGCACCGTCTTCGTGTCGAGCGTCCGCACGCCGACCAGTGATGCCGTCGCCCCGGTCGGGATCACAACCGTACCGATCGCGGTGATCGCATCGAGCGCCTCGGCCAGGGTGGCGAACGCGTCCACCCCGAACGACGTGGCCGGACCGGCACCGTCCGGATCGACACCGAACGTCAATCCGACCCACGCCTCGTTGGCGTACACCGTCGCCAACAACGGCCCGCTGAACCCGCTGACGCTCTCCACGTTCACGATCGTCTGGGCGGTGACCGTCCCCCCCGTCGCGGTGGCGGTGTCGGTCCCCCCCGCGAGGTCGATCGTCCCGAAGTTCAGACCCTCTGCAGGGGCGCCACCGGCCCCCACCAGCAACGTTTCGTCTGCCGACGTGCCGTTCACGTTGACGACCGTCGACGGCGTCAGTTGAATCAGTTGCCCCGAGTTGACCGGGTCGATCTGCAACGTGGACGTATTGGGGGTCGACACGTCGACGGTCGTCGTGTCCCCGCCCAGATTGAGCGTGAACGCGTCCAGTCCGGTGAAGCTCGTCGCCGCGCCGGGATTGATCCGCCCCGGCAGAATCAGGTTGAACAGCAGCGGGTTCGCGCCGGTACCGTCGATGACGTACGTCGCGGGATTGGCGTTGCTGGTTGAGGGGGGCACGGTCAGGCTGGCCGTCGCTCCGTTGAGAACCTCCACAAACACCAAGTCGCCGGTCACGGCCGCGAGGACTCTCACGTCCGTGGAGAAACTCGCGGTCGCGTCGATCTGGAAGATCGTGTTTCCCGCCTGCGCCAGCCGAAATTCACCGGTGAGGACGGAGGTGTCCAACGTCAGGAACACGACACCCGTCCGGCCACTGTCTTCGACCTGCAACACACCCGGCCCGATCGAGACGAAGCGGTTGGTCGAGCCAGCGAACGAACCTCCGAAAAACGCCGTCTGCACAGAGGCCGAAGTTTGCAGCTTCGCCACCGCGTTCACGCCGACGCCATACTCCAACTGCTCGAATCCGGAATTCCCCTGCAGCGACAGTGTCGAATCCGCGGACACCTCCCAGAACCCGATCACCGGGGTGTACGTCGGAGACGCCAGGCTCAGCGCCCGTTCGAGGGTCACGCTGTTCCCCGTACCGGTGGATCCCCCCAACCGGAACAACTCGTCCACACCCGTACTGTCCCCGAAGACAGTCAGGGTTTCCGTCGAAAACACGATGAACCGTGGGGTGATGTCTTCCCGCAGGTTCAGCACCAGCGTATCGGCGTCCCCTTCGCCCAGGACCGTCACCGACCCTGTGTACGTGCTGCCCGACAGGATGGTGGCCGTCAGCGTGTCGGCCCCCGCGCCGCCGCGGAACTCGATGTCGTTGATGCCCGTCAGGCTGATGATCCGCAGCACATCGACGCCGATGAGCGGAGCGCCGACGTCGATCGCGGTACTGGAAAAGTCCGCCGTGAACGTATCGTCGCTGTCCGTCCCCACGAACAGGTACTTGTCGAACCCGGAGGCGGTCGTCGTGTTGGCCGGGAAGAACGGCGCGACGGCGGCGTGGATCGTGAGCTGGTCGGTGTCCGTCGGGGTGCCGGCGGTGAACTGCAGCGACGCCGACGTGTCGGGCGTCCAGAACGCGAACGCGCGGTCGACGTTCACTCCGACGACCGACCGTTCGAGCACCACCGACCCGGTCTGCTCGCGGGCGGTGATCACGTCGTCGATCAGGTTGCCGGTGAAGATCAGAACGTCTTCGACACCAGTCAACACTGCGGGGCGCGAGAAGTCGTAACCCGGTTCGGCAACGAATTGGAACAAGACCGTATCGGTCCCGGCCCCCAGATCGATGTTGAAATCCGTGACCGATGCGACCGGAATTTCGACAAAAAATGCGCCGTTGAGGTTGTATCGGATCGAATCCGCCCCGAGAAAAATGTCGAGGATGTCGTTCCCGCTCGTCCCGATGATCGGCAGCGTCCGCGACGCGACGACTTCGATGACGATCTGCGATTCAAACGTCTGACCGATGCTGTCCGTGACCCGCACCCGCACGAAGTACAGGTTCTGCGTTCCGAGGTTGGGCGTCTCGTCGAGGAACAGGCTGTCGCCGATGATCGAGAACCGTGCGTTGTCGGCATCCCCGGCCCCGGATTCCAGCGTGTATGTGTGCGTGTCGCCGGGATCGTTCGTCGCGAAGTTCCCGATCCGCGATCCGGTGGGCGAACCGTCGATGATGAACGTGTTCGTCAGCCCGATCGTCGTCGGCGGCGTGTTCAGCCCCAGCGCGAACAGGTCCCCCCGCTCGTTGAAATCCCCCCGCACCAACCCCGCCGCATGCGACGTGAAAAACGCCGTCGTCCCCAGTCGGTCGATAAAGATCGATTGCGCCGGTTCGTCCCCCGTCGTCAACGTCTGGGAGTCCGGCAGTTTGCTGACCAGACGGCTGCCGGTCGCGGAGAACAAATCGTCGGCGCGACTCCAGAAAAACGCACTCTCCGCCGCCTGATACGTTCCGCCCGAAACCAGCTCGGTCGACTGCGAGATGTACGCGATCCCATTCCCGGACGCGTCCATCGCGAACCGCAGGGTATCCCCCGCCGAGACCGCCGTCGTCATATCCCCGGCCACATGCGAGATCAACAGCGTCCCCGGATCGACGAAGTCCCGCCGGAACAGACGCAGCGCGCTCCCCCCGGGATAGGACACACCGGATGTCAGATCGTTCGCCTCGCTCAGGAACGCCACGAATCGCCCGTCGGCGCTCACCCCGAGCTGTTCGTATACGAACGCAAAGGTACTCGTCCCGCCAGCGGTTGTGCTCGACGCCGCTATTGCCGACGCCAGCTTGATTTCGCCCGCGGTTCCGCCAGCCACCCCGTCGGCATCCACGTAGTAAAGGAAAGCATCGACCGTGTCGAAGGAGTCGCTCTGGCCCGAGACATGGTCGGACGAACTCGACATGAAGGCCACATGCCCCCCCCCACCGGAGATCACCGCATGCTGCACCGATCTGTCGCCGCTGGTCGTCGTCGATCCCGCGGCATGGCTGACCAGCGTCGTCGTCCCCGCCGTCCAGTCGTACACATACGCTTGGACATTGCTGATCGTCCCGCCGGAGATCAGGTCGGTCGCGTCCGACAGGAACGCCACCCGCAATCCGTCGTCGCTGATCGAAGGCCGATACGACGCGCCGTCTCCGCCGCTGGTCGCCGATCCCGCCGCGCCGCTCGCCAGTCGAATCGTGCCGGTGTCGACCTCGTACACGAACAGGTCGGTCCCGCCGGTGATGTTCCCCAGGCCGCCCGTCGTTCCCGTGCCGTTGTTGTCCGTGAAACTGGCGACCAAGTCCGTCGCCCGCGAGGCGAACGCGATGTAGGTCCCGTCCCGACTGATCTCCAACGACGCCCGCAGCGGATCGCCATAGAACGTGCTGACGAGAAAGTCCGGGTCGCCCCCCAGGTTCAGCCCCAAATCCCCTTCCGCCGTCGCCGAAGCTCGCGAGACCAGCGTGTTGATCCCCGTGTTGCTGTCGTACAGGTACACGTCGTACCCGGTGTTCGTCGTCGTCACCGCCGCGTCGAGGTCGGTCGCCTGCGACAGGTACGCCACGAATCGCCCATCCCCCGAAATCACCGGGTGGAACGAAGTGCTGTTGCCCGACTGACCGATGTTCACATGCGAGTGCGAAACCAGGACCGTCGTGTTCGTCTGCCTGTCGTGCAGGAACACGTCGTAGCCGTTCGTGCCGTTGGCGTCGTCGTAGCCGAACCCGCCGCCGATATTGGTGGCACGGCTGGCGAAGACGACGTAGCGTCCATCGTCGCTCGTGGAGACCTGCTGCCGAAGCAGATGCGCGAACCCGTCCTCGTTCATTCCCGTCCGCGCCAGTTCGCCCGCCTGCGAGACGAGGACGTTCGACGCATCCGACCGCGCGAACAGCACCACGTCCGTCGTCCGGTTGAAGTCGCGGATTCCGCTATCGGTGTAGGCGTTGCCGTTGACTCCCCCGCTCCCCTGGAATTCCCACGCCACGAAGCTCCCGTCGCCGCTCAATTCGCTCAGCAGCGACGAGGAATTCGCGGTGATGTTCGGGTCGCTCCCTCGGTGCGAGACCAGCGTCGGCACGTTCGTGTCGAAGTCGTACAAGAACGAATTGAAGACCGGGAAGTCCTCCGTCACCGCCCCGTTGACAAAGCTCGCCCGTCCCGCCACCGGCTTGATCGTGAACAGCACGACCCGGCCGTCGTCGCTGATCGACGGGGCGTTGCTGTCCACGTAGTTCGAGGGGGTGGTCGTGTCCCCCGAGGCGTGCGAGACCAGCGCCACCGTCGCGTCCGCCAAACTGTACCGATACACGTCCCGGTCGGTTTCCGCATCACCCGTTGTACCGCCGTCGGTCGCGGTGAACCCGCTTTGGCGACTGGTGAACACGACGAATTGCCCGTTCCGCGAAATCCGCGCGAAATCCGCCCCGATCGGCAGCAACGGGTCCATATCGGAACGGGTCACCAGCACATTGGTGTCGGTCTGCGCGTCGAACAGGAACCACGCGTCCGGATTGGAGGCCGTTTGCCCCGCGACCAGATTCGAGGAGCCGTTGTTGAACAGCAGGTATCGTCCGTCTCCGCTGAACGTCGGGGGAAAGAACGAACTAAGTTGGCCCACGTTCGTGGTGGAGAGCGGACTGCCCGGCTCGTGATTGACCAGCCGCCGCTGACCGGTGAGCACGTCGTAGATGTACAGGTCCGAACCGGACGAATTGTCGGTGGCCCCGGACAGCACGTCGCTGGCGATGCTGAACGTCTCGAATGCGATGGACAGCCCGTCGCCGCTGATCGCCCGCACCCTCGAACCGGATGGCAGCGCGAACGCCGTCGAAGCGGTCGAGTGCGACACCAGCCGGGTCGAGTCGTTCAAACGGTCGTACACAAACACATCCGTATCGCCGTTCGAGTCGGTTTGGCCATCGACGAGGTTGTCCCCTCCGTCGTCAAACGCCACGAAACGCCCGTCGTCGCTGATGTACACATTTCCCGTCCCGGAAGCGGGAATGTTGCGATTGGCCGGCGTGTTGGGTGACCCGAAAGCATGCGAAATCAGCGTGTTTTCGCCCGTGTTGCGGTCCCACAGGTACAGATTCGCGAACGCGCCGCCGCTGGGAATTCCCTGATGCAACTGGGCGAAGCTCGTATAAGCCACGAACCGTCCGTCCGCCGACATCGCCAGTTGTTGGCCCGCGAAGCCCCCCGCCTGCAACAGCCCGGCCGAGGTGTGGCTGATCAGCGTCGTTTTGTCCAACAACCGGTCGTACAGGAACAGGTTCGATTCGACGGTCGGCGCCGCCAGCGTCATCCCCGCAACGACGTTCCGCCCTTCGCTGGAGAACAGCACGTACCGGCCGTCCGTGCTTATCGTCCGCCCGCCGCGGCCGTCGGCCAGGCCGCTCGTCCGGTTGGCCGTATCGGAAGTGTTCGGAATCTCCGGCGTGCCTCCCACGCCCGTCACCAGCGACACCCCCGGCTCGGGCGTGTCTTGCACCCGCAGCGTGAACGCCTTCTCGAAGAACGCGCCGCTGTTGTCGGTCGCCCGTAGCCGGATGGTGTAACTCGGTTGGATCTCGTAGTTCACGTCTCCGCTGAACGAGAGCAGGTCGCCGAGCACATCGAACTGGGCGTTGTCGGTGTCTCCCGCGCCCGAGACCAGCGAGAACGTCAACGTGTCGGACACGTTGGGGTCGGCGGCATCGATCGTGCGGATGTCGGTGCCGACGAACGACAGGCCGTCGACGAGGTCGAAACTCAACCCGCCAGTCAGCGTGATGTCGATGGGGGGATCGTTGGCGTCGACAACGTTGATGCCGAAGCCCTTGTTGAACGTGAGGCCATTCGAGTCGGTGGCGCGGATCGTCACGTTGAACACGCCGACCATTTCGGCGTCGAGCGGCTGCCGCGTGACCAGTTGATTCCCGATGACCTCCACCAGAATGTTTCGCGGGCTGACATCGACCACCGTGAACGTGTGGGTGTCGCCGAAGTTGGGATCGACGGCGGAGAGGATGCCGATGACCGTGCCAGCGGGGAGGTTCTCCGTGACGGTGTTGTTGCCGAGGGTGATGTCGGTCGGGGCGAGGGGCAGCGCCGTCAGCGGCAGGAAGTACACCGCCCCGCGGTTGGTTCCCCCCGTGTCGTCCTGCGAAGCTCCCACGGCGAGATCGACAATCCCGTCTCCGTTCACATCGCCGATGACCGTCGACGAGTAGCCGAAGAAATCCCCGTCCGACAGTGCGGGGCCGCCGTTGACGCCGTCCGTGATCTTGAAAGCCTGGCGAACGGTCCCATAGGGGTGCAACAACAACGCATGGACCGCCCCGAGTTGAAGAGCGCCGGCGCCGTCCCCCTTCGCGCCCACCAGCAAATCCCCCAGGCCATCGCCGTCCAGGTCCCCCGCCCCCGTCAGCGAGAATCCAAAGTAATCGCCATCCGCCAGCGTCGGAGCGCCCCCGACACCGCTGGCGATTTCCGCCGTGCTGGCCGCAGTTCCAGTGCGCGTCAGGAACAGGATGTGGACCCGCCCGCGGTATGTTCCGCCGACGGAACTGTACGGCGACCCCACGGCCAGATCGACTACGCCATCACCGTTCAGGTCCCCGACATTCGCGACCGAAGTACCGAAGTATTCACCGTTCGCCAGCGATGGCCCTCCCCCGGTGGCATCGGCGATTTTTGTCGAAGTCTTAACCGTGCCATCCGAATTCAGAGCCAGCACGTACACCGCGCCGCGATTCGAACCACTCGAATCATCACCTCGGGCCCCCACGACGACGTCTGCAACACCGTCGCCATCAAAGTCACCAATTCCCGCGATGCCACGCCCGAATTGATCCGCGTCGGCGAGGGTTGGACCGCCCCCCGTGCCATGAGCGATTTTCGTGAATGCCTTGACCGTCCCGTCCCCGTTCAGTCGCAGGATGTACACGGCCCCGCGCTGGTTCCCTCCCGTGTCGTCGAGATACGCGCCGACCGCGATGTCCGTGATGCCGTCCCCGTCGAGGTCTCCGAGGTTCGCCACGGCGCTGCCGAAGAAATCCTGGTCGGAGAGCGTCGGGCCGCCGTTCACACCATCTGTGATCTTTGTGTTCGTCTTGACGGTGCCGTCGGCGTTGAGCAACTGAACATAGATCGCACCCCGGGCATCACCCGGGGAGTCGTCGCCGGGAGCACCCACCACGATGTCTTCGACGCCATCCCCGTCCAGGTCACCAAGCGGCGCGATCGCCGCGCCAAACACGTCGAAGTCCGACAAGGTCGGTCCGCCGCTGGTTCCGCTGGCAATTTTCCTGGTCGTCCCGGAGTCGGCAATACCTTGCGCCGGCGCGTTGATCGTGACCCGGTAATCCTCGACCTCCCCGTCGAACGACGGCCCCGTCGGCCCCAACCCGAACTCGGTCCCGAACCGGAACCGCGCGTACGTCGTCCCCACGAACCCCGCCGGTACGGCAGGCATTGTCAGCGTGACTTGGCCGCTCGTCCCCCCCAGCGTGAACGACGTGTCTCCCAATTCCGACGGTTCGAACGCGCCGTCGTTGTCGTAGTCGATCCACCCCTTGAGGTAGTGCGTCTGCCCGGACAGTCCGTTCACCTGAAATGTGATCTTCGGCTGCGTCCCGATCGTCAGCACCAAGTCCGACAGCGGATTGAGGACACCATCCTCGTCGTCGAGCGCCCCGTTGACGTCGTCGCCGTTTGCCGCTGCGTTCGGCTGACCGTTGGTGTCCCCGTCGATTCGCGCGCCGAGGAAAATGGTGTCGACGATGCGATGACTCGGCCCGCCGTCCCCCGCGAGTGTTCGATAATTCCCGGCGCCGGTGCCGGCACCCGAGTCCGGGGCGTCGCC
This sequence comes from Planctomycetales bacterium, assembly GCA_044359065.1. Lineage (GTDB taxonomy): Bacteria > Planctomycetota > Planctomycetia > Planctomycetales > Planctomycetaceae > JAIXZD01. The sequence goes on along the minus strand of JBIKMW010000012.1, from coordinate 13,145 downwards.
GAAATCGAAAGCGGATTGCAGGGGTAGGACGTAAATTGCTCCGCGATTTGTCCCCCCCGTGTCATCGTTCGATGCTCCAACAGCCAGATCGACCACGCCGTCGCCGTCGAGGTCTCCCAATGTAGTAACCGAAATACCGAATTGGTCGAAATCGGAGACCGTTGGTCCTCCATTCAGATTGTTCGCGATCTTGGAACTGGCTCTGACCGTCCCGTCGGAATTCAGGAGCAGAGCATACAACGCCCCGCGATAGGAACCGCCGGTTGCATCCCCTGGCGCGCCGACCACGAGATCCCCGACACCATCCCCGTCCAAGTCCCCGAGACTGGCGACCGAATCCCCAAAAAACGAGTAATCCGCCAAGGCGGGCGTTCCATTTGAACCGCTGGAAAGCTTTGTGCTGGACTGAACCGTTCCGTCGCTGTTCAAGAACAGGACGTATGCGGCCCCCCGGAATAGTCCCCCCGTGTCGTCCGAGGGAACGCCGACGGCCAGATCCGCCACGCCATCGCTGTTCAAGTCCCCCAACGCCGCCAGGGAATCACCGAATCGGTCGCTATTGTCCAGATTGGGGCCACCATTGGTGCCGCTGGCCACCCGGGTACTGGACTTGACCGTTCCATCGGTATTCATCCTCAGCACATACACGGCTCCCCGGTTCGTTCCATTCGTGTCGTCACCGGACGCGCCGACCGCCAGATCCGTCACACCATCCCCGTCGGTATCCCCCAACGATGCCAAGGAGCTGCCGAAAAAATCAGAGTCCGCCAGTGTCGGCGCGCCGGTCGTTCCACTGGCCACTTTGGTGAAGGATTTCACCGTTCCCGACGAATTCATCAGAAGAACATAAATCGCTCCCCGGTTGTATCCGCCCGCGTCGTCTCCCAGCGCACCGACCGCGAGGTCGACAATTCCATCCCCATCAAAATCTCCCAGGGGCGCGATTGAAAGGCCAAACGAGTCGTCGTCAGCCAGAGTTGGAGCGCCATTGCTGCCGCTGGAGAGTTTGACCGACGAATCAACCGTCCCGTTCGAATTCAGAAACAGGATGTGGACCGCACCCCGGAACGGACCGCCCGTGTCGCTTCCGGCCGCCCCCACCGCCGCATCCGGGACGCCATCGCCGTTGAGGTCCCCGATCACCGCGATCGAACCGCCGAACTGTTCAATGTCGGCCAACGTCGGCCCACCATTGGTCCCGCTGGCAATCTTCGTCGTCGCCGTCGCATTGGCCGCCCCCCGCGCCTGTGCGTTGATCGTCACCCGATAGTCTTCGACCTCCCCGTCGAACGCCGACCCGGTCGCATTCGCCGCCGCACTGTCCGTGCTCAACCGGAACCGCGCGTACGTCGTTCCCGTGAACGCCGAGGGAACCGTCGGGAACGTCAGCGTCACCAACCCGTTGGTCGTGCCGCTCATCACCGTGGCGCTGGCTCGTTCGGGCGTGTTCTCGAACGCTCCATTCCGGTTGTAGTCGATCCACCCGTAGAGCATGGCGTTCGAGCCGACCGTGTTCGTCACCCGCAACGTCACCGTCGGCGCGGCGCCGACCGTCAGCACCAAGTCCGACAGCGGATTGACAACGCCATCCTCGTCGTCGGGAGAGCCGTTGACATCGTCGCCGTTCGCCGCCGCGTTCGGCTGGCCATTCGCTTCGCTGTCAACACTCGCCCCCAGGAAAATGCCCGCCGTGATGCCGTGACTCGGCCCGCCGTCGGCATCGGACGTCTGATAGTTGCCCGTCCCGGTCCCCGCACCCGTGTCGGGCGCGTCCCCCCAGTCGGCCACCAGCGCAACGCGGCTCTCCAACCATTCCGGCGTCGACGGCTTCGCCCCGGCGCGACGGCGCGCGACGACTGGTCGCTGCGCAGTGCGAACACTTCGCCGGCGCGACCGCCCCAGGCGTTCCTGAATCATCCCCAGCCAGTGCGTCAGGATCATCGACGTCCTCTCCCTCGCCGCCCCCATGCGCGACGAGCCGAGCGGACGGAGCCCCCTTGCGACCAAAGCCCTGTGCGGGCGAGCCGCACTCAGCCGGTCCCGTTCGGTTCGAACCCCTTCTCTTTGGAGGGGAACGCGACCGATGCGGTGACCAGGGCTGTCGACGGACTTCGCTTCCGAACAGGCGGACGCCGTTCCTTGGAACTCGCTACCGCAAATCGCGTCACTTCGGGCAGGCTGTGGATCGTGGTTTCAGGGGACGTGTCAGAACACACGCCAGCGATTCGGCGCCGCCCGGTTCACGGACGGCGTCCGACTCCGGTCCCGACCGCGTTGGTTGGCCCCACTCGCGCGACAAGAACCGGATGACCCCTATATGAAGAAGCGTAACCCCGCTCCTCCACGAGGGTCAACGGGGATACCGACCCGGAAATTCCACAATCCGGCGAAATCGTCACCGACTTCGCAACCCGCCGCCCCGGTCGCGACACTCCGTTCGCGCACTCACAACGCCCGGGACACTGAGCGTATCGTCCGGTAGTCCAGGCAATCTGGATGGAGTTGAGGGTTCCCCCCGTAGGCGTCACATCCTTCGCGACCGCGCCAACCGTCAACAACGGCACATCTCCCCTAAACCGACTCCCGCGCCGGTCAGAACGAGGCGACGCACCCGCTACCGCTTGACACTCAACGCATCATCAAATGCCGCTGCGTTGATAGCTGACTCGTGACGGAATCCGCCCCGAACGGGAGCCGAGCCTTGCCTCCGGCGAACCTGAAGCCCGCCAGGCCTGTCCAAGCCGGGTGGTCGTGTGGATCTCGCGCGGTTTTCGTGAATTGGGCGACCGGGGGGTAGCCAAAGATCGCGTTCGTAATGGTAGAATCGGACCCGAGGATTGAGCATCGTCGTCGCGCCTCCGTCGCGTCGGCCCGACGACCCAAACTCGAAGTCAGCCCGCCCGACGGGCCGTGTTTTGGAAGCCGATTCCCCCGACGCTCCCCGACACAAGGAGTTCAACGATTCCCACGCTCATGACCGCTCCGACGTTCGACACCAACGACACCGAGGCTTCTCTGACTCCTCTCGAATTGGCCGCCCTGTGCGCCAAGGTCGCCGAGGATTTCCGGGGGGGTGACACGATTGTCCTCGACATGACGGGGATCACCCCCGTGTTCGACTACTTCGTCATCACGACCGGTGCCAGCCAGCGTCAGATGCGGGCCTTGGGAGACGAGATCGCCCGCACGCTGCGGGATCGCGGTTCGTCCCGGCTGGGTGTCGAAGGGGAGACCGGAAGCCCGTGGATCCTTTACGACTACGGCGACATCGTGCTGCACGTGATGACGGCCGAAGCGCGGGCGATGTACGAGTTGGAAGAGCTGTGGGGAGACGCCGTCCGTGTGGACTGGCGGAAACTGACCGGCACACCCGAACCGGCACCGCTCGCCTGAGGGACGGGATCATGACGGGCCGTCGAGGACTTTCGCGCGTCGAACTGGCCGCCGTTCTAGGGGTGTTGGCCGTCGCGTTGGCGATGGTCCCCCCCGCCATGCTGCGGTGGCGGGAAGCGGCCCGACAGGCCCAGGTGCAGTCCCACTTGAAGCGCTTGGGAGCGGCGATTCAAAGCGAGCAGGCGATGCAGCCACGCTACGTCGAAACAGCGGACGCCGGCCGGAAATAGCGATCGCCGCGCTCGGCGTGGGAGTGGCCGGCGTTGGAGCCGCTTTGGGCGAAACCCCGGAAAACCGCGAGCGATCGACAATACGGGGTTTCCCCTCAGTCCAGCCCCCGCTACCCCTTGCACAACTCCGTTTGCACAAAGCGAAAGCCCCCGTCGGCGAAGTGCGCCCCTTGAGTTGCCCATTTTCCGGCGGTACGCTGAAACGTGCGGGCTCGTCGGCTGTTCACCTCGGAGAGTATCTCACATGAAGCGTCGCGGTTTCACGTTGATCGAATTGTTGGTCGTCATCGCCATCATCGCGATCCTGATCGCCCTGTTGCTGCCCGCCGTCCAACAGGCCCGCGAAGCGGCCCGCCGCACGCAATGCCGCAACAACATGAAGCAGATCGGCTTGGCGATCCACAACTACGAAGCGTCGTTCACCGTGCTGCCCCCCAGCAGCACCAGCGGCTTCGGTCGCGGGGCCTGGAACTGGCCGGGGGCCGGCCCTGTCGACCCGACCATTCACCTGCACAGCTTCGCCAGCCTGCTGTTGCCATACGTCGACTCCGCGAACCTCTACAACAACATCAATTACAACGTGTCGTCGTTGGCGACGCAGAACCGTACCGCTGCCGCGACGGTCCTGCCGTTCTACCGCTGCCCCAGCTACTCGGGCGCTTCGTTCAGCACCGATCCGCTGTACGTGACGACCGTGGGCTCCCCGAACTTCGCGGTCCGAAACTACGTCGCGATGGGTGCCCGGACCGTGGTCGGTCTGTCGGGCGCGGTGGCCGCTGAAGGGACGATGTTTCCCGGCTCGAAGACGAAGTTCCGTGACGTGACCGACGGCCAATCGAACACGATTTTCATCGCGGAAACCCGCGAAGAAAAGGCGGCGACGTGGATCGACGGAAGCTCGGCGACCGTGGTCGCCCGATGGTTCGATCCGACGAACGCCGCCGGGGGCTTCGCTGGAAACTCCAGCTCGATCAACTACAAGACGTACTTCGTCAACGTGTACGGCCCCACGGCCGCTATTCAGCAGGAGTACGGCCCCTCGAGCCAACACGTCGGCGGGGCGCACCACCTGTTGGGTGACGGCGCCGTTCGCTTCATCTCCGAGAACATCAGCGTGACCATTTACGACGGCCTCGTCACCCGCAACGGCGGTGAAGTGATCGGCGAGTTCTGAGCGACGAGTTCTGAGCGAACCGTCGAGCACAGGCTGTTTGTGACAAGCGGACGCGGGTGGATTCGTATCCCATCGGGATCGATTCCGTCCGCTCCGCTTGTGGCACGTTGATTCCCCCCCGATTGACCGGAGCGGTTCCCATGTTCTCATCGACGAGATCCTTGAGTCTCGCGATTGTCGCCGTTTGCGCGTGTGTCGCGTTCGGGGCGTCCCGTCTGGTGGCCGACGACGGCTCCGCCAACGTCGTCGCCGAAACGCCGGTCGACTCGATCCAGGGCAACTGGTTGGGTGTGTGGACTGGCCGCGAGGAGGGGAGCGGCGGCAAGACGGTCGCGCAGATTTACGGGCTGGGCAATGGCGAATACCAGGCGGTGCTGGTCGCCTACGACAGCGGCGAGCAGGACAGCGGAACGTTCACGTTTTCCATTCGCGGCACGACGATCGCCGAGGGGAAGGTGCAGTTCCTGCAAAACATCAACCTCGGCCCCTTGGGGATGTTCAAGTTCGAGGCGTTGATCGAAGCCGGCAAACTCGAAGGGAAGTACTCGAACGGTGCGCAGTTCGAGGGAGGGCTCAAGCTCTCGCGGCTGGTCAAGAAGATCGACGCCGTCGGCCTCCCACCGGCCGCTGGCGCGGTGGTGCTCTTCGACGGGAAATCGTTGGAAAAATGGACCGGGGCCGACACGCTCGCTCCCGCCTGGGAAGTTCGCGACGGACGGATCGTGGCCCCGGTTGACGCTCAGCCCGGTCCGAAGTCGTCCGGGCACCTTGCCAGCCGCGATCCACTGGGGGACGCGCAGATCCACCTGGAATTCCGCCTCCCCTATGAACCGGAGGCCCGAAAGGAACTCCGCGCCGCCGGTGGCGTGTGGATTGCCGGACGCTACGAGATTCAATTGGCGGACAGCTTCGGCTTCCCCCGTAGTCGCGACAACCTGGGAGAGTTCGACGACGTCCGCGCGTTGGGCGCTTTCTTCGATGTGAGGGCCCCCAAAGACCAGCCTGGGTTACCTCCCGGTGAGTGGCAGGCTCTCGACATCACTTTCGCGGCGGCCAAGGGGACGGCCCCCGCCGAACTCACGGTGTCGCTCAACGGCACGACGATCCACGACCACGTGAAGCTCGACGGACCGACGCCGGGCGCACCCGTTCGCGATGCGGACACTGCGGCCGGATTGGTGCTCGAACGTTCGGGCCACGCGGTCGAGTTCCGAAACATCTGGTACGTGCCACTGGCCAACGGCAAGTGAGTGCAGTTCGCCGACGGGCTTGCCCGACGTGCCCTTGCGACGTTGACATTCGCGACTGTTGGCCGCTGCCCTAACCGTGGACCACGAGCATGCCGCTGTTCGACTCCGAATTCCTGAAGCGGCTCGAGTACCTGTCGCTCGTGTCGAAGCGCGTGTTCCGCGGTTCGATTCTGGCCCAGCGGCGGACGATGCAACTGGGGGGCGGGATCGAGTTCTCCGACCACCGGCAATACGCCGCCGGGGACGATTTCCGACTGCTCGACTGGAACGTCTTCGCCCGCCACAACGAACTGCTGCTGAAACGCTTTCAGGAAGAGGAAGACCTGCACGTCTACTTCCTGCTCGATTGCTCGAGGAGCATGGGCTTCGGCACGAAGTTCGATCTCGCCCGGCAAGTCACCGCCGCTCTCGCTTATATCGCCCTGGCCGATCTCGACCGCGTCGCCATCCTGGCGTACACGGACTCCATCGTCGGCGAAATCCCGCTCACCCGGGGCAAATCGCGGATCTTGTCGCTGTTGACGTTCCTCGACCGATTGACCACGGCGGGCACCGACACGGATTTGGCCCGCGTGGTTTCGGGGTTCATCCATCGTCCGCAGCGCCGCGGACTGGTGGTGGTGGTGAGCGATTTCTTCGATCCGAGGGGCTTCGAGCCGGCGCTCGACCAGTTGCGCCACCGCAAGTACGAGCCGCACCTTGTACAGTTGTACGACCGGCGCGAGGCGGAGCCGACGAACCTGGGGGACGTGGAACTGTTCGATCTCGAGACGGACCAACTCGAGAAGGTGACGATCACCGAACGGGCCATCGCCCGTTACAAGGAAGTCTTCCGCGACCATCAACGGAGCCTCGACGCGTACGCCGGACGTTACGGCCTGCAATGCGCCCGCACGACGACGGACACTCCGTTCGACGAATTCCTGCTGCGCATGATGCGCGAGTCGGGCGTCGTCGGTTGAGACGCGCTGACTGGAGTTTGCCTCGCGCATCCGCGACGCTGTGTGTCGAGGCCGTTGCATCGGGTTTCGTTGTCGTTCGCCCCTCGGGAAGTCCGTCGCTCGGGATGTTCGCCGTGATCCGTTTCGTCTACCCCGAGTTGTTCCTGCTGGCCCTGCCGCTCGGCTGGGCCTATTGGCGTTGGGGCCGTGCCCGGGGGGTCACCGGGGTTTTGCGTGGCTTGGCGCTGGCCCTGTTGGTCTTTGCCATGACCGGCCCGCTCATGAACCTCGGCGGCGAGGGGATGGACGTGGTCGTGGTGCTCGACCGGTCGCGGTCGCTCCCCGAAGGCTCCGAAGCGCGGATGAAGGAGCTGGTAACGATTCTCGAGGGGAGCCGCCGCCGCGGGGACCGGCTGGCGCTGGTCACGTTCGGCGCAGCCGCCCAGACGGAACAACTGCTCGACGAGCAGGCCAAGCTGGCGAATTTCCGGAAGGAGGTTCTGCCGGACGGAAGTGATCTGCAGGCCGCGCTGCAGCAGGCGCTCGATTTGGTGAAGGACGGCAATCGTCCCGCGCGGATCCTCGTGCTGTCGGACGGCGAAGCGAACGGGCCGCGTCCGGCCGCCGCCGCGCGGCGCGCGCGGGACTTGGGGGTCCCGATCGACTTCCGCGAGTTTCCACGCCGCCGAGAAGGAGACGTGGCGGTCGAATCGCTGCAATTGCCCGACGTCGTCGCGCCGCGCGAGCCGTTCCAATACTCGGTGTACGTGCAGGCCGAACGAGCGGGCGAAGCGCGGGTGACGGTGCTGCGCGAAGGGAAGCAGATCGCCACCGCCGATCGGACGCTTTCGGTCGGACGCAACCGGCTCCTGTTTCGCGACATCCTCGAAGAGGGGGGCCGGGTCAATTACGAAGTGCGGGTCGAAATGGCGGGGGACCCCCTCGTCGAAAACAACCGCGGCACGGCCGTCACGAAAGTCGAAGCTGGTCCGCGCTTGCTCGTGCTCAACAGCGACGGGCAGGAAGGGAACTTCGTGCGGGCGCTCAAGGCGGGACGGATTCCGGTTGACGTGGCCGCTGCCGAGGGCTTCCCGCTGACGCGCGATCGCTTGGACCGCTATCGCGCGGTGGTGCTCGAAAACATCCCCGCCGGGTCACTCGGCCGCGTCAAGATGGAGCGGCTGGCGCAGTATGTCGAGGACTTGGGCGGCGGCCTGATGCTGACCGGGGGAATGCGGAGTTTCGGCACGGGGGGGTACTTCAAAAGCCCGCTCGACGACGTACTCCCCGTGTCGATGGAAATGCGCGAGGAACACCGCAAAACGCGGATCGCCATCGCCGTCGCGCTCGACCGCTCGGGGAGCATGGCCGTGCCGGTCAAGGGGGGCAAGGTCAAGATGGACCTCGCCAATCTCGGCACGGTCGAGTGCGTCAAGATGCTTTCCTCCGCCGACAGTATCGCGGTGATCGCCGTCGACAGCGCGCCGCACACCGTCCAACCGCTCACCGCCGTCGAGGATGTCGACGCCATCGCCCAGAAGGTGCTTGGCATCCAGTCAATGGGTGGGGGCATCTTCGTCTACGAAGCGCTCGTCGCCGCCGGGAACGAGCTCATCAATGCCGAACAGGCCACCAAGCACATCATTCTGTTCTCGGACGCCAACGACAGCGAAGAGCCGGGGGACTACGTCAACCTGCTCAAGAAGTACGAAGCGGCGGGGATCACGGTCAGCGTCATCGGCCTCGGCACGAAAACCGATGTGGACTCCAAACTGCTGGAGGACATCGCCAAGCTCGGCAAGGGGAACATCATGTTCTCGGACGACCCGGAGGAACTCCCCCGGCTGTTCACCGAAGACACGATGAGTGTCGCTCGCAGCAGTTTTATCCAGGCCGACCCCGCGACTCAGCCCAACGGGATTCCCGGGCGGATGACCTCCGATATCCGCTTGATCGGCGAAATGACCTCCGGAGCGTTCCCCAACGCCGGGGGATACAACCTGAGTTACCTCAAACCCGAAGCGACACTGGGGGTGGTTTCGCAGGACGAGTACCAGTCTCCGTGGTCGGCGTTCTGGTATCGCGGCCTGGGGCGGGTGGCGGCGATCACGCTGGAGGTCGACGGGCAGAACACCGGCCCCTTCGGCAAGTGGGACGAGTACGCCGACTTCTGCATCACGCACGCGCGGTGGCTGCTCGGCAGCGAGGCGCCGGGAGAGGCGTTCGTCAAGTTGACCCGCGACGGTCAAGACGCCGTGGTGACGCTCGAGCTCGACGAAAAGCGGGCGAAGGTGGCCGGGGCGATGCCCGCCCCCACGTTGATGCTCGTCCCCCCCGGCGACGAACGGAGCACCGTGCGCCCCGTACCGTTCCAATGGCGCGGCCCGGCCACGCTCGAGGCCCGCTATCGATTGTCGGAGGCGGGTACGTTCCGGGGCGTGGTGACCAGTGGTGGCAAAATCCTGTCGGAAGTCCCCGCGATCACGCTGCCGTATTCGCCCGAGTTCATGCCCCGTGCGGGCTTGCCAACGGGCCGCGAAACGTTGGTGGAGCTCTCCGAAATCGCCCAAGGGAAGGAACGGACCGGCGTCGAGGGTCTGTACCTCGACGCGCCGCGCTCGGCCCGCCTGCGAACGCTGGTCCCGTGGCTGCTCGCCGCGAGCGTGATTGTGCTCGTTGTCGAGGTGGGGGGACGCCGACTCGCCCTGTGGAACGAAGTGGAAGCGTTCTTCAAGCGACTCACGCGCAAGGGGACTGCGAACGCGACCGCCACTTCGGACGAGAGCGACTCGGCTCTCGCGCCCCGACGAACGGGCGGCTGGTGGGGTTCGCGACCCACCGCACCGAAGACCTTCGACCTGGCCCCCGGTGCTGAGGCTCCGAAGCCGGTCGACGCTCCGCCGCAACCGCAACCCGCCCCCGCCCCCCCCAAACCGGTGGACGTGTTCGCGAAGGCGAAAATGAAATCACGCAATCGCGGGTGATCGGAACCTGTTGCGGAAACCGCGAGATGCCCGACGTACACGAACCCGTGCTACGGTACGACCTCACCCTTCCGCCCGTCGCTCAGCATCCGATGGCGTCGCCCCATGTCGCGATCGAACAGGACGGTCCCTTCCGGATACTCCAGCTCGAATCTGGAATCCGGTAGCTCGGGGTTGAGGGTGATGGAGAGCAATTCGCCGTTGATGGCGAACTGCCCGTTGTTGAACGCGGCATCCCACTTCGCCGGAACCCAACCGAGTTTCGCATGCTCCTTGTGACGAATGTTCAGGTGGGCCACCGGTTTGCCACGAAACACCTCGATATAGCGAACCATCGAGCATCCGCGCTCGACATCGACCCAATACCGACCCGAGTAAGGCCGTTCGTCGTCCTGCCATTCCAACAGCACGCACGGACGGCCCTCGATCTCCTCGGTCGTCGACACGATCTCCAGATACGTCTTGTCCAGATCGGGAGCCGGTTTCGCAAACGGTCGGAAATGCAATAGCCACGGCCTGAGTTGCAGCGCGTGCTGTTCGTCGTGAAAGGTCGCATCCCAGACAATCCCCCGGGGCCAATCCTTCGCGTTGTCCGCCGACGTGAACTGAAAGTTGCGTCGGCCATTGAAAGACGAGAAGACCTGCCCCGGCCCCGCGCCGCCGGGCAATCGTTCGCCCTCGTTGCGCGATTCGAAGCGTGCCAAGGCCCCCTCCCCCAGATCCAGCCAGAGAAACCTTCTCTCCGGTTTGTCCTTCGTTCCGCTGGCGGCGCTTGCGACCGACTCCTTCCATGCGACCGAGACGGTCTTCGCCAGTTCCGCCCGCGCGCTCCATTCGGCGAGGACGCGGACCAACAGTCGCTGATCGCTCTTCTCGTCGGCAATGGCCCTGCCAGCGAGGGGGACGATGCAAATCAGAGTGCCGACGACGCAGCATGCGATGGTTGACGGCCACGCTGGGCCAGATGCAGGTGTCAACAAAGTGCGGGAAGACATTCAACGCTCCCGAATGCGGAAGTGATGGGACGGTCGCTCGGCGGCCACCGCTTCGTCACATGGTATCGGGCATGCCCGGATCTGGTGAACCACCGGAAAGTTGGCAAGGGTAGGCTTCGGACATTCTTCACTCTTTTGCAGCATGACTGGTCGCACGCGCCGGAGAAACGGAAGAGGACGCGAAAGTCTGCCCGGAAGGGGCCGTCCGGAGGTCGGGGAATCGCCGTATCGAGTGACGCAACCCTGGACGTGCTGGCCGTCGATGTGGGCGGACTCCGCCTCGCCCTTTGGAACGAAATGGACTCGAACCCGCATCCCGTAGGGAAAACACGTGTTACTGTCCGCATGAGAACTCGGCACCGGTTCTCGCATCGAGGTCACCCTGTACTCTCGCGGAAACTACTGCGATCGGGTTGAATGGTCGTAAGGTCGTGGACAGGTTGGGGCGCAGCGGCTCGCCCCCAAATACCGCTTCGACCCTCTCTGTTGTTTGCTCCAGAGAGATGGCGTGCATTCCACGCCATTGCTCTCTCCAGCGTCCGATCCGGGCCGAGGCCGCTATGACCATCGAAGTCGATTGCTTTATCTGTGCGAAGACCTACCGCGTGGCCGACACACTGGCGGGCAAGCGGATCAAGTGCAAAGGGTGCGGGGAACTGCTCGATGTGGCACGCCCCCGTGCGGCGGACGACGAAGAAGACTACGAACCCGAACCAGCCCCGCGCCCTCCCGCACGCAAGAAGGCGGGTTCCAAAGGCCGAGGCAAGCGCTCCTCGAATGGACCTTCGATGGGCGTGCTCGTCGGGGGTGGGGCGGGGGCGCTGCTGGTGCTGGTTCTCCTGGGAGTCTTCCTGACTTCCGGGCACCGACCAGCCGCGCCGGTCGGTCCACCCGGTAGCCCAGCCGCTGTCGACAGCACCACGACCACCACCGCGGGAGCGGCCGGTGCTCCGGCGTCCGATCTGCCAAAGCCCTCGGAATGGTCGCTTCAGACCGATGTTCCGAAAACCCTGCTCGCTGGAGGCCCCCCCGCGAAGCTGGACATCGCCTTCTCGGAGTCTTTCGAGAGGGAAGAGCAATTGGGCTTCTCCAGCATCCTCAGTCCATACGCCGTTGTGGCTCGGGAAAAGCACCCCAACGTCGACTTCGAGGTGTGGAACCTTGTCTCCGGAAACCGCTCCGCCCGGTTCACGGCGACGGGGAGCGGTAGCGACGTAAAAAAACTGGTGGTCTCTCCAGACGGTCGGTATGTGGCCTTCGCTCCGTCATTCGGGACCGAGTGGATTTTGTACGAGGCCGCCTCGGGCAAATTGCTCCAAACGGTGAAATGCTCGGAGGACCGCGCCAAACCGTTCCACGTGGAGTGGATGGGTTTCCCGTCGTCCGATCGGTTGGTGGTGGTCGGTCAGGTCGGCCATGGAATCCGTGTGTGGGGGATACCGGATGGCAAACTGCTCGGATCGGTCGACGTGGGGACCATGTTTCTGGGGAGTTCGTCCGTCCTCGCGTTCAGCCCCGGGGGAGCGTATTTCGCGACGGTAGCCGATTTCCTCAAGCATTCTGTGGGCGTGTACGATGCGTCCACCGGTAAGCGACTGGGCTTGTTCCCCGGCCCGAAGGACTGCGAATTCGACTCGTGCGGCTTCGCGGCGGATGGCTCCGCCTTGACCCTTCTGTATCGCGTTCGGACGTACGGGGAGAACGCACTCAACGCCAGCCGGTTCATCACCGTGCGGCTGGATGGAGGGGAGGTCGTCGCCGACTTCAACATCAGTCCCTCGCTTGAAGACCAGCTCGAGACGGAGACCGGCCGGCGCTCGATCGCACCGTTCCCGTCAGGGGGCCTGTGGCTGGCCCACGAGCGAGCGGTGATCGACCCCGCGAAGAAGTCCGTCGTCCATTTGTATTCCGCCTTGAAACGGACCAGGTCGCCCATCGTGCGCAAGCCGCTGGGCAAGGATTGGGTCGTCGGCATCGAACCGGGGGTGGACGGTGCCCGGATGATCGTCGAACCGCTCGATATGAAATCGTTGTCCTTGGGTGCCGCCACGCTAGGCCGTGTGGACATTGCGGTTGGCGGAAGGGCCGGGAATCGGCATGATTCCGGCTTTCGTCAACCGGACCGGTCAAGGACGACCCGCGATGTCGAAACGGCATGCCCTCACGGAGGAGCAGTGG
>JBIKMW010000063.1:0-37548 GCA_044359065.1 Planctomycetales bacterium | reverse complement strand
CGACAGGCCGTCTTGCGGGTACTTGACCCGCGAGATCAGGTCGCCGTCGGCGACGGCTTCGATGTCGAACACAAGATAACGCGGAACCGAGGGGGGGGCGTCGTCCATGCGTGGTGTTCCGCAAAGGGGGCGAGCGGTCAAGGAGACGAACATTCGGGCCGAGCGAGTCTAGTCGAGGGCGCGGTGAGACCGGAGGTCGACGCGGATTGGGTCCGGCATTTCCAGGTGGTGCGCTGAAGGTGTGGCGTCTTGTCGCTCCGCGACCCGGTCACGAGTTGGCCTGGCCGCCCACGGGTCTGAATTGAGGGCAGGGGCGATGAAGCGTTGCGAAGTGTTGATCGTGGGCGGCGGATTGGCGGGTTGCGTCCTGGCTCGCGAATTGGCGCGGGATGGACGTGGCTCGGTGGTGGTCGACCGAAACGAGCCGGTCACCTGTTCCAGGATCGCCGCCGGGTTGCTCACGCCGGTCACCGGCCAACGACTCACGGTGGCCTGGGGTTGGTCCGACTTCCGCGGAGTGGCGGCGGACTTCTATCGCGAACTCGAACAAGCGGACGGCGGCACGCTGTTCCACGAGGTCGAGATGGTGCGCCTGTTCGCCTCGGAGCGGGAGCGGAATTGGTTCGACGCCAAACGTCGCGACAATCCGGCCTACACCGAGGTGCTGGCCAAGCCCACGGCGTGGGACGAGGTCCGACACGCGTGGGCGGGGGGCATGTTCTCGACGGAACCGCTGGGGGGCTTCGTGATGCGGGGGGGCGCGCGGCTGGACTGCGCCCGGTTGATCGCGACCACACGCGACGCCTGGCGGAGCCGGGGGGACTGGATCGACGGCCATGTCGGCGACGACGAGTTCCGCTTCGGGGACGGCGGGGTGATTGTCGACAAATGGGACCTTGTGGCCCAAAAGATCGTGTTGTGCCGCGGCGCGTCCGAGGTGCTGCATCCGGGCGGGCAGTGGTTTCCCAAGCGGGAGCTGCGTCCTTCCAAGGGAGAAATCCTCGAAGTGCGAATCCCGGGATGGACCGACCACCGCATCGTCCACAAGGGCATGTGGCTGGCTCCCTCGGGCGACGGCACCTGTCGTGCCGGTGCGACGTACGATTGGAACGGTGTGGATCACATCCCCACCGAGGGGGCGCGGCGCGAGATTCTCACGCAATTGCAAAGCTTTGTCGGCGCACCGATCGAGACCATCGGGCATTGTGCGGCGGTGCGACCAACGCCGCGGGCCTACCGGCCGTTGGTGGCGATCCATCCCGCGCAACCGAGACTGGCTGTGTTCAACGGGTTGGGGTCGCGCGGGGCGTTGCAAGCACCGTTGCTGGCGAAGCTCTTGCGAGAGGCGCTCTTCCGGGGCCGACCGATACCGCCGGACCACAGACCGGTGGCCTGGGGAGGCGGGGGGATGCGCGGGGCAGACGGCTGATCGGCAAGACCTTCGCTGGGTGGCGACCAGACGTGGGCAAGTCGGCTTCATGTGCCATGCTTGGCCCGGCTCTGCGGGACAAGCATGCTCCTTAGCGCCGTCCACGATTCGGTGGTTGTTGAGGCCCCACCTCCGATTCGACACTCGCGAAACCGTGGGGGCTTTCCGGAGATGAACGCGGAAGGCGCGGCTTCTTGTCGCTGCGCGACCCGGCCACAAGATGGCCAGGCCACCCGCCGTGAGCGATCCGAAACCTTGTGGCGGGGATGGTGTTTGATACCTGCTTGGTCGCCACGGCCGCTCAGGCCAGCCGTGGCACCCGAAGACTCGGTGGTGTTCGGGTCGGATGGATTCAACTCGTGAGCCGATTGAGGTTTGCGGGGGCGGTCCGCCTCGCGTACGCTTCGAGTCGTTCGCTTCGGACAGGGTGTCCGGTCCGGCGGCGCGGCAGTGGTGCGCAGGCCGACGAGAGGGAATGGGGTGCCGCAGCGCGGGGGGGACCATCCGCCGCGCGGGATTTCGAGAGTGACATGCCGGCGTTGACCAGCTCCACACAGACGAATCCCGTGCTCCGCGACCCGGACGTGCGGCTGATGCTGCGCGTGCGCGACGGAGACGATGCGGCGTTCAACGAGATCGTCGTCGCCTATCAAAGCCGCCTCATCGGAGTGCTGCGCCATTTGGTGCAGGATCAATCCGCGGCGGAGGACCTGGCCCAGGAAGTGTTTCTGCGGATTTACCGCGCCCGTCGGGGTTACGAGCCCACCGCCAAGTTTTCGACGTGGCTGTTCCGCATCGCCAACAATCTGGCGCTCAACCGGCGTCGCGATGCCGGGCGGCGTCGCGAGTTTCAGGTGACAGCGGACGATTCCGGTCCGTCCGGTCCCCGCCCCGTCGAACAGATGGTGGCGGACAAATCGGCCCTGATGCCCACGCGGCAACTCGACAAGACGGAACTGCAGGCGATGGTGCAATCGGCGATGGAGTCGCTCAACGAGCGGCAACGGATGGCGCTGTTGCTGCATCGCTTCGAAGAGATGAGTTACGCGGATGTCGCCGACACGTTGGATCTGACCATACCGGCGGTGAAGTCGCTGCTGTCGCGGGCGCGGGAGAGCCTCCGCGAAAAGCTTGAGCCCTATCTGTTGCAAGGTCAGCCCCCGGCGGCGAGGAAAGTTGCCGCGCCGCTCCCGGACGATGACGAGGAATAGGACCACGAGGAATAGGACGACAAGGAATAGGACGTTTTCTCCGCGAACAACCCCGATCACGTTCGACCACACCCTTCTTCGGTGTCGACCGCCGAGGAGGCCCACTATGGAAAAGATACCGCGACTGACCGAATCCCAGCGGGAGAACCTCGTCGCCTATTTGGACGGGGAACTTTCCGACGACGAGTCGCAACAGATCAACACGGTGCTGGCCAAAAGCCCGACGGCGCGACACGACGTCGAGATGTTGTCGCGCACGGTCGAATTGCTCGAGTTGTTGCCCCGACCGCAAGCCTCCGAGGACTTCACCCGCAAGACGCTGGCCAGCCTGAAGGCGATCGGTCCCTCCAGGGCTCCGGTGGATTTTGCCCGCTTTGCGAAGTACGCGCGGCGGACCGTGGTGTTGGGGATGTGGATGGGGGCGCTGGTGCTGAGCGTCTACGCGGGATACTCGCTGACAAACCGCTGGATCCCGTCCGAGTCCGACCTGTTGCTGGACGATTTGCAGGTGATCGAACAGTTCGACAAATACCGCGAAGTGCCAGACATGACGTTTCTGCGGGAACTCCACAAACGGGGAGGGTTGAGCGATGCCCTCGTCCCGTAAATCGTCGTCGACAAAGCCCGCCTCGCAGGCGGAGGTCCGCGCGGACAATCCCGATACCGACATCGCGCCGGTCCCCATGTGGCTGTGGCCGTTGCTCTGGATCGGGTGCGTGGCGATCGCGTTCGCGTTGCAGCCGAATTCGAACCAACAGCGGGTCGAGAACTCGTTGAAGTTGAAGGTCTTGAAGAACGAGGCGGAACAGGCTCGAATCGCCGCGAATTACGGCGTGTACAAGGCCCTGCCCGACGAGGAGCGGAACCGCTATCGGCAATTCCATCAGGAGTTGATCGCCTCGATCGGCACCAGTCCCGATTTGGGGCTGACGCTCGACGACTATTGCGATTGGGTTCGCAAACTCAGCCAGGAGGATCGCGACCGCCTGCACAAGGCGACCGACGCGCAGAGCAAACTCAAGGCGATCGAAGACATCCGGACGCGACAGGCGCGACAGCGGCAACAGTGGCTGGAAGCGATGTCCCCCGATCCCCGCGCCAATCAGGACATCATGGCCCGAGGCCTGAGTGCCGAGGACCTGGCGGCGGTGCTGACGGCACTCGATCCGTATCTGAAGCAGAGGATGTCGCCCGAGCGTTACGGGAAGTTGGCGGGCAAGCCGTTGCTCGAGAAGTGCTTTGTGGTGTTCAAGGACGGCTTCGACGAAGTCCGATCCGGCCGCCCGACCCCCCCGAAGGAAGTGTACGACGCGTTGGAAGCGGCGATCTCCGATCCGCGTCAAAAGCGTTTGCTCAACGAACAGGCGACCCAGGAGGGCAAATGGTGGGCGCTGTTGTCGCTGGTGCGCTCGGGGATCCGCAACGAGTTGATGCGGTACAAGCCGACCCCCGAGGAACTGGCGAGCGTGGAAGAGGGATTGAAGGAAGACGACCGCCGCCGCCTGGAACGCGCCCCTCCCGACGTGCGCGGGCGGTACCTGATGTTCCTCGTGCAACAGCGGAAGTTCCCCGCCCTCAAAGACTACATGGATCAAATGTTCCGCCGCGAAGGTTGGGGAGGTCGCTTTCCGGGCGGCCCCGGCGGTCCTGGTCGGGATGGCGGACCTCGGGGCGAGGGAGGGCGACCCCCCGGGCCGGGATTCGGGCCGGGCGAGGGAGGACGCGGTTTCGACAAGGATCGCGGACCGGACGGCGACCGCAAGCCGGGTCGACCGGAGGGTGGTCGCCCCGAAGGGGGGCCGGGTGATCGGCCGGAGGGCGGCCCGTTCGGAAACCGTCCGTTCCGGGATCGACGACCAGGCGAAGGGGACGATCGCCCGCCACCTCCACCTCGCGAAGGGGACGATCGTCCTCCGCCTCGTCCACCACGTGACGACTGAGGTCGGGACTGTGTGACGGGTGGGAGACCGTGTGACGGGTGCGAGACTGGCAACTCGGTCTTGTGGGGGGTTGGGGGCTTCGGCCACAATCCCGGACAGGCGGGGGCTGGGTGCGTACGGAGTGCGCGCCGGTTCCGGGTCGGTAGGGCCGAATTGGCGGAGAAAGCCGGGAAATATCCCGCGTTTCCGTTGAGAACGGCGGGCCGTCGCCGTTTCGGGGAAGATCGGGCGTTGCCATGCGGACGCCTCGGACCTTGCATCGTTTTTGCGGAGTGTCGGTCATGGACGGATGGATTCCCGGGAACCGTGAAGTGGTGTCCTCGAACGGCTGGTGGGGGCGAGTGTTCGGGAATGGCGCGGCGCGGCGGGCGAACCGGGCGCGGCGCGCGAATCCCTCGTGCGAAGCGCTCGAGACGCGAACGCTGCTGACGCCGGGGGCCAAGGACACCACGTTCGGGGTCGGCGGTATCACGGTTTCGCCACTGACGACCACCTCCGACACCGGCAAGACGAACGCGATCCAGTCCAACGGGCGCGTCGTCGTCGCCGGGGATGTTCCGGGATTCTCGGGCAACATCAACACATCAAGCGATTTCGCCGTGGTGCGCTACACGACCAGCGGTTCGCTCGACACCACGTTCGGCACCAACGGCGTCACCTACACCACGTTCAGAGTGTTCGACCGCGTGTTCGCCATGGCCGTCCAGACGGACGACAAGATCGTGGTGGTGGGGGAAACCAATGCGTCGGGGGGGACTTCCGACATCGCCGTGCTGCGGCTGAACGCGGATGGCACGTTCGACACGACCTTTGGCCCGTTGCTGAACGGGATCACAACGATCGACATCTTCGGCGGCAACGACGGCGCGCAAGCGGTCGCACTGGATGCAGCGGGGCGGATCGTCGTCGCCGGGTACGCGACCAGCAACGGGCGGTTGATCGGCGCGGTCGCGCGGTTGGATGTCAACGGCATCCTCGATACCGGCTTCGACAGCGACGGTATCCAGACCTATTTCTTCGGCACTCAGTCCGACGTGGCGACGGGTGTCGCCATCAACAACGTCGAACAGGTGTTGCTGACCGGAAACACGCTGTCGAACAACAACCAGGTGTTCCACGTCACCAAATTCAATCCGGACGGTTCTCTCGACACCACCTTTGGTTTCAGCGGCGCGGGCTTCTCGCTCGTGGGGGTGGGGGTGGGAGAGGACTACGCGCGCGGCATCGTGTGGATGCCGATCGGGCGGATCGTCGTGGGTGGCTATTCGCGGCAAGCGAACAACAACTTTGACTTCTTCGCGGCCCGGTTCAATTCCGAGGGGATTCTCGACACCTCGTTCGACACCGACGGAGTGGCGACGGTCAACTTCGGCTCGACGCAGGACCTCGCCAACTCGGTGGCGGTGCAGCGCGACGGTCGGATCCTCGTGGCGGGGTCGACGACGGCCGGGGCGATCAGCGTGTTCGCCATGGCCCGCTGGAATGTCGACGGCACGCTCGACTCGTTCTTCGGTACCAACGGGCTGGTGACGCAACAGGTCAACGGGCTCGACTCGGCCGGTTTGGACATCCTCGTCGCCCCCGGCGATTCGCAGTTGATCTACTTCGTCGGCTGGGTGGGCAGCTCCCTCGCCACCCGCGATTTCGTCATCATGCGGTTTGAAAGCAACCGCATTTTCCCGCAGGGAAACCCCACAACGGTCACCCGGCTGTACCGCGCCTACAACCCCAACGCCGACTACCACTTCTTCACGACCAGTCGGTTCGAGTTCGACAACGCGGTCGCCAACGGTTACCGGGACGAATCGACCGGGCGCGGCGGGATCGGCGTGTACGCCGGTCAGGCGGCCGGTTCGACGCCGTTGTACCGCCTGTACAACAAGGTGACGGGCAAGCACTACTACACGCTCGACATCATCGAGCGGGACGGTTTGCAGCAGCGCGACTGGACGTACGAAGCGAACGAAGGGTTCATGTTCACGACGCAAGCCACCGGCACGAGCGTCGTCTATCGCCTGTACAACACCGCCACGGGGACGCACCTGTACACCGAGAGCGCGGGGGTGCGGAACTCCATCCTCGCCAGCTTCCGCACGTGGGAAGCGCATCGCGACCTCGGCTTCGCGTTCGTGCTCTCCTCGTCGGCGCCGGCGATCGCCGCTCCGGCGTTGGCCGCCGCCGGCACAACTTCGGCCGCGACAACTTCCACCGGGACGACCGGTGCGGGAGTGGCGTCACTGATCGCGTCGCTCGGCGGAACTTCCGGTTCCCCCTTGGCACCCGCGGTCGTCCCCGGCACCGGTCCGGACGATGACGCGACCGGTGCGGCGCCCGCGACCGTCGGCGACGACGACCCGGTGGCGGACATCCTGGACGGTCTCTTCTCGGCATTCGACCTGTGGGGCGACGAGTGACCGGTGCGTGGGACAGGCTTCCAGCCTGTCACTTCCCCATCGGAAAACCCGGACACTCGACAGGCTGAAAGTCTGCCTACGGCAAAACGCGGCCTCGCTCAGATGGCCGAATCTCTTCCCGCAGCACGGTCGAGAGCATACGCAGTCACATCACGTCAGCCGCTCCATGTGCAGCACGACCGATTCCGCAAGGCGGTCAACGTTGTAGCCCCCCTCGAGCAGGCTCACGACGCGGTCGCCGCAGTATTCCTTCGCCGTCGCGCGGACCAGGTCGGTCAGGGTTCCGAAGTCTTCGACCTCCAGCCCGAGCGAGCCGATGGGGTCCTCGCGGTGCGCGTCGAAGCCCGCGCTGACGAGGATCAACTGCGGACGACAGACGCGGGCGGCGTCCGCGAGAATTGCCTCGAATTTCGCGAGGAATTCGCGGCGCGGCGTGCCGAAGGGGAGTGGCAGGTTGAATTTCGTGCCGACTCCCGCGCCGGTCCCCGTCTCCTCGGCCAATCCCGATCCCGGATAGAACGGGTGCCTGTGCGACGACAGAAAGCCGACCCGTTCGCTGTCGTAGAACAGGTCCTGCGTGCCGTTGCCGTGGTGTACGTCCCAATCGACGATCAACACGCGGTCGAGGTCATGGATCGCAAGGGCATGAGCGGCGGCGATGGCGATGTTGTTGAACAGGCAGAAGCCCATCGCGCCGTCCCGCACCGCGTGGTGCCCCGGCGGGCGGGCCAGCACCAGCGCGCGTGTCGCTCCCCCAGTTAGCACCGCGTCCACCGCCGCGATCGCCGCGCCAGCCGCCTTGGCGGCCACCTCGAACGACCGACGGGACGCGACGGTGTCCGCCTCGATGCGGCCCCCACCGGCTGCGCAAAAGCGGCGCACGGCCTCGACGTGCTCCGACGTGTGCACGCGGGCCAACTCGTCGACGGTTGCCGGACGGAACTCGAGTGCCTGGAATTCCCGCGTGACGGGCGCGTCCGCGAGCGCTTCCGCCACGCGAGCCAATCGACGGGGAGATTCGGGGTGACCGGGGCCGCTGTCATGTTCGACGAACACCGGGTCGGTGAACAGCGCGGGGCGGGACGCGGCGGCGGTCATCGGAGATCTCCGTTTCGGTTGGCGGGGGAGCGTCGCGCCGGCGGTAAACTCCGACTCGCGATCCACTTCTGACCCGCACGCATTTTCGAGGAATCGTCCCGCCGGGCAATGGTCGAGGGGGCGAACCCCGGACCGCGGATTGGCGACTTCGTTTCACGGGGTGAAACGCTACCTTGGTATCCGCTCGCTCCGCCGAACGGAACGATTCGCGTCCATTGCGGGAAGAGCCGTTCGTGTTTCGGAACAGGCCCTTTGAGGACCGGTATTTCGTGTCGATCATCACACTGACCACCGATTTTGGCGGCGTCGACTCCTACGTCGCGCAGATGAAGGGGGTGATCCTCGGGATCGCTCCGTCGGCGACGATCGTGGATGTCACCCACGAGATTCCTCCGCAGGACGTGCGCCGCGCGGCGGCGGTGGTCGTCGATCTGGTCGAGGCGTTTCCCCCCGGCACGATTCATGTGGCGGTCGTCGATCCGGGTGTCGGGGGAGACCGGCCGTTGGTGGGTATCGAAGTCGCCGGTCACTGTTTTCTGGGACCCGACAACGGGCTGTGGAGCCGATTGGCGGCCCGCCACGCGCCGTTGCGCGTGGTTCGCCTGGATCGACCGGAGTTGTGGCGGTCATCGGTGGCGGCGACATTTCATGGCCGCGACATTCTCAGTCCGGTGGCCGCGCGGTTGGCGACGGGGCTGGATCTCGCGGAGGCGGGAAGCGTTGTTCCGCTCGACCGTCCCGGGGGTCCGTTGGTGCTCGACGGGGTGCCGGGCCCGATGCGAACGGTGTCGGGAGTGGCCGGCCGGGTGGTGTCGGTCGACCGATTCGGCAACCTGATCACCGACATTCCCGCCGCCTGGTTGCCCCCCGCACCACGGGACGGAGTGGCGGTCGAGATCGGGCCGGTCCGGATCGACTTCCTGTCGCGGTGTTACGCGGACCTCGGGGAAGGGGAGTTGGGGGCGTTGGTGTCGAGCAATGGCTGCCTGGAAATCGCTGTGCGGAACGGCGACGCCGCCAAGGAGACGGGAATCGGTCCGGGGGCGGCCGTCCGAGTGCGGATCCCCACGCGGATGGTGTGAGGGATCGGGGCTCATCGGGACCACGGATGTTCACGGTTTCTCCGCACGCGTGGATCAAACCCTTCTCCCCCACAATCGGCAGGGAAAAGCAGGACAAGACATCATCGTGGGGGAGAAGGTGCCCGCAGGGCGGATGAGGGGGGCAAGGGGAAACACGACCCCCTCACCCCAACCCTCTCTCCCGCAGTGGAAGCTGTTTGCGATGGGCGATTCGCCAGCAGGGGAGAGGGGGCCGTCGATTCCTGCTCGGGCACAAGAACCCGTGTGGACCAAACCCTTCTCCCCCACACTCGGCAGGGAAAAACAGGACAAGACTTCATCGTGGGGGAGAAGGTGCCCGCAGGGCGGATGAGGGGGGCAAGGGGAAACACGACCCCCTCACCCCAACCCTCTCCCCCGCAGTGGAAGCTGTTTGCGATGGGCGATTCGCCAGCAGGGGAGAGGGGGCCGTCGATTCCTGCTCGGGCACAAGATTCCGCGTGGATCAAGCCCTTCTCCCCCACACTCGGTACGGAAAAGCAGGACAAGACGTCATCGTGGGGGAGAGGGTGCCCGCAGGGCGGATGAGGGGGACGCCAAAGCGCAACCCCCACGCGCCGGAAATCCGCTCTCCCCCCGGACTCGATATGATGCCACCGCGCCACCGCGAGGTTCCTGCCGCGCGGCGGTTTTCGCACAACGATCGACTCGGTTAGCGATCGGCTCGCACGACAATCGAACACGGGGAGACGGCTTCGATGGATGTGGAAGCAATCCAGCAGACTTTGCGACGCGACGGCATCGATGGTTGGCTGTTCGCCGATTTCCGGGGGAGCGATCCCCTCGCCGCCGCGATCCTGGACCTCCCCGCCGGGCACCGTTCGCGGCGCTGGTTCTACTACGTCCCCGCGCAGGGGCATCCGACGCGGATCGTTCACGCCATCGAAACGGGAGCGCTCGACGCCCTGCCGGGGCGGTTGCAGGTGTATCTCCCGTGGCAGCAGCTGCACGAATTGCTGCGTGGCGTCCTGGCGGGGGCGAAGAAAGTGGCGATGCAGTACTCGCCCAAAAACAACATTCCGTACGTCGCGCGGGTGGACGCTGGAACAATCGACCTCATTCGTTCGTTCGGGGTCGAGGTCGTCAGTTCGGCGGACCTCGTGTCGGAGTTCGAGGCCACCGTCTCCGACCGACAACTGCACTCGCACCGCGTCGCGGCGGATCGCCTGGGGCAGATCGTCCAGGAGGCGTTCGGTGAACTGACGATCCGCGTCAACCGCGGTCAACGGACGACGGAACTCGACATTCAGAAGTATTTGGTCGACCAGTTCGCCGCTTCGGGGTTGGAGGCCGACCATCCGCCGATCGTGGCCATCGACGCCCACAGCGCCGACCCGCACTACTCGCCGACGTCGGCGACAGCCTCCGAATTCAAGCCGGGGCAATTCGTGCTGATCGACGCGTGGTGCAAGGTGTCCGGCGTCGACACCGTCTACGCCGACATCACGTGGACGGCGTGGCTGGGGAACGACATTCCCGACCGCCAGCGCCAGGTGTTTCGCGTGGTGCGCGACGCCCGCGACGCGGCGGTGAAATACATGGAGGAAACGCTGGCCGCCGAGCGGCCGCTGCTCGGATGCGACATCGACGACGCCTGCCGCAAGGTGATCGTCGACGCCGGGTTCGGCGACAAATTCATCCACCGTACCGGGCACTCGCTGCACACATCGGTCCACGGCAACGGGGCGAATCTCGACAACCTGGAAAGCCGCGACGACCGCCGCCTGCTCCCCCGCACGCTGGTGACGATCGAACCGGGGATCTATCTGCCGGGCGAATTCGGCGTGCGCAGCGAAATCAACGTGTACGTCTCCGAGAACGGCAAGGCACGCGTCACGGGCATCGCCCCGCAAACGGGGATTCTTTCGCTGCCTTGCGTTTAGTGGCCGTACGACCGTTCGACAAAGACCGTTCGACAAGGAATCGCCGCGGGGGTGCGGGGCCTTCGCCTTTTTCAATCTGTCGCAGAAGAAGGGGTGGCCGGGGTTGGAGCCGTTTTGGGCGAAACCCCGGAAAACCACGTGCAATCGCAAGACCGGGGCTTATCTTCGGTCCAACCCCGGCCACCTCAGGTTCAACAAAGCGAAAGCCCTGGCGGGGGTGTGGTGGCCGGGATGCGCGGGGGGGATCTCCCTTGCCAACGGTCGCGCGGCACCCGAAACTCGTTTTGCTTCCGGGCGGCAACGTCCGAATGCGCGAACACCATGCCGTCCCCGATCACAATGAACCCCCCTTCACGAGGAACCCCAACGATGCGGAGCGTCAAGATTCTGTTGGCGATGTTGGCGATGTCGGTCGTCGCCGAAGAGAGCGCGTGGGCGAAGAAGTGCTGTCGTCCGGTGAAGCGCCGCTGCTGCGCCCCGGTGGCGACGTGCGCCGCGCCGACCTGCGCCGCCCCCGCCTGCGTGGCTCCTTCGTGTGCCGCTCCGGCGTGCGCGACGGCCATGCCGACCCCCGTCGCCGCGCCGGCCAAGCCGTACGAAGAACCCGCGCCGGCCCCCGCTGCGGCCCCGGCACCTGCTCCGGCCCCTGCGGCCGCACCCGCACCGGCCGCTTGACGAGCCACGAGATCCGATTCGAGTTGAACCAAGGGGACGCGAGATCGCTCGCGTCCCTTTGTCATTTCAGGCTCAAGTAAACCACGCGCTTCCTTCCGTACAAGAGACTCAAGGTTCCTCGGGAGTCAGGAAAATCTCGCGATCTTCTTTCGGGCTTTTCGACGACCGCTCTTTATGCCGCGCGTAACCGGCTTTGGTGATGGTGAGAATGAGTTTGTCGCCCCCATGCCCCCATTGAGAAACGACAAATCGTCCCTCCGCATCGGTCATGCAGTGGCTTGGCACCCTTTGGTTTGCCACGGCATTTTCCCGCGAAAGCGTGACGGTTGCTCCTTCCATCGGCTTTCCGTCCGGATCGAATACGGTCCCACTGACAGTCGTGCCCATCGTGCAACCCGCCGCCACGATGGCGATCACGCTGAACAGCGCCAGCGTCCGACAACGCGTGGCCAGGAAACAGGGGGTTGTCCCTCGTTCGGCGAACAGATTTCGCGTGTTCATGCTCGCACCTTGTCGTCGTGTGGCGATTTTTTTGGGAGTGACCCACTTAACGCTCCGCACCGGTCCTTGCCGTCCGCGCCCCGCTCAACCAGCACGGTTCTCGCCCCCTGCGCTCAGGAAATCAAGCAGGGGCGGTTTGTGCGCGGGTGGATTTCGCGGTCAACGGGGAAGACACGCGCGGGCGTTGCGGAGAAGATCGTCGCGCGGGTTTGCCGCCGCACCATGTCCGAGTACGCCAAACGCGAGGGTGTCGCGATGTCCGAGCGGAGCGACGAGATCGAAACCCGCTTCTCCCCCGAGGCCGATGCCGCGGGCTGGCTCCCTCCTTGGCTGTCGACGACGGTGCTCTGGGGCTTGCTCGGTTTGTGCGGGTGGTTGGTGTTCGAGATGACGGCCCGCCCGGAGTTGTCGCTGGTGGTGATCTGCCTGAAGTTCGGTCTGCACGACATGGCCAACGGGTGGTGGTTGTGGCGACGCGATCCCGACCGGGGCAGGGGAGCGATCCACGCGCTGGCCTACGCGACGTTGGGGATGTGGTGGATCACCGTGATGAGTTTCGTCCTCACGGGGCTTCTGGCGGTGGCGATGGTCGTGAACGACGTGCTGCTGTTCCCGGGCGCTCCGGCGGACCGGGGGGCGTGGGCGGTGCTGATCACGGTGGGGGTGTTCTTCGCCGCGTCGGTGGTCGGGGGTTTGACGACACTGGGAGTGACGCTGGCGGCGGGTTGGCTACGGGTGCGCGTGTGGCTGAGCTTGGGAGTGTCGGCCTGGCGGCACCGGGACGACTTCCCGCCGCGCCCCGAGCGCCCCAATCTGCTGCCGACGCTGTTCGAGACGAGCCTGCTCATCGCGGCGACCGGCATGCTCAACTTCGCGCTGTTCTCGGTGCTGTTGGACTCGCTCCGTTTCCTCGCGATCCCGGCCATCTCGCTGTGCGTGGGAACATTCGTCGCCGTGGCGTATCGCGAGACGATCAAAACGCGCGTAGCCAGCACCTCTCCGGAGGAGTGTTGGGCCGACACCGTTCCCCGCGACGACCCCGAATCGTAGCGGAAATCGTAAGATTTCCGCCGACGTGAACCCGTGCGGACGACACACAGTCGGTACGAACAGATGGACACGACACAGGGGCTGTCCCGAGCGGCAACCCAAGCGGATACTACCCGAACCGAGATGTCCTAAATCGCGTCTCGTCTGGAACGACCGGAAACGTACATCCAAAGCCACAAACCAAGGATGATCAAGGCAGGGCCAAACAGTTGCAAAATCCAAGGTTGCCAAGATCGCCGAAGTTGGGGATGCAAGGGGACCTCCACATCTGGCGCGGAGAGCTCCCGACGCCTTCCGTCCGGGTTTGAGATCACAGTCTTCCCACCCGTGAGGGTGGACGTGATGTACCCGTCCGGGACCTTGAAAGCGAAAACGTCGGGGTCGATGGGCTCGTTGACGGACCGGCTAAAGATTCGGTAGTGACGCTCGTCCCCGGGAATGTCAACAGCCCTAACGATCCACTCGATCGCTTCACCTCTCAAAGCCTTCAAGACTTCGAGATGGACAAGTTCGCCGTGCACGACGCGCCAAACGGGAGAAAAGCCAGTCTCGGGAACATCCAGTTTCAACGTTCCTTTCTTCTCCGATTCGGGGACAGAGATATGAAATCGCCGCCCCTTGGTTCCATCGGGAAGCAGAATGCCTCGCTCTACATCCACAGCCAAGCGATTATGCGTGCCACCCAACAATTCATTCGACGCGGCATCGTTATCACCATCCCCAACCGGAATGATGCCGCGTAACAGCACCGAATTCAGCGCACCCACCGTGCCCCCAACCCAAACGTTCTCGATCGCCACCCTTGAACCTGCCTGATCATTCAAGGTGCCCGACCGGAGACGGTTGTGAATCTTTACGGACTTCGTGTCGACACGGTCATCGGTGCCGATATTCAGCAATGTATCGTCATAATCCGCCGGAGGCCCGGACAGCTTCGAGATTTATTCGCCGGCAACAGTCACCGACTGATCCAGGCGATAACCATGTCCCAAGGAGAGACGAACCCGCCGAAAAATACGCCGCATGTGCGACTGCTCTGCCGATTGCCGTTTAACTTCGGCGTCGATCGAATCTTTGTCACTGAGCCGACGACTGGCCCCCGGCCTTAGGGAATCAATCTTCGAGTACATGCGGGTTACATCCGCCCGGATCGTATCCTCGCTGCGTGCCGGCATCTGAAAATCGACGACGCACTCTACATCGAAAGACTTCGGTGGAAGCGACGCCAGGTGCTCGATGAGGTCGGAAACGTCCTCAGGATGTGGAGCATCGGCCAAGAGCGGAAGGCCACGGATCATCCAAGCCGCAACCACCACGAACGCAATCAATCGCCTGTACATGCCACGCCCCCCGAAACATTCCCGGCAATCAACGCTTCCGCAGCACCGTCGAATTGGCCTTTATACACAAATCAGACTGGAAAAGGTGTCGCGGACCGTTTCCGCTACGAAGCGTAGCGGACATCGTAAGGTTTCCGGCGAACGTGAACCCGCGTTGCCGAATCGCAGTCGGCGATTCAGTGCCCTCCGTCGGCGGATTATCGAGATTGTCCAACCCCCCAGCGACACCCTTCGCCGCCATCCGACCGCGCAACCAGAGGCTCAGATCGACCAGGCATCCCATTCGCCGCCGACGAGGCGGTACTTCTTGCTGTCGACGAGCCAACGGCCTCCCTTCTTCAGCAGGACGTACAGGTATTCGGTCGGGATGTTCTTGTCGTTGCGGGTAAAGACTTCCGCACGTCGGGGATTGGGGTACGTACAGTCGATCAGGTACTCGTTGTTTGGCTGATACTCCGGCGGCGACTGATAGCTGCCGTTGCGGCCGTAGGGGCGGTCTTTGGCGGTACAGAACCGCTGGTAAACCGCGTCCTGCAGTTTCAGGAGTTCCTTCACGTTTTTTGCCTGGGGCGCGGCTTTCTCGAAGCGGTGCATCTCGAGGATCAATCCGCGAACAACCGAAACCGGATCGTTGTCGTCGACGTTGCTCACGTTTCGGTCGACAACCGGCCATGGCCGGGGCTTCGGTGGGGTGAGCGGATTCTCCGAGGTACAGCCCAGCGCTTCGAGCACTTTGACGATCGCGGGTTGTTTCGCCGTCATGGCGATGGCGACCGCGGTCCGTCCATCGGTCGTTGTCAGGGTGCAGTCGGCGCTGGCATCGAGGAGTTGCTCGACAACGGGGAGTGATACCGACGCGGCGCAGAGCAGGGGCGTCCAGCCGAATTGCGGAGCGCGAGCGTTCACGTCCGCTCCCGCTTCGAGCAGACAGCTCACGATTTCCGGGTTTCCGTTGGCACTGGCCCACATCAGGGCCGAGTATCCGACGGCCGTGTCCTGATGATTGACGTTCGCCCCCGCAGAGAGCAGCAGCCACACGGCCTCCAGTTGATTGGCGATCGTCGCCTCGATCAGCGGAGTCCGGCCAGTGGCTTTGTGGAGACAATCCACGGCCACTCCTTTCGCCAACAGTTGCCGGATCTTTTCCAAATCCCCCTTGGCGGCGGCCTCAAACAAAGGGCGTGACACGGTCGATCTCCTTTCCGGGAATCGCGACGGCGGGTGGCCGGATGGTGGTGGACGTCAGCTTGTCGAGGTCGTGTGATTTGCCGCGGGTGCGTCCGACGGCGGATCGCCGAGAGCGTCCATCCCGCCCGCGACCCCTTGCACGGCCATCCGACCACGACCACTCCTCCGCCGAATCGTAGCGGAAATCATTCGATTTCCGCCGAACGTGAACCCGTGCGGACGACACCCTGTCGGTACTTCGGCGACACGAAGTGTCGTGGGGTTAGACCTCATCCGCGGAACGGCCGGAGTTCCGACGGCACGGTCATGGCCGGAGCATTGCGGCTACCCGCCGAGAGGTGGGGGCGGGCGTCACCCGCGTCGCTCTTCTCGCGGATCGACGAGATCGAGTCCCGACCGCCGAAGACGCCGCGGAACTCTTCGCTGTCGCCGAGGACGCAACATCCGCTCTGCAAATCCGCGCCGCCGCGGCACCGGGTGAACGAACCGCCCGCGATCCCGCCAATCCTCGCCGAGTACCAACGTCTCGCGATACGCCGAGCATGGCGACCGAACCTCGGACGGTTTTTCGTCGCGACGTTTCCCCCGCAGTCCTCGGGGAACCTCATCAAGATCAACCGTCTGAGACGCCCGTTACGGGGAACCGGCCAGGTGGAACCGGTTGCCTCAACAGCACGGACCTCTCGACAGGCCGCGTGGATGCCAAACGGATCACTCCAGCGGCTGCTTCACGGGGGCGCGACGCGCTCCCTCGACCCAATGCTTCACCCGGCGCCCAGCGTCGTACAGCCGCCGCGTAAGTCGCGCCCACGGCGTGAAGCACACGATCCCTGTCGCCACGAGAATTCGGTCCGGCCACACGCCCGCGATGTACGACGACTCCGTCGCGCAGCTGTCCATCAGCGTCAGGTTTTGGAGCCGTCCCGTGACCTGGCCCAGCAGCTCCGCCTCGTGCAACACCCCCGGGCTCCCCTTCGCCAGTTCGCAGTCCCACCCGATCTTGAAAGCGAACAGCCTTCCCCCCGACACCAGGTTGATCGCCGCCGCCGCCACCCGCTCCCCCGCCCGCAGCTCTGTGATCAGCACGCCCCCCCGCTCGGCCAACCCCGTCACCATCTCCCGAATAAACAGCTCGTGCGCCGGGTTCGAAGCGCAAGCCGTCCCCTCGTCCCCCTTCCACGAATTCCGTTCCAGCCGCAGGAAGTTCTCCAGCGCGGCGGGAATCTGCTCCGCGTCCGCCACCAGCCGCAGTTCCACCGGACCGAACTGCTCCAGGAATTTGTGACCCCGGCGCAACTGCTTGCGGAGCGAGGAGGACCACCGCCGCTCGAGGTACTCGCCGGTCACCAGGTCCGGGAACACCGCCGGCACATCGCGCGGACGGTCGATCCGCCACGCATAGCCATGCCGGTTCGCGGACGCCTCCAGTTCTCGGGCCAGGATCGAGTCCAACCGCAGGCCTTGCAGCTCGAGCCCGTGTGCCATGCCGGGCACCTCCGGCAACCGGTCGAACAGGAAGTCGAGCACTTCCGCGACATGGTTTTCGTCCACCAGCAATCCGGTCCGGAAGGTGTAGATGCTGTCCTCCCCCTTGGCGTGGGGCAGCGGAATTTCGGGCGAAACCACGCCGGGACGCAGCACCGCCAAGCCCAACCATTCGCCGCTTCCTTCTCGATGGGCGACCACCAGTCGGACGGTCTTGCGGTCCAGCCGTGCGACGGCCGGCAACACGAATTCGGGTGAGAGGAAAGGATTCCTGTGGCAGGAACGCTCTTCCAGATTGTGCCACGCGTCGATGGCAGTTCTCGAAAGTTGACTCGGGTCGACGACCACCAGGCCGAAACCTGCCGGGCGAACCGATTGGGCGGCACCGGCGAGAACGTGTGGGCCGATCAGGTGCGACTTCTGGGCATGAGGAGCGATGGTCGACACGTTCGGGAGTCCTTGGGGGGTGGCGGATGCGACTCAATCCTCACGGAATCGCAAGTCGCAAACAAAACCGTAAGGTTCCACCGGGTCGCACAGCCACTCGTGTCTTGCGATCACGAAAGATTTGCATCCGAGCCGAGGCGACCATGCCTGCCGTGGCGACGGTCGGACGTGTGCCGTTCCTTTGGGGATGAGGCGTTTTGGCAACACGGGTCGACGCACCTGCCGCTCGGGCGGCACCGAACATCGAGGGGCCGAGAATCGAGGTGCGACGGCGGATTTCGCGTGCTTCTCGCAAAACCGTCTCCCCGCTACCATGCCGACGCGCCCGGCATTCCGACGGACGGTAGGGAGACCCGACATGACATCGCTGGCCGACGAACTGCGCGGAGACCGCCCCGACACGCACCGCAAGGCGCTCCGCATCAACCTCGACTCCGGTCGCTACGGCACCTTCGCGGAAATCGGCGCCGGCCAGGAGGTGGTCCGCTGGTTTTTCCGGGTGGGGGGGGCGGCGGGAACGATCGCCAAAAGCATCTCCGCCTACGACATGACGGTCAGCGACGCCATTTACGGCCCGTGCGACCGCTACGTTTCCCGCCCGCGCCTGGAAGGGATGCTCGAGTACGAGCAAAAGCTCACCAAGGCCCGCTTGACCGACACCCGCGGCGACACGACCGCCTTTTTCTCGTTCGCCGACACGGTCTCCGCCCTCAGCTTTCGCGGCGGGAACGAGTGTCACGGCTGGATGGGGGTCAAGTTCCAGGCCCATCCGCGGGACGACGACAGCCAGATCATCCTGCACGTGCGGATGCTCGACAACAACAACGCCATGCAGCAGGAGGCGCTCGGAATCGTCGGCGTCAATCTGTTGTACGGCTGCTTCTTCCACCACCACGAGCCGGAGAAACTCCTCGAATCGTTGCTCGATAACCTGTCGACCAACCGCATCGAGATCGACATGATCGAGTTTTCCGGAATCGCGTTCCGGCACGTCGACAACCGCCTGATGAGCCTGCGGCTGGTTCATCTGGGGCTGACCGACGCGGCGATGTTCGCCGCCGACGGCACGGTGCTCCAACCCTCCGAGGCGTTGTACAAGCGTCCGATCCTTGTCGAGCGGGGAAGCTTCCGCCCCGTGACGCACGTCAACCTCGACATGCTCCGCTGCGCCTACGAGAAATTCGTCGGTCGCCCGGACGTCGAGGCGGACAAGGTCGTGGTCCTCGCCGAAATCACGATGAAGAACCTGCTGGCCGACGGCAACATCGACTATCGCGACTTCCTCGCGCGGGTCGACCTTCTGGCCGCCTGCGGCAAGACCGTATTGATCTCCGACTACTTCGAGTATTACCGGCTGGCCGCCTACCTCGCCCGCTACAGCCGCAAGCGAATCGGCCTCGTCATGGGGGCGGCCAGCCTGCGCGACCTCTTCCAGGAAAAGTATTACTCCGACCTCGAGGGGGGCATCCTCGAGTCGTTCGGCCGTCTCTTCAAGACCGACCTCGAACTCTACATTTACCCCTTCCGCGAGCCAGGCGCGCCCGAGTTGATGACCGTCGACAACCTCCCCGTCGCCGACGACCTGCGCAAGCTGTACGGCTATCTCGTCGACAAGGGGACGATCGTTCCGCTCGACAACTACTCCGAAGAATGCCTGTCGATTTTTTCGCGGGACATCCTGCGGAAGATCAAAACCAACGAAGCCGACTGGGAACACGCGCTCCCCCCCGCCGTCGCCGAACTCATCAAGCGCAAGGGCTTCTTCGGATACAAAAAACCGGTGAAGGCGTGAAGGGCAAGACTCTTTAACCACAAAGACCACGAAGGAATTGAACCACCAAGACACGAAGGCACCAAGAAGAATAAAAAGAAGTTGGGGCCAAACCACTCCAGCCGAGCCGCCTCGCATGCTCGGGCCGCAGGCTTCGTCGTCTTCTTATCTGTGTTCAATCCGTGTTTCATCCGTGTTTCATCCGTGGCTAAAAACTCTTTGTCAGAGAATCCCTCAAACAGCCCGCAGAACAGCCCCTTGGACTCCCCCCCGAACTGCAATCCCTGGTGCTGACGGAACCTCCCAGCCTCCCGCACCTTCCTCTTCAATCATCTCCAACCAATCCCTCCTTGGTGCCTTCGTGCCTTGGTGGTTCAATCATTCTCCTTCGTTTTGTGCTCTTTGTGACTTCTTGGTGATCTTCGTGGTTTCCCAACCCAGCGCCGCAGGACCAACTCGGGTGTCGATGTGAATGTCCTCGTCACCGGCGCCGCCGGGTTCATCGGTTTCCATGTGACGCGCCGCCTGCTCGCGCGGGGCGACACGGTCGTCGGTTTTGACAACCTCAACCCGTACTACGATCCCCGGCTCAAACGCGACCGCCTCGCCCTGCTGGTGAACGAACCGCGGTTCCGCTTCGTCGAAGGGGACCTCGCCGACCGCGAGGCGGTCCCGAAGCTGTTCGCCGAGGGCCGCTTCGACCGCGTCGTCCACCTCGCCGCGCAAGCGGGGGTGCGGTATTCACTGCAGAACCCGCACGCCTATGTCGACTCAAACCTGACCGGGTTCGTCAACATCCTCGAAGCGTGCCGACACTCGGGCGTCGAGCACCTCGTGTACGCGTCGTCGAGCTCCGTCTACGGGGCCAACACGACGATGCCGTTTTCAGTGCATCACAACGTCGACCACCCGGTCAGCCTGTATGCGGCCACCAAGAAGGCGAATGAACTACTCGCCCACAGCTACGCGCACCTGTTCCAGCTCCCGACAACCGGCCTGCGTTTTTTCACGGTCTATGGTCCGTGGGGCCGCCCGGACATGGCCCTGTTCCTGTTCACACGGGCGATCCTCGCCAGCCAGCCTATCGATGTGTTCAACGAAGGCCGCATGAAGCGGGACTTCACCTACATCGACGACATCGCCGAAGGTGTCATTCGCGTCCTCGACCGCCCGGCAACGCCCAACGCCCATTGGACGGGTTCCGACCCCGACCCCGGTTCGAGCAACACCCCGTGGCGTGTCTACAACATCGGCAACAACCAACCGGTCGAGCTCCTGGAACTGATCGAAACTCTGGAGAACGCCCTCGGCAAGAAAGCAATTCGCAACCTGCTGCCGATGCAGCCGGGGGATGTCCCCGCCACCTACGCCGACATCGAAGACCTCTCCCGCGACACGGGATTCCGCCCGGCCACGCCATTGGCAACGGGAGTGGGCGAGTTCGTGAAGTGGTATCGGGCGTACTATCAGGTCGCCGACTCCATGTGAGAAAAGCCGATTCGCCCTCCTTCCGCGTCGACCACGTCTTGAGGATCGACACTTCACCCGGCAACGGCCGCTTCACGGTGTTGTCCAACATGATCATCGGCTGGCGGTTGGACGACCGCGACCTTGTGGACCGCACGGGAAAAGTCCGCCGTGTCACGGTGGCCATTCCGCCGGGATCGCACGTCGACCGTCGCGTTGTCCACTGCGCGGACGGCCAGATAGTCGCGGGGCTGACGGACGCCTTGTCCAGGTCGGGAGAGCCCGATTTGCCGGTGCTGATTGGCGTTCACAGTCACGATGCCGTTCGTGCCCAGGAATACTTGCCGAGTTCCGACTCGCTTTACCTGGCGCACGCGTCTCTGTTCGTGGACCGCTTGCGAACCTGGGCGAATGCCGAATACGGAATCAACACGGATCGTGAGCGATCTGCCATGTTCGGCGTCTCCAACGGGGGCGCGTTCGCCATCGGCGTGGCTTTGCAACACCCTTCGAGGTATTCCGCCGCGATCTCGTTCTCGCCGCCGAAACTCACACAGCACGCCGTGCCGGACCAAGGGGATGGCTGTCCCTTGATCTATGTTGCCGTCGGCGACCGAGGGCCGGAGAAGCAGATTCGGAAGCACGTGCTGCACTTGGTCCGAACCCTGCGACGGGCCAACATCGGCGGGACTCTGGCGGAGCGAACCGGGGAAGGGCACACGCTCGATTTCTGGCTTTCCGAATTCCCGATCGCTTACCGCTGGTGGTGCGAATCCGTTCCGCTTCGCGGCTCGCCACCGCTTTGAGCAACTCGATCGACATTGTCGAAAGCAGACGCCCCGCGCTCCCGACTGCCGCGACACAGGAGGCTGGGTTGATGCGTTGCCAAAGTGTTTGGTGGACTCTCGATTCCCACTGGCGTAGCGGACGAAGCATGGCTATCAGTTACTCCCAAACGTTAAGCGTGTCGATGCTCTCGTCTCCCCGAAGAAGCAGGCCTGCAGTGTACCGCACCTCTTCCGCTTGGTTGGTTTTGTTGATTCTCACCGCTGGCAGTGCGGCCCCCGCGGACGACGCCCCACCCGCTGGTTGGAAACTCGTCTGGAGCGACGAGTTCGACGGTCCCGCCGTCGACCGCACGAAGTGGGACTTCCAGCTCGGCAACGGTTTCTACAACTACGATGCCAATCAGTGGATTTCCGGCTGGGGCAACAATGAGTTGCAGTATTACACCGACGAACCCACCAACGCCTTCGTGAAGGATGGGCAACTCCATATCCGCGCCCTGAAGGAGTCGTTGCACGGTTTCGGGTACACCTCCGCCCGCATGCGGACAAAGGCGCGGGACGGAAAGACGTTGTTCGCGCAAAAGTACGGACGGTTCGAGTTCCGTGCGAAACTGCCGACCGGCAAAGGAGTGTGGCCCGCGCTGTGGATGCTTCCAGACGAAGAGAAGTACGGCGGGTGGGCTTCCTCGGGGGAGATCGACATCCTCGAAGCTCGCGGGCACGAACCCAGCAAGATTCTCGGCACGATCCACTTCGGCTCCCGCTGGCCGCACAACGCCCATTCCGGCGGCGAATTCGTGTTCCCCAATGGCGGGACGATCGCCGAAGTCCACGACTATGCGGTCGAGTGGGAGCCGGGCGAAATCCGGTGGCTGGTCGATGGCCGCGTCTATTCCACAAAGAACTTCTGGTGGAGCGCCAGCGGGGTCGAGAACAAGCAAGGGGCGCTGCCAAAGTCGGATAAGGACCTGAACGCGTGGCCCGCGCCGTTCGACCAGCCATTCCATCTCGTCATGAACGTCGCCGTCGGCGGGCAATTCGGCGGCAACCCGGACAAGACCACGGTTTTCCCCGTGGAAATGGTCGTCGATCATGTGCGGGTCTATAAGCTCGCGGAGGGCGAACCCAAACTCAAACCGCGCGGCGAAGGAAAGTTGCCGTTCTGAGCGGCTCCCCCGCGACACGCACCGCACGGTGATCACACGGCTCGACGAGACCGCCGTGACACACGACCCATGCTGCCCGCACCCCGGCGCACCTGCGCATGGGGAAGGGGGGGGTCGAGCAGCCCTGGCCTCCGTTCCGATTCAACCGGGCGCGGGAATCGCGCTCTGGGCGTAGTGCCGGTTGATGAAGTCGTTTTGAATCCATAGCAATTTGTTGAACGCCAGCATCGTCGCCAGACGGACTTCCGGCGTC
Source organism: Planctomycetales bacterium (assembly GCA_044359065.1). GTDB lineage: Bacteria > Planctomycetota > Planctomycetia > Planctomycetales > Planctomycetaceae > JAIXZD01. Next base: position 14,321 of record JBIKMW010000063.1, on the reverse strand, counting down.
ACCGGCCATTCCTGGATCGAGGTCATCAGCACGTGCGAGATCGCCCCCATCAAGGCGTTCATCTGCACGAGCGGCACGTCGATCGACTTGTTCCCCGCGGCGGTAGTGTGGATACGTCCCACCATATCGAGGTATTGCACCATCTTCGCGTCGAACGCGCGGCTGATCAGATGAAGGAAGTAGCGGTTGAGATGATCCTTGCGGAAGCGGATCTGCGGGTGGTCCTCCGTCAGCGCGCTGAGGTCGGCGGGGGTCGGCCCGTCGTAACCGTGCTGCCGCGGGACGAAGTGGCGGGCCGTCGCGTCGTACGAGAGGAGTTTGGCGTAGGTTCGCTCGACCAGCGCCGGCGCGCGGGGACCCAGGTGCGGAGCCGCCCCTTGAATCAGCTTCACGTCGTCGGGGCCGAATCCGATGAATTCCGCGAGATACTCGTACCGATACTGCGGGTCCGATTCGAGCCGCGCCTCGTCGATCGATTTCATCACGAACCATCCGGAATACGCGGAGCGGTATAAACAGCGGGCCGATCACCACCAGCGAACCGAGCTCGACAGCTCTCGCGGCCGAAGTCGGCACGCGATCACGAAGCACTCACATCGCTGTTTGATCTGTGGCTAAATTGTCTTCACAAATACCTGTGGCAACCATAAGACATTGAAGAAGAGAGTCTTTAGCCACAGATTCTCACAGATGAAACACAGATGAAATCCTCTGCGATCGAAGTCGATCGCGGAGGTGGAAACGGGTGTGGGAGGGGACAGGGCTTTCGCCTTTTTCAATCTGTCGCAGAAGAAGGGGTGGCCGGGGTTGGAGCCGCTTTGGGCGAAACCCCGGAAATCCGCGCGCAATCGGACGACCGGGGCTTCCCTTCGATCCAGCTCCGGCCACCCCGGGTTCAACAAAGCGCATGCCCTGCGGGTGCGGGCCCCGGTCACTCCTCGTCACAGCGCCAGTTGGTACAATTCCGCCGGCGGTTCCGCTTCGATCAACTTCAGGTCGAACTTCTCCTGCAGCACCTTGAAGACGTTCGGAGAGATGAACGCCGGGGGCACCGGCCCCACGCGAATCCCCTTCACGTCCAGCGCGAGCAGTGTCAGCAGCACCGCCACCGCCTTCTGTTCAAACCACGACAGGACGATTTCCAGCGGCAGATCGTTCACCCCGCATTGGAACGCGTTCGCCAACGCCAGCGCGACCTGCACCGCGCCGTAGGCGTCGTTGCATTGACCCATGTCGAGGAACCGGGGGAGTCCCGCGACCGTCCCGTAGTCGTGGTTCCGGATGCGGTACTTCCCGCACCCGAGCGTCAGGATCACCGATTTCTCGGGCATCCCCTCCGCCAATTGCGTGTAGTAGTTTCGCCCGGCCTCGGCCCCGTCGCACCCGCCGATCAAGTAAAACTGCTTGATCGCCCCGGACTTCACGGCCGAAACCACCTTGTCCGCCAGGCCCAGTATCACGCTGTGATGGAAGCCGATGGTCGATTCGCGCACGAACGTCTCCGCCAGCGGTTCGCACGCTTTCGCCTTGGCGATGACCGCCGAGAAATCGTCCGTCGTCAGCCGCGTCCCGCCGGGCACCGCCGTGATCCGCGTCGTGAACAACCGATCGGCATAGGTGTCGGACGGAATCAGCACGCAGTTCGTCGTGGCCACGATCGCACCGGAAAACATGGGAAACTCCCACGCCTGGTTCTGCCACGGACCGCCAAAGTGCCCCGCCAGATGCGGATACTTCTTCAATCCCGGATAGCTGTGCGCGGGGAGCATCTCCCCGTGCGTGTAGACGTTGATCCCCGTCCCCGCCGTTTGCTTCAGCAGCGATTCCAGATCGACGAGGTCGTGCCCGGTCACCAGAATCCCCGGCCCCGCGAGTGTCCCCTCGCGCACTGTCGTCGGGACCGGCGTCCCGAATCGTTCCGTGTGCCCTTCGTCGAGGAGCTGCATCACCCGCAGATTCTTGCGGCCACACTCCAACACCAGTTCCAACAGCGACGGAATGTCGAAGTTGACGTTCGTCATCGTGGCAAACAGCGCCTCTTCAATGAACTCGCTGACCGCCTCGTCCGTCTTGCCCAGTCGCCGCGCGTGATTGGCGTAAGCCGCCATCCCCTTCACTCCGTACAGCAACGTCTCCTGCAGCGATTGCACGTCCGGGTCCTTCCCGCAGACACCAATCTCCGTACAGCCTGTCCCCGACTGCGTTTGCTCGCACTGATTGCAAAACATGATTCGGTCTCCAGGGGTATCGATACGTGCACGACGGGTGCGTCGCGGAGCGGCCGATGGGGATCAAGCGGCTATCGGACACCCGATCCCCGAACCGTACCCGACCCGTCGCGCATATTCAATAACAAAAGATGTTTTTTTCCTGATTTGCGGCGCCGACGATGGCGTTAGAATGCGACAATGCGCGCCCAGCCACGGCCATCTCCTCTTTCTCGTGCGTCAGATCGATGACCCCTTACGGTAAAGTCGCGCAAGCCGCCATCGCCGCGACCAGTTTGCTCGCCGAGCACTACGCCGCCGGGGGAGGAGTGCGGTTCAATTCCCGGGACATCGCCCTCCGCCGAAAACTCTCGCAGCCGGTCGTCGCCAAAGTGTTGACGACCCTGTCCCAGGCCGGTGTGGTGACCGGTTCGCCTGGGCCGGGGGGCGGCTACACATTGGCTCGCGCGCCATCCGAGATCACTCTGCAAGCGATTGTGGAACCGTTCGATCGCCTCGACGACCATTTGGTCTGCCCGTTTGGCGAAGGTTGGTGTGGCAATGGGCCACAGTGTCCGCTCCACGCACAGTTGTCGGACCTGCGTGCCCGGATTTCCGCCTTCCTGCGGGACACCACGCTGGCGGCCTTCATCCCGGCCAACGGCGCGTGACCAGGACCCCGCCGCATTGACCCGTCGCGCGCCGACATTCACTGTCGTGGCGTTGCGAGTGAATGCCTATGATGGGATCGCATTGAAACTCTCCAGTGGTCGCACACGGCGGGCCTCGTCATGACTTCACGCATATCGAATTCCGGCGCATCATTCGCCCCTTGCCTCGACACCGGTCGTTGCCGCTGGCCGAAAGCCTTGGTCGTCGCGTGGCTGTTGGGAATGTCGGTTGCAACAGGTTCCCTCCGCGCGGACGTGATCGAACTCAAGACGGGCCAGAAGATCGAAGGGGAGATTCTCAAGGAGCGGCCCGGCGAACTCGTCATCGATGTGGGAGTCGATGTCGTCCGCATTCCAACGTCCGAGATCAAGCAACGCACCGGGGCCAGCGCTCGCACCGAAGAGGCCGATGCGTCGAACGAGCATTCCTACCGCACCGCTAAACTCCCCGTCCGCACGATCAAGGAATTGGCAGACGCCTATGGGGAAGGTGTGGTGTTGGTGCAGACTCCTGGAGGCCTGGGTTCGGGGTTCCTCATCAACGAGGCGGGCTATTGCGTCACGAATTTCCACGTCGTCGAAAAGGAGACGCGGATCGCCGCCACGATCTTCCACCGCGGCAAGTCGGGCGAATTCGAGCGCCGCCGCATTCAGGACGTGAAGATCATCGCCCTCAATCCGTTTTTCGACTTGGCCTTGCTACAGATCCCAACGCAAGCGGACCTCAAGTTCCGACCGGTCTATCTCGCAAAGGAAAGCGACCTCCGGGAAGGGGACGAGGTATTCGCCATCGGCAATCCCCTGGGACTGGAACGGTCGGTCTCGCAAGGGATCGTCAGCACCCGCAACCGCAACTTCAATGGCATGGTGTTCATCCAGACGACCTGCCAGATCAATCCCGGCAACAGCGGAGGACCGCTATTCAACCTCAAGGGGGAAGTCGTCGGCGTCACTAACATGAAACTACTGTTCAGCGAGGGTCTGGGGTTCGCAATACCAGTCTCAGCGCTCAAGGAGTTCATCGACAATCGCGAAGCATTCGCGTTTGACAAGACCAACCCCAACACCGGCGTCCGCTACCTCGACGCCCCCCGCCGCCGCAATTCCGCGAAACCGCCCGAACAAAAGTGACCCGATCTATTCCGGCATCCACTCCGGCGGCGGATCCGGTTGCTGCCAACTTCCCATCCCGCCATCCACATACAGCATCTGCCCGTGGACGTGATCGGCGGCGTCACTCAACAGAAACACGGCTGCTCCGTTGCACGCGTCGGCCGGAGGGACCTTGCCGTTGGGAGTGTGCACTTCCATCCAGCGGCGGAACCGCTCCTGCTTGAGGGCCGGCTCGGTCAGCCGCGTCCATAGCAGCCCCGGCGCGACGCCATTCACGCGGATGTTGTGCGGGGCCAGCGAGACGCACAGCGACCGCACCATCGCGTCAACCGCCCCCTTCGAGGTGTCGTAGGCCACGTGCGTTTGCTCGGCCAGTTTGCCGTTGATCGACCCCACCAGCAGTACCCGCCCCGCCACTCCCGCCGCCACCCACCGCTTGGCGAAAAACTGAATCAGCGCGTACTGCGAATAGACGTTGAGCTTCAACGTCCGGTCGAACGTGGCGAAGTCCATCTCCAAAAATGGCTGGTCCATAAACGTCCCTGCGTTGCAGACCAGCGTGTCGATTTTGCCGTTCAGCTTCACGGCCTCTTCGGCGATCGCGAGTACGCCCTCGGGCATGGGGGCTGACAAATCCCCCGTCACCACCGCCGCGCCGCCGCAGCGGGCGGAGGCTTCCTTGGCGGCCTCGTGCATGCGTGTTCCATGCAGAATCACCGAGGCCCCTGCTTCGCGCAGAGCCAGGGCGATTTCCAGGCCAATCCCCTGCGAACTCCCTGTGACAAACGCATGACGGCCACTCAACATCGCCCGACCCTCCGATTGCGAATCTCGCCCCGACACGAGTGTCGCGTGCGGTGTACCGGGACTGCAAGCGGATGGTTGACACGCTCCCTTCAATCCACCCGGTTTTGTTGCGCGGTTGTTGCAAGGAAATTGCGGGAAGGGGCGGTTTTGGTTTTCGACGTGTTTTGGGGGTGAAAAGAGTGGGGTCGGACAACGGGGGCTGGGGTGTGAATCGCAGAAAATGCGTGAAATAAGCGCAGAAATGATGCGAAACCCGAGGTGTGATTCCGGGGTGTTTTTGCGAACCTCGTGAGCGCAGAACCCAAGTTTCGAAAAATCGAAACGTGGGAAATTCGAGCGCGAAAAATTCGCGCGGGGGAAAAAACGCCATTTGGAATGGCGCGCGACGCAGTCATATATCGCCGCCGCGCGGGGCAACGTGCGTCGCGCGGGGAAGTTGGCGGAACGCGCAACGGGGACGAATCATGGGGGGCGGGCGCTCGTACTCGCATGCGCTGCCCAAAAGCGGTACAAATCCAAGATTGTCCGCTCTCCATGAATGGAACTACACCCTTACTGGACATGCGCGTCTGATTGTGTCCGCTGTGACAAGAGGACAATCGCCCACTCCGCGACACCGTAGCCAAAGAACCGACCGACCCGCGAAAGATGTCCGCCATGTCGACCAAGCCACCAGGTCGAGAACACCTGAAGAGTCTATTCGTCGAGGTCTATGACGAACTCCGACGCATGGCCGCCGCGAAGATGGCGGGGGAGCCGTTCGCACACACGCTCTCAGCGACGGCGTTGGTGAACGAAGCGTTCCTCAAGCTACCGCCGGATGCGATTGTTCAGGACGAACGACATCTCGTTCGACTCGCAGCGCGGATTATGAGTCAGGTATTGATCGACTCGGCCCGTCGCAAGGGGTCGATCAAGCGCGGAGCCCACGCACGAGCGGATGGATACGACCTGGAGCGGGTCGAGTCACCGCGACCGACCGTCGATCCGGAGGAATTGGCCGAAGAACTGGACTTGCTGGAAGCGATCGAGCCGCTGGCCGCCGAGGTCGTTCGCCTCAGATGCTACGGACAATTCGGGTGGCAGAAAATCGCGGAGTTGCTGGACCTGCCGCAGGGCAAGGTCGACTCCCTGTGGGAGTACGCGAAGAGAAAACTGGCGGTGCGGCTGCGACCGGACGAGTGATCCGGAACAAAATCCGGATTTTTTCGGGATTCCGCTCCCGAACTGCGCCCCGTTTACGCTGATGGTGGCGTCGCCCTTGTTTTATGGTGCCCGCAATGTCCGAGTTCGAAATCTTCGACGAAGCCCGCAAACTGACCGACCCGGTCGCCCGGTCGGCCTATTTGGATCGCGTGTGCGCCGGGGACCCTCAAAAGCGCGCGGCGGTGGAAAAATTGCTGGCGGCCGAGCCACTGCCCGAGGCGGCGTTGCCGAACGGGCCGCCGGCCGCCGGAGAGCCGACGTTGCTGGCGCCTGTCCCTTCCGGAAAGCCCGCGCCAGGAACCGACCTACCCGCCGAACGGGTGGTGGCTGGCAAGTACAAGCTCTTGCAACGGATCGGTGAAGGGGGGATGGGGACGGTCTATGTGGCCGAGCAGTTGTCTCCGCGGCGCAAGGTCGCCCTCAAGCTGATTCGTTCGGGGCGGGATTCGAGATCGATCCTGACACGGTTCGCCGCCGAGCGGCAGGCGATCGCACTGATGGACCATCCCAACATCGCGCGGTTCTTCGACGACGGTGTCACGGAGGCGGGGGAGCCGTTCTTCGTGATGGAGTTGATCCATGGCCAGCCGATCACAATGTACTGCGACGCGAATCGGTTGAGTGTGAACGAGCGGATCGAACTGTTCATCCCGGTCTGTCTGGCCATCGAACACGCACATCACAAAGGGATCATTCATCGAGACATCAAATCGACGAATATCCTCGTCGCGCAGTACGACGGCGTGCCGGTGGCCAAGGTGATCGACTTCGGGCTGGCGAAGGCGGTGGGGAGCCCACTCGTGGACGAGACTTCTCCGACGCTGTTCGGGGATGTCGTGGGGACGTTGGGCTATATGGCTCCCGAGCAAGCGACGGCCAATCAACTCGAAGTCGACGCGCGGAGCGATATCTTCTCGTTGGCGGCGGTGCTGTACGAGCTGTTGACGGGGACGACGCCGCACGCGGTGTCGGAGATGCGGAACCGGGCACTGCTGGAGGTACTGCGGATTGTGCGAGAGGACGAACCGCCGATCGCGAGCCAGCGTTTGGGTTCGAGCGGCTCGCTGCCGTCGCTGGCGGCGGCGCGGCGGACGGACCCAAAGAGACTGGTGGGGCTGTGCCGCGGTCAGTTGGATGTGGTCATACAGAAAGCACTGGCGCGACAGCGGGACCGCCGGTATCGATACTCGGGGGAGTTCGCGGACGATTTGCGACGGTTTCTGAACCACGAACCGGTGTTTGCCGCGCCGCCTACGGTGGCCGACCGAGTGACAGCATTTGTGCGGAAGCGGTGGCAGTTGGTGTCGACGGTGGCGTTGACAACGGTGACGGCGCTGTTGGGCTTGGGAGCGTATTCGTGGCAATCCTTGCAAGCGTGGGAAAGCGAGACGCAGCGGATCGCGGCCGAATCCAAGCTCAAGGTCAAAGAGGCGCAACAGGCGGCTCTCGTCGCGGAGACGGAGAGTGCTCGGCTTAAGGCCCGACAGGCGGAGGTCGAAAGGGCGGCCGAAGCGGAGCGGGCGAAGTTCATCGCTCGTGAAGCGGCCTCCAGCGAGTACGTCGGTCTGATGGGCAGATTGTCGGTCGAGCTGAGTCAGCGGTCGCGCGGATGGGTAGAGCGGAGCGAGGAGTCGATTCGCAAAGCTGCAAAGCTGGATACCCCACTCCGAAATCACGTCGAATTGCGTTCGCTCGCCGCCGACGTTCTGCTGGCTGACGAGTACGGCAGCCAGGCGGACTGGGCGCTGCGGGAGGATGTTCGACTCGCGGAGTATTCGCAGAACGGAGACCGATTGGCCATCGCATTGACTCCGGACAATCTGAACCGGTCTCCCCGTGTCCGGATCGTCGACACGGCGAGCGGGAAGACTGAGATGCTGCTGACCGGTGCGGACAACTTTCCGCCACAGAAGAAGTTTCTTCAGAACGCATTGGGTTCGATTCGATCCTTGTTCACAAGTCTGAAGTTCCTCCAGAACGACCGGGTATTGCTGGGAGGAACGCGCTGGGGTCGCCTTGTGCGGTGGGATTTGTCCCGCACTCCGCCTCAGTACCAGGAGGTCTCGGTCGGGAATGAAACCACCTATTTGTATGTTTCGCGGGATCAGACAAAGTGCGTCACGTGGTGTTACTTTTCGGACGAATTGAAGTGCTGGGCGACGGAGACTCTGCGGCCGCTCGGTGAACCACTGAAGCTGCGACCCGGCTTCACGCTCGACCTGCAACGACTGCCTCATGAGGACGCGATGGTCGCGCTGTATGAAGACGAAACGAAAGTCGTGCGTTTTGACGGCTGGCAGGAGCGCCCGGTGGAAGCGGCCGACTATGGCCGACGGCATCCGTCGGGCGAGCATTTTGTGTTGGAGCATGCCGAGCGATCAGGCTCAAACGTCTGCGTCGTCGTGCGGGAACCTGCGCGGGGGGAAACCCTCGGAGGCATCGAGGTCCCGGAACTCGGGGACGCTAGCGCGGTGTCGGATGGAGTGGAGGGGATTCAGTTCAGCGATTGCGGGCGGATACTGAGGCTCAACGTGCGAGAGAAGGAGTCGCGGCGGATCACTCTGTGGGATGGATATGGTGGACCGTCGCGTTGGCGGCTGCCGGTTTGCGAACGGGAAGGAGCCTGGAAACCGCCGGTGATGTCGGGGGATGCTTGGCGCGTCGCCTACCTGACAAAAGAGGGGTTGGAGCAGTATTCACGTCGTCGTCGGCAGCTTGTGATGACGCGAGTGCCGGGGGATTCAACGGGAGTTAGGGCCGTGCGTGTCAGTCCGGGAACCGGCGAGGTGGCGGTGGTTTCCGAAGGCAAGCCAAATCAGGGCCATCGATTGGCCGTGTGGAATGTGGGACGCATGGCCTATCAACTGGGGAATCGGACCCTGCAAGAGTTGGGGGTCGTACCGCCATTCATTCGCTGTCCACAGGCCTTTTCTCCGAACGGGGAGTGGCGGGCTTGTGTGGGACACCAACATGAGGCGTCGGCAAAAATTGTCGTTCTGGATCGGTCCGGAAAATCGATGGCCGAGTTTTCCTTGAAAGAGGAGCCTCGATCCTCCTCCGCAGGGCCGCTCCTGCTCCGGGACCTGGCGGCGCTGGAATGGATGGACAACGCGACGGTGATCGTGACGGTCGGAACAAAACTGATCGCGTTCACGTTACGGTCGCCGGATCGCCCCGTGGCACGGGCGGAGATCGACACGGTGGCCTCGACCCCCAAAATCTATGTGGATTTGAGCATCGGCAGGCGGAATCGCGGGTGGGGACTCGGAGCCGATGGTGAGTTGCGACCGTTCGCATTGAACGGGGACAAATTCGAAGTGGAGGCCCCTTGCGTCGCGCCGCAGCCCGTCACCTCCCGCACCTGCCGAATGAATTCCTTAGACGAACTCATCGCGGTCGGAAATGCCGATGGCGGTGTCGCGGTGTTTCACGTACCCACCCGGCGATATCACGCGCCGGATCGTACCGGGCACCGGGCGTCGGTCGACTCACTGGCGTGGATTGACGATTTCACGCTGGTCTCGGGAGGGGCCGACGGAACTGTCACACTGTGGAGAACGAGTCGGGTGGGGGAACTGGAGCGCTGGTTCACCCTGCGACTGGACAAACCGGTGGTCGGGATTGCCCCAGCGATCACCGGACGACACTTGTATGTGGCGTTGGCGAATGAACCGACGCTGCGGCTGATTGATCTGGATGCTCTGGAAAGAGGGCTGCGCGAACTGCTTCTGGAAGAACCGAACCCAAATGTTTCCCAGACAAACTGAAGAGGACCCAGTCATGCAAGCTCTGCCCACAACGGAATCGCGAATCGCTTTGGCGCGGAAGGGTAGCCCCCACCCCGGCTTCACGCTGATCGAACTGCTGGTGGTCATCGCGATCATCGCGATTCTGATCGCATTGCTGCTACCAGCGGTGCAACAGGCGCGCGAGGCGGCGCGGCGGACGCAGTGTCGTAGTCAACTGAAGCAGATCGGCCTGGCGCTGCACAACTATCACGATACCGCACGGCAGTTTCCGCCAAGCATGATACATGGCTTCCGCGCATCCCCCCGAGGCTCATTTGGCAACGGGTTCTCATGGGGAGCGATGATCCTGCCGCAGCTTGATCAGGCGAATCTGTACAACCGGCTGAATTTTAACATCAGCGTTGGACTCGGCTCCAACCGAACAGTCATCGAGTCACTTAGTGGGATTCCGGGAATCGTCTGCCCGTCAGATGCTGGGCGTCCTGCGGTTCGAGTCGCGAACGAGACGACATCATCGCCGTCGACCAGTTACTTTGGTTCCGTTGGACCATTTGACAATTGGTCGCAATCTACCGTACCTGCATTCGCTGGAGGAGTTTTCACAATGGACCCCGCGAGGCCTTGTACGATCACAACCATTACAGATGGGCTATCGAACACTATTGCGGTCGGAGAGGGATCGTATCGTTTATCGAATACGGGGGTTTGGCTCGGAATGCGTGACAATCCGCCACTGCCTGCGGACAACGGGCCGGGGTACGGATGTTGTATCGACAACTATCTCCACATGGGGATTTATCCAATCACGAACAAGCCCGTGCCGGGTCGTAAGCACGACGGCTTGCGATTTGGAAGTCAACACGACGGTGGCTGTCACTTTCTTTTTGCGGATGGCGCAGTTCGATTCGTATCCGAGAACATCGATCACATCCCAAGCAATGTGCCTGTCAATCCAGGATGGGAAGATGATTCTGGCTGTTATTGGACATCCGGATTGTATGGATGTGCCGATGCGGCAGGTGGCGGCCAGTTTGACAACAAAACCCGTCTTGCCGTTATCATGGGGCTAAATCAACGACTGCATCACAAAAGCGATGCTTTGATTGTCGAAGACTTCTGAGGGCGATTCACCAAGTACCGCTTTCATCAGGCACTACCGAACTTGATCAAAATGAATACACATGCGGTTTGCAAACGCGGTTTCACACGGATCGAAACCCTGCTCGTGGCGGCGATGGTGATCCTGGCAATCCTGCTGGGGCTACCGGGGCTGGTGCGGCAGCGCGAGGCCGCGCGGCTCGCGGAGTGCGCGGGGAAGCTGAAGCAGATCGGTGTCGCGCTGCATCTGTATCACGACACTCACAGGAGTTTTCCTGCGGGAATGATTAGCGGTTGGGATGCCGGGGCACAGGTGCATCGTGGGAATGGTTTCTCTTGGGGTGCCGGGTTGTTGCCCCATATGGGTTATACGGAGTTGTCCAACAAGCTCGACTTCCGTATGGGAGTATCGGTGGGGACCAACCGGGAAGCGATCGAAGCGTTGGGGGGCATCCCGGAAGTGCTTTGTCCAGCGGATGTGGGGAGACCGAAAGTCAAGAACATGTGGGACTTTCAAAAGGCGCCGACGACGAGTTATTTCGGGTCGGTGGGGGCGTTTGATAGCTGGTGCCAATCGGATCTCCAATCGGGTTGCGGCGGCTTTTTCGTGACCGACCCGGGGCGTCCCGCCACGATGGCAAGCCTGACGGATGGTCTGTCGAACACAATCGCGGTGGGAGAGGGATCGCATCGGGTCGATAAGGAATGCGGGGTGTGGTTGGGTCTCCAACGCCCTTCACCCACCGCCGAGGACACCAAGGCCGACGGCATCAATCAATATTTGCACATGGGCATTTTCCCAATCACGAACGAGCGACTGCCGACCATCGCGCAATATGGCCTACGGTTCGGAAGTCAACACGAACGGGGAATGAACTGTCTGATGGGGGATGGTGCGGTCCGATTCGTGTCGGTGGACATCGACCACATCGTCAGCCTGATTCCGGCACCCGGTTGGGACCCCGATGTTGGATGCTGGCTGACCGGGGGACCGTACGGTTGCGCGAGCGGAGTCCCGCCTCGAGGCGGAGTTTTTCAAAACAAACGCCTGCTCGCCAACGTCATGGGCATATGGCAACGGTTGCACCACGGCAGCGATGGGTTGGGAGTCGAGGACGAGTGAGGGGAAGACCGCGGATTGTGTTTGGCGGGTGGTGTTCGTGGTTTGAACGCCCCTCAGTTTTCGGAGAAAGCCGGGACGATGGGGGGGTCACTCCCCGCGCCACTTCCACAGGGTCAGGTGCTTGAGGTCGCGGATGACCACGTCTTCGCCGGCCACGGCGAGGTGGGCCCAAGCTTCGGCGTCGCTCACTTTGCGTTTGTCGAGCACTTTGAATTCGCCGGGATTGGCGTCGATGAGGAGCAGTTCGCCCCGTTCGTCGAGTGCCAGGATCCGCTTTCCGCGGGCGACGAGGCTCCAGTACCGGCCGAACGGTTCGGTGGTCCAGGTCTCCTTGCCCGTGGCGAGGTCGAGGCACTGGAAACGGCGGCTGCGCAATTGCACGTAGGCGTGGCCGTCGATGACCACCGGCGAACTCATGTAGGCTTGCGATTTGTGCGTCCACGCGGGTTCGAGCTTGGGGGGAGTGGTTTCCCCCTCGCCGCGAACCTTGTACAGCCACGCCTTCCCGCCGTAACTGCTGGTGAACACGCCGCCGCCGAACACCACCGGGGTGAGGATGTTCATGCCTCGGAAGGCGTCGATGGCCTGGCTCCAGCGGACGCGCCCGTCGACCGGGTCGACCGCCGACAGCTTTTCGCGTCCCTGCACCAAAAGCAGGGGGCTTCCCGCCAATTCCGTGGTCAGGTAAGGGGACGAAAACGCGCTGCCATTCATGCCGCCGCCGTCGTCCAGCACGCGCCACGTCGTCGCTCCGGTCCGCTTGTCGAACTTGACGAAGCCGCCCCCCGCCTGGAGATACACGGCGTCCCCGTACACGAGCGGCGAGGAGGCGCAGCCAAACGCCGGGAGCGCCGACTTGAACCGCTCGACACAATCGACCTTCCACAACTCCTTGCCCGTGGCGGCGTCGACACACACCAACACGTCGCGAATTCCCGCCACGAACAGCCGTTCGGTGCCGTCCGCATCCCGGTCGTAGGCGGGCGTGGATCGGATCCAGTCGCCGTTCTCCTTCGCGAAGAAGGGGACCGACAGCGACCCCTCCCAGCGATGCTCCCACAACGGTTGGCCATCGGAGCGGCGATAGGCGCGCACGACTTCTTCCGACTTCTTGTGTGTCTCGGTGGTGAAGACGCGGTCTTCCACGACGATCGGCCCGGAATAGCTGGGCCCCAGCGGGACCGACCAGGCCTTCTTGAGCGTCCCCTCGTCCAACTTGGCGGGCCAGGCCGGTCCGCCGGCGTTACCTTCGGGGAGTAACCCGTCCCGCGTGGGGCCGCGCCATTGCGGCCAATCGAGCGCGACCGTCACATCGCACCAGCCGCAACAGACGATCAAACACACGAGCTTCAGAAATCGGTCGTGGCGCACGGTCAACTCGCGTGAGGGATCGAGGAAAACTTTTCGTCGGAATGATAGTTCGTCGTCCACCGAGCGGGGCAGGGGAGGGTTGAACTGGCGTTCGATGCGGTGGCGGCGAACAATCGGAGATGTCGGGCTGGCTGACGCTGAACTGGTCGATGACTTCTGGGCGAGTGAGCGAGTGGCCGGAGACGGGGGCGTCGGGTTGGGAGTGGCTGACGACGGCCTTCGGGTGGACTTTGGAGAGCGGTGTCGGGGAAGACACTGTCACCTCGGGGTCCAGCGAGGGTTCGTGGACCGATTTCGGGGGCGGAGAAACGGGGGGGGGCGGAAAAAGGGAACGTTGTGCTTTATGGAAGATTTCCCAACCGTTTTGGCTTGAAGCGCCCAGAGCATGTTGGAAAAGTAGGATGTACCCGGTGTTTCCCCAGATGACGTCTACCGAGCCTACCAGATGGTTGGGGAAAATCTCGATTTGGACAAAAGTGTGCCAACCACATCTAATGGGCTGTGTTAACAGAACACGTCTAGGGGAATCGAGTCATGTCATCCGATGCAGCCACGGCGTTCGATTTGTTTTCCGCAGTCTCAGGTGGCAACATCCAAGAGGTAGATCGTCTTGTGCGCATGGGCGTCGATGTGAACATTCGCGATCCGTTGGACGGGAGCACCTGTCTTTTCCAAGCGATCGTTGAGCACGATGTCAGCATTGCCCGAAGGCTCCTTGACGGCGGTGCGGACCCCAATATCTACACGCAAAATACAAGGACGTCTCCACTTGGATGTGCAGCCATCGCTGGCGACATTGAGATGGTAGTTTTGCTGATTGCCAGCAAGGCGAGGCTGTCGGATGACGAATTGGCAACTGGAATACTGGGTGAATGCGAACGACTTGGCCTGCACAATGTCGTCGAAGCCATTTCATGCACGTAGCAAGTAGGTCAGGCTCCTGCCTGCCTTCCAAAAACCGCGCACGGACGACGTG
>JBIKMW010000072.1:0-33733 GCA_044359065.1 Planctomycetales bacterium | reverse complement strand
CGGCTGTACAACCTCGCAACGGGTCGACACTACTACACGATGAGCCTGGGCGAAGCGCGGGAATTGGAAGCCGTGTTTCCCCCGCCGACCTCCGGCCCCGACACCCGCCGCAACGGCTGGCGGTTCGAGGGAATCGTGGGGTACATGTTCGAGACGCCCGTGCCGGGCAGCATCGAAATCTTCCGGCTGTACAACTCGTTCAACGGCGGGCACCTGTTCACCATCAGCGCCGCCGAACGGGACTTCGCGCTGTCGATCGTCGACCAGAAGACGCAGATCAAACCGTGGAGCCAGCACAAATCGCTCGGCTTCGCGTTCTTCAGCGACTCGACCCGCGGCGCGGGCGCTCCGCGCAGTTCGACAGCCACATCCGCACCCGCGGTGGCGGCACCGGCCGCGACCACCGTGACGACGGCACCGGTGGCGACATCGCCGTCGGTGTCGTTGGGACTGATCGCGGCGGAACGCTCCGCTTCGCCGTCGCTGGTACAAGCGGCCAGCGCCGCGCCGGATGCGGTCTCGGTCGGAACCTTGCCGGGGTCCGCCACCGAGTCGGTGCTCGCGGCAGGCGTGGACGGTCTGTTCGCCGACTGGGACGGGTTGGCGGATTCGCTGCTCTCGTCGAGCCTCGCGGGCTAGTGCCGTCCAACGACCCGGTTACGCAGGTGAGTTCTCGACGGAAACCCGAAGCGTCAGCGAGGGACCCCGCTCTCCCGGCAGGTCACGAATTCCCCGGAATCCACGCGGGGTCCCTCGCTGACGCTTCGGGTTTCCAGAAACTCACACTCTCGTAGCGGAAACCGTAAGCCTTCCACCGAACGTAAGCCCGCGCACGCTCCCCGCCACCCCTCTTCGGGGGGTGGCCAGAGCGTTATGCACCCGCTCCGGCGAAGTCGCGTGGAGCGGTTTCCGCGCCCTCGCGGGCGGGTTGCGAAAGCAGGTCGCGGCGGTACTTCGCTTCGGCCAGAAGGCGTGTCAACTGTCGAGCATCGCCACGGTCCACCGCCTCGCGGTACATCGACAGCAGCTTCTGGACCTCGTCGACCGCCTCCAGCACCGCGTCGCGGTTCGCGACGAAGATCGCCGTCCACAACTCGGGATCGCCGGCGGCGATCCGTGTCGTGTCGCGAAACCCCGAGCCGACAAGCGAAATCAAGCTCGCGTCGAGGGTGTGCGCCATGACCGACGCCACCAGATGGGGGGCGTGGCTGGTCTTCGCCAACGCCTCGTCATGCGCGGTGGCCGTCATCGAACAGACGCGCATCCCCAGGTCGGTCCACAACCGGGACACTTTCTCGACCGCGTTCGCCGAGTTGTTCGCGCGGGGAGTGACCACACACACGCGACCGTCGAACAGTTCGGCGGACGCATGCTCGAACCCCCGCTTTTCGGATCCGGCGATGGGATGCGACCCGATGTACTCGACGGCGCCGACCAAATCGTTGAGGTCGGTCGCCAGATTGTTTTTGACGCTTCCCACGTCCGTGATGATCGTCCCCGGACGACACGCGGCGGAGATGGCCGTGATGTCGGTGGCGATGCGGTCGACCGGCGTACAAAACACCAACAGGTCCGCTTCGGCGGCTGCCTCGGCCCCGTCCGCCACCACGCGCGTGACCAACCCTCGCGACAAGGCCCCCGCCAAACGGAGCGGGTCGCGTCCGACCCCCAACACCTTGACACCCGGATACGCGGCCCGCAGCGCGGCGCCGAGCGAACCGCCAAGCAGACCGACACCGTAAATGGCGACGGTGCGGGGCCAAGCGGACGCGGTGGTGGAAGATGACTCGTTCATGCCGCCATGTTACCGCCGACCGGCGGCGAACTCGAACGAACCTGTCGCATCGGGGCCTTCCGCTGTGAGGCGCGCCCCCGCAACACGATGTCGCTAGAGGTTTCAAACGGACCTCCCGATTCGCTCGTCACTTCGACATCGTCGCCAGCTTCTCCTTGGCGCGCTGGTTTCCCAGGGCGGCCGCCTTTTCAAACCACACCCGTGCCTCGTCGTCGTCTTGCTTCACGCCGCGCCCCACCAGATAGGCCAGCCCCAGGTTGCATTGCGCGACGTCGCTCCCCCCCTCGGCCGCTTTCCGATACCACTTCACCGCCTCGAAGTCGTTCTTCGCCACTCCCAAACCGTTCTCGTACCGAAATCCGACCGAGTTTTGTGCGAAGTTCGATCCCGCGTTGGCGGCTTGCTCGAGCAAGCGAAACGCCTCCTTCTCGTCCTTGGCGACACCGATTCCGTCGTCGTGACATTTCGCCAAACGCATCAGTCCGCGGTACGAGTTTCCCTTGGTCGACTTCTTCAACCAGTCGATCCCTTCCGCCACGTTCTTGTCGACCCCCAGTCCGTCCAACAGGCAGATTCCCAACTCGGCCTGCGCGAAGTGATGGTCCTGCTCCGCCGCCTGTCGGTACCGCTTCGCCGCCTCTTTCAAGTCCTTCGCCACCCCGGTGCCGTTGAACAGCATCACGGCCACCTGGTACTGCGCGGCGGCCAGTCCCCGGTCGGCCGCCAACGCATACCACTTCGCCGCTTCCGCGAGATCTTTCGGGACGCCGACTCCCTCTTGCAGCATACGCGCGTATTGGTTGGTGGCGGCGACGTTCCCCAGATCCGACGCCTTCCGATACAACTCGGCGGCCTTCGCGGCATCCTTCGGGACTCCCTTGCCGTTCAAGTGGAAGAACGCCAGGTTCGACATCGCATCCGGACTGCCCATGTCCACCGCTTTGCGGTACCAGCGAAGCGCCTCGTCGAGGTTCTCGGCCGTTCCGTTCCCCTTGAAATACGCGATGGCCACGAGGTTCGCGGCGACGGCGTTCCCCGCTTCGGCGGCCTTCTTGCACCAGGCGAACGAGGTCTCGTCGCTTTTGGCAACGCCGTACCCGTTCTTGTAGCAATTCGCCGTTGCCAACATGCCCCGCGTGTAACCGGCATCGGCGCTCTTGCGATACCAACTGGCCGCCTCCACCGGATCCGTCGTCAGCCCCCCCAATCCCTTTTCGTACGCGCTCCCCAGATTCCACATCGCGCCGATCGATCCCCCGGCCGCCGCCTCGCGATACCACTTCAGCGCCTCGGTCTCGTTTTTGGTCGTGCCATACCCGGTCGCTAACCAGAGCCCCAACTGGTTCTTCGCCACGGGCAAACCCTTCTCGGCAGCCATGCGAATCGTCGCGAACGCCTCCTCCGGCGACTTCGTCTTCCCTCCGTATCCGTTCGACAGGCATTGGGCTTCGAGGTACAGCCCAGCCGCGTGCCCCTTTTGGGCGCTTTCCGACCACACCTGGGCCCGCTCCTTCGCCAGCGCCTCCAGCGCGGCCATCACTCGCGTGTCGGTCTTGCCGATCTCCAGCAGTTGTCGCAGATCGTCCCGCGCCGGGTCGATCCGCACGACCGGCACGTTCACGTCGTAACGGCCATCCATCTCCGGGCTTTGCGAGAACGGACGATGGTGCTTGCGAACGTGGTCCCGCGTGCGGGATCCAACGTACGACGCCAGTTCCGACAGCGTCACCACCGAGTCGCCCGACTCCCCGGCGCTGGCGAGGTCCGCCCGACCGCGCAGCCCCTCGATCAAATAGTGCGTGAACACGCCATGCCCCAATTCGCGCGACTCGATCGCCCGCTCGTTCGCACGGCAACTGAGCAGCAGCGCCAAACCGTCCGGCGGCGGGGGGAGTTGGGGCATCGTGGCCGACTCCGACCGAAACCCCGACGGTGGAGGCGAGCTCGGATCGTTCCGGCAGGCGTCGACCACGAGCAGTCGCGTACCGGCCTTGCTCGCTTTCAACCGCTCGAAGAGTTCGTCCAGGGGAATCAGATTGTGTTTGTCCTGAACATCGTGTGCGGTCGACACCCCGCGCAAATCCGTGTCCGCCGCGCAGAAATAGAACTGCGGCGAAGGCTCCCCGTTGCGGTCGGGCTTGCCGTCCACCAAAGGGTAGCGCGGCAATTGAATCCCGTGTCCGTGCAGGCAGATGAGCACGGCATCCCGTTCGGCCCGTTTGTCCGCCTCGGCGGGAGTCGTTCCGGGGGCCTCGTCCGGCGTTTCCAGCAAACGCTCCAGTTCGTCCCGCAGGTAGGCGGCGGTCGGCACCAACCGGGGTTCTTGCGTCGTCAGGGCGGCGCGGGCCGTCAGCTCGACGACATCGTACCCCGCCTCCCGCAGCACGGCGGAGAGGTCCCGCGCGTCCTGTTCGGCGAAGTGCAGGTCCGACAACCGACTTGTGGGTCGGTACTTGTTGACCCCCGCCACGAGGGCCGCGCGGCGTGGCTCCCGTTCCCCCGTTTCATCCGCCGAGGCGCGCGATGGCCCACCGAGGACCGATGACATCAATCCCGACACGACCAGACACCACCCCATCGGCCCACAGCGGCCCAGTCGTGTCACGCGCGGCTTCGCGGGTTTGGCCGTCCACCGCGATTCGCGAGGCTCGAGGTCGTGGGAGACGCATGTCCGATTCGCCATGACACACCTCGACAACTCCTCGGGAACGTCCGCGCGGGGGCTCCGAACCGCCAGATTCAACCTACCCTTGGTGGCGGGCCCGTGCAATCCGCTCATCGGGCGATGCGACCAGCGTTGTCCCGGTGGCACTCAGTGCCCGAAGTACGCGGGCTCTTCCCCCTCTTTCCACTTGATGTTGCAGCCGATGCTCGGCTTCTGTGCGGCGGGAACGGGCTGGCCGGCCAAGGTGGCATCGAGCGCGGCACGCAGGTCGCGCCCCGTCACCGGAATCCCGTTGCCCGGGCGGCTGTCGTCCAACTGGCCGCGATAGACCAGCGTGCGATCCTTGCCGAACAGGAAGAAATCGGGCGTGCAGGCGGCGGAATACGCCTTCGCGACCGCCTGCGTTTCGTCGTACAGGTACGGAAACACATAGCCCGCGGATGCCGCCTCGGCCGTCATCTTCTCCGGCGAGTCCGCCGGATGCGAAGCGACGCTGTTCGAGCTGATGGCGAGGATGGCCACCCCCTTCGGGGCATAGTCACGTCCCAGCCGCGCCAGTTCGTCGCGCACGTGCTTCACGTACGGGCAATGGTTGCAGATGAACATCACCAGCGTCGCAGGAGCGCCGAACGAATCGCGCAGCGCGACCGGTTTGCCCGAGATGGTGTCGGGCAACATGAAATCGGGTGCGAGCGTCCCGAGGGGGAGCATTGTCGAGGGGGTCAGGGCCATGATGTCGGTTCCGATTCGATGCTCGTAGAAGCCGTTTCAACAGACGGTTGCTGGCGCGAGTATCTCGGCAGGGGGGCAACGCGGATCTGTCCGGCAGAGGATTTTGAAACCACTTCCAGAAGGGGACTGCCCGTCACGATGTGAGAGGCCGGTGAAGAGATCGTGGTGAGAAACGTTCGTGACGGTAAATCTCGTGACAGTGGATTTGGTGACAGTGGACGTTGTGACAACGGATATCGTCCGGTGGAAATTCCGCGATTTCCGCGACGACCACGTCATTTCCCCGACGGAGCGTCGCCAACGGTCCAGTCGGCGATGAACAGCTGGCTGCTCTTGTCGGGGGTGCGAGTCGACGTCCACAGCAGTTTGCCGCCGTCCGGGCTGAATACGGGAAGCACATCCATGAAGGGGGAGTCTGTCACTTGCGTCCGCTTGCCCCCCGTCAGTTTCCCTTCGGGATAGGTCAGGTCGAGCGTCCACAAATGGAACGTCCCGCGCCCGGTCGTGTAGTCGGCCCCCGACCAGATCAGGAACTTGCCCGAGGGGTGGAAGTACGGGCACCAATTGACCTCGTTGACGTTGTCCGTCAGTTGCACGTCGGTCTTGCCGTCAACCGAGACGGCATAGAGTTGCAGCATGTCGGCCTTCAGGCGGTCCCCCCGGTAGATCACCCACTTCCCGTCGGGAGAGAAGAACGGCCCGCCGTCGTAGCCCGGCTGGTTGATGATTTGCCGGACGTTCGAACCATCGGCCTCCATGACATAAATGTCCGGGTCGCCGTCCCGCACTGAGGTGAACACGATCTGTTTTCCGTCGGGGGAGTAACTCCCTTCGGCGTCGTAGCCCGGCGTGTCGGTGAGTCGCTTCAGCCCCGTGCCGTCGAACGAGACCGTGTAGATGTCCATGTGCGGATCGAAGTCCCACTGATACCGCCGCCGCCCCCCCTTGGCCGCTTCCTCCCGCGCCTTCAGTTCGGTGATGTCCACGTGCGGATCGGTGTGGCTGGAAGCGAACAGGATCGACTTGCCGTCGGGAGCGAAGTAACTGCACGTGGTGCGACCGCGCCCGGTGCTGATCAGCCGCGGCGTCCGATCGTCGAGCGGCTGGACGTAGATCTGATAGAACGGGTAGCCGACGGGGTACGCCTGATAGACGACCAGCTTTCCGTCGGGTGAGAAGTACCCTTCGCCCGCGCGGGGCAGGCCGAAACTCACCTGGCGGATGGACGACAGGAACTTTCCCTCGCCCGGCGTCAGCGTGGGGGTCGCGGGGCCGGGTTCACTCTTTGCAGGCCGTTCTTGCGCGTACGCGACGGTTCCCGTTCCCGTCAGCCACGTGCCATACGCCGCCAGTGCCACGCCACCCGCGACGCACACAATCCGCCACCAGTCACAGCGCATCGACCTGTCCTCCGCCAAATCCCATCGTTACCGGCTCGCGTTGGCCGCGGCGGACGAATGTCTCGCTGGGCAGATCTCGCCAGGCAAGTCTCGCCCAGCAAAACTCACCAAGCCCCGCCGACCGGTCAGTGTATGCCGACCGACGGCCAGCGTCACCCGCCGCGACTCACCGTTCCGATTCCACGTCCCATGCCGTCGCACCTGGTTTCTCGCAGACCGCGTCCCGTGCGATGGAGTTTCGAGCGGTCGAGGCGTACGATTTTGCGAGGGGACGCGGGAACGCCGCGGCGCGGCGAATCCCGCGAGGTCCGCGTCGTCCTTCGCGTTCTCCGGCGAAAATCGAGCGTCGCGCAAACCTTGTGGTAACTCCGCCGCGTCCGCTCGGTCCCCGTCACGCACACCTCCCGAACTTCTTCACCCAACCCGGAAAGCGTTCCATGTCCCACGTGCTCTCGCGTCGTGCATTTCTGAGCCGGTCCGCTGCGGCGACCGCCGGCGTCGCCCTCGCCGCCTCCCCCCTCGTCCCGGCCTTCGCCGCCGACGCGCCGCTGTACGAGATTTCGCTCGCCGGGTGGTCGCTCCACCGCACCATCTTCGACAAGAAGCTCGACCATCTCGACTTCGCGAAGACCGCCAAGGAACAGTACGGCATCCATGCCGTCGAGTACGTCAACCAGTTCTTCAAGGACAAGGCGAAGGACACCGGTTATCTGACCGAACTGAAGAAGCGGGCCGACGACCTGGGCGTCAAGCAGCTCCTCATCATGATCGACGGCGAAGGGGCCTTGGGTGACGCGGACGCCGCCAAGCGGACCACCGCCGTCGAGAACCACTACAAATGGGTCGAAGCGGCCAAGTTCCTCGGCTGCCACTCCATCCGCGTCAACGCCCAATCGAGCGGCACCTACGAAGAGCAAGTCGAGCGGGCCGCCGACGGATTGCGCCGCCTGAGCGAATTCGGCGATCAACACGGGATCAACGTGATCGTCGAGAACCACGGCGGCCTGTCGTCCAACGGCGAATGGCTGGCCACGACGATCAAGAAGGCGAATCACGTCCGCTGCGGGACGCTGCCGGACTTCGGCAACTTCCGCCTCAAGGGGGAAGAGTGGTACGACCGCTACAAGGGCGTGCAGGAATTGATGCCGTTCGCGAAGGCGGTCAGCGCGAAGTCGCACGACTTCGACGACGCCGGCAACGAAACCAAAACCGACTACCGCAAGATGATGAAGATCGTCCTGGCCGCCGGGTATCGCGGCTACGTGGGGATCGAATACGAAGGGGGCAAGCTGAGCGAGTCGGAAGGGATCCTCGCCACCAAGAAGCTGCTCGAGAAAGTCCGCGAGGAACTCAAGGCGGTTTCGTGAAGTCACGCGAAATCGCGGTCGCCCGATGAGATTCCCCCCGTCGCCGGGTTCCGGCGACGGGGGGATGTTGTTTTTGGTCGGCCGACGCATGGCCAATTACGAGGTTAACGCGAGCGGCCCGTCACCCCTCTGAGGGAACTCACCCACCCCCCAGCACCTCGTCCCAGTCGTCCGCCGCCGAGACTTGGACGTCCGCGTCCAACAGCCCCTCCAGCGGGATTTGGTCGCCCGGTTTGAGCACCTCGAATCGCGCTTTCCGGGTCTCCGTCGCGGGGACCACCGCCATCACGTACGAGTCCCCCACCACCCGCAGGTGCCAGTCCCGCACGCGCACGACGAGGGCCGTCCCCTCGTCGACGCCGAAACCCACCAGGCTCGGATAGCGGTCCAACACCGTCAACAGCCGTGTCAACCGGTTCCGACGCAAGAAATGTTGGTCGATCACCGCGCCGGGGAACAGGTCCAGGCCCTGTCCCTCCCGCGGTTCGCCACGGCCTCCGGCGATCATCACGCGCGTCATCACCGCCGCGCCGGCCGACGTTCCCCCCACCACGCCATTCCGGGCGACCACTTCCCGCAGCGCCTCTTCGACCGGCGTTTCCGCGTAGTGCTCCGAGTGCCACGACTGGTCGCCACCCCCCAGCCACACCCCGGTCGCGTCGCGGAGCGGATCGGTGAACCCCGACGAGCAGGCCTCGCCGCGCGATTTCGCATGCAGGATGACCACGCGTCCCGCACCCGCGGCTGTCCATTCTCGCAGATAACTTCTCTCGTGCTTGTCCTCGATCTCCCCGCCCGGGACGACGACCACGCGGGAATCTTTGCCGCCAGCCAACCGCACGAACTCCCGCATCACTTTTTCGAGACGGTGGCCTCCTCCCGCCACAACCAGCGTCCCTCCCCGTTCGGGGGCGCCAACGGCGTTCTCCAACCGGCGGGCTTCCTCGTGCCAGTGATGAACCAGTCCCGCCATGCCCCCCAACACCAGCAGGCAGGCGGCGAGGCTCGCGCGCAGCACCACCCGACCACGGACGTTCCGAGGCTTCGACGGGGATTCGACGGATTCAGACACCGGGAACACCTCGCAACGGAACGCGGCGAGGACGACCTCCGTGCCGCTTCGGAAATCGGGAACATCCTGCTCCCGGCGACTTCCCTTCCAAGGACGCCGCAAGGTGCATTCTACGCGGTCGACACGCCGTCGCCGAGACTGTTTTTCCCGAAATCCCCTTCATGCAACCGACACAAACGTTCTCTGGTGAATGGGTTACGTCGAATGACCCGGTCCGCGCGGGATTTCAGGAATCGACGGACTTGGATCGGTCACTCGGTTGACCCGGTCCGCCACACGCGGTTCCGTGCCCCGCGCGGATATCTCGCCGCAACCTGTTGAATCGGCGATGTTTACGCCTTGCGCATTGTCCCTCAAGTCGATCCCGTCGGCGCGTCGATGACATTCCGAGCGCGGTCCCCGCATTTCAGGGAAGGGCGTTCCCTCGCGACGGCTCGTCCGTCTCGGGGAGTTTCCACGAGCAAGAGGAGCGTGAATGGCGGCCAGCGGCAAGCCCGAGCCTTTCCGGCTTGGATTTCTGACGGCGATCGACCTCCCCGACAAGGGTTACGTCGGCGGACTGCTCGTCACCAACCATTTCGGGCGGCCGCTCGAATTCCAATGCACGCTCCCCGTGCGCCCCAATGCCACGCAGGAGATCCTGTACGGTCCGACCTTGGAACCGTTCCTCCTGGGTGAGCTGATCGGGGCCACGCTCATCGAAAAGTCGGGCATCAAACCGCACCTGGTGTTCACCGACCGCGAACAAATCCTCGAACTCCGCGAGCACATCGAGTCGCCGGTTCTGTTCGTCGAGGAGCGGGCGGGCAGGGCCAGGAAGGCTGTCGTCGAATCGATTGCTCCCGAGGGGGAGGCGGAACAGGCGGCGGCGCGGGCCGAGGCCCTGTCGCAACTGGGGGTGGGTCAATCCACTGGCGAGAAGCCTCTTCGCGAAATCGCGACCGAAGTGCCCGCAGCGGGAGGCGGACGGACGTTACGACTGGGGCGACAAACGGTGCGGATCCATTCGGCTCATCCGGGGGACGACGACCGTATCGCCACCGGGGCGACGGTGATTCCAGCGGACGCGGACCTGCATGAACCCTTCGACCGCGTCCGCGAAGCGCTGCAGGAGACCTTGAAGAGCGCCGGGTTGAAGTGAGCATCATAGTAGCGGTTCGCTCCGCCGAACCGACGCCGAAGCGCAGCGAGGCGGGCGGACTCCCGCAGGCCTCGAGGATTCCGAAACCTTCGAGCCGGTCTCAAACGGGTGGCCCGGCCATCTCGTGGCTGGGTCGCATAGCGACAAGAAGCAGCGCCTTCCGCTCTCATTCGCCGAACAAACGCACCATTGGACGCACACCTTGCTGCGGAGAGCGACTCCGGAACGAAGACCGGACGCGGCGTTGCATGGCATCCTGACTCGATAGAAACACCTCCGTCGAAAGCCACCCCTTGCTCCCTCCCTCCGCGATTCCTCCGTGGGAACCTCTGCCGGACGTGGCGACCGTGATCCCGCCGCGCGCACCGGATCGGCACATCCCCGCGCCGCACATGCCGGTGGAGTCCGCCGCAACTCCGCGCGAACCCGCCTCCGCGGGTGTCGAGGTCTTCGCGTCGGGGATGAACAGCGCGCTGCAGCGCCCCCCCAAGATCCGCACCATCTCCCATCCGGTGATGGGCGAACTCATGCTACCGCCGCGCTGGCGACCGCAATGGTCGTCCGTGAAGGCGTTCAAGATCACCTTTCCGGACGGCATGGAGTTCCTGCCCCCTCCCAAAGCCAAGCCCGAGAAGAAACCAGCGGGCAAGGGGGGTAACTCTCGAACGGCGGACGCGGCCACCTCGCCGGACGGGGGCGCGCCCCCGGACGCTCCAAGTGCGGACGCGCCGAGTGCGGGGGGGGGCGATCCCACCCTCGCCGCGCAGCTGAAGCACGATCTCATCTCGCTGCTGCCTCCTCCGCCGCCACCGGGGACGCTCGGTCCCGACGGCCAACCCCTCGAACCCCGCCCACTCACGCGGCTCAAGCCCCCTGCTGACGCGCTCTCGCTCGAAGACCGGTTGTTCTATGTCCTCCAGCCACCGCTCGAAACGTGGCTCAAAGGACAGGAACTCATCATGCCCTTCGAGCCGTTCCCCTATCAGTACGAGGGGATCGCGTGGCTGTTCTCGTCCCGCTCGGCGCTGTTGGCCGACGAGATGGGGCTCGGCAAGACGATGCAGACGATCACCGCCGTGCGGCTGCTGTTGCGCAGCGGTCAGGTCCGCCGCATCCTGCTCGTCGCCCCCAAGCCGCTCATTCCCAACTGGCAGCGCGAGTTCAAGACCTGGGCCGAGGAACTCCCCCTCACCACGATCGAAGGGGACGGACCGCGGCGGGCCATGCTGTGGACGATGGCCTCGCTGCCGATCCTGCTGGTCAACTACGAGATCCTCGTACGCGACATGGAGACCTTCGGCGACGCCGCGCCGAAGTTCGATCTCGTCATCCTCGACGAAGCGCAGCGCGTGAAGAACCGCGACTCGCGGACCTCCGAAACCGCTCGCAAGATTCCCCGCAAGCGGAGCTGGGCGCTGACCGGCACGCCGATCGAGAACCGGCCCGAGGAACTGGCCTCGCTCTACGAATTCATGGAAGTCGTCCCCAAAGCGGCCACGCCGGATATCCGGCAGCTACAGGCGCTGTCGAAGAAGTTCATTCTGCGCCGCACCAAGGACCTGGTGATGAAGGACATGCCGCCGCGGCTGGACCGCGACGCCTTCATTGAACTCTCCCCGGCGCAGCGCTCGGCCTACGAAACCGCCGAGAAGGAAGGAGTCATCCAGCTCAACGACATGGGAGAATCGATCTCGATCCAGCACGTGTTCGAGTTGGTCCTCCGTCTCAAGCAAATCTGCAACTTCGACCCCCTCACCAACGAGAGCGCGAAGTTCGAGCGGGTCGAGGCCGACATGGAGGAAATCGCCGCCTCGGGCGGCAAGGCGATCCTGTTCAGCCAGTGGACCAGCACCATCGACTGGCTGGTCGAACGGCTGCAACGCTTCAATCCGCTGGTGTACCACGGCAAGATTCCGACCCCCAAGCGCGAACCGATCCTGGCCGAATTCAAGGCCGATCCGTCGAAGCACATCATCCTGATGAGCTACGCCACGGGGGCGGTGGGACTGAACCTGCAATTCGCCGGGTACGTGTTTCTGTACGACCGCTGGTGGAACCCGGCGGTCGAGGACCAGGCCATCAACCGCGCGCACCGCATCGGCTGCAAGAGCCAGGTGATCGTCACCAAGTTCGTGGCGAAGGACACGATCGAGGAGAAGATCGACAAGGTGCTGCACGAGAAGCGCGAGTTGTTCGCCAGCATTCTCGGCGGTGGCGAACAGACCAGTCACTCGCTGAGCATGAACGCCAGCGAAATCTTCGGACTGTTCGACCTGAAGGCCCGACACGGCAAGGGGACCCGCGAGATCGGTCCCAAACCGGTCCCCGCAGCCTGAGGCGGCGGGGCGGAGATCGATTCACAATCGCGGGCATCGCGGAAACGCGAGGGCGCGACGCGCGTCGGTCACTTCCCCTTCTTGGGGGCCGGTTTTGAAGGTTTGGCGGAAGCGGATGCCGCTTTGGTGGCCTGGGGCTTGGCCGTCGTTGATTTGACGGACGAGGGCTTGGCGGTCTCGGATTTGACGCTGGGCACCTTCGGCGCCGACGCCGTCTTGGAGGCGTCGCCGGATTTGGCGGGAGCCGCCTTGGGCTTTTCCTTGGTGGCCACTTTCGTGTCCCCGGCCTTGCCGACCGAAGCTTTCGTGTCGTGCGCCTTGGACGTGTCCCCCGGCTTGGTCTCACCCGGCTTGGTTTCGCTCAGGCGGGTTTCGCCCGGCTTGACGGCGGCCTTCGCTTCGAGTTCGACCTTCGCGTCGACAACAGCTTTGGCGTCGTGCGCGGCTTGGACTTTGGCGGCGGCCCGAGCGGCCGATTTGGCCGCCTTCTCGGCGGCGACCGCCTTCTCGGCGGCCAGCGCGTCCCGCGCATCCTTGGCGGCGCTCCGGGCGGCCTTGCGGTCGGCCGCCTCTTTGTCGGCGGCCAGTTTCTCGTCCCACAACTTCTGCGCTTCGATGTGCCGCTGGACGTCGAGTTTCTTCGCCGCCACGACCCCCTGCTTGAACAAGATGTCCAACCGGTGGGTCGCCTCGTCGGCGGGAACATGGATCGGCGCCGTGTGCGGCGCGAAGACCGGCAGGTACTTCGGATCGGTGGAGAGTGCCCGCACGTGGTTGCAGAACGACACCGCGTCCGCCTTGCGCACCGCCGACCGGAGCGCGTCGGAATTGGTGTCGAGGTCCGCCTCGGGGTCGGCCATCCCCAACCAGGCCAGCGCGTCCCGCATGCGACCGTCGATCGGCACCACATGCACACCCAGCGCCGTCTGCAACGTGAAGTTGCGGGCGAAGGGGGTCAGGTGGTTGATCTTCGTGAGCGTCTTGACCGCCTGATCCTGCGGCTTGCGCTTCAGTCCGTCGAAATCGAAGCTGAACGTCGACTCGAACACGAACTGCAGCACGTTCTTCAGTCGCAGCGCCCGCCAACCCGGCTCGACAAGCCCCTCGAACACCGCTTCGAGTTCGTAGATCGAACTGACCCGCACTTCGTTGAGGTCGTGAAACCCGTTGAGGATCCGCGCATACGCCTGCTCCGCCTCGACGGGCGTGGCGTCCTCGAGGCACAGCGCGTACAGCAGCGTCTCGAGCACGGGGAGCTCGGTCTTCAGCGGCGCGACGTTGCCGTAATGCTTTTTGAGCTGGGCCTGCAGCTTCTTGCAGACTTCCTGCTTGTCGACCGATTTGCCGCGGTTCGCCGCCACCATAATGATTCGTTCCATGTGTTTGCCGGTTCGATGCCGTCCCGCCGACCGGGACGATCGCCTTCCGACCGTGTCAACCGGACGGGGGTTCGTTCGCTTCCGCGCACGCCTCCTTCGCGTCCGCCGTCCCCGTCCCGCCGCCCGCTTCCCCGCCCTCTTCGCCAGTTAATTCTTCTCCGGCGCGTACTTTGTCGTCTCCGCCGTCGCGGCTCCAGCCGAGGCTCCGGTCGCCGCCGTCGTAGGACGGATCGTCCTCGTACACGCCGTCCTCCGGTTCGTCGTCATCCGTCTCGGCCGAAGGGGATGCGATCCCGTCCGCCAGCGCGGACCGAATCAACGTCGAGGTCGCCACGCTGACCTTCACGCTCGGGTCGAGCACGAACGTCAGCACCGGGGTGCACCGTGTTTGCAAGCGGTCCGCCAGTTTCGACTGCAAGTACCCGCAAGCCGAACGCAAGCCGTGCATCGACAGGGACTGCACTTTGTCGTCACCCATCACGCTCACGTAGACCTTCGCCGTCCGCAGGTCGGCCGACGCCTCGGCGCGCAACACCGTCACGCTCTTCACGCGCGGGTCCCGCACCCGAAGCAGGATTTCCGAGGCCACGGTTTCCCGGATCGCCTCGTTCACCTTGGCCAGCCGCCTCGAACTCATGCCACCTCCACTCGTTCACCACGCCCAATCATCCGCAACATCCATCCCCGCCACAGGCAACTCACACGCTTCAACCCGCTCTTCCGCATCTGTGTTTCATCCGTGGCTGGGAAAATTCAAGTCATCGAGCCTCGGACAAATCACGGATTGAACACAGACCTAAGAACGCCCCTCCGTGGCTCATCCAGCAACACTCAGTCCTCACAGCGTTCGCTTCACTTCCTGGATCTTGAACGCCTGGAACATGTCCCCTTCCTTGATGTCGTCGAAGCCCTGCAACCGGATCCCGCACTCCTGTCCTTCGCGGACTTCCTTCACGTCGTCCTTCACCCGCTTGAGCGAGGAAATGTCGTAGTCGTTGAGCACCCGCTGATCGCGGATCAACCGCACGCGGCTGGACCGCTCGATCGTCCCGTTCAACATGCGGCAACCGGCGATTGTCCCCACGCGGCTGATCGAGAACGTTTGCAACACGATCGCGCGGCCCGTTGGCACCTCGACGCGCTCGGGAGGCAACAGCCCTTCCAGCGACAATTTGATGTCGTCGGTGATCTCGTAAATGATGCCGTACTGGCGGATGACGACCCCCTCACGCTCGGCCAGCATCTCCGCGCGGTCCTCGGGCACGACGTGGAACGCCACCACGATCGCCTTCGAGGCGCTCGCCAGCAGCACGTCGCTTTCGTTCACCCCGCCCACCCCGGTGTGCAGGATCCGCACCTTCACCTCGGGATGGTCGAACTTGCCCAATTCCCCCTTGAGGGCCTCGAGCGAGCCGGGCGTGTCCGCCTTGAGGATGACCGGCAGGGTCTTGACCCCACCCCCCTGCGCCGCGTTGAGCACGTCCTCGATCGTCTGCGGACGGGAGTTCCGCTGGGCCAAATCCCCTTCGCGACTCCGCGCCGCTCGGGTGTCCGCGATCTCGCGGGCTTCTTCGATATCGTCCAACACCGAGAACTTGTCCCCGGCGCCGGGAACGATGTCCAGCCCCGTGACCTTCACCGGCGTCGACGGGCCAGCCTCTTCGATCTCGTTGTCGTGGTCGTCGTACAGGTTCCGAATCCGTCCGTGCGCCTGGCCGCAGACGATGATGTCCCCCTTGCGGAGCGTCCCTTCCTGGATGATGAGCCAGGCGATCGGGCCGCGCCCCTCGTCGCGGAACGCTTCCAGGCAAACGCCGTACGCGGCGCGGGCCGGGTCGGCCTTCCACTCGTTGAGGTCCGCCACCGTCAGCAGCGTTTCCAGCAGCGTGTCGATCCCCGTCCCCGTCTGGCCGGAGGTGCGGACCACTTCCGTGTCCCCCCCCCATTCGGCGGCCAGCAGGTTTTGGGTCGCCAGTTCCTGCAACACGCGCTGTTCGTTCTTGTCGGGCAGGTCGATCTTGTTCATCGCCACGACGATCGGCACTTCCGCCGCCCGCGCGTGGTTGAGCGCTTCGATCGTTTGCGGCATCACGCCGTCGTTCGCCGCCACGACCAGCACCGCAATGTCGGTGACGTTCGCGCCACGGGCACGCATCTCGCCGAACGCCGCGTGACCGGGGGTGTCGAGGAACGTGATCCGGCGGCCGTTGTGTTCGACCTGGTACGCCGCGATGTGCTGCGTGATCCCGCCGATTTCGCCCGCCGCGACGTTCGCGGAGCGGATCTTGTCGAGCAGCGTCGTTTTGCCGTGGTCGACGTGACCCATGATCGTGATGATCGGCGGACGGACGACTCGTTCGCCCCCCAGGTCGCCCATCAATTCGTCGAACCGCTCTTCGATGTCCTGCTCGCGCTTGATCTTCAGGTCGATGCCGAGTTCCAGGCACAACTCCAGCGCCTGGTCCTCGTCGAGGCTCGAATTCACCGTGGCCATCGTCCCTTGCTGCATCAGCGATTTCAGCAACAGGTTCGCAGGGCGACCAATCGCCTCGGACAGGCTGCGGACCGTGATGGGGAACTCGATCTCCGCGGAGCTTTTCAGTTCCGCTTGACCAGGACGGCGCTTCATCTTCGGCGCGCGGCGACCCCGATGTCCATCGTCGTCGTCCATGTTCGGACGGGACTTGGAACGCCCCTTCTGTCGCTGTTCGCGAACATCCGTCAAACCGCCGCCAGCACCACGTCCCCCCTTGCCGCCGCGATCGTCCTCGACACCCGTACCGGGGCCGGTTTTCTTGACCGCCTTGCGCTCTTCCATCGTCTTCTGAAGAGCGGCTTGCAGGGGCTTGCCCTTCGCGGTGGAGAGTGTCTCCGCCGAAAACCGCATGTCGGGCTTCTGTGCCGGGCCCTCGGAATAGCTCCCCCGCGAAGTCATGGGGGATTTTGGAGGTGGCGGCGGGGCGGCCAAGGTCGGCAGCGCCGGCCCCGGTCGTCCCTTGGGCTTCTTCGGGGCGCGGGAGGCATCGCCCCCCTCGTCCGGTTTGCCCGCGTCCTTGCCGGGAATCGGCTTGTCGGCCCGAGTCCCAGACGCGGAAATGTAATCGCTGCGGCTGAGCGGGGCGGGACGCGGCAACGGCGCCGGACGACCCCCTTCGCGCGACAGCGGACCCGGCTTGGCCGGGGGCCGGTCGGCGGACCCGGCATCGACCGCCGGCGTGGCTGCGTCCGCAGCGGTGATCGTCTCGACAACGGGTGTCGCTTCCGCAGCGACCGTCGTCTTGACGGGCTCTTCCACCTCGGCGGGCGGTACGTCGACAGGCGATTCGGCCACCGGTTCCGGGACCGACTCGGGCTCGACGACCGGCTCCGCAGGCGCGGGCTCGGGAGCCGCCTTGGGGGCGGGGGCCGACTTCGCCGCAGGAACCGACTTCGCCGCGGGGACCGCAGGCTCAACCGGTTCAGCCACCTCCACCGCTTCCACGGCCTCTTCGGCCACAGGTGCGGGCGCTGGCGGCTCCTTGACGGCGGGCGAAACCCCCATCGGGCGGGGTGCCATCGAACGGATCGGCGGCACCTTTCCGACCGTGACCGGGCGGACCGGTTCGCGCACCGGAACGGGGACGGCCTCCGCCTTCGGAGCCGACGGAGCGGCCACGGAAGGCGCGCCTCCCCCCTTCCTGTGCAACGCCACAACCTTGTCGCGTTCCTCGGGAGAGATACTCGCCAGGGCCGAATTCTTGACGACAATCCCCAGTTGTTGACACAGGTCAATCAACCGCTTGTTGTCAATTTCGAGCTCTTTGGCGAGCGAGAAAATCCGAATCTTCTCCAAAACCCGTTCTCCCTGGAACTTGGTTCGCCGGGACCGGCGATCATCGCCCGCCCCGACCATCGTCGACTCTTCGAGTTCGCTTCCCAGCCCACTCACTCCGACTCGTCCGTCTCATCGATGTGACTTCCGCCGCTGATTATTCCGCCGTGGACGTCTCCTCGGCCGCAGCTTCCGCCGGCGCGCTCGCATCGGCGACCGTCGCATCAGCCTCGACCGTCTCCACCGCTTCTTCGGTCGCCGGGGCACCCTCGGACACGGCGGCTTCGGCAGCCTCGGTGCCCTCGGAAGACGCTTCCACCGACGCAGTATCCGCGGATGCCGTGTCCGAGGATGCCGTGTCCGCCGCAGCAACGTCCGCCGGAACAACGCCCGTCGACTTCCCCTTGCCGAGCGAATCCAGCGCTCCGCGCTCGGCCGCCGCGATTCGATCCTGGCTCTTGCGGAAGGCCGCCTCGGCCTCCAGCCGCTCCGCCTCGCGCTCGGCGAAGGCGATCATCGGCTCGCATTGTTCCAATTCCAGCCCCGACAACTCCATGAGCTGGTCCGGCTCAATGACCGACAGGTCGTCGAAGCTGAAAAACCCTTGCGCGACCAGGTTCTCGGCCAACTCGTCCGGAGCGCCCGGAATCCGGCTGAACGCCTCGACCGACTTGTCGAGCTGTTCGTTCAGCTCGTCGCGGGTCATGATCTCGATGTCCCAACCGACCAACTTCGAGGCCAACCGGACGTTCTGCCCGCGCCGACCGATGGCCAGCGAAAGCTGATCTTCCGGCACCAAAACCAGCACCCGCCCCAACATCTGGCAGAGGATCACATCCTCGACCGACGCCGGTTGCAGCGCGTTGGGAACCAGCACCTGGAGCGAATCGTTCCAGCGAACGATGTCGATCCGTTCCCCCGCGAGTTCGTCGACGATGTTCTTGATCCGCGCCCCGCGGACACCGACGCACGCCCCCACGCAATCGATCTTTTGATCGATGCACGAGACAGCCACCTTCGACCGGTAACCCGCCTCGCGGGCCAACGACCGAATCTCGATGACGCGCTCGCCGATCTCGGGAATCTCCAACTCGAACAACCGCCGCACCAAGTCCGCATGCGTTCGCGAGAGAACCACCTTCAAGCGGCTGCCCGCCTTGCGGACCTCCAGCACCACCGCCCGCACTCGCTCTCCGGTGCGGTACGACTCGCCGGGAATCTGTTCGCTTTTCGGCAGGATCCCCTCGATCTTGCCGAGGTTGACCGTCGCCGCCCCCCCTTCGAACCGCCCCACAATACCCGTCATGATCTGGCCGCGCATGGCGGCGAAGTCGTCGAACAGCGTGTCCCGCTCGGCCTCGCGAATCCGCTGAATCATCACCTGCTTGGCGGTTTGGGCCGAAATCCGTCCCAACAACTGCCCCAGCAAGTCGGCGTCCAGAGGCGCGCCTTGCACCAGCAACGTCGGCTGGCCGCTGGCACGGTCGATGGAGATGTCGAGTTGCTCGTCTTCGCCGTAATGCTTCCGCGCAGCCGAAAGGATCGCCTGTTCGATTCCCTCGAACACGACGTTCTTGTCGATGTTTTTCTCGCGGTGGATCGCGTCGACGATCCGCAGAACTTCAGTGCCGTTCATGAATTGCCTCTTGCAACACGACCAACGCCAACCGCCACCGTAGACACTCGAACGTCGGGGGAAGTTCCTGCAAACACCCCTGGCAACTTGCGCCGCCATCCCGCCTCGCCATGTCTTCCAGCCGCCGTCGAACGCGACCGCCGATCCTCTTCCCGAGGCGTTTCCGCGACATCCGCGAAACTCCGCCCGCACGGGAAACGACCGAACCTCTCCTTCAAAAAAACGTAAAACCGGCCACGCAACAAAACGAAAAAAGCGGGTTCCAAGCCGTGCACGCGGACGACCACCGCGGGAAGAACTCCCCGCGCCGCCGCGAAATATCGCGGACGGGATCGACCGGCGTGACCGCTCAGCCCACTCTTTCCATCCACCGCGCCTCTTGAACAACCGCCACCCGCGGGCCGGGAAACACCCCGGAACCGACAAGTCGCGACCCTTCAAAAACCGCGGAACCAAGCTCCGCCGACACGCCCGAGAACCGGACACGCGGCGGGGGTCATCGGGTGGTTACATGGACAGGTCCTCGGGACAATCGGCCCCGAACGGATGCTCCACCCGCTCGACGCCGTGTATTTACGACCCAAACAATGCCTCATCCGGGGAAACCACGACGGGCGCAGCCCGGCACAATCTCCCTAGATTGATTAGCCAGACGGTATCGCTCCGTCGACCGATTGTCAAGGACCGGACCCTGCCGCAAGTCCAAGGGAGCTTGCGTTCCCCGTCGACGATCGTGGATCGCAGGGGACGCCCCGTTGCTTGCGGCACCCGGTTTGCAACTTCCGCCCGTCGACCCCCAACGGGCCATCGAACGAGGCGGAATGACCACATCGGAGCGGTTTGAGGGATTCCACATGTTGCCGAATCGCCACACGGAACGCTCGAACCCTCCGATGTCCGCCGTCGTTCCCGCGTCCACCGTTTTGGTGTGGGCTTCGTCTCCCGGCCGCCGCGCACCCCGTATCCTGGCCGTCGCGCTGCTCGTCTTGGCCGCGACCGCCGCGCCTTCGAGCGCCGCGGACTGGGTGTTCCGACGCTCGTACTACAGCCACACCCCACCCCCCGGTGTCGAACCGCGCGGGCCGGTCGATCCTCGCCTGGGCTACCGCGAGGCGTTTGTCGGCGCGCATCCCAAGGGAGCGATTCGCGGCGGATACCGCTGGAACAACATCACGGTTTCCAACGGCTACAGCACCGACCGCACCGTGATCCGCGAAAGCTTCTTCGACGCGAATTATTAGGCCCACGCGCTGGATCAAACCTGCACGAGTCTGGCGGTTTCCGCGCGTAGCGGATGAGCTCGGAGTTGTGTGCCATGCTTGTCCCGCAAAGCCGGGCCAAGCATGGCACGCAAAAACCTTCGAGACCCCGTCAAGGGGCGAGAGATTCCCTCCGCTAACATTCGTGCCCGCGCCGCCACGATCCGCGCCGCCGGGACCCGTCTTCCCGCCGCGAGCCGTTTCGCTACACTTCCGCAGTCGTCGAGGGGGCGCGGAGCGCCTTCCGACCCGGATTTGTTCCTTCACAACTGAGAGCGGGATGTTTTCCCGTTTCGCCGCATCGGCCGCGCGGTCGATCGGAGCGACCCGTTCGAGGTCCGCGCCCTTTCGATGAGGGTGCGGGGCCGCGGCGCGGGGCGTTGGTTCGTCGCGCGAGCAGCCCAACCTTCCCGAGGGAGCCAGGAAGTGGCCTATCTGTACACGACCCCCGCCGAGTGCGACGAAATGCTGGCGACGATCGGGGTCTCGTCGATCGCCGAATTGTTCGAGCCGATTCCCGCCGAATTGCGGTTGAATCGCCCGCTCGATCTGCCTCCCGCCCTGACGGAGCTGGAACTCGAGCGTCACCTGCGGGGGCTGGCCTCGCGGAATGTCGCCCCAGGGGACCGCGTCTGCTTCCTTGGCGGCGGAGCATACGACCACTTCATCCCGGCGGCGGTTGACGCCATCGCCGGACGGGCGGAGTTCTACACCGCCTACACCCCCTATCAGGCCGAAGCCAGCCAGGGGAGTTTGCAAGCGTTCTTCGAGTTCCAAACGCTCGTGTGCGAGTTGGCGGGGCTGGATGTCGCCAACGCCAGCCTCTACGAGGGGGCCACCTGCCTCAGCGAGGCGATTTTTATGGCCCAGCGCGTCACCGAGCGCGCCGGGCGGGTCGTCATGGCGGGATCGGTCAACCC
This sequence comes from Planctomycetales bacterium, assembly GCA_044359065.1. Lineage (GTDB taxonomy): Bacteria > Planctomycetota > Planctomycetia > Planctomycetales > Planctomycetaceae > JAIXZD01. The sequence goes on along the minus strand of JBIKMW010000072.1, from coordinate 12,220 downwards.
GCAGTATCGCGCGGTGGTCGAGACGTACCTTGAGCAATTGGGAATTGAACTGGTCGTCGTGCCCGCCCCCAAGGGGACGGTCGATCCCGAGGCCGTTCGCGCCGCTCTCACCGACACCACGATCTGCCTCGTGCTGCAACAGCCGAACTTCTTCGGTCACCTCGAAGAGGCCGAGGAACTCATCTCGTTCGCCAAAGCGCGCGGGGCGTTGGCGGTAGTGTCGTACGATCCGACGAGCGTCGGACTGCTCGCGCGGCCGGGAGATTTGGGGGCCGACATCGCCGTGGCTGAAGGCCAGTCGCTGGGCATCCCGCTGCAATACGGCGGGCCGTACCTGGGTCTGTTCGCCTGCCGCAGCGAGTTCGTCCGCAAGATGCCCGGGCGGCTCATCGGCGAGACGGTGGACCGTCACGGTAACCGCTGTTTCTCGCTGAATCTGCAAGCCCGCGAACAACATATCCGTCGCGACAAGGCGACAAGCAACATCTGCACCAATCAGGGGCTGATGGCGCTGCGCGCGGCCACGCACCTCTGCCTGCTCGGTCCGCAAGGTTTGCGTGAGGTCGGCGAGGCGAGCTGTCGCCTGGCCCATTATGCGGCGGAAAAAATCGCCGCGCTGCCGGGCATCGAATTGGCCTTCTTCGAGCCGTTCTTCAAGGAGTTCACGCTCCGCACGGTCCGTCCGGCGGACGAAGTGGCGGCCCGCGCCCGTGCGGCGGGATTCGACATCGGCCCGTCGCTGGCGAGGTTCGACCTGCCGGGCCAACCCCACGCCGACCACCTGCTGCTGGTGGCACTCACCGAGAAACGAACCCGCGCGGAAATCGACGCCCTCGTCGAAGCGCTGGCGGAGTGAGTTCGAACCACCAAGGGCAGGATGGAAATTTGTGCAAAGGCACGAAGGCGCAAGAGAAGAATTCTTAAACCACAGAGGACACGGAGTTACACAGAGTAGAAACCAAATGGTTTTCTGTTCCAACTCTGTGCAACTCCGTGTCCTCTGTGGTGAAACTTCTTCTTTACCACCTGGATTCGATCTTTATTGCCTCTCTTTGTGCCTTCGTGTCTTTGTGTTTTACTCTTGATCTTCGCTTGCTCCCGCCGAATCAACCCACATCCGCCTTTCCCCCCTTGGTGCCTTGGTGCCTTGGTGGTTCTCCCCGGACTGTCCCATGCGCAACACTCTCGCTACCGAATTGATTTTCGATCTCTCCAGCCCCGGACGCCGTGCGGCCACGTTTCCGGCGGCCGACGTCCCGGATGTGGACCTCGCCGACCTGATCCCGGCCAAACACCGCGCGAAGCGAGCCCCCGCTTTGCCCGAGGTCGCCGAGGCGGAAGTGATCCGGCACTTCACAAACCTGTCGACCCTCAACATGTCGGTCGACACGCACTTCTACCCGCTCGGCAGTTGTACAATGAAGTACAACCCCAAGCGGCACGAGCGGCTGTCGTCGTTGGGGGGGATCGTCGACCTGCACCCCCACCAGGTGGACGAAGACTCGCAGGGCATGCTCGAACTCCTCTACGAAATGCAGGGGATCCTCGGCGAAATCTCGGGACTGCCCGCCGTGTCATTGCAACCCGCCGCGGGGGCGCAGGGTGAGTTCGCGGCGCTGCTCGTCGCCGGTGCCTACTTCCGCGACCGGGGCGAGAAACGCACCCGCGTGCTGTTCCCGAACAGTGCCCACGGCACCAACCCCGCCAGCGCCGCGCTGGCCGGGTTCCAGTGTCATCAATTGGCCAGCACCCCCGAGGGCTTCGTCGATCTCGACGACCTCGCGGCCAACCTCGACGACCGTCTGGCCGTCTTCATGGTGACCAACCCGAACACGCTCGGCCTGTTCGAGAAGGACATCGTCAAGATCGCCCGGATGGTGCATGACGCCGGCGGCCTCGTGTACATCGACGGGGCCAACATGAACGCCATTTGCGGCATCACCCGTCCCGGCGACTTCGGCGGAGACATGCAGCACTACAACGTGCACAAAACATTCACCGGTCCGCACGGAGCGGGGGGACCCGGTTCCGGCCCCATCGCCGTGCGCGACTTCCTCGCCGACTATCTGCCGGGGCCGGTCGTCACGAAAGCGATCGGAGCGGACGGCGTCGCGAGGTATTCCCTGTCGACCCCTGCCAAATCCATCGGTCGTGTGCGGAGCTTCTTCGGCAACGTGGGCATCCTGGTGCGCGGGTACTGCTACCTTCGCACTTTGGGAGCGCGCGGCGTCCGCGAGATGAGCGAGCATGCGGTGCTGAATGCGAACTATCTGCTCGCGCGGCTGAAAGATGTGTTGGCCGTGCCGCAGGGGGATCGCTGTCTGCACGAGTTTGTCGCTTCGGCCAAGGCGTGCAAGGAGAAGGGCTTCTCGGCGATGGACATCGCCAAGCGGCTGCTGGACTACGGCTTCCACGCGCCGACGGTCTACTTCCCGCTGAACGTCCCCGAAGCTCTGATGATCGAGCCGACAGAGACGGAGTCGAAACAAACCCTGGACGCCTTCGCGGACACGATCCGGACGATCCTGGAAGAAGACCCCGAAATGCTGCGCGGCGCTCCGCACTCAACACCCGTGTGCCGACCCGACGATGTCCGCGCGGCACGGCAGCCGGTGCTACGATGCGTGCTGAAGGACGGGTGATGCGATTTTTTGTCCCCGAGCGTGCGGAGGCGGGATAGAATCGGGGCGGTGCAGGTTGCGGTACGATCCCAGGTGACGGGTTGCTCCATGCTCGTTTCGTTCACGGTTGCGAACTTCCGCTCCATCGGCGAACCGGTCACATTGAGTATGGTGGCCAGCCGTCGTTGTGGAGGCCACGAATCGCATCTGGTACCGATTCCGGGTACGGACCGTTCCGTGCTGCGCGTCGCCGTGTTGTATGGTGCGAACGCGTCGGGGAAGTCAAACCTCGTCCGGGCCATGCAATATGCGCAAGAGCGCATTGACTCCACCGCACCGAGTCTTCCCGGCCCACCCGACCGATTCCGGTTCGACGACGCGTTCATCGATCAACCGTCGGTGTTCGAGTTTCGGTTCATCGCCGGAGACCGTGTCTTCACCTATGGCATGGACTTGCGCGAGTCCCAGGTCGTGGGGGAATGGTTGACAGTGCTGGATGGCGCGGAAGACTTCGTCGTCTTCGAACGCGACGCGGAGGGCCGCGTGGTTCTGGCACCCGAGAGCCGCCTGTCGGTGCTCGCAGATCATCGGCTGGCGCGCTGTCTTGCGCACGTCGCCGACGCACCGCTCCGAACAGACCAACTGGCCCTGCGGAGAGTGATCGAACTGCCGGCGGACTTCATCGGGGCGACGCTGCACGGGGTGACGGCCTGGCTGCGTCAGGGAATGGTGGTCGCCCAACCGTGGACAGGGGGCTATGACTGGTTGCGGAGAGCGGAGACGGAACCCCGCGTGCGCGAATTCGCCGAGGCGTTTCTCCAGCGGATCGATACGGGGATCGAGCAAATGCGGCTGTCGGTCGAGGAGCGGGACCGGGACGAATGGGCTGGTCCACGTCCCGAAGTGCGGGCAGTGTTCGGTCGGGGTGGAGTCGATCTCGGGGGTGGTCTTGTACTTCCGGGTGAATTTCGCGAGGTACGGTCTGTTCCCGGCGCGCTCTCGAGAGTGGTGGACCGCCGATTGCTCTCGATTCGGACCGTGGGTGGACGAGAAAGGGAGCTCGATGTTTCGGAGGAGTCCGACGGCACGCGGCAGTTGCTGCGTTTCTTGCCGATGATTGCCGGGGCGGGGGGAAATGGCAGCACACACATCGTCGACGAACTCGATGGCAGCCTGCATCCCGCGATCTGCCGGGAGTTTCTGCGCACATTCGCGGAATCGTGCCCGGACAGTCACCGCCAGTTGATTGTGACCACGCATGAAGCCCACCTGCTCGACACCGACTTACTCCGCCGCGACGAATACTGGATGGTCGAGAAGGACCGAGGACACCAAACACGATTGGTATCGTTGTCGGATTTCGATGTTCCCGATGATTTCCCTTTGCGCCGCGGGTACTTGCAGGGGAGATTCGGCGGCGTTCCACGGCTGCGACCGGAAGGTCGGGTTCTCGACGCCCTGAACCGCGAGGGGGCCGAACTGGAAGGAGTCGCCCATGCCCCGTGAGGCGCGGCCCCTCGACCGGGATGGCGGCACCCGCGTGCGCGACGCCTCGCTGGTCGTCATTGCCAGTGAGGATCGGTACGCCGTCCCGCAGTATTTCGGCCGGATTTCGAGCCCGTTTGTGCAAATCGTCGTCCTGCCCACGCTGGCGGGCGACTCGTCGCCGGCCGGTGTCCTGCGTCGACTCGACGAGTTTCGTCAACGGTACTCCCTGTTGCCGGCCGACCGCTTGTGGCTCTGCCTGGACACGGATCATTGGATCGAACCGGACCACGTGCCGGCACTACACCGCGTCCTGAGCGAGTGTCATGGCCGTGGATACCGCGTGGCCCTGTCTCGCCCCTGCTTCGAATTCTGGCTGCTGTTGCACTTCACCGCCCAACCGTTGGTTTCGGACTCCACGGCTGGGAAAATTCCGCTTACGCAGCCCACATGTTTCCAGATTGAAACGCGATTGCGGGAGGTTGTGGGGACTTACAACAAGCGCCGAGTCGACTTGCTGCCGCTCACCGAAGAACGGGTGCGTGCGGCGATAGAGCGGGCGCGATCGGAATGGGACGCTCCCGACGGAGACATTCCCGATCATCCCGCGACGGCGGTGCATCGGATTCTCGACGAGATCGAACGACGCGGAGCGTTTGCTTTTCGTTGAACGTCGGAAGCAAGCCGAGCGACAGTCATTCAATCTCTCACTCCGGAATCGCATCCCCCCTCCGAATGGGCGTCCCTTCCCACACCGCGATGTCGGTCGTCGGGTCGTACGTCAGCACGCGGTGCGCACTCCCTGCCACCGGTTCCCGGTCGATCTTCGGCAGATGCCTGGCCAGGGCGTCTCGCACAGTCGCCACGGCCGGCGACGCGGTCCCCCCCGGTGGCAGCAGGTTCGTCCATTCGCGCGGATCGGCGGAGAGATCGTACAGTTCCTCCGATCCGTCGGCGTAGCGGATGTAGCGGTGCGTTTCGGTGCGGATCGCGTGATTCCCCCGGTTGTGCGACGTGAGAGCCGGACGATCGCGCGGCGCGTTCGCGTCCCTCAGTTGCGGCGCGAGACTCAGTCCCTCAAGGTCGTCTCGCGCGGGCAGGCCGCACAATTCGACGAGCGTCGGATACAGATCCAGCAACTCGGCCGGTCGCGCGCAACGGCCACCGGCGGTCACACCCGGTCCGGCGAAGATCAGCGGCACGCGCGTCGACGGCTCCCACAGCGTGTTCTTGCCCGTGACCGCTTTCTCCCCCAAGTGCCATCCGTGGTCGCTCCACAGGACGACGACGGTGTTATCCGCCTGACCCGTCTCGTTGAGCGCGTCCAACACGCGTCCGACCTGCGCGTCGACGAAGCTGATGCACGCCAGATACGACCGCGCGAGATTCCGCCATTGCTTCGCTTCCCGCGCCCACCGCAGTCGCGGCTCGGGAAGCTGCCAATGCGTGTACCACGAGAACCGTGGCGTGTCGGACCGGTCGTCTTCGCGAATCGTCGGCAATACCGAATCGTCATCCGGATACAGTTCGAACCACTTTTGAGTGGCGAAGCATGGCACATGCGGCAGGAAGAACCCCGCCGCCAGGAAGAACGGCTTGTCTTTCGGGGCGGTGCGAATCTGCTCGATGGCCCACGTCGCGACGTGGTAGTCCCCCTTGTCCTCGTCGCGATGCTCGAACACGCCCCAGTCCATCGCGGGATGATTCCCCATCGGCGTGTCGCCAATCAGCTTCCGTGTGGGCTTGGCCCCGATCCCCCCCACGTTCCCCCAGACATCGAACTCCTTCAACCGGAGCTTCGGCCCACCCGCCCCTCCGTGATAAATCTTTCCCCCCGTCAGCGTTCGATAGCCGTGCTGGTGAAAATGCTGCGGCAGCGCGACGCGATTTGCGAGTTCGGGCACATCGCGAAACCACGGGGCCAGTCCATACACCCCGGTTGTTGTCGGGCGCAGCCCCAGCAGCAAACTCGTGCGAGACGGATTGCACAGCGGTGCCTGACAGTGCGCGTTGAGGAACACCGTCCCGCGTTTCGCGAGTCTGTCCATGTGGGGCGTCTTCGCGAGTGGATGACCACCCTGGCAGCCCACCCAGTCGTTGAGGTCGTCGATCGCGATGAAGACGACGTTCGGACGGGAGGGTGCGGCGGCGAAGGCATTGAGCGAAGCCCACTCCCACGCGCATCCCAGAACGATCAGCGCACACCACACTCCGCGCGAACAACGGGCAAACATCGGAACGAACCTTGTGCGGGAAACAGGCCGAAACGGCACGGAAAGCTTTCGCGGGTCGAAGGTATCCCAAACCCGCGGCCGTCGCGACGAAGTGGCGGACCGTGCCGGCGATGCGGAGCGGGGATGACGCTTCCGTTTTTCGGCGGTGGTACAATCCGGACGGGTGTCGATGCCCACCCGCGTTTCGTTCCTCCGCTCCGAACGCCATGCGATCGCTGATACGCACGCTCTTGTTCCTGACCGCCGCGCACCTCCTGGCACCGTCGCCAGGCCGCGCCGAGGACCCCGCGCCGTCGTTTCATCTCGGCCTGAATCTCAACGGTCCGTCCGTCACGATCGACGGCCATCGTTGGGAAGGGGGCGACTCGAAACGCTACGAGTGCGATGACAAGGCGTTCGAGAATCAAGGGGTGCCGCTGATCCCGCCGACCGACCCCGAGCGGGCGAAGATGATCCGCAGCAGTCGCTGGGGGGGCAACAAGGTCGAACTGCTCGACATCCCCTCGGGGACGTTCACGCTGTTCCTGTATGTGTGGGAAGACAACAACTCCGAGACTTTTACGGTGTTCGTCAACGGTCGCCCCGTGGCGGTCGACCACCAAAGCGGCGCGGCCGGCCGTTGGCAACGGCTCGGTCCGTGGTACGCGTCGCCAACCGACGGGCGCATCGAAATCACCAGCAAGGGAGGGGCTGCGAACTTTTCGGGGATCGAAGTCTGGCGTGGGCGACACGACGGCCTCGAGCCGGTTCTTTCCGACGCGGACGTGGCGTTCTTCGAAAAGCGCGTCCGGCCGGTGCTCGTCGACAAGTGTCACGCCTGCCACAGCGCGACCGCCGACGAACCGCAAGGGGGACTGCTTGTCGATTCCCGCGCGACGATTCGCAAGGGGGGCCTGACCGGTCCGGCGGTCGTCGCGGGCGATGTCTCGAAGAGCCTGTTGATCGAGGCGATCCGATACGAAAACTCGGCGTTGCAGATGCCACCCGACGGGAAGCTCTCCGAGGCGGAGATCGCGGATCTGACCGAGTGGGTCAGACGCGGCGCGCCCGACCCCCGCGTCACCGCCACCCGTCACCCTGGTAAACGGATCGACCTCGCGAAAGCCCGCGAATTCCGGTCGTTCCGTCCGCTCGCAGACCCCCTTCCGCCACCGGTCGGAAACACCGCCTGGCCGCGAACCGACATCGACCGGTTCGTGTTGGCCGAACTCGAAGCGCGGGAGCTGCAACCCGCCCCGGACGCGGACCGGCGAATACTCGCGCGGCGCGTGACCTACGACCTGACTGGTCTGCCGCCAACCCCCGAAGAGGTTGCCGCGTTTGTGGCGGACGAATCCGACAACGCCTGGGAACACCTCGTCGACCGACTGCTCGCGTCACCCCACTATGGCGAGCGCTGGGGCCGACATTGGCTGGATGTTGTCCGCTACGCCGACACGGCGGGGGACAACTCGGACTATCCCGTCCCGCAGATGCGCCTGTATCGCGACTGGGTGATCGACGCGTTCAACCGGGACCTCCCTTACGACGAATTCGTGCGCGACCAACTGGCCGGCGATCTTCGCGAAGCCGAGACCTCGGACAACCAAAGCGACAACCGCGACAACCAGGTCGACAATCAAACCGACAGCAAACTCGACGACGCGCGTCGCCGCCGGGTGATCGCCACCGGTTACATCGCGAATGCGCGGCGGTTCGGTTCCCGCGTCGACGACTATCCCTGGCATCTGACGATCGAAGACACGCTCGACAACCTGGGCCGCTCGTTTCTGGGCCTGTCGCTCGGCTGCGCACGTTGTCACGATCACAAATTCGACCCCATCACGACCGCCGACTATTACGGCCTGTATGGCATTTTCGCCGGCACGCGCTACCCGTGGCCGGGGATTGAACTCGACAAGCGGCAGCGCGACCTTGTCCCGCTGGTGCCAGCCAACCAGCGAGCCGAGGCCGAACGACAGCTCGCCGCCTGGATCAAGGAACGCGACCGGTTGGACGGCGACGTGAAGTCGAAACGGGACGCGCTCAAGAAGGCCGTCGAGGAAGGGAAGTCCGCCGCCGAACAAGCGCTGAACGAGGCCGAAGCGCGGGCGCGGGCCCACCGCGGGAAACCCGTGCCGTTCGAAACCGCCTATGCCGTCGCGGAAGGGCGCACGCGGGAGGACGTCGCCATTCAGCTCAAGGGGGACCCCGCCCGGCCCGGGGACATCGTCCGGCGGCATTTTCCGGCGGTGCTCGGCGGGGGGGAACTGCCCGAGGGAACATCCTCCAGCGGCCGGCTCGAACTGGCCGAATGGATCGTTTCGCCCGCCAATCCGCTCACCCTTCGCGTGCTGGTCAACCGCGTGTGGGCCCACCACTTCGGTACCGGATTGGTTCCGACTCCCAACGATTTCGGCAAACAAGGGAAGCCGCCGTCGCACCCGGCGCTGCTTGACCATCTGGCTTCGGCGTTCCGGCGGGACGGATGGTCGATCAAGTCGTTGCATCGAACGATTCTTCGCTCGCGCGTCTATCGGTTGTCGAGCGCCCGCGGAGCGCGGGCCGTCGAGGTCGATCCCTCCAACGTGTGGCTGTCGAGCTTCCCCCGCCGCCGTCTGGACGCCGAGGAGATTCGCGACACGCTGTTGGTTCTTGGTGGATCGCTCGACACATCCCCCGCCGGAGCGCACCCGTTCCCTCCGGAAGAGAGCTGGGACTTCACCCAGCACAAGCCGTTCAAGGCGAGCTACGACCACCGGCGGCGCGGCGTTTATCTGATGACGCCGCGAATCCAGCGGCCTCCGTTCCAGGCGGTCTTCGACGGGGCCGACCCCTCCACCAGCACCCCCGTCCGCGCGACCAGCACCACCCCCTTGCAAGCGCTCTGGCTCCTCAACGATCCGTTCGTCCACGAGCAAGCCGCTCGATTCGCGGAGCGGATCGCGTCGCACGGCACCGACTTGCCCGCGCGGGTGGATTTCGCCCACGAGTTGCTGTTCGCGCGACCGGCCACCTCGGAAGACATCGCGGCGGCGGAAGCGTTTCTCGGGCAAGCCGCCCGGTTGGCGGGCCAAGCCGAACCGACATCCGACCCGCACGCGGAAGCCTGGCGGGCGTACGTCCGCGCGCTGTGCCGGTTGAACGAGTTCCTGCACATCGATTGAGCGTTCCATGTCTGCGACCATCACTCCCGCCGTTCGGCGTCCGTCCCGCCGGGCCCTGTTCCGCTCGTTGGCGGGGGGCTCGCTCCTGTTGCCCGGCCTCCTCTCGGAACTACTGGCGGAAGACGGGGCGAGCGCGAAACCCCTGACCGCGACCCCCCCGAGCGCGAACCCCCCGAGCGCGACCCCACCGGGTGACGACCCGCTGGCCCCCCGCGCCCCGCACTTCACCCCCCGCGCGAAGCGCGTGATTTTCGTGTTCTCCAACGGCGGCGTGTCCCACATGGACACGTTCGATCACAAGCCCGAACTGTTCAAGGCGGACGGCAAGAAGACAGGCATCGGCGGCGGACTGTCGAACGAGCAGCGTGTGTTGCTGAAACCGCTGTGGGAGTTTCGCCCCGGCGGCACGTGCGGCACGCTGGTGAGCGATCTGTTCCCGTACCTGCGCGAACTCATGGACGACATCTGCGTCATTCGCTCGCTGAACGGGAACGACAACGAGCACTACAACGCGACGCTCGGCATGCACACCGGGTCGTTCTTCTTTTCCCGCCCCGCCATTGGTTCATGGGTCAGCTACGGCCTCGGAACGACGAACGCCAATCTGCCGTCGTTCATCGCCCTCGCCCCGCAAATGCCCTACGCGGGAACGCAAATCTTCAACAACGACTTCCTTCCCGCTTACCACCAGGGCGTCCGCGTGATCGGCGGCCCCGAGCCGATCGCCAACCTCGTTCCGCGCACCACCCGGCGGGGGCTCCAGGAACTCGAATTGGGGCTCGCGGACCTCCTCAACAACCGCCATTTACGGTCGCGGTCCGACGATTCCCGCCTTTCCGCGCGGATCCGCAGCTTTGAAACCGCCTTCCACATGCAGACCGAGGCCCCCGAGGCGTTCGACCTGAGCCGCGAAGACGATCGCACCCTGGCACTGTACGGCCTCGAGCGCGGGCAAACCGAGGGCTTCGGCTGGCAGTGCCTGGCCGCCCGGCGGTTGGTCGAGCGGGGAGTGCGGTTCGTCGAGGTGGTGGACGGCAGCAGCAGTCACAACTGGGATCAACACGGCAACATGGCCGAACACGCCGACCACGCCCGCAACATCGATCAACCCCTCGCTGGACTGTTGCGCGACCTGAAAGCGCGCGGCATGCTGGACGACACGCTCGTTGTGTGGACGACCGAATTCGGCCGCACGCCGGGCGTCGACGGCACCAGGGGACGCGGCCATCACAGCGCCTGTTTTTCGTCGTGGCTGGCGGGGGGCGGGGTCAAGGGGGGCATGGTCCACGGTTCGACCGACGAGATCGGCGCGACGGTGGCGACGGACGGCGTCCACGTCCACGACTTCCACGCGACGATCCTGCATCTGCTCGGCATCGACCACACGCGGCTGACCTACCGCCACGCGGGGCGCGACTATCGGCTCACCGACGTGCACGGCAAGGTGGTCGATGCGGTTCTGGCGTGATGTCGACGGGCCGGCGAGCGTCCCGCGGGTCTCACTCCCACACCAACTCCTCCGCCGGGAAGATCGGACCTTCCACGCACACGCGGCGATAGTCCCATCCCTCTCCCTGCTTCACCTTCGTCACGCAACTGAAGCACGCACCGAACCCGCACGCCATCGGAGTTTCCAGCGACAGCCAACACGGCGTCCCCCGCTCGGCGCACAGTTTCGCCACGGCGTGCATCATCGGCTCCGGTCCACAACACAGCACACGCGTTTCGCCCCGTTCCTGGGCGGACAGCCCGGCCAGCCGCTCGCGCAACAGATCCGTCACGAACCCCTTGTGGCCGCGCGAGCCGTCGTCCGTGGCGATCTCCACCGGAATCCCGGCGCTCTCGAAATCCTCCAGCCCCGCCAGCCACGCGGCGGACCGCGCTCCGTACAAAAATCGTACGTCGGGAACGGACCGTCCCGTCCCGCGCGACGGGGTCCCGTAACGCCGTCCCCCCAGCGCCTCCCGACCCGTCGCCAGAAACGGCGTGTTGCCGATCCCCCCAGCCACCATCAACAACCGTTCGCCTTCCGGAACGGGAAACCCGTTCCCCAGCGGTCCCCACAACTCGACCGCGTCCCCCGCGCGCCAACCGCTCATCACCGTGGTCATCCGCCCGACGACGAGGAACACGACATCGATTCCGCGCGGAGCGCCGTCGGGACCCAACCAAGTGTCGTACAGGGCGAAGGGCCGCCCCAATAGCGGTTGCGTCGTACCCGGCTCGCGGATCATGAAGAACTGGCCGGGGACGACCCGCGCGGCGATCTCCGGACATTCGATGCGGACGCGAAACGTGTCTTGAGCCAGACGCACCTGTTCGACGACTTCGGCACGAATGTGCGTGGCGCACGGATTGAGGCCGGGAAGTGCAAACGGGGCTGCGGGAGCAACGGAGTCGGTCATGGAGGTCAAATCGAAGGCCAAGTGTCAACAGGGCTGGTATTGGGAGGGAGCGCCCGACCCGTCTGGATGGATTCGTTCGCGGCGCGGCCGCTACTTCGCCCCCACTCGCTCCAGGGTGAACTCCGCCGACGCGGGGCGTCCCACCTTCGCCAGGGGACTCCCTTCGACCGGTTTCAGGTAATCGGGCGAAGCGGACTCGGTGGAAACGAATTTCAGGTCCTTGGCCCCCCACTTTCCGGCGGAGCGGAACAGGTTGAACACCCCCGCAACCGGAGCGGCGGGTTCGTCGGCGTCCGTCCAGTTGTGCTGTGCCCCCCCCCCTTGCTTCG
>JBIKMW010000158.1:0-11435 GCA_044359065.1 Planctomycetales bacterium | reverse complement strand
TCACTCGAAGTCTTCCCAGTCATCCTGGGTCACCCGAGTTAACTCCGTTAAACGACACTTTCGGACAACGTGAGTTCGGAAACCACCCGGCGAAGGTCAGGAGATCGGCGGATTGGGTGGTTTGCGGGTGTCGCCGTAAGTGTGCCTTGTGCCGTTGGCGGCATTCATCACAAGCTTAACGGAAAACGTGTTCCCGTAGGCAGTTCCGACACAAAGCACTTGACACTTCGGAGGCCTCGGTTTTAGACTTCGGTCACGCGAATCAGCCCGACCTACCGCCCTTGGCGGATGGCCATTGTTCTCGGGAGAGTCGAAACGTGACCAAAAAAGAGATCGTCAAAGCCATCTCCGATCAGATCGGGCTGACGCAACTGAAGACGAAGGAAATCGTCCAGAAGACCTTCGACGCCATCGTGGAAACCCTCATCGCCGAGAAGCGGATCGAGCTTCGCAACTTCGGCGTGTTTGAAGTCAAAAAGCGGGCCGCACGCAAGGCGCGCAATCCCCGCACGGGTGACAAGGTGTTCGTCCCGGAGAAATTCGTCGTCACCTTCAAACCCGGCAAGGAAATGGAAGAAAAGGTTCGTCAACTTGAAGAGGCGGCCGCTCGCGCGGCGATGCAGGCTCAAGTCGAAGTCGCGGGGGCCGAACCCGCTCCCGCCGCTCCGATCGTGCCGTAACCTGTTGTCGCAAAACTTTTTGTCGCCGCATCGCGGGATTCACTCGCGAAACCCGATTGATACTCGTCGCCCCGATCTCCCCTTGATCCGGAGCGGCTGTTCCCGATACACGAAGATTTCTCTCCCCAGGGCGAAGTTCTTTCGCCCCTCCGTGGACACCCCGCGTTCACGACCGGCTTTGCTCCCGCAGTTCGGGACGATGCCGGGGCAGACCCGACGAAGTTGTTGACCCCTCGTCCCTCGGTGGCGTTTTCGCCGCGCGGGGATGTCTCCCGGCTCCCCGCCGGGTGGTTCGACAACGGATTCCGATTCCCACACATCAAAGAACGGCATTTCGTCCAGCATCCGGTTCTCCGGGCCGGACGCGGTCCGTCTCCGTCTGCCCTTTCGTCCCGTTCGTGGAGTGCTTTCCATGCGTTCTTGGCTCTTGCTTGCCACTTGCCTGGTCCCGACGGTTTCCCAAGTCGGCTGCGCGTTGCCGATCTACTCGTCGCAGTCCGACATTCGGGCGCGGCAGTTGATTTACACGTCGGAAAACCTGCGGCACATCCCGGAAATCTGGGAACGCATTTGGTTCCTCGATGCTCCGGACTTCGCCACCCCCTACCGTACGCACGGCGGCGTGATCTGATCGCCGGGGCGGTCGGAGCCGAAACATGCGGTGGCTGGTCACCAATGACGACGGGATCGACGCGCTCGGCTTGCGCGTGTTGACGGCCGTGGCCGCGCGGCTGGGGACCCCCACGGTGGTGGCACCGGCGGGGGCGCTCTCCGGGTGCAGCCACCGCGTCACCAGCGACGAACCGTTCCGCGTGACCTCGCGCGATTCGCGCACCCACGTCGTCCACGGGACTCCCGCCGACTGCGTGCGGGTCGGGCTCCACGGCTTGGCGACGGATGCCGATTGGGTTCTGTCCGGCATCAATCACGGCGGCAACCTCGGCGTGGACGTGCTGCACTCGGGGACGGTGGCGGCCGTGCGGGAAGGGGTGCTGCACGGCAAGCCGGGGATCGCCCTGTCCCACTTCCGCAAGCGCTCATTGCCGGGGTTTGACGACGCGGACTTCGATTGGGATCGCATCGCCGATTGGATCGAACCGGTCGTGCGCGACCTTGCAAGCCGGCCTTGGCAGCCGGGCACGTTCTGGAACGTGAATCTCCCGCACCTGCCTCCGGAGTCGGATCGGCCGGAAACGGTGTTCTGCCCGATCGAGCGTTCGCCGCTCCCGCTGGAGTACCGTCGCGACGGCGACGTGTGGAACTACTCCGGGTCGTACCCGCATCGCCCGCGCGTTGGAGGTAGCGATGTTGATGTCTGTTTCGGCGGCCGCATTGCCGTGACATTGCTCAGCGTGTTCTGAGCTTCGGGTGGCTCGGGACATCGGGCGTGCGACCGCACAACGATCGCAATGTGTGTCGTGCGAGTTGCGGGGCAATCCGGACTCCGCTTGAGGAGCCGAAGCGTAAGCGCGAGGCAACCGCGTTCGACCGGCTACTGACGACCGACCCCTGACGACCGACACAGTGCGGGACACGGCGAGTGCCTTGTTACAACCCCCAATTCCAGTTGCGACAAAGCAATAGGCAATCGAGGAAACTCCGCGGCGCGAGCGTTAGGCGTTCGCTCCGCAAATCGCCACGAAATGCGGGATAGTCCGCTCCCCGCAAAGCTTACGTCCTGTCAGCTCCACACCACTTCGCGGACTCCCGAGGGCGTCCGCTGCGGAACCGCCTTATAGTTGGTGCCGGTCAGTCGAAATCCCAACGAGCGGTACAGTTGCACCGCCGGTTCGTTCTTCGCGGTGACTTCCAAAAAGGCCCGCAACAAACCGCATTCGCGGAATCCCCTCAGCGCCTTCAGCACCAGCGCCCGTCCCAATCCCTGGCCACGATGTCGCGGCGTGATCCCCACGTTCTGGATCGCACCGATTGGCCCCGAGGCGAACAGTCCCGACGGTCGCGCCGACAGCCCTTGAATTGTACCGCAATCTTCGCGGTCTTCGTCGTCCGGTTCGCCGCGCGTGATCAGCCAGGTCGCATGGGGAAGGAACTCGTCCCGCCGCGAGATTTCACGCATCAAATGCAGACAGCCTCCGTAGTCCGCCAGCGACGCGAACACTTCGGCGTCGATCTCGTCGTGAAAGCTCTCCGCTTTCGTCCACGCGTGTCGTTCAAGCCATTCAGGACGCCAGGCCGTCCATGAATACGATTCCGGCAGAACCGGCTCCGGCAAGGGGACCTTGCGGAGGTCGATCTCCATGCGGAACCGCTTGAAATAGACGGTGTTCATGGGTCGTTCACGACCTGAATGGCGATCAACTCGGCGGGTCGGTCCCGAACCGATACCGGCCCGCCGACCCCGCCAAGTGTAACCCCCCGGCTCGCCGGGTCAAATCCGCAGCCCCCGCGTTTTGGCTTCGATTCGCACGGGCCGATTTCAGTGCGGCGGCGTGTAGATTTGTCGCAACACGTTCATTCAAAAGATGTTGTGACATTCCGATTGGGGCTCATCCAGCGGGCAACATCGAATGGTCATGCCTCGAACCGTCTTGATGGCCCCGTCCGCACAGTCTCGCATACCCAACAAACCTCGGTTTTCGCTACAACCCAGCCCGATTCCTCGGGAAACGCCTCCCATACGACTCGACAGGGGACTGTCTCGGTGCTCGAACCTCCCTCGGACGAACTGGTCGCGCGCCTGTTCCGGGCCGAGTTGTGTACCGACGCCGACCTCCGCCGCGCGCGCCGCATCGTCCAGCGTCTTGCCGCCGACCTCCCCGCCTTCGACTCCGTTTGGTTGGATGCCCTTTCCCAACTCGACAAACTGACGCCGTTTCAGGTTCAACTCCTCGAATCCAAAACGCCCGACCGCCTTGAGATCGGCCCGTATGTCCTCCGCGATCGACTCGGCGGCGGCACCACCGGCGAGACGTTCCTCGCCGTCGACCGTTCGACCGGCGCGCGCGTGGCACTCAAGCGAATCGCGCTCGGTCCGTGGCTCGACACCGAACGGCTTGATGCCCTCGCCAATTTCGTACGCGCCGCATCGGTGAATCCCGTCGAGGGGCTTCCCGCTCGACTTGTTCGAGACACGAATGACGGCTGGGTGATCGTCTCCCCGTACATCGATGGACCGTCCTTCGGCGAACTCCTGGTGCGGCGCGGCCGCTTCGCTCCGCCGGTCGTGATGGAAATCACGCGGCAATTGCTTGACGACTTGGCGAGACTGGAGCGACTGGGCATCCCGCACGGCGACATCCGTTTGACGAACGGTCGCCTCACGGCGGACGGCCGCGCCGTCCTTGTTGATGCCGCCATTCGGGCCGTGCTCGACCCCGACATTCTGTTGGATGGCCGCCCCGCCCCGGAACGCTTTGACGGCTTCGCTCCCGAGCGGATCGGCACGGGCAGGCCGCCCGATTTTCGCTCCGACCTCTACGCGTTGGGTTGCCTTCTCTATCAACTTTTGTGTGGACGCCCGCCATTCCCCGGCGGCGACGCGCTGGTGAAGTTGGCCGCGCATCGAGTGCGGGAAGTCCCTGACATCCGCGAGTTCGCTCCCGACGCGCCCCCCGAATTGGCGCGATTGGTTCGGGACCTCACCCGCCGCGATCCCGAGTCCCGCCCCGCTTCGTTCGGTGAGGCCGCGCGACGCGTGGCCGAATTGCGTCCGGGAGGCCCAACGGTGTTGCGCCGGTTCCGCGCGGCGTTCGACCGTCCCGCGCCACGGGTGAAGGGGGATCCCGTGTTTCGCTCGCGCGCCGCCGGGCCGAAACTTGTCGCCGCCGTGTTGGTTTTGGCCGGCGTGTCGTTTGTCCTGGCGAATCACGGAGCGCGTGGCCGGTTGTTGGCGATCGGCTCGGAAACCTGGAACCGCTGGCGTGCGGAACCGGAGAAAACCGGCCCCATTTCGCCTCCCAACGATTCGCCATCCCAACCACGTTCCACGGAAAAAAACTCCCTACCGCCGTTGCCAGAGCCGGACGCGACGGGGCGAATTCTGCTGGCATCCGCCGGACCGTGGCGGGCCGGGACGATCTCCACGGTGGGGCCGCTTGTCATTGAAGGGGCCGACCACTTGCGACCGGTGGTGGTCGTGGAGTCGGACCCGCTGCACGCGACTTGCACCGAACTGAAATTGCGGAACATCCACATTCGACGAGTGGCGCCGGTGTCGGGCACCGCTCCCCCCGCGCTGGTGCTGGTGACCGCCCAGCGGCTGACGTGTGAAGCGTGCTCGTTCGATGTTTCGCTGGTTCCGCCGCGCGACAAGGGGTCGCGCTCGTTGCCGCCCTTCTCGCCATCTCCCCCCGCGCTGGCGTGGCAGATTCCCGATGCGGTCGATTCGCAGGGGGGAATCGCGCGGCTGGCCGATGTTGTGTGGTTCGGCCACGGGACCGCGTTCTCCGCGAGCACTTCGCCACGCGAGATTGTGTTTGAAAACTGTCTGAAACTCGGGCAAGGTCCACTTGTCACGTTGCTGGCCCCCCCGGCCCGCGCCGGAACGAAAATCGTCGCCCGTGGATCGACGTTGCGACAGACCGGGCCGCTACTCCGCTGGAAAGTGCCGGCGACGGTCCCGCCCCCCGAATCGATCGTGGTCGAACTCCGTGACAGTTTGCTGGAACCCGCTTCGGGGCAGCCGCTTCTGGAGTTTGTCGGCGATCAACCGGCCAACGATTCGCTGTTGTGCGTGACGGTGGACGGCGAGGGGACGTTGGTTCCGGCGGAGGTCGTGGCGGGACACCTCGTCGACGCGGAGACGAAGGTGCGCGAACCGGCCGATCCGCAGTTTCTGACGATGGAAGGATTGATCGGCGAGACATGGGGATTCTCCGGACCGGCGACGGACCACCCCGCCGACAGCGAACTGGGCGAAACCCGCGCCCCCCGTCCCGCCGGACGAACGTTCGGCATCGCGGCCAGCCCGCTGCGGACCGCCACGCGATAGGGTGTCGCGGCGCGGGGTGCGTGTGACGCGTTCAACCTACGGGGTTTTGTTGCGCGCCCGTTGCAATCGGATTGCGAGAAGCGTCGGTTTTGGTTTTCGCCTCCGTTTCGAGGGTCGTGTGTGGCACGCGCACACCGGGACGCGCGCGACGAATACGCGGGAAGACGCGTGTCGTTTGCGATGCGCGCGGTCGGAATCGAGCGCGTGATTCCGGGTGTGTTTTGCGGGCACGGATTGCGAGAAACCCACGTTTTGAAAAATGGAAACGTGGGAAATTCGAGCGCCATTTTTTCGCGCGGGGGTGGAAACGGGGTTTCCGGTGGGCGCGCGAATTGGCCGGAACGCGCCGTTATTCGACGGGCGTCGAAATACGGGTACGGAACATCGATCCGCCGGACAGGTGCGCAACGAGAAGGGATATTGGGGGACGCGTGGAGGCATGCTTGTCCCCAAGGCGGGCCAAGCATGGCACGGGGTGGGGGGCGACCGCGCAAGTTGACGGTTGGGTTGGATGAGTTGCGGAGAACTGTCATGATCCTGGAACTACAGTTCGACAGTTCGGAGGGGAGCGACCCAAGGGCGAGGCGGGAATGGGGATTCAGTACGCGGCGTGCGACGATTGTGGGGTGGACTATCCGGACGACCGGGAGAAATGTCCCCACTGTGGCCGGCCCAGCAAATTTCCGAACGTGGTGGCGGCACGGCGGGACGCGGAGAAGAAGGCACTGGATCGCCGCTACGACGCCGCGCTTAAGAAGGCGCGCGCCAGCGGAAGCGAGGGCAGACTGCTGGAATTTCAGGCGGGGTGCGAGAAGAGTCCGGTGGTGTTGTGCTGTCCCACCGGCAAATTGATCTTGATGGCGCAGGGGTCGGCGGACCAGTTCGCCGGGTTTTACGACTTGCTGCACCTGAGGTTTTCCAGCCGGTCCGTTGCGAAGAAAGTCGACTGGAATGTGTATCGGCCCAATTCCGAAAACGCGCTGTTGGGAAGCGACCGCAACAAGGACAAGCTGCATTACGCTGCGCTCTCGTGGAATGGCGAGGGGTTGTCGCACTACGGCGGGAAGGACGATTATTGCGAGGTCGAACTCCGGGTGGAGATGATCGCGCACCGGGCTTCGCTGTTCGAGGAGAATTTGGGGGTCTTCTATTGGAAGCGGGACCGGAACTCGCTTCCCACCGGGAAGCGGGGCGACTGGGAGGACCGTGGGAAGTTGTGCGTGGCCAAACTGGGGGCAAAGGTCTCGGGAACCACTTCCGATAGCGAATTCCCGGAGATTCTGTTGAAATCAGCCCCCGAACCGCTCGATGATGAGTTTGTGGAAGTGCATGTTTACGGCGAGATGACGTTCCACACGTTTCGGCGCGTGCGGGTGGTGTTGGCAAAGACCTCCCGGAAGGGGGCGAGCCCCCAACCTTCCGGACGTGTCCGTGGCAGGCGGAGTTCCGGCAACAAGTACAAGGCTCTCCGCGACAAGTGTAAACAGACGATCACCAAAGGCGAGAGTGTCGAGTACAGCGAATCCTGAAGCGGGTGTGGTCATGTTGGCGGTGGTGTCGGGCCGGGCATGTTCGGCGTTTCTTCGTCGCGACGAAGAAACGTGGGTGCGGCTGCGCTACGAGACTCCCGACGTGGAAGAGCCGTGCAGCCAATTCGAATTGGAGTACGCGCTGCAAGGGTGTGCGGACGTGATGACGCTGGAAGTGCCGAGCGAAGCGGAGGCGCGCACAGCTCTGTTCGACGCGGTGGACCTGACGGAAGGGGTCGACCTGACAGTGTGGCTGCTGGATGGGACGCTGTCGGACGAGACACGGATGTCGGTGGCGGAGGAGTTGGACGAACTGCTGGCCTATGCCGAGATTCGCGAGGCGTGGGAGGGAGTGTTCTACGCCCGACCGCTGGCTGAGGGGACGGACGTGGCGGGAGCGCTGCGGATCGCGTTGGCGGTGAGTGCCGCGCACGTCACGCGATGTCTGGAGACGTTGGCCGCCGCCCAACCGGCGATTCGGGAGGTGCGCCAGGCGGCGGACGAGGCGACGTTGAAGATCGGGAGTGCGACGGACGACGCACGGCGGCGCGAGGGGTTTTGCGTGCGCGAGGGGGTGTATCGGGATTTCGCGCGAGAGTGGTTGGAGGCGAAGGGGGATGTGTCCAAAGCTCGATTCCGGTGGGCCACATCGTCCGCATTCCGTGCCGAAGGGATTGTGGATTGGGTGACGTGGCTGAACGCGTTGGGGGCGGGGCTGAACGCGTGGGGGGCGGGGCTGGGTGGTGCCCCAAAGGTGAGAACGCAGGCATCGCGCGGAACCGAGATCGACATCGATGAAGAGTCCGCGTCGGGAGCGCGAGGGAAGGGGTTTCGCGGTCGGCGATCAGTTGATCGGGGCGCATTGAAACAAAAGGTGGACTCCCAAAAGCAGGCTGCTCTCGCGGCGTTGGACCGGCGGGAGGTGGCGCGTGCGGAACAGATTGTCGAGCAGTTGATCGAATTCCAGTTGGGATTTTCTGGAACTTCCAATGCAGCGGTGTTTGCGGCGATGTCGTTGTGCGATTTGGCGCAGCGTGCGTATAAGTTGGGATTCCTGAAACAGCAGTACGATTGGGCTCATCGAGCGGTCCAGCTTGTTCCCGATGACGGATGGGCTTGGGCGCAATTGGGACACGCGTTGCGATTGGTTTGTGACTATGACGAGGCTTTGGAGGCCTACCGGCGCTCCATCTATTTCGGCAATCACGAAGTCGGGGAGACCGGTCGGGCGGAGACGCTGAAGGGGATGGGGCGGCTGGACGAAGCGTTGTGCGTGTACGCCGAGGTGGTCGCGCGGCATCCGGAGAATGTGGTGGCGAAGACCGGTCGGGCGGAGACGCTGAAGGGGATGGGGCGGCTGGACGAAGCGTTGCGGGCGTACGACGAGGTGGTCGCGCGGCATCCGAAGAATGTCGTGGCGAAGACCGGTCGGGCGGAGACGCTGAAGGGGATGGGGCGGCTGGACGAAGCGTTGTTGGCGTACGACGAGGTGGTCGCGCGGCATCCGAAGAATGTCGTGGCGAAGATCGGGCGGGCGGAGACGCTGAAGGGAATGGGACGGCCGGTTGACGCATTGGCGGCATACGACGAAGCGGTCGCGCGGCATCCAGAGAGTGTCGTGGCGAAGACCGGTCGGGCGGAGACGCTGAATGGGCTGGAGCGGTTAGACGACGCGTTGGCAGCGTACGACGAAGTGGTCGCACGGCATCCGGAAAATGTCGTGGCGAAGAACGGTCGGGCGGAAACGCTAAAGCGGCTGGGTCGGCTTGATGAAGCGTTGGCGGCATACGACGAGGCGGTCGCGCGGCATCCGGAGAGTGTCGTGGCGAAGACCGGTCGGGCGGAGACGTTGAAGTCAATGGGGCGGTTGGCGGATGCGTTGGCGGCATACGACGAAGTGGTCGCGCGGCATTCTGAGAATGTGGTGGCGAAGACCGGTCGGGCGGAAACGCTGAAGGTGCTGGGGCGGCTTGATGAAGCGTTGGCGGCATACGAGGAGGTGGTCGCACGGCATCCGGAGAGTGTCGTGGCGAAGAACGGTCGGGAAGAGACGCTGAAGGGGATGGGGCTGCTGGACAGCGCGTTAGCGGCATACGACGAGGTGGTCGAGCGGCATCCGGAGGATGTCGTGGCGAAGAACGGTCGGGCGGAGATGCATAAAGGGATGGGGCGACTGGCCGACGCGTTGGCGGCATTCGACGAGGTGGTCGAGCCAGGTCGTTGGGCGTTGTTGATGCTGATGGGGCGAACCGAAGAAGTGCGGCGGGAATGTCCGGTGGCACGGAATGGAGAGTCGCTTGACGATTGGATCAACCAGCACATCCGGGCGATGGCCGCGTTGAAGTTGGACATGTGGGAAGAAGCGAGGCGATTGCTGGATGATGGGGTGCGGAATTGCGTTCACGCGTCGCAGCTTCGTTACTATCGAACGGCGCTGGCAATGCTCGCGTTGAAGGAACGCAATACGGCGCTCGCGGCGGAGTGCCTGGCCGAAGTGAGTGGCGAGCCGAGTAGCCCCCAAGTGCAGTTGCTACGAGTCCATCTCGCGGTGGAAGAAGGGGATTTCTCCGGCGCGGAAGCATCGATGGCGAAGGTGCCGGAATTGCCCGGCGTGCCGTTCCGCGACGTTCGGGAGGAAATCGCGCGGCGCTATGTCGACCGGAATTCGGCGGCGCACGACAACGAATGGTTGTTCCGCCGCGAAGTGGACATGTTGCTGGCGGCGTGACGGGGTGGACGCGTCCGCTGTCGGGGGTGCGCGTGCGGTGGAAATCTGACGATTTCCGCTACCCGTTGTGGGAAACACTGGTTCGCGACATCCGGTGCAGCACGGGACGACGTGGACGATTTCTTGTCTCGAACCGGCTTCACCGACACGTCTGCGTGATTTCCCGCGCTTTCTTGGTGTGTGGATGCGGAAGGTGTTGCTTCTTGTCGCTGCGCGACCCGGCCACGAGTTGGCCGGGCCACCCCCCGGGCCACCCGCCACCCTTGGGGAACGCGGGGAGGCATGCTTGTCCCCAGGGCGGGCCAAGCATGGCACGGGGCGCGTGACAGGCGGGCCACTGGACGGGATCGCTTTGGCACACGGGTCGATTGACTGTCGTCACTTCTTCTCGGCGAGTGCCTTGCCCAGCCAGTGGATGGCGTTGGTGAGGATTTTCAGGGGGAGGTCTTGTTTGTAGACGGGGTAGGTTTCGTGGCCTGGGCGGAAGTAGAAGACGTGGCCTGCGCCGAGTTTCCAGAGGCTGCCGCTGCGGAAGGATTCCCCTTTTTCCCATTTTTCCTCGAACAGCACTTCGTCCGGCTCGGGGACGTGAAAGGGGTCGGCGTACATTTCGGTCTGCGGGATCGTGAAGGTGGCGGGGAGGCCGGCGGCGATGGGGTGCTCGGGACGCAGGACGGTCATGGTGCTGGGCTGGCCGTCCGCTCGGTACGACGGGAATACGCAGTTGGGGAGGTCGACCCGGACCGTGAGTTGTGCGCCGCGCTTCATGGCGTAGTAGGCGGGAGTGCGAAGGGAATCGGCCGTGGGGACGAAACGGCCCGCGGGAGGGACGAACTCGAACTTGACCGGCGGTCCGTCGGGTGGATCGGGATAGCGGCGACGGGCGTCGTCGCGCGTCCGTTCGTACATCGCTTCGACAAACGGAGCGGACCAGTGGGCCGAGTGCAGTGCGACCAACGCCAATTGGCCCGCCTTGACGCGGGCCACGATGCTCTTCGCCAGTTCGGGAGTGATCTCGTTGTGGCGGACGTGACCCCACCAGACGAGGACGTCGGTGTTGTCGAGCAGGCTGGCGGGAAGGCCCTTGTCGGGCTGGTCGATGGTGGCCGAAATGACGCGCAGGCCCGGCTGTTTGGTCAGATGGTCGGCGATCGCGTTCCCCAGGAAATTCTCGTACGCCTGCTTCTGGGCGGGCTGCTGCTCGTCCCAGACGACGACGCGGATGCGCGGCTCCGCGGCGGAAGCGGGGATGGTCGTCGATAACACCGTGATGGCCAGCAGCGGGACTGCCAGTGCGATCATGAGCGGGGAACGAAGCATGGGGGGCCTGTCGAGTGGGAGGGCGTCACTGGAGAGGGAGGACGTTGGCGCCCTCAGCGTGGAGCCGTGTGAAGCCGTCATTCAACCGGAATGGGGCGTCCGCGTCCAAGGGGACGAGGGGGGGTTGAATCCTGCGGTGGTCGGTCAATGAGGTTGGGCGATTGGACTGCGTGCGGGATGTTGGGGAGACGTGGTTGGGGGGCGTCGGGCGCGATGTCCTTCCGCTT
>JBIKMW010000062.1:0-37930 GCA_044359065.1 Planctomycetales bacterium | reverse complement strand
GCGGTGCCCCGTTCCGCAGTTTGGCCAGGACCTGTACTCCGGCGGGGGGCGTCCATTTGTCGGCGGTTTTGAAGTACCGCCGGATATTGACGATGTCGACGAACGGGTTCTCGTCCCCCTGGAAAATCCGGAAGATCGGATGCGGGCCGAACTCAATGTCGGGGGCGGGGTTCGTCTCGTCGCGCGGCAGGTCCGCCACCGCTCCCAGTTCCGCCGGGAACAACCCCGTCCCGTCCGCCTTGTACAGCGACTTGTTGAAGAACGCCGGTCGCGATTGCTCGCCGAGGAACCAGACCAGCCCACCCCCAGCGGCGACGTAATGCTCCAGCACCCGCACCACGTCGGCGGGAAGTTCCGACACGTTCAGCAGGAACACGCTTTGAAAGCGGTCCAGCGGACTGCGGCGTGGAAACTCGCTCGTTTCGACCGACGGGGCGAAACCCGTCAAGCCCGGCAAGGGGGCTAGCGCGTCCTGCAACGCGATCGCGTCCCCAGCGGCGGCGTCCCCTTCGATGAGCAGCACCGGGTGATTGTCGGGAATCGTGAGAGCCAGGCTCCGCAGGTTGTCGGCATCGAGCGCGTCCGGCGGCAACAACACGCGCACATCGTGCGGCCCGGTCGTCGCGAACGTGACGTCAAACTCCCGCGTCGTGTCTCGACCGGCCTCCAGTTCGTCGACCGTCACCGTCACCGGCAACTTCGACCCGTCGACCATCACCGTCATGCGGATGTTCTTCTCGACCTTCGAGCCGTGGTTCCGCACCTTCACCGTCAGCCGCAGCGGCACATTGGCCGCCGCCACTTCGAGGCTGCCGGTCAGACTCTCCAGCCCCACGTTCGCGTGTTCTTCGGGCACGGTCCGCAAACAGGTCACGTCGATCTTTGAGGTCGCCAGATCCCGAATCGCAGCCAATAGCGGCCCCGAGGCATCGCACTCCCGCGCCCGGAAGTCCGACGCCAGATGCACCAGCCGCGTCCCCCCCGGCGTCTGCTCCAACAACCGCTTCGCCGCCGCGAGGGCCTCCACCAGCGACACCGTCCGCCACGTCGCTTCCAATGACTTCAGCCGGTCCTCAAGCTCCGTCACCAACGTGTCGTCCACCGGCTTGGCGACGTACAACGGCTGATCGGGCTTCGACGCCAGCAGCACCGACACGACCTGCGTACCTGGCCTGCGGGCCCCAATGGAGACGATCGACTTGAGAGCGCTCTTCGCCTCGGCGAACCCCGTCGTGTCCCCCCAGCGATCCCGCTGCGAGCCGCTGTCATCCAGCACCACGACATGATGCGTCTTGGCCCCCTGGAACAACGCCAACTGGTCTGGATCGAGCACCGGCCGCGCGATCAGTGCCACCAGCCCCACAATCAGCAATATCCGCAACAAGAGCAGCAGCAATTGCTCCAGCAGCAACCGGCGGCGGTTCCGCTGAATGCTCTTCAGCAGGAACTCCATCGCGGCCCATTTGACCTTCTTGTACCGCAGCCGATTGATCAAATGGATCAAAATCGGCGCAGCCACCAGCCCAAGCCCGGGAAGGACGTAGGCGGGGTTCAGGAACAAGCTGGACAGCCAAGCGGGCATAAAGGGACCGAATTAAACCACGGATACCAAACGCGTCAGTGAGCGAATGTGTCGACCAGCGTCTGTCAACAAAAAAAGCCAAAAACGTCTTCACCACAGAGGACGCGGAGTTACACAGAGTAAGACAGGAGATTTCTTTTGCATCTCCTCAATGATGCACACCACCCATTACTCGTTGTCTTCCTCCTTGAAATCCTGCCTCCCGTTTTCACCACAGAGGACGCGGAGTTACGCATGGTAAAACAAGAGCCTTACTTAAACACTTTCTCGACGACGCGCTCCCGCCGTGACTCTTTGTCTTCCTCTGCGAAACTCTGTGTCCTCTGTGGTTCAACTCTTTTCTTCTTCGTGCCTTGGTGCCTTAGTGGTTAAAAACACTCTTCACTTCCTCGCCATCCCAATTCTCTCTGCTACGGCTCGGGCCAAGACCGCGTCCAATCTCTCGCTCGTTCTCACGATCTGGTAGTCCACCAGATTCCGCACGCAGTTCCGCCGCACGTCGTCGAGATATTCCTTCATCGCCGCGAGGTATCCTTCCCGCAGCGCGCGGGGATCGCACAGGAGTTCTTCAGGGATCTCCAGACCCTCGAACTTTGTCGTCCCCTCGAAATTGAAGTCGAGTTCTTCGTCGTCCAGCACGTGCAAGACCATCACGTCGTGACCCTGATGCCGCAGCAGCTTGAGGCCTTGGTACAGCGCGGGGCGGTCCGTGAACAGGTCCGAAATCAACACCATCAGGCCGCGGCGCGGTTGCACGTCGGCGGCGCGGCGAAGCGTGTCGAGGATGGATGTTTTCCCCTCGGCGTGTCGTCCGTCGAGAGCCGCCAGGATGTCGTGCATCTGATGTCGCTGGCTGCGCGGCGGGAGCACGGAGCGCGGGATCTGGTCGAAGGCGATCAGGCCGACGGCGTCTTGTTGACGGAGCAAGAGGTACGCGAAGCAGGCGGCGAGTGAGCAGGCGAATTCAAACTTCGAGCGACTCCCCGACCCGTAGCGCATCGATTCGCTGGTGTCGACCATCAGCATCGCGCGGAGGTTCGTGTCCTCTTCGTATTGTTTGATGTAATAGCGGTCCGATTTCGACCACTGTTTCCAGTCGATGCGGCGCGGATCGTCTCCGGGGACGTATTCGCGGTGTTGCACGAACTCGACCGATTGCCCGAAGTACGGGCTGCGATGCCACCCCGAAAGGAACCCTTCGACGACCCCTCGTGCCTCGACCTCCAGCCGGGCGACGCGGGCGAGCGCCTCAGGCGGCAAAGATCTTCTGGAACCTGGGGTCACGCGTCAGCTCGCCTTCCTTCGCGGGGGTTTCCCGGACCAATCGTTCAATCACCGCATCCGTGGTGATCCCTTCGCTCTCGGCGGCGAAGTTCGTCACGATGCGATGCCGCAGCACCGGGGCCGCCAGCGCCGCAATGTCGTCGGTCGACACATGTCCCCGACCAGCCAACAGCGCGCGGGCTTTACCACCCAGCAGCAGCGACTGCACCGCCCGCGGCCCCGCCCCCCAACTGAGCAGGTCCTTGGCAAAATCGGGCACGCCCGGCTCACTCACGCGCGTCTGCCGCACGAGGGCCAGCGCATATTCAATGACGTGATCGGTGGCTGGCACCTGCTTGACGATCTTCTGGATCTCGAGAATGTCCGCCGCCGTGAGCACCGGCTGGATGTCGTCCGTCTGGATCGAGGTGGTGCGGCGGGCGATCTCGAACTCGTCCTTGAAGCTCGGGTACTTCACGAGCACCTTGAACAGGAAGCGGTCCTGCTGCGCTTCGGGAAGAGCGTACGTCCCTTCCTGTTCGATGGGGTTTTGCGTGGCCAGCACGAAGAACGGATCGGGCAGCACATGCCGCACGCGCCCGACCGTGACTTGCCGTTCCTGCATCGCTTCGAGGAGCGCGGCCTGCGTCTTGGGGGGCGTCCGGTTGATTTCGTCGGCGAGGACCACGTTGTAGAACAACGGCCCTTCGATGAACCGGAACTCGCGCTTGCCGGTCGAGCGGTTCTCTTCCAGCACGTCCGTCCCCGTGATGTCCGCGGGCATCAGGTCGGGAGTGAACTGAATGCGGCTGAACGTCATCGACAGCGACCGAGCCAGCGTGCTGATCATCAGCGTCTTGGCCAGACCGGGCACCCCTTCCAGGATGCAATGCCCGCGACTGAACAGCGCGATCAGCAATTGCTCGATGACTTCGTCCTGGCCGACGATGACCTGAGCCATCTGGCTGCGGATTTGGGAGTAAGCCCGTTGCAGCTTCTCGACAGCGGCCAGACTCTCTCCTGAGGATTGCGATTCCACGGCGACTCCCGACGGACAGAAATCTTCAACCACGAAGGGCACAAAGATCACGAAGGGAGGAACCACCAAGGCACGAAGGCACCAAGGGAAGAAAAGAACGGCAAAGAACGAGGAATACCGAGGCTTTGCGGGGGGATTTCAGGTTGCAACTCACCCCGTTCTTTCTCTTACTCCCCTTCTTCCTGCCTTTCTTGGTGTCTTGGTGCCTTGGTGGTTAACTCTTTCGTCCCCTTCGCGATCTTTGTGGTTCACCAAACCCTCTCAATCGGTTGGATCGTAGGCTCTTTCCCCATCGTTTGCGAACCAAAACCCGTAAGACCTTGCGCCATCGGAATCTGCGACCGGACCGGTCCACCGGAGGCCGGGTCATTCGTCAGAGATCGCACCAACCGACTTTCTCAGGCGCCGTTCATTCGCGGGATTCCCGCAGGTCGATTTCCGAATTGAGGTGGAGTTCCAACGCCCGTTTGGGGTATGTCCCCCGGTTCGCACTCTCTCCGCCTGCCACTTCCGGCCCATCCCCCCGCAGGGTTCCCCCGATGACCGTCTCGATTCATGCCACAGCCCGCCTGGCGGCGGCCTTGTTGCTGGCGGGCTGCGCGGCGGGCCGCAACACGCAGTTGCCAACGTTCTCGGCCAACGACCCCAACTCCGAACGGGCGGGGTACCAGGTCCACGACCCGCTGCCGGAACGGGAGCTCGGTGGCGAAACGAGTGGCCGTCCGCGCGGCTTCGATGCTGCCCGTTCCGAACCGCGCCGCGCCGTCGACAAGTCGCTGCCCGTCTACCAGATGTCCGGCCGGTCGCCGAGATCGCTCCCCGCCCAATCAGCGCAAGTCGTTCAGCCGTAAGTATTTTAACCACAAAGACACAAAGGGGGCACAAAGGAAGGCACCAAGGGATTTTTTAGTGACGGCGCGGTACAGCGGACCTGAAATCCTTTGTGTACCCTTGGTGAACTCCGTGGTTAAAGTGTCGCCCGTATGTCGATCCGCCTCCTTTGCTGCATCGGGTCGCTGCAAGGGGGTGGGGCGGAGCGTCAGCTGGTCCAACTGCTGCGACGGTTCGATCGCTCGCGGATCCAGCCGTTCCTGTACCTCGTCTCAAAGACGGGACCACTTCTGACGGAAGTCCCTGCGGATGTGCCGGTTACGGCGTTCTCCGAGCGAGACCGCCCCCCTTGGTTGAACTGGCCCGGACGACGCTTTCGTCAGCGGGTGTGCGATCTCGCACAGGTCTTGAAGGATTGGCGGATCGACTGTGTCTACGACCGCACGTATCACATGACGCTGATCACCGCCCCCGCTTGTTCGCGGGCGGGCGTGCCGCGAATCTCAACGGTGGTGAGCGAACCGCGATCGGATTTCGACCTGCAGGAACGTCGGTTCCGCTGGGTCAAGTGGCGGCTGCTCAGCCGGGCGTACCGCATGGCGGATCGCGTTGTGGCGGTTTCAGACGGAGTTCGCAACGGACTTCTGGAGTCGCATCACCTGTCACCACAGCAGGTTGTGACAATTCACAACCCGGTCGACCGGGACCGCATCGAGCGGCTGTCTGCGGAACCGCTCCCCCCCGACTGGAACCCCGCCGAGCGGCACATCGTGGCGGTGGGGAGACTGGGGCCGGAGAAGGATTTTTCGACGCTCATCGAGTCCGTCCGGATCCTGTTGCAGCAGAACGACTTCCGTGATGTGCGGCTGTGGATCCTCGGGGAAGGAGTGTTGCGGGAACGGCTGACCGGTGAGATCGCCGCCGCCGGTTTGTCGGAACACGTTTTCTTGAAAGGGTTTGTCGCGAATCCGTATCCCGCCCTTCGGCATGCGGCGGTGCTGGCCCTGCCGTCGCGGCATGAGGGGCTTCCGGGGGCGATCCTGGAGGCGATGACACTGGGGACGCCGGTCGTCTCGACCGACTGCAAAAGTGGCCCCGCCGAGCTGTTGGCGAGTGGGCGATTCGGGACGCTGGTGCCGGTGGGCCGGCCGGACCTGCTGGCGGCGGGATTGGCCGGGGTGCTGCGGGATCCGGCGGAGGCACGGGCCAAGGCCGTGGCGGGACAGACGCACGTTCAGGAGATGTGCGGTCCCACGGCCACACTGGAGCGGTTGCAGTCGCTCGTGGAGCAGGTGGTCGCCGAGAGTGTGGAACGATCTCCAAAAACGTGAAAAGAATTCCGTCAGTCCGCGCATCCCATCTGCTGGAGTGTGTGACGGACCGGTTTCTGAGGTCCGCCGCCCGCCCCGTTCCGGGAGTGTTCACTTCTCCGAGTCCGTTTCGTAACTCGTTGTCCGGTTGGCAGAACCGGCGAATCGGTCAGCCGTCTGCGAGGGCGGTTGCATTCGCCGAAAGCGGTTCTGAGAATCGGGTCGCCCGCCGGCGCTTCGGGTTCGGGAAGACTGATTTCGGTTTTTTGAAGACCGGGTCTTCCAGCGCGTCGGGCCTGGTTTCGCTTTCGATATCACGTCCATCTCCGATCTCCTTTCGAGCGACGATGCCGCCGCCCTGTACGAGGCCCACGCAGCCGAGTTGCGGCGGCTTCTGACCGGCGTACTGCGCGATGCCGATCGCGCGGGGGACGCCGTGCAGGCGACGTTTTTGAAGGTGTTGGAGCAAGGGCATCTGGTTCAAAAAGGGGCCTTCAAGGCCTGGTTGTTTCAGGTGGGGATGCGGGAAGCGTTGGTTCTGAAGAGGCGGCAGGCGACTCGCGCCCAGCATGCCGACGCGGTGGGGCGACGAAATCAGGGGCTCAGCGACGCGGTTCACAAGTCGCCGGTTCAGGCGGCGGAGGTCCGCGAGGATGTCGAACGGATGCGGGCCGAATTGGCCAGGTTGCCGCCAGAACAGCGGCGGGTTGTGGAACTGAAGATTGGCGAGGGACTGACGTATCGCGAGATCGCCGAGTCGTTGGGGATCCCGGAAGGGACGGTGGTGACGCGGGTGCGACTGGGGATGGAGCGATTGTCGAAGGGGTTGAATGCAAGGTAGCGCGGATACGAGTTTGGACGCGGGGTTTTCACCACGAAGGCACGAAGGGCACAAAGGAATTCACGAAGAGGTTTCTGGTGGATGACGGTCGAACCGCTGTCGAGAACGCCGGATGATGAAGACGCTCCTTGTGAATTGTTCGTGATCTTCGTTGTGAATGAATCCTCCGAGGTTGACCTGAAAAGGGTGCGAAGAGCGATGGACGGGCACGACGAATCACTGGAACAGGACGCGTTGGTGGAACTCGCGTTCCGATACGTGTCGGGGGAACTCGACGCGGTTGCGGAAGCGGCGTTCGAGGAGCGTCTGCTCGTCGACCTGACCGCGTGCGAGGCGGTGGCGGCGGCGCAGGGGACGGTGGAGTTGGTCCGGCGGGCGGTGAGTACGCGGGATGTGGCGGTTGTGGCCCCGCAGCGAATGGCGCGGGGAGCGGCTTGGGTTCGCGTGGCGGCGGCGCTGGTGTTGGTGGGGGGGGTGTTCGGCGTCGTGACGGCGTGGCGGCACGAGGTTGCGCGGTCCGTGAACGGCGAGGCGGATATCGCGGTGGTGGCTGCCTGGGCGGCGGGTGCGGAAGTGTTAGCGGACGGCGGGGTGTCGGACGAACCGCTGCTCGCGGACAACGGCGGGGCGGACCTCGAAGTTCCCGGCTGGATGGTGACGGCCCTCGAACACGAAGCGGAAGCGGACGAGCCGTTGGATAATTAGTTTTGTCAACACGAAGACACGAAGGCACCAAGTCACGAAGAGGTCCCTTCTTTTCTTTATCTTTGTGTCTTCGTGCCTTTGTGTTGAATCTGTCTTTGCGTTTTTCTGAGGTCTGGATGTTGCGAGTTGGGCGAATCGGCGTGGCGGTGGGGATTGCGGGATGCGTGTTTGCGCTCTCGTGGTCCGTCCCGTTCGCACGTGCTCAGGCGGACAAGGCCGACTCGAAGAAAACTGAGTCGAACAAAACCGAAGCGGTGAAGCCCGCTGGATCGAAGAGCGACAAGGATAAATCGGACAAGGACAAGGCCAGTAAAGACAAGCGCGAGAAGCAGGAGATTCGGCGGGGGGAGCGGACGCACATCGAAGCTCGCTGTCTGGCTTTTGCTCGCGAGCATCATCCGGAACTCGCCGACCTGCTCGACCGTTTGGCGAGTATGGACGAGACGCAGTTCCGTAAGGCGATCGCCGACCTGCATCGCGATGTCGACCGCCTCGACAAGCTGCGTGACAAGTTCCCCGTCAGGCATGGGAGTGAACTGAAGCGCTGGAAGATCGAGTCGCGGATTCGCTTGCTGGCGGCGCGGGGGGCAATGTCCGATTCGCCCGAGTATCAGGCCGAATTGCGGGCTGCCGTCGCGGAGCGGATCGACCTCAAGGCCGCACAACTCGCCGAGGAGAAGGCTCAGATCGAAGCACGACTGCGGAAGATCGACGAGTCGATGGCGGAGCTCGACAAGGATCGCGAGAAGCTGATTAACGGAGAAGTCGCCCGGCTGCGCAAGTCGGCGGGGTCGGCCACGTCCGTCCGGAAGAACTCACCGGCGACGACTGCCAAGCCGGCGCCGCGACCGGAGAGCGGGAGCTGAGGTGGATTGAACCACCAAGGCACCAAGGAAATGCAGAAGAATTCATTAGCCACAGATTGACACAGATGAAACGCAGATAAGAAGAAAATTTGTCTTTGGATTTGTCTGTGTTCCATCTGTGGCTAAGAAAACTGACCGTGGTACGTCGGTGAGCGGTCGGCACTGCTGGGCGAGCCAGCAGTGGCACACCGTTTCAGGACAATTCGGCGTGCCTTGGTCGTGAATACAGAGACCGTTGTTTCCGCAGGGAGAAGTTCGACATGACAGGATTGTCGCACCGCTGGCTGGCCTCGTTGGGGGCGGTTTGCCTGGCACTCGTCGCGATGTCGTCGGGCGGGATGTCGCTGGTTCGCGCCGATGAACCTGCGGCCACGCTTCCCTCCGTGGCGGAGCGGTTCGCCAAGGCGGACGTGACCGAGGAGCCGGACTTCCGTCGGCACTTGGTGCCGCTGTTGGGCAAGCAGGGGTGCAACGGGCGAGCCTGTCACGGGTCGTTCCAGGGCCAGGGGGGCTTCCGGCTCTCGCTGTTCGGGTACGACTTCGAACTCGACCACGAACAGCTCATGGCGGGCGAAAAGCCGCGCGTGCTGAAGGACGATCCCGAGAACAGCCCAGCGGTCCTCAAGCCGTTGCTCGACATGCCCCACAAGGGGGGGCGACGGATGGAGGCGGGGTCGTGGGAATACCGCGTCTGGATCGGCTGGATTCAGGCGGGGGCGAAGAACGTTCCCGATGACGACGCACGCAAGGTCGTGCTGGAAGTCACGCCGTCCGAAATTCAGTTCGCGAAGGATGGGGACACCGCGCAGTTGAAGGTGCTCGCCCGGTGGTCGGACGGAATCGTCGAAGACGTGACTCCGCTGTGCCGCTACACGACGAACGACGAAACGATCGCCCCGATCTCCCCGACGGGGCTGGTCACAGCGGGCGTGGCGGGCGATACGCATGTGGTGATCGCTTACGACAACGCGGTCGTTCCGATCCCGGTGTTG
Organism: Planctomycetales bacterium; assembly: GCA_044359065.1. Taxonomy (GTDB): domain Bacteria; phylum Planctomycetota; class Planctomycetia; order Planctomycetales; family Planctomycetaceae; genus JAIXZD01. The sequence goes on along the minus strand of JBIKMW010000062.1, from coordinate 28,501 downwards.
CGACCGGTGTCGCAGTTTTCCGGCGACAAGTACCCCGAGGTGCCGGCGCCCACGAAGATCGACGAACTGGTCGTGCAGAAGTGGAAGAAGCTGGGCCTGGTCCCCTCGCCGGTGGCGGACGACGCGGAGTTCCTGCGACGCGTGTCGCTCGACCTGACGGGGACGCTCCCCACAGCCAACGAAGTCGAAGCGTTCCTCGCCGATTCGACCGGAGACAAACGGGCGAAGAAGATCGACGAGTTGCTGGCGCGACCGGCCTACTCGGCCTGGTGGGCGACCAAGCTGTGCGACATCACGGGGAACAACCAAAACCAGCTCAACAACCTGGGTGGGCTGGATCAGAACCGCGTTTCGCAGGACTGGTACGACTGGATGCGCGTCCGTCTCGAACGGAACGAGGGCTATGACAAGATCGTCGAAGGGATCGTGCTGGCGACCACTCGCCGCGAGGGGGAATCCATCGCGGACCTCTCGAAGCGGATGACGACGCACTACGCTCCCGGCTCGACGACGCCGTTCTCCGATGAGCCGGGTCTCGATTGGTACTGGGCGCGGCGGAACTTCCGTCAGCCGGACGACCGGGCGCTGGGCTTCGCCTACACGTTCCTCGGGATCCGCATCCAGTGCGCGCAGTGCCACAAGCATCCGTTCGACCAGTGGACCCAAAAGGACTTCAAGGAATTCACCGGGTTCTTCAAGGGGGTGTCCTATGGCGTCCGACCGACGGATCGCAAGGAGTACGAACAGCTCTTCACGGATCTGGGGATCGATCGCAAGAAGGGGAACGGCAACGACCTTCGCCGCGAGTTGCAGAAGGTCCTGAAGGAAGGGAAGCAAATTCCGTTTGAAGAGGTCTACACCGTTCAGGCGAAGGCCGCACCGAAGCGGGACAACAAGAAGAACGACAAGGAGAAGAAGAATCCGGCTCCCGCACCCGTGGCCACAGCCAAGACGCTCGGTGGCGAGATGCTCGACCTGACGCAGTACAAGGACGCTCGCGAGCCGCTGATGGCGTGGCTGCGCGATCCGGCCAATCCGTACTTCGCGCGGGCGATGGTGAACCGTGTGTGGGCGAACTACTTCAATGTCGGGATTGTGCATCCTGCGGACGACCTCAGCCTGGGCAACCCGCCCAGCAACAAGGCGTTGCTCGACCACCTGACCGCCGGGTTCGTCGAGCACAAGTTCGACCTGAAGTGGCTGCATCGCGAGATCGTGACCAGCCGCGTGTACCAGTTGAGCTGGAAGCCGAACGACACCAACCTGCACGACCGCAAGAATTTCAGCCGTGCGATTCCCCGTCGGCTGCCGGCGGAAGTGGCTTACGACGCGATCGTCCTCTCCACGGCGTCGGACGAAGAAGCGGCCAAGCTCCGCGACGACGTGACCCGCCGGGCGATTGGTCAACCGGGAACGGCGAACAGCCGAAACGCCAACGCGGCCAAGAACGGACCGATCAGCAACTACGTTCTGACCGTGTTCGGCAAGTCGATTCGCGAATCGAATTGCGAGTGCGACCGCTCGAACGAGGCGTCGCTCCTGCAAAAGGTGTGGATTGCCAACGACGGCGAAATGCTCGGCATGATCGACCGCAAGGATGGTTTCGTGCAGACAACGCTGCGCGGTCCGGCCGAAGCGGCGAAGGTGGTCGAACAAGCCAAGGTCAAGAAGGCCAAGGCGGGAGCCGGTCCAAGAAAGGGCAAGGGGGACGAACTCAATTACGACAACTTGATCAGCCTGCTCGAAAAGCGGATCGCCCGGCTCAAGAAGGAGAAGACCCCCGACGCCGCGAAGATCGAAACCGCGGAAGGAAAGCTGGTCGACCTGAAAGCGCGACGGGACAAGGCGCGGGACGAAGAAGCCGAGGCCGCGAAGAAAGTCGTCGCCCAGGCCGAGCAGGAGATTCAGCAAGCCCAGGCGAAGACGGCCATCGACCTCGACGCCGCGATCCGCAAGGCGTATCTGCGAACGCTCAGTCGTTACCCGACGGACGCGGAGATCGCGGCGGCGAAGAAGTTCCACACGGAAGCGGCCAACCCGCAGGAGGGTCTGAAGGGCCTGGTGTGGGCGCTGCTCAACACGAAGGAATTCATCGTCAACCACTGAGATCGGGGGCCGATCGGTGGTTTGGCGAAGAGGATTAACCACCAAGACACGAAGGAATTCACAAAGAGGTTTGTGGTGGATGTCGGTCGAGCCGCGATTCTGGCCGCTGCATTAGAACACGCTCTTGGTGAAATCTTTGTGTCCTTAGTGTCTTTGTGGTGAAGATACACTGTCGTTCTTTCAAGCAGGTTCGATTCATTTTTGTTTCCCGAAGGACTTGAATATGGCGCTGCACCGGAATTGCGACGGCTTTAGCCGCAGGGATGCTCTCAAGGTCGGCCTGCTGAGCGGCACCGGCCTCTCGCTCGCGAATTATCTGCGGATGGCGGAGGCGGGTGAGGCGGGGTCGTCGCCGGTCAAGTCGGCGATCTTCATCAGCCTGGGTGGCGGCCCCAGCCACATGGACACGTTCGACCTCAAGCCGAACGCTCCGGATGAATACCGCGGCGAGTTCAAGCCGATCCAAACAAGCGTCTCGGGAATCGAGATCTCCGAGCATCTCCCCAAGCTCGCCGCCTCGATGGACAAATTCGCCATTCTGCGCGGCGTGTCGCACACGCTGGCCGCGCACGAACTGGGGACGGAGTACGTCATCTCCGGCAACCGCCCGCTGCCGTCGATCGAGTTCCCCGGCTTCGGCTCGGTCGTGTCGAAGGAGATGCCTTCGTCCCCCGATTTGCCGCCGTTCGTGGCGATCCCCTCGACGCCGCAAAAGCCCGGCTATCTGGGAGTGAAGTACGCGCCACTCAGCACGGGGGGCACCCCCAAGGCGGGGCAACCGTACTACGTGCGGGGGATGTCGCTCGGCAACGGGTTGACGGTGACCGACGTGGAAAAGCGGCAGGACCTGCTCAAGGACCTCGACATCGCCTTCAGCGGTTATGAAAAAACGGACGGCCTGCTCGAAGGTCTCGACAAGTTCTCGGCCCAAGCGCATTCGATCATCACCTCGAAGACCGCCCGCGCGGCGTTCGATGTGAGCCAGGAATCCCCCGCCTACGCCAAGCCGTTCGGCGACACCGGGTTCGGCCAAAGCTGCCTGTTGGCGACGCGACTGGTGGAATCCGGCGTGCGGTTCGTCTCGGTCAGTCTCGGCGGGTGGGACACCCACCAGGACAACTTCAACAGGTTGTCCAAGACGCAACTGCCGCAATTCGACACGGGTCTGTCGGCGCTGCTGAACGGCCTGGCCGAGAAGGGATTGCTGTCGTCGACGGCGGTGATGGTGACGGGTGAATTCGGCCGCACGCCGAAGATCAATCCGCGGACCGGTCGCGACCACTATCCGCGGGCGATGTTCATGTTGATGGCGGGGGGGAAGATCCGCGGCGGGCAGGTGCTGGGTGCGAGCGACGAAAAGGCGATGGCACCGGCGGAGAAGGGTTTCTCCCCCGACGACGTGGCGGCCTCGTTCTACAAGAACCTGGGCATCGACCACACGAAAGAGTACCACACGAACATTGGTCGCCCTGTAATGATCGTCCGCGACGGCCATCCGATCGACGCCCTGTTCGCGTGAGTCGATTGCAGGTTGGACGCGGAGGTGGAACCACCAAGGCACCAAGACACGAAGGATTCACGAAGAGGTTTCTGGTGGATGGCCGTCGATCCGCTATTGAAGTTGCCAAACTCAGAAAACGCTCTTGGTGAATCCTTTGTGTCCTTCGTGTCTTTGTGGTGAAAGAAAACTCACCGGTTTCGTTTTTGTCGGTTTCCCACGGAGGCTCGCCCCATGCGTTGGCAACGGTTGTCGCTGGTTGTGTTGACGGTTGTGTTCGGGATGTCTTCGGTGGCGTTCGCCCAGGCGGACACCAAGGAGAAGAAGAAGGGGCCGGATGTCGTCGCTCCGTTCTTCAACCTGCCGAAAGAAATCACGCTGACGGACGAGCAGAAGGGGAAGGTCGACGAGCTCAAGAAGGAGTACGGCGACAAGATCAAGGAAGCGGTCAAGACCCGCGACGACATTCTGACCAAGGACCAGAAGAAGGCCCGTGGCGAAGCGCAGAAGAAGGCCAAGGACGAAGGGAAGAAGGGGAAGGAAGCGCGTGAAGCGGTCGACGCGGCGGTCGCCCTCACCGACGAGCAGAAGGCGAGCTGGAAGAAGGCCGAAGAGGCGGTCGAGGCGCTCCGCAAGGAAGTCACCCCCAAGCTGCACGCGCTGCTAACGGACGAGCAAAAGGCCAAGTTGCCGACCCCGAAGAAGGGGAAAGGAAAGCAGGCCTGACAAGGGAACGCACCTTGGCCCGGTCGAGAGCCGAACGGATGGTTCCGCTCGATGACGGCGGGTCGCACTGCGGTCGAACGAAAATGGCGGACATTCCCGAGAGTTCGGGGATGTCCGCCGACTTTTTTTGACGGCGCGGAATTGGCACAACTTGCTGATTTGCAATGGTTTGTGTCCTGCACATGCGTGCTCGGGTGGGTTCGGGAAGTGGCAGGCTCCTTGCAGGGAGGTCTCGCGCGGCGAACAATGGGGGATTGCGCCGGCCCGTCTCCGGCGGGAAGTGGGCAGAGTCCCGCCGCCGAGTTCCGCGTCCCGAATATTGTGCTTCGGGGATGCGGGCGATTTGCGGCGGACGGTGTTGTCAGGGAATTCGCGGAGCGTCGCCCCCGGGTGAGGCTGTCGACGCGCCATCGCGCCGACGGCCCGGCCAACTTGGGCGGCTCCCGTTCGCGCGAAAGCGAGTGTCGATTCATGATGCTGTTTTTGATCCGGGTGGCGTACTTCCTGGTGTGTGCGGGGTCGATCGCCGCCTTCGTGAGTTCGGCGGAGGCGCCCCCCCCGGCCGTGATCCGCGACGCGCCGGTGTTGTCGTTTTTCCTTTTGCTGCTGTTGTCGCAACTGGCGACGGGCCTGGACCTGCTGTTTCCGAAGAAGCGGATCGACGTGGTGTCGGCCATTTACTTCGGGCTGCTGATCGGCTTCCTGCTGAGCTACCTGGTGAAGCTCGCGCTGCAGCCGGTGGTCGCGCCGCAGTTTCAAAGTTCGCTGCTGCTGATCACGAACCTGATGTTGCCGTACCTGTGCATCACGCTGTTGTTGCAGACGAAGGACAAATTCCGGTTCATCATCCCCTACATCGAGTTCTCGAAGGAAGTGCGGGGGGGGCGACCGTATGTGCTCGACACCAGCGCGCTGATCGACGGGCGGATCGCCGACGTGGTCGACACCAAGATCATCGACGCGCCGTTCATCGTGGCGTCGTTCGTGTTGCAGGAACTGCAGGACATCGCCGACAGCAACGACAAACTTCGCCGCAATCGGGGTCGACGGGGCCTCGATGTTCTAGGGCGTTTGCAGGCCAACACGGCGATCGAGGTCAAGCTGCACGATGCGAAGGGGGAAGAGGGGAAGGGGATGTCGGTCGATCAGCGGTTGGTGGCGCTCGCCAAGCAATTGGGCGGGCGGGTCATCACCAACGACTTCAACCTGAACAAGGTGGCGGGGGTGCTGGGGGTCGACGTGGTCAACCTGAACGACCTGGCAAACTCGCTCAAGCCGCGGTACCTGCCGGGGGAGCGGATGGTCATCAAGATCATCAAGGCGGGGGAATCGCCCGGCCAAGGGGTGGGGTATCTGGACGACGGGACGATGGTGGTGGTGGAGGACGGCTACCCGCACATCGGGAAGGACACGGAAATCGCGGTGAAGAGCGTGCTGCAAAGCAGTGCGGGACGGATGATCTTCGGCAGGCTGCCGGGGCCGGGGGACCGGTGAGGGGGTTCCGTCTCCGGGCTTGGCGACGCCACGCTGTCTCGATTCCTCCCGCGGATCGTTGGAGCGAACTCTTCCCGGAGAACGGATGGAGAGGGGCCGATGGACGCTCCTGTCCGGCATTTGCGTCGGTGAGGCTGCCATGTCGGGATTCGCATTGGTCTGCCTGTCCGAAACGCTTCCCGATTTCCGTCGTATCGCCGACGAATTGGACGACCAGCTCGATGATCCGCGTGCCGATGTCATCGTGCGCATGGGGACGACTTGGGGGGTGCTGCTTGAAGGGCTGGCGGAGGGGGTCGCTCGGATTTGTGAGCAACGATTGAGGTTGCTCGGCGTGCCGGTGGTGGTCGTGGCGGACGACGATCTGGTCGAACCTCCGGAGCCGACGGTGTTGAAGAGCGCCCGTCTCGATTCCGAGTCGTTGTCGTTCACCGAGCGCGGCGTGGAAACGAGCGTGCCGTGGGACGAATTCGTCTACGTGGACCTGATCGCGGTCCTCCGCGTCCAAAAGGTCACGTACGAGGAGTACTCGTTCGATGCGGACAGCGAAGGGGGGGGCTCGAAATCCCGCACGCCCCGACGAGGCATCACGACCACCACGCCGGTCCAACTGGTGGCTGTGTCGCACGAGCCTTGGCTCCAGTTGCGAGTGGAAGTCGACGGGTTTCGTTACGGGGAGACGGGTCTGCCGTTGCGGCCGAATCGCACGCTGAACCTGCTCGCCCTGTCGCGGGAGATCGCCGGCCGGTCGAAGCGCGCCCATGTTGGTCCGTTGCTGCAGGGACCTGAACCGGAAATGGTACCGCGTCCGACACCGATTCCGGGCGAAGCGGTGGCCGCGCACCGTTTGCGATGGCGCTTGACGTGCCTGTATCGCGGCCTTCGCCCACCCGTCGAACTTCCTGATGCGCCGGGATAGTGCGCCGACAAAAACGAAGTCGGCAAAGGATGGCGCACCTGTTTCTTGTCGAGCAAGGCATCAAATGGAATCGAGAGACATGATTGATGCCCTCGCGACTCCCGTTGAGGGGTATGGAGTCAGGCTCGAGCACGAAGGCGGACGCATTCTCGTCCTCGCCCGTCGGAACAAGTCTTCAAATTGACCGAACGCGAAAACACCGCTCCGACGCCGCATCCTGGATTTTCAGGTCAAATATGGCGGGGCCGCGGCGATGGAACGGATTTATCCCAGCGACCTCACAGACAAGCAGTGGCAAGTGTTGCGGAAATTGCTGCTGAAGAAGTCCGGCGGCCGGGGTCGCCCGCCGCTGGATTGTCGGCGGGTGATCAATGCGATCCCGTATCTAACCCGTACGGGATGCCAGTGGCGGCAGTTGCCAGAGGAGTTCCCGCACTGGAAGTCCGTGTATACGGTGATTTGGCGCTGGAAGAAGTCGGGTGTTTGGAAACGGATCCACGACGCTCTGCGGAAAACTTGACCTGAAACCGGCGGAATGTCCCGCAGCGTGAGCCACGAAGAACCCGGAAGAACCAAGAAAAACCGCCGGAACGGTCCTTGCGGACCGTTCCGGCGGCGAGCTCTCGCGTGGGTACGCGGGTCGTTGCTTTGCCATCCAACTCGATCAGGACATGAGTTGCTTCTCGAACTCGATGCCGTGTCGCTTCATCTTCTTGTAGAGGGTCGTCCGATTGATGCCGAGCATGGACGCCGTGTTCTGGCGGTTCCAGCCGTTGGCCTCCAGGGCTTCGAGGATGATTTGGCGCTCGGGGTCGGCCAGGGCCGATTTGAGCGGGTTCAGTCCGGCACGCGGGGCCAACGCATTCTCCCCCGGTTGCCGTCCGCGACGGACCTGTTCGGGCAGGTCATCGGGCGTGATGATCGAGCGTCGCGACAACACCACGGCCCGCTCGACCACGTTGATCAATTCCCGCACGTTGCCCGGCCAGTTGTACTGCTGCAACAGGGTGACCGCCTGCTCGCTGTAGCCGGTCACGCCCTTGCCGTGTTGCTTCGCGAATTCCTGCAGGTAGTGCTGGAGGAGCAAGCCGATGTCCCCCAACCGTTCCCGGAGCGGCGGCTGGGTCAGCGTGATCACGTTGATGCGGTAGTACAGGTCTTGCCGGAAGGTTCCCTTGGCGACCATCTCTTCGAGATTGTTGTTGGTCGCCAGCACCAGTCGCACGTCGACCTTGTGCGTCTTGTTGCCACCCACCGGCTCGAACTCGCGGTCTTGCAGCACCCGCAGCAGCTTCACTTGCAGGCTGGGGGAGGCGGTGCCGATTTCGTCGAGGAACAGCGTGCCGCCGTCCGCTTGCAGGAACTTGCCCATTTTTTCGTGGACGGCTCCGGTGAACGCTCCGGCAACGTGCCCGAACAGTTCGCTTTCGAGCAGCGTGTCGGGGAGCGATCCGCAGGCGACTTCGACGAACGGCTTGTTGCGACGGGTCGACAACTGGTGGATGGCGCGGGCCGTCATGGTTTTGCCGGTGCCGCTTTCCCCCAACACAAGGACCGTCGTCCGCGTGTCGGCCACGCTTTCGATCAGGTCGAACATCTTGAGCATCTTGTAGTCGCGGCCGACGATGTTGCCGAGGCCGAAGCGCTGATCGAGTTGGGCCTTGAGCTGCTTGTTTTCGTGCAGCAATTCCCGCTTGCCCAAGGCCCGTTCGATGACGAGGAGCAGTTCGTCCTCGATGATCGGCTTGGTGAGGTAGTCGAACGCCCCCTCGCGAATCGCCATGACGGCCGAGTCGATGGTGCCGAAGCCGGTGATGAGCACGACTTCGGTGTCGGGGTGGCGCTGACGGGCGGTTTCCAGCAGTTGGAAGCCGTCGGCATCGGGCAGGTTCACATCGCAGAGGACGATGTCGAACGGGTACTCGGCCATGCGGTCGAGGGCTTCCTGGCAGCAACGGGCGGTTTCCGTCCGGTGCCCGAGCCCGCGAAGGTAGTCGGCCATCGATTCGAGAATGAATTTGTCGTCGTCGACGAGAAGCAGGTTGCCGGGGCGCATGGAGGGAACACTCTCGGGGGGAATCTCACGGAACGCGGGATCGCGAAATCGGAAATTCCCGCCGAAACAGCGGACCGTCGCAAAGACGGAACCGCGGACCCGGGGGGCCGATGACGCGCCGACGAGGGGAGATTCGCAGTCGCGAGAGGAGTGCGCCGCGAACGGGAACCGACACGGGTGCGCGGCTTCCTGCCACGCGGGGGAGTGTGTCGACTCCAGGAGCTTCAAGATGGGTGAGCAACCCTAGGCCACGGTTGCGAAAGGTCAACGTGTTCGTGGCAACATTTCGTTGAATTCGGGCAACCTTGTGCCGATTCGCCATCTCCGCGCGCAGGAAGAATCGTGGAGATCGGTGCGACCGCTGCCAACGGGACGACAGGGGGCGACCGGCACAACCGGACGACATGCATTGCCCGGCCTGATGGCTCAGGGGACATCCAGCGTGGCGACGCGTGCCAATTCCTCGGGGGTGGTGATCCCCTCGATGACCTTTTGGAGTCCGACTTCGGCCAAGGTGCGGATCCCTTTGTCGCGGGCCATTTTGAGGAGATTGTGACGCGGCTCGCCAGCCAGAATCGCCTTCCGCATTTCACTGTCGAGGGTGAACACCTCGAAGATCCCGGTGCGGCCCTTGTAACCGGTCGAGAAACATTCGGGGCAACCCCGACCCCGCTTCCATTCCATCGGGCGGTGGTCGTCGGGGTGCAGGCCGGCCGCCTGGCGACTGGCTGGCTCGGGGACGTACGTTTCCGCGCAATTCACGCACACTTTTCTCAACAGCCGTTGCGAGACGATCGCCACCACGCTGTCGGCAATGAACATCGGGGGAATGCCGAAATCCTTGAACACGTCGATGGTCGAGGGGGCGTCGTTGGCGTGCATGGTCGACAGCACCAACACCCCGGTGCGGCCCGCCCGAACCGCGATGTTGGCGGTGTCCGGGTCGCGAATTTCGCCCACCATGATCGTGTTGGGGTCCTGCCGCAACACCGCACGGAGCGCTTCAGCGAAACCGAACTCGATCTTCGGTTCGACCTGGATCTGACACACCCCTTCGACTCGACGTTCGACCGGATCTTCGATCGACACCAGGCTGCGGGTCGGCTGATTGAGCAGTTCCAAGAGCGAATACATAAGGGTGCTCTTACCGCTTCCGACCGGCCCCACGCTCAGCAGCATGCCGTGCGGATAGAGCAACAGCTTCGTCAGTGTCGTGATTTGGCCCGGTTCGAGTCCCAAATCGCCCAAGCCACGGAAGTTCATCCGCTCGGTCAGCAAGCGACAGACCAGGCGCTCGCCATAGATCGTTGGTCCGCTACCGACGCGGATGTCGCGCTGACTTTCCCCCATCTGGATGGTCAGGTGACCGTCCTGGGCCAAGCGACGTTCCGAGATGTTCATCCCGGCCAGAATCTTGATGCGGGAAATAACGGGGGCCGCCGCCGCCGCTCCCATCCGCAACACGTCGTGCAGCATGCCGTCGACACGCAAACGGACGCGCAGCCCCTGTTCGATCGCGTCGAGGTGGATGTCGGTGGCGTTGGCGTCGAAGGCGCGCTCGAACAGCAAATCCACCAGCGGGACGGGACCGACCAAATCCAACACGTCCGAGAGTTCTTGCTCCAACGCCTTGCGCTGCGATTCGGCACCCACGGAAGGTTGCGAGAAGGATTGGGGCGACATGCTCGATGGTTCCGGACTCGGGGTTCTGGACAACAAGAGGCGGGGAAATCCGGTCGCGGTTCCCGCACAACGGGTTGGAGCGTATTGGTCTCAACTACGGGACAACCAACAAATCACGAAACAGGTGAGCCCGGAACCGAGGAGAAAGCGCTGGCACGACGTCTCGACTCAAACCAGCGGCGACAACCGTTCGGTGTTTGTTCGGACAGGCCGCCCTGAGCCTTCTCACCGCGGCCATTGCAAGGCGGTCAGGATGGCCATCACGAACGACGCGGCCGCCACACAAGCCCCCAATCCGCGAGACACGCCCGCGCCGCGTGCGACGGCCCAAAGTGCGAACGCCAGCGCCGCCGCTCCGAGCCCGAACTGAAATCCCAAACGATTTTTGACAGCCAGTGACTGGAAGCCATTCTGTCCGGCGAACCACAGCACCACGCTCGCTGCGAGAAACGCCACGGATAGCGGGGCCGCCCACGTGAATGCCGATGTGTGCGAACCCGAATCCTCCACATCCAAGTACCGAGCGCCCAGTGCCGCATAGGCTTCGGACTCCGTGTCGACGATGTCCCACAAGGTGTTCAGCCCCGCGATCGTCAACACTTTCTGAACGACATCCGATGTCGCCAGTACCACCATTTTGCCCGACTTCGCCTTCAGCGTTTTCCACAGCCGAACGAGCAAGGCGACCTGCGAACTCCCCATGTAATTCAGCGGAGTGAGGTCCACCAGCAACTTGGGAGACGGCGCCCGCTCCAACCGCCCGATCAAATCGGAGCCAAGCGATTCCACCCCGCCCCACTGCACTTCGTTCAGCCCCGGCATCAGTCGCAGGCGGGAAAAGCTGGAAGTCGCCGAAAATTCGTAGATCGTCGGGACCTCGGCGCGGGGCGAACCGTTTGCGACGGCCGCTCCGTTGACGTGAGGAGCACCGTTCGGAGAGGCCGTACCGGTTGCGGGGGTCGTCACTGGGCTGCGCATGGAGAAATTCCGCGTCGAAGTCGTGGAAGGGTCACACGAACGGGCGTTTCCAATCGCCCCGGATTGTATCGGAAGGCGGAGGACACGCCCAACGGACGGAAGCGGGGATTCGCGAATTCACGACTTCTTCGCGTGGCTCTCAACTGCACTGTTCTCGCTGCCGCGCATCCCGAAAGGTGCTGCGTCGTGCCGCTACCAGACCAGCCACCTACGGTCGTCAGCACGCGCTCGCCAGGTTGGCAAGCACCGCATCACCGTGCGTCACATACCGCGCGGATCGACGAAAAGTCCCGATGGTCGGAGAATTTGACTCACGCGGACGCTCCGCGATCGGCTTCCGCAGCGAAAGACATCATGTGTTCGCATGTGTCGGCAGGAGCACATTTGTACATTCTTTATGCGAAGGTCGTGCGATGGTCCCCGCGTTTCGTGGCAATTTCGCTTTCGCGTCCGTAACATCAGCTTTTTGGCGCATCGCGAACCGGGAGACTCCGACCGTCGGTCGGGAAACAATCGACAATGTCCGTGCCATCCTCCGCCAAGCCGTCCGGTGTCACTCCGCCCGACGCCGGGGCGGTCGCCTCGTCGGCTCAATCCACTCACGCGTTTTCGTCCGGCCAAGACACCATCTTGGTCATGGACTTCGGGTCGCAAACGGCCCAACTCATCTGCCGACGCGTGCGAGAGAGCTACGTCTACTGCCAGCTCGTCCGCCACGACCTATCGCTGGACCGGATCAAACGGCTTTCCCCCAAGGGGATCATCCTTTCCGGCGGACCGTCGAGCGTTTACGAAGACGGTTCCCCGAAGTGCGATCCGGGCATCTTTGATCTCGGCATTCCGGTCCTGGGAATCTGTTACGGGATGCAGTTGACCGCGCAGGCCCTCGGCAGCAAAGTCGTCCCCGGCACGACGCGCGAGTTCGGTCGCACGTCCCTCCGGGTCGCGGGGGACAACCCCCTGTTTGCGGGCGTGCCCGCCGAGTTCCAGGTCTGGATGAGCCACGGCGACCAGGTGCGTGACGACGCCGGACGATTCCGGATCGTCGCCTCGACCGATGCCTGTCCCCACGCCGCCGTCCGCCACCCCGAACGGCCCATCTACGGCATCCAGTTCCATCCGGAAGTGACGCACACCGAGCACGGCACGCGGATCCTTCACAACTTCGTCCGCGACATCTGCGGTTGCTCCGGCAACTGGCAAATGAGCCAGGTCATCGAACAACAGGTGTCGCTCATTCGCGAGCGCGTGGGGCGGCGCCGGGTGATCTGCGGTCTTTCGGGCGGGGTCGATTCGAGCGTCGTCGCGGCGCTGCTCTCGCGAGCGATCGGACCGCAGTTGTCGTGCATTTTTGTCGACAACGGCCTGCTCCGCTCGGGCGAGTCCGAGGCCGTCCGCGTACGGTTCGGCAAGCATTTCCAAACCGATCTGCATGTTGTTGACGCCCGCGAACGCTTTCTGTCCGAACTGGCTGGCGTCACCGACCCGCAAACCAAACGGAAAATCATCGGTCGCGTCTTTATCGAAGTCTTTCGCAAAGAGGCCGAATCGATCCCCGATGCCGGCTTCCTCGCCCAGGGGACCCTCTATCCCGATGTCATCGAGAGCGGTGCCGACCCCGACGGCCCCGCCCACACGATCAAGCTCCACCACAACGTGGGCGGTCTTCCCGAAAAACTCGGTTTCGAGTTGATCGAACCGCTCCGCGACCTGTTCAAGGACGAAGTGCGGGCGTTGGGGACGGCGCTAGGGTTGCCGGAGGACATGATCTGGCGGCACCCGTTCCCCGGCCCCGGCTTGGCGGTTCGCTGCCTGGGCGAAGTCCGCGATGACCGGCTCGAGAAACTGCGTCAGGCGGACGCGATCGTCATGGACGAACTCCGCAAACACGGGCTGTACCGCTCGATCCAGCAAGCCTTCGCGGTCCTGCTGCCGGTGCAGAGTGTGGGTGTCATGGGGGACTTCCGCACGTACGACGATGTCTGCGCCGTCCGTGCCGTGCAGACCGAAGACTTCATGACGGCGGACTGGTACCCCATCCCCTACGAAGTCCTTGGTGCGATCTCGACTCGCATCACCAACAGCGTCCGCGGCATCAATCGCGTTGTGTACGACATCAGCAGCAAACCCCCCAGCACGATCGAATGGGAGTGACGGCGCGGTTCACGCGCGGCCCGCAAAGCCGGCCCACGCATGGCACCACGCGGAACTTCCGTTACTTCCCCACGGCCCACTCTGCCTGGGCGGGGCTGCCTGGGGCGTCGAGGAGTTCTACACGGAGGGTTTGCGACGGGTTTTCGCGTTCGATGGCGATCACCAGCCAGTGGGTGCCGACGGGGAGGTCGGCGTCGAGTGTGGGGGTGGTGATGTCGGCGAAGAAGGGTTCTTTGCCGTCGACGATGGTGGTCCACTTGGCGGCACCGGAGAGCTTCACACCGAACCGCACTTTCCCCGGTTGTTTGACGACGACCTTCGTCCGCACCAGCGTCAGCACTTTCGACATCAGCATCGTGTGCTGCCACGGTTGTTCGAAGACCGGCAGTTCGCCCGAGACGCGGGTGTAGGCCGCGCTCCAGGCGAAGCGTTGGTCGGCGAGGAAGACGCGAGGCGAGACGCCGTCGAACCGCTGCTTGCGGGCTTCGTCGTTGGGGGTCCACGCTTGCCAACTGCGGGCGAGGCGGGCCTGGCTGGGGGCGTAAGGGCCGACCTTCCCCAGTTCCGAGAGGAACCGCACGAGGTCGATCAGTTCCGGTTCGGTCAGTGCGTCGACCAGCCCAGCGGGCATCAGCGATTTCCCCACGGCCTGTTCGGCGATGCTCTTCAACGGGATCGCGATCTCGCGGTCTTCGGCGTCTCGGAGCACGAGTTCGTCGTCCGTCTTGCGGACCTGAATCCCGTTGACCACTTTCCCCTCGTCGGTCTCGACGACCACCGAATGGAAGCCTTCCTTGACCTGCTTGTCCGGCTGGAACATCGAGTCGATGAGGTAGTCGACCTGCGCACTGGCCCCGATGCTCGTCATGTCCGGACCGACCTGGCCACCGGCTCCGGAGATACCGTGGCACTTGAGGCACGCCAGTTCGGCCCGGCGGAACACCTGTTCGCCCCGTGCCGCGTCGCCGGTGGTCTTCACGGCGGCGACCAGGCGGGCCATCTCTTCGGGAGACAGGACGCGCGGACCCGCACCGATTCCCGCGGCGGCGGTGAGGGCGGCGTTCAGATCGGGAAGGTCGCGACCGGACACCTTGGCCTGTCGCAGGCCGATCTTTCCGGCATCGGCCGGAAGCTTTTTGTCTTTGAGGGCGGCGGCCAGCGCGGCTGGTCCGTCCTTCTGTTTGACGAACGCGTCGAACACCGGGCCGAGGTTGTCCCCCGGTTGGTACGACGCCAGCCACGCCACCGCTGGACCAGCGGCGGTCACGGGATCGGCGGAGGCCAGCGAGGCGAGCGCTACGCCGCGCAGATTGCGTGGATGCGGTTCGGACGCGAGTGACACGAGCGTCTGCTTCGTCGCCTCACCCCCGAGGGCCACCAGCCCCGCCAGAGCCGCGTTGCGGAGGCCCGGTTCGGTCCCTTCCGCGCTCGCCAACTCCACGAGCGCCGGTCGCGCCCCTTCCACCTTCCACAGGCCGATCGCCCGTGCGGCGGCGATTCGCACCGACGCCGACTGCGACTTCAGCAACTGGGCCGAGGGGGCGAGGTCTCCCTCGGGGAGCGTTTTGCGTTTCTCCGCGGCTTCGATCAACTGACCGATCAGCGTGGCTGCGCGGTCGCCGGCGACATCCGCCTGCTTGAGAGCGAGGTCGAGCACGACGCGCAATTGCTTCGGCCCACCGAGCGAACCAATCATCCCCAGCGCGGCCGCTTCCCGGTCGGCGGGAATTTTTCCCGCCTCGTAGAGCGAGACCAATAGCGGGACGACTTCCGGCGAACCGATCGCCTGCAACGCGAACACCAGCCGCCGTGGTTCGCCGAAATCGAACCGACCGGCCAGCGCCTCGGGCAGCCACACGTTCTGCAAGTCCCGCGCGGTCTGCCACGCGCCGAAATCGAGCGCGTCGTCCAGCGGTTTGTCGACGACGATCATCGCCGCCTTCGCTGCGTCGAGCGTTCCGATCAATGCCAACGCGCGAATCGCTTCGAGTCGCACGCGCGGGTTCTCGTCCACGACGCGTGCTTCATACCACTTCACGTCCCGCACGCCGTTGTCCGCCGCGCTCCGCATCGCCGCCGCACGCACTCCGGGCGATTTCGACAACAACAGATTCCCCGGCAGGATCGTCACTTCGTTCGCCGGTTCCGCCACCAGCGGTGCCTCGAACGATCGCGCCACCCACAGCGCCTCGAGCCGCTGGTGCTCGACGGCCGGATCGAACTTGTCGCCGGTCGACTTCGACAACCGGCTCAGCCAGACATTGAGTTCCGGCAGCACCTGGTCCGCCCCGCGTTCCTTCAGCACCCGCTTGACCTGCTGCCGGGTGAATTGCTCGGGGGATTTGAGCAAATCGAGCAGCGCGGATGTCGGCATCTTCCGCAGCGCGGGGAACTTCACGAGGGGACGCCCCTTGGCCGTCACGCGCCAGATGCGTCCGTGGGTTTTGTCGCGACGGGGGTCGCGGAAGTCGACTTCGCCGTGCTGGATGATCGGGTTGTACCAGTCGGCGATGTAGATCGCCCCGTCCGGCCCCATCTTGACGTCGATGGGTCGGAACGCCGCATGATTCGTCTTGATGACCTCGGGCTGCTCGCGCGACACGAAGCCCGAACCGCTGTCACCAATCTTGAACCGACAGACGCGATGCCCGCGGAAGTCGTTGGTGATCAAGTCGCCGCGCCAGTCCTCGGGGAGATGCGTCCCCGTCACCCGTTCGAGGCCGCAGTGTTTGGGGCTGCCGGGGTTGTAACCTTTCAGGATCCGCGTCGCGTTCGGGGCGGTGAAGAACACCGAGCCAGGGAACACGTAGTTGATCCCCTCGATGTACGCGCCGTCGGTGGCGAACGAGTTGCCGTAGTCGTCGAAGTGATGCCCCCAGGTGTTCACGAACCCGCGGCACAGCACCTCCAGCTTCCGCGAATCGGGAGCGAACCGCCAAATCCCGCCACCCCCCAGACGCCGCACACCCCACGGCGTTTCCACGTGGCTGTGGATGTAGATCGACTGGTTGAAGTACAGGGCCATGTCCGGCCCCCAGCGGAACGTGTGAATGATGTGGTGCGTGTCCTCAGTCCCGAAGCCCGAGAGCATCACCGTTTTCGAATCGGCCTTGCCGTCCCCGTCTTCGTCCTTGAAGTGAACCAGTTCCGTGCTGTTGGCGACATACGCCCCCCCGTCACCCGGCTCAACACCCGTGGGAATCAGGAGCCCCCCCACGAACACCGTTGTCTTGTCGGCCTGACCATCGCCGTTGGTGTCTTCGAGGACCAACACGCGGTCGGTCTGCTCCTGACCCGGCTGAATCTGCGGATACACCTCGCTCGATGCGACCCACAGCCGCCCGTCGGGATCGAAGTTCATCTGGATCGGCTTGGCGAGCAGCGGATCGGCTGCATACAGGTTGACCTCGAACCCCTCCGCGACGACGAACGACTTGCGCTCCTCTTCGGGATCGGGGTTGGGAATGTCTTTGAGGTCCCGCTGAGCGAACGCGGGGGTGGCGACCAGGCAGGCCGCGAGGAACAGAAGCTTGGTCAAGTCGACGAACGGGAACGAGCGCACGTATCCATCCTCGAATTCGGTGCCGGAAGAGATTCGCGACAACGGGGATACCGCGAGGGAGAGACCCGTTGAATCGCACCCGAATTTGTACAGCAATGGCGCACGCAGGGGGAGGGCCGCAGGGGCCATCTTCGCGGTAACCGTTCACGCCCCGTGGGCGTGATTGTCTGAAAACCGGGCTTCGCACGGTTGGCGAAATCGTGGACATCTCCGGCATGTCCGGGACAACCACACCGCCGATTTCCGCCGAGCAATGGGGGGCGTTGCCGCACGAGTTTCGGGCGTTGTTGCGGCAGGCCATCGACGATCCCGTGCCGCTGCGACATCAGGCGTGGGATGTCCCTCAACCGGAACCGATCGTCACCGAGTACGAGCGGCTTCGCGAGAGGTGCCCCTGTTGCGTGTCGCTCCCCAATAGAAATGTCACATTGGGGGAACCGCCGTGGAGGCCCTGCGCAGCGCAGGCGAGCGGAGGGGGCTATCGAAAAGTGCCGCGACGAGTTGACGTCGGAACGAGGCCAACGCAGTGACGCGGAAATCACAAGGCTCAAGACGTTGCGGGACGAACTCCACGATTCGGGAAAACCGGCGAAGCCGTTGAACCTTCGCCGCATGGTGACAACGAACCAATCGCAGATTGTGGTTGGCGCATTCGGGCGGTTCGGTCAGGCTGTGCCTGACGAATGCCGGTCGCGTCAACACCGTTCCGTCAGGCACAGCCTGACCTACATCCCAGGACCCTCCCGTGTCCGAAGCCCGCATCGATGTCGTCGGCCCTGGCGAGATTCCGCTGGTCGCCGAGCTGTACAGTCAGATCTTCCGCCCCGCGCGGGACCCCGCGTTTTTCAAGCGGCGGTTCCAGGGGCGGTGCAACGTCCTGATGCTGATCGCCGCTGTCGACGAGCGTCCGGCGGGGTTCTTCATCGGCTTCGAGTTGAAGCCGACGGTCTACTTCGCGTGGTTCTACGGCGTGTTGCCGACGCAGCGGCGACAGGGGATCGCCTCGCAACTGATGGACGCGACTCATGCGTGGTGCGTCGAGCAGGGGTACGAGTCGATCCGCTTCGAGTGCCACAACCAGCACCGCCCGATGCTGCACCTGGCGATCGCCCGCACCTATGACATCGTCGGCATCCGCTGGGACCCGGATCGGGGGGAGAACCTCGTGATCTTCGAGAAATCGCTGACTCCGTGAGGGGGGCGGAGAGGCGATCCGAACGCGTGTTCCCGTTTCCCCTCGCTCACGCGTCGGGCTTCAGGGTGGGGGCTCACGCCGCTTTGCGGACTGTCGCTGCCGTGGTGTTGCGCCCTGGACGGTATGGGGCGTCCTCCGCCAGGTCGGGGGGGTAGTACCGCCGGTCGAGTGACAACCGCGCGAGGTCGGTCGCTTCGTCGTCGAGCGGCACGCGGCGGGGTGGGGGCTTGTGCGTTGATCCCTCGCCCGCCGGAGTGTGCTCACCCGGCACCCGCGACCGGAGGAACGGCGTCAACACCACTCGACGGTTCGCCTGCAACGCCTCGGCGGCGATGCGGATCGACAGGCCTCGCCAATCGACGGGGGTCGATTCCGGAAGTGTCCGGGCCAATTGCCGTGCGAAGTCCCCTCGGAGCACGCACAGACGGGCGGGAGCGCCGGTCACACTGCGCTGCTTCCACATCTGGGCGAAGTAGCCGCTGTCGGTGACCGGTTGTCCGGCATCGGGGCTGATCCATTGGCCGTCGCGGCCCGAAAAACATCCTGCCTCCACCACCTTGCCCGCGTCGTCCAGCACCGGACCGGAGACACAAGCGGTGTCCGGAAAACGTTCGCACAGGCCGATCGCCTCCCAGATCCAATCGGATCGGTCGGGCTCGGCGGCGGCGGAACGCAGGGCGACAAACCCCTCGGGACCGCAGGACATGGCGGCGTCGAGCAGGTCCGGCCCCGTCACCGCGTCGGCCGTGCGCATCCGCAGACGCGGGTAATCCGTCTCGAACGGCACTGGCAGCGCGCAGCCGTCGGCGTCGGAACCGGCCACGAGCAGGCTGACCGGAGGGGGCGCGACGGGGAGGCGGCGGAACCACCAATCGGGGGTCCCTTCGAACAACGGGCTGGGGACCAGCTCGAAGTGTTCGGGGTGGGCGAACCCCGCTTGCAGCCGTCCCAGCGTCGCCTTGTGGGAGGCGTGGATGTAATCCTTCGAGGCGACGTTCGCCGCCGTCGACTGCGCGTGCATCCGCCAACTGTAGAGCATCTCGGGAATATGCAGCGGCGTTTCGCCCGCCGCGAGGAAGCGGACGAACGTGTCCCAGTCGTGACAACCCTTCGCGGAGTCGTCCGAATAGACTCCGAGTTCCAACGCGCGAACCCGGTCGATGGCCCCGAGGTGCGCGATGAAGGCGGAGTTCGCGAACAACACCGGGTCCCACTCGGGCTTGAAGTACGGCAGCACCCGTCGCCGACCGATGAGATGGTCTTCGTCCGAATAGGCCAGCGCCGGCCAACCGGCCCGGGACAAATGCCGCACGAGGGTGGCCACGGTGTCGCGGGCGAGGAGGTCGTCGGAGTCGACCGGCACCACGTAGCGACCGGTCGCGCGCTCCAGACAGTAGCGCATGCCGCCAACGATCCCCAGGTTTTGATCGACGCGCAGGAGGCGGACCCGCGAATCGCGGGCGATGCGGGCGAGTTCGCGCAATGTGTCGGGGGCGGAGGAGCCGTTGTCGAGCAGCACCCATTCGAACGCACGGTGCGGCGATTGCCCCAGCACGCTTTCCGCCATCGGGGCGAGGAACTTGGCAGGGGTATTCCAGACAGTGGTGAGGAACGACACCAAGCCCGGATGTTCGGGACCGGGAGGCCGCGCGCCACGCTCCGCGACGCGCCCGCTCAGCCACGTTTCGTAACGTTCGTCGCGAACCATCAGCCGGCAGGCCAGATCGGCCTTGAACCGGGCGATCGACGGGTGCAGCAGCAATCGCCGCATCCAGGGACGGGCCTTGGCCCATCGATAGGCCCCGCGAATCGCGCCGCCAACCAAACCGCTGACCATCGTGAAACCCAGGCGGGGAGAAGGAAACCAAGATAGAAACGGTAGGAATCGGGAAGTGTTTGATTCCGCAAGAAATGCTACGAGCGGTCCATTATGCGGCACGAGGAATCGTCGACGACCGTGCGGGGGACTCCCGCCACGCTTGCAGCAGTCCGGTCAGCGCGTCGGCGAACGAGTCTTCCCAGGTGGCTGGCACGTTCACGCTGGACCGTCCGGGATCGCTCCGCGCGTCTCGCGACCACGCAGCCGCTTCCAGCAATCCGTTCGTGATGGAGTTCGGTTCCGGGTCGCACGCGATCAGGCGCGGGGACAACTCGGCCAGGCGTCGCGCGGTCTTGACGCCGAACGTGTTCGTGACGACCGCCGCCCCGCACGCCGCCATTTCCAACGGGGGATAACTGGTGTGCGGCGAGAGCATCAGCGACAGGCCGACATCGCAACCGCGCAACATGCGCGCGTACTCCGCGTAACCGGCCCAAGGGGCCTGCCGGATGACGGCCCCGCCGCCGAGGTCGACCGGGGCGAGGTTGTCCCCCATGAACCACAATTCCCACTCGGGAGGTCGAAACGCCCCCCGGTCGATTGCGCGGCGCAGTGCGATCAGTCCCAACTCGTACAGGTTTCGCGGCGCGTCCGGGCGCGCGTAAAACATCAGCCGCCTGGGGGTGCTCACCGTTCGCTCGGGGTTGGCGTCCGGGTGAAACAACGTTCGGTCGATGGCGGGTTCGAACACCAGCGCCCGCGCCGCGAAGTCGGGATCGGCGAACCGACCGACCCGCTCCGATCGCAAATG
The DNA here is from genome assembly GCA_044359065.1 of Planctomycetales bacterium. Taxonomy (GTDB): domain Bacteria; phylum Planctomycetota; class Planctomycetia; order Planctomycetales; family Planctomycetaceae; genus JAIXZD01. The sequence continues at coordinate 7,500 of JBIKMW010000062.1, read as the reverse complement.
GTCGTACAGCAACCGGCCACACACCACGGGGAGGTGGTCGCCGTCATAGGTCCCTCGCGCGAGGGCGTACTGGGCCGACCACGCGTATAGCCCCGGCTCGTAGTCCTGGATCAGATACCACGGACGCGAATCGCGCAGCCGCGCAAGCGCGTCCCCCGCCTGGCACAACGTCCACCACGCGGTCGCCAGCACTCGGTCGTCGCGACCGATCTCCACCGGTCGGCCTGAGTCGTGGGCACTGGCTTGTTCGACATGGCCACGCCAACCGGTTCCGCCGGTTAGCCGTGCGAGTTGATTCCACAGCAGCGATGGATCGTCGGGGGCGGGCAGGTCGGTCGACAGGAAGCGGACGGGGACGCCCCGTTCGGCCAGGCGCGCGGCCAGATTCAGCGCGGTGTTGGGCCCGCCCGATAAATGTTGCGGTTGCAGCGACGGCAACAGCACATTCAGCACGGGGGGGCGCCCCTCGACCACGCGGACGGCAAGCGGTCGACATTGCGGATGGCGGTCGGGGGCTGGCAATTGTGCGCGGGATTGTCCGCTCAAAGTGCGGCGTGACACGAAGCGGGCCACGTCGTCCCACAACCCCTTGGGAGACTTCCACAGCAGTTTGGCCGCGGCCCAACCGGAGCGTCCGCGCATGCGCCACTGCGACACCGCGCGGACCCGGACGCTTCTTAGATGCACTGTTGCGACAGCTTCGTCGAACTCCAGCGCGAGAGCGCTGCATCCGGGGGGCAAGTCGATCTTCCATTCGACGAGCGAGTCGCCCCATGCGACGGGGCCACAGAGGAGGCCGTGTTCGGAGGTGCTGCCGGTGGCTGACAGAGGGACGACTCGCACCAGGCCCGCCGTGGGGCGAGACAAATCCTTCGCCGCTTCCACGTGGAGTTTCAGCCGGAGCGTGACTCGCCCCGACGGAAGTTGTGGGTGCGAGGCCGAGCGCGACGCAAGCACGAGGCGCGGCGCCCCCTGCGGACGAGTCGCCGAAGGCGACGACCCGTCCCCGCGGGATTCCGTTCCCGAAGGTGCTTCGACCAACTCCATGGCCGTCCCGAACCGTGAGTGATGTTCGCCGCGCGGCGGCGTGGGTGCCGCCCGGTGGGTGGGAGTTTGCCTCAACCTCAAGGCGCACAACACCCCGCGACGACGGGCGGAATGTATGTCGGACGGCCAAAACCCCACAAGACGCAAAGAGGAGCGCATTTTTGCGGGGGAATCTTCGGTTCCCGGCGCCGAATCGACGGGTTACGGCGTCAGGTCGACGGGCGGACCGCCGGGAGCCGGGGCCGGAGCGGGGGGGGCGTTCGCCACCGCGGCGGCTCCCACGATGGGAAGCAGGTCGTCGGGACGGGTTTCCTCGGGCAGATTGACCTCGTCGAGGCCGTTGGAATCGACGCTCCGTCGCAGCAGGAAATAGATGATCGTCGTGGCTGTCCAGAAATAGGTGTGCACAAAGGCGATCACCAGAGTGGCCAACCCGCGCGCCCACAGGCCGGTCAACCACGCGCCGGTGCTTCCCGCGACGCCGGCTTCCAGCGGGTCGACCCCCAACAGCGCGGCGGGTTCGGCCTGGTACAGGAGCGGCAAGTCCGCCAACAGGGCGAGGGTGGCGGTTGAGCCATTCCCGGCCAACACGCCGAGCGTGGCCATCCGGAGCACGAGTTGGCTCCCCAACCAGACGAAAAAGATGGTGACGCTGCCGTACGCCAGGCAGACGGAGACGTGAAACAGGTAGTTCCAGGGCCGCTCGAACACATAGTTGTACGACCGGCTGAAGCCGTCGAAACCGTCGCTCCCTTCGACGTTGATCGTCGCGCACATCAAAGGCCAACCGGCGGCCAAACCGACCAGCAACACCGTCATGCCGAACCCCAGCGCCAGCGCCAGTCCGTAGCCGACCCCCACGATCGTCGGCCCCGCATCCGGAATGCGTCCCAACAAGCCCCCCAACGCGACCAGCGCGAGCATCAGGCCGATACCGGTGATCGGCAGGAGCGGCGCGGTCAGATAGCCCGGCAATTTGGTGATCGAGAACCAGAGCGCGCCGCGCATGGAAATGGTTTGTCGCCGCGCGAAGCTTGCCGCCGCCATCCGCCCGATCGCTCCGCCGAACACCGACCAGACCACGACGCCCCAGGCGAACAGCGCCGCTGCACGGATCCATTCCGTCGGAGTCGCGGGAAACTTGCCGAGTACTTCAGCGGGGACCAGCAGGAAGTCGAGCGGCTTCAGGACCACGCGCCAGTTCGAGGCGACGCGGAGCGTCACCCCCCGCGGATCGGTCAACCACAACCCCGCTTCACCCAGCGGATCACCCGTCATCCACAGGTCGTAGCCCAAGGACTGGTCCCAAGGCCATGTGTGGGTGGCGCGGCCCGCCGTCTCTTCCCCCGAAAACTCTTCCGCCGCGAGTTCGTCGACCGGGAGCAATAACTGGTCGACCACCCAATTCCCTCCCGCCAACAACAGGAGAGCGACCGACGCCAACACCAGTTTGCGGGGATCGACGGCGATCCAGAACGCGCGGGAGATCGTCAACCACGGACAGACCCGCGTCCAGGGGATGTTGTCCCAAGAGAAATTCGCATCGGCCATGGGGGGTCCGTCCGGTGGGTTCGCGGTGGCGCGGTGGCGATATCCTTCGACCACCCCCCGCGCGGCGGTTAGTGTGACAGGGTCCCGCCCGGACAACCACCGAACTCGCCGGGGAGGGCCGGTCCCGACATGTTCCCGGTCGGCGGTCGAGGTACGATTCGGGGAGTTTCGCTCGATTCACAATGGGCCGTCCCCGCGACGAGGTTGACTCCGTGACCACCACCTCTCCCACATTGCTGGACCGGCTGCGTCGTTCGTCGGCCGGCGAGGCGTGGGAGCGGTTTGTCGAGTTGTATACCCCCCTGCTCCTGGCTTGGTGCCGACGGATCGGGGTGACGGACACGGATGCCGCCGACCTGACGCAGGCGGTGTTTCTCACCCTGTATCAGCGTTTGCCCGACTTCCAATACGACGCCGACCGCAGTTTTCGGGCGTGGCTTAAAACGATCCTGCTCAACGCGTGGCGGAACCAGGTGCGCCAGCGGGCCAGCCAACGGGGTGATCGCGCGGTGACTCCGGACGACATTCCCGACACCGATCCCCGGTTGGAACTGGACGAGGCGGAGTACCGCGCGCATTTGGTGCGGCGGGCGATGGCGCTCATGCGGGAGCGGTTCGAGCCGTCGACATGGCGGGCGTGCTGGGAGTTCGTCGTCGAAGAGCGTCCGGCGGACGATGTGGCCCGCGAACTGGGGCTGACCCCCAATGCCGTGTATCTTGCCAAAGCCCGCGTGTTGCGGCAGTTGCGTCACGAGCTGCAATGGCTTCTGGACTAACGCCGGTTCACTTCGAGGAGGCGAAGTTTCGGGCGGTACGCGAATTCCCGATGCTCGTCCGAGGTGTGAGGGAGGGACGGGGCGTGCATCTCGGGGCAGACGTGATCTACGCGGAAAGCCGGGTCCCTCGCTGGTCGGCATGTTGAAGGACTCGTGGCGAGGCCGGTCCCGACGGCGATGATCGTTCGTCGGGAAGGCGTTTCCCCGCGTTGGCCGGTCGAGTTCGGAGAATTCGCCGGACAAAGAATTCGCCGGGCAAACAGAGGCCGACATCCCTCGCGAGCCGGAATTTTTTGTCGACGCGCGATTTTCGTGACAGATTCCCGTCCGCTCGCGTGTACTTCCCCGGTCGGGCGATTTGCTCGACCTCGTCGAACAGCCGATTCGCCGTTGGTTCCCGCTCTTCCATCCAGGATCGAACGCCGCCATGTCCCCCCCGGTCGCCTGTCCGCCCCCCGCGCAACTCGAGGAGTTTCTCCTCGGGCGGGATGGCGACTTCGACCCGGACGACCTCGAACTGCACTTGGCCCACTGCCCGGCCTGTTTGGCGCGCGTGGCGGTCGTCGCCGCCGAAGACGATCTGGTGCGGGCCATGCGCGTCGATCCTTCGGTCCCCTCCGCCGGGTCGTGCGGGGAGACTCCGGCGAATGGCGACGACTCCGTTTCCGGTCTGTCCGCCCCCACCGCGCTGGTGAATCTGCTGCTGCCGCTGTTCAAACGGATTCCGGCGGGGCTGGAAACCACCGTGCTCCGCAGCGGCGAGGGGACCGACGGTTCGTCCGAGGAACTGGCGACGCAAGTCTTCGAGGACACATCCAACGCCGATGTCGGGATGCCGGTCGATCGGCGACTCGGGCGATTCGAGATTCGGAGCGTGCTGGGCCGCGGGGGGATGGGGGTGGTTCTGGAAGCATGGGACCCGCTCCTTGAACGCCTGGTGGCGATCAAGTTGCCCCATCGCGAGCTGTTGGCGGAGAGCGGCGCGGCGGAGAAGTTGGTGCAAGAGGCGCGGGCGGCGGCCGCGCTGGTCGACGACCATGTGGTGCCGATTCACTCGGTCGAGGTGACGGACGAACTTCCCTACCTGGTGATGCCCCTGTTGGCGGGGGTGACGTTGAAGCAGCGTCTGGAAGACGAGGGGGGTTCGCTGCCGGTTCCGGAAGTGGTGCGAATCGGTCGCGAAGCGGCAAGGGGGCTGGCCGCCGCGCACCGCGCCGGGTTGTTGCACTGCGACATCAAGCCGGGCAACCTGTGGTTGGAAACGCCGACGGACCGGGTGAAGGTGCTCGATTTCGGGCTGGCGCTGCCGCGCGAACGGGACGGACGGCAGGCGTTCGGGGGATCGGGGACGCCGGGGTACCTCGCGCCCGAACAGGCTCGCCGCGAGCCACTCGACCCGCGCGTCGACGTGTTCGCCCTCGGCTGCGTGATGTACCGCATGGCGACGGGCAACGCCCCGTTCACCGGTCCGCCGCGCCTCAAGACCTTGTGGACGGTGTTGTCCGACCCGCCACCCCCCGTGGGGGAAGTCCGCCCCGATTTCCCGACGAAGTTGGACGATCTGATTGGCCGTATGCTCGATCAAGACGCCGACGGACGCCCCACGGACGGCGCGGCGGTCGTGGCGGAACTGGATCGAATCGACGCCGAACTCCGAGAGGCGGCGGCGCTGCGGACGCGGCGGCGCTGGATGTGGGGCTTGGTCGGCGCGGCGGCGCTGGGCGGCGCGGCGATGTCCGTGTGGGGAGCGTGGTTTGGTTCCTCGGGACCGGAAACCGTGCTGATGACGTTCGACCTGTCGCGCGAACAGCTGGGGGCCGTGCTCCAACGGGACGGGCGGGAGATCGCACTGGCGGCGGGCAAGTCGGACACGATGAGCCTCGAACCGGGGGTGTATCAACTGCGGCCCGTCGCCGCGCAACAGGGTTGGCTTGCGGTTCCGGCGGAGGTGGTGGTCGAGGCGGATCATCCCCGCACGGTACGGGTGTCGTTGGCGGGAGAGTTGGCGTCGAAATCGTCCCACACCCAAGCGGCGACGGGTTGCGCGTTCGCCTCGGTTGGCGACGAAGTGCGCGTCGTCTCGGTGGGACTGGACCGGCGATTGGCGCGGTGGACGGTGAACGCATCCGGGGCAGTCGAGTGGGTCGACCTCCCGCATGAGGCGCGGTGTGTGGCGGTCTCGCCAGATGGACGCTTCGCGCTGACCGGGGGAGGGAACAAGCAACTTCCGACGGCGCTTGAGATCTCGCGGTGGGATCTGGGGACACTCACCGAAGCAGGGACCTGGGTGGGGCCGGAACGATTGACGCTGGGGATGGCGTGGTCACCCGATGGGGGGCTGGTGGCGTCGACGGGAAAGGACGGGACGCTGATATGGCGGGGGGACGACGGAACACCCCTGGAGATGCCAGCTCCCACAGAGGGGCCCATGCAGGCGGTGGCGTGGAACGAAGACGGGACGCGGTTGGCGGGGGTGGGCGAGGGGGGAAAACTGGTCGTGTGGACGGCGAGAGGCTTGACCGTCACGCGAACCCGGCAGATGGTGTGCGGCGGGGGATTGCTCCGCGCGGTCGTGTGGGTGGGCGAAACGTGCGTGGCTGCGGGAGAGGACGGGCAGCTGTGGTTGACGCGAGCCGGGCGGGACACCTCCCAGCCGGTGGGGCGAATTGAGGGGGGCGTTCGCGCGCTCGGGGTGGCATGCGCGGGGCGGCTGTTGCTGGTGGGGACGGAGGGGGGTGGCGTAGCCGTCTGGTCGGCCGTGGACTGGACGCCGGTGTGTACGCTCTTGGGGCATCGGGGAGCGGTGACCTGCGTGGCGGGGGAGGCGGGCGGGGAGCGGGGGGTATCGGTTGGGGAGGACGGCTCGGTGCGGCTGTGGAGGTTGCCGGTTGTGGGGAATCCGTAGGGCAGGCTGTGCCTGACGCATTCATCGATCGACGGTCGGAACGAATTGTTTCACCACGAAGGCACGAAGGACACAAAGGGATCACAAAGAGGTTCTTGGTGGATGAGGGTCGGTCCTGGATATCTGTGGGAGGAGTATTTCGAGAAGAGGAAAGACAAGTTTTTTAGCCACAGATTCACACAGATGAAGGCAGCGGGTTGCGATTGATCGTGTCTTCCTTTCTCATCTGTGTTCCATCTGTGGCTGAATACATTCTTTATCGGGTGCTGGTGAGCGATTCGCACTGCTGGGCGAGCCAGCAGTGGCACACCGCATGGTGATGACAGAATTGCGTTCAATCGACTCGTAATGAACAGGACTACTGTCACTTTGATTGGGAGAACGACGATGTTGCGGATGAATGGGTCGCGAATTCGTGGAATGGGTTGGTCGTCCGTGCTGGTGGTGCTGGCGGCGCTGGTGGCTCCGGTGCCGGCCTGGTCGCAGACGGAGGACAAGGCGGCGGACGAGAAGTCGCAGGTGCTGGACGATCTCGCGCTGGCGACGCAGCTCACCGCTTTTGGTCGCGGCGAACTGGCCGACGCGACGGGGCTGAAGGACGTGAAGTCGCCGGAAGCTCTGGTGGCGGCGGGGGGGATTCTGCTGCGGATTCACAAGCGGACGGGGGGGAAGCTGCCGGCGCTGAAGGCGGAGATCACCGACGACGACGGCAAGGCCGTGCCCGCCGAAGAGAAGGCGACGACACTGGCGGATGACGCCGAGGCGCTGTTCGACGAAGCCCGCGGGATGGCGGGGGACAAGGGCTCGGCCATCGAAGCGGCGATCAAGCAGGCGTCGCTTGTTCCCGAGCGAGGGGCCGTCGGCGGACCGCGCTCGATTTCCCGGCGCGTCGGCTCGGGGAAGACTCACACGGTGAAGATCGAAATGGTTTCCGGCCAGTTCGCCAAGGTCCACATGCAGGGGACCGGGGTGACGCAGTTCGAAGTGCTGGGCCAGAACGGCAAAGTGCTGTGGCACAGCAAGGGGAACTGGGGCTTCTACCACTGGACGCCCGTGGGCAAGGACTCGCGGATCATCACGGTGAAGGTGATCAATAAGGGTGGGCCGCCGGTGAATTATACGATTCATACGAACTGACGGAAGAGGATGAGAGAACCACCAAGGCACGAAGGAAGAAGAGAATGACGAATACCGAATGACTAATGACGAAGTGACTTAGTG
>JBIKMW010000156.1:0-12005 GCA_044359065.1 Planctomycetales bacterium | reverse complement strand
GTGGGTGGGAGTGAAGCCGGACAAACGGACGTATGAAATGATCTGCCACTACCTGAGCGGCTGGGCCACGCTGGAAGAACTCGAACGACAGATCGAAAACTCAGGAACAAACGCGCCCAGCCGCCATAGCAACCTTGGTGCCGAACAGAATTGCGAACGGTGGTGGGGTGAGGATTGACCACAAAGACACCAAGGACACAAAGACTGACACGAAGGGTTTTCGGTAAGCGCAGATCGACCTGATAGGGGGTTGCCGAGACCATCGCGCGATGTGAAGCGTTTTTCCTTTGTGACACCTTCGTGCTCTTCGTGGTGAATGAGGTCTCCCTCATGCAACTCTCCTTCTCGACGCTGGCCTGTCCAAACTTCACGTGGCACCAGACGCTCGAGGCCGCCGCACAGTCCGGGTACGACGGCGTCGAGATTCGGATGCTCGAAGGAGAGACCGACCTGCGGAAGATCGCGGACCTCGCGCGCGACCGCTGGCCCGAGCGTCGTGCCGAGTTGATCCGCGCGGGGGTCGAGGTGTGCGTGCTGTCGTCGTCGATCCGCTTCGATCACGCGGCCCCCGCTGATCGGGAAGCCCATCAGCAGATGGGACGCGACTACATCGACATGGCGCTGGCCCTCGGTTGTCGCAAGATCCGCGTGTTTGGCGACGTGCTGCACCCCGAGGACTCGCGCGAGGCGGGCTTGCAGCGGATCGCCGACGGGTTGAACCGCCTGGCGGATGAGGGGCATCGCGCGGGGGTGGAGATTCTGCTGGAAACGCATGGCGACTTCACCGCCACGCCCGTGCTGCGGGAGTTACTAGCGCGGGTGCAATCACCCGGCTTTGGGCTGCTGTGGGACACGCATCACCCGTGGCGGTTCCACGGCGAACCGGTCGCGGAGACCTGGCGGGCGATCGGTTCGCTGGTCAGGCACACGCACTGGAAGGACTCGGTGGCCGAACGGACGCAGCCACTCACGGACGAAGAGCGGGAGGCGGAGGCCCGCGCGAAGTCGATCAATGTCGGACATCGCACGGCCCACTACGCTCTGTATGGCGAGGGGGAGTTCCCCATTCGCGAGACGGTCGAGTTGTTGCACGGATCGGGTTACGACGGCTGGTACAGCCTCGAATGGGAGAAGGCGTGGCACCCGGAACTGGCGGGGCCGGAGGAATCGCTGCCGGGGTTCGTGCGGGTGATGCGGGGGTTGTGAACCACAGCACGCATGCGTGTCGAATCGTGTTCCAGGGAGGGAGCGGAATCATGCGGAAACCGGCGGTGACGCGGCATGTGGGACTGGCGTTGATCGGGGTGGTCGCGCTCGGTGTGGTGGTATTCGCCGGCAATTCGGTCCTCGGCAGGGGGCTGACGGGACGTGAGCGGGCGCTCGTCGGAACATGGTCGTTCTTCGAACCGGACGATCCAGACGTGCGGATCGTCTATCGCTTCCATCCCAATGGCCGCGCGACGGAAGAGCACTACGACCTCAAGTCCGCACGGCCCACCGTGCCGACCATCCGAATGGAGGGTGTCTGGCACGTGGAGTCCGACGGGACGCTGGTCGCCGAGGCTGCGACCGGACCGGTCGGTTGGTGGCTGGAAGCCGCACGGTGGGGCCGGGAAACCGCCGGTCAACCGGGTAACAGCCACCGGATGCTGCGGCGGTTTTATCGAGACACTCGGGTGGACGAGGCGGGCCTGCACGCGAGAGTGTCGCGATCGTCCCGGTCGGGGAAATCCCAAACCGTCGAGTTGGTGATGGAACCTGTCGAGCACGCCCGGCGTTAAGCGTCTCCCGGCCGAGGCACGGTCCGGGCCCGGTGGACGACGCCACACCGCAAGCGACATTCGCCGCGTCACTTCTTCGGGAGTGTTGTCGGAACGGAGTTCGTTGCCTCGACTTGTCGGTCGACGTGAAACGTCACGTACACCTTGTCGCGGCTGGCGGGGTCGCCGAGGTTCGTGACGTTTTGGGCGGTGTCCGTTTCCACGTGGAACACCTCGCGGTCTTTGCGACGAACCGTCAGGCCGTTGTAGTGGAAGCGGGCGCAAGCGTACTCCCAGCGTTTGCCGGACGGAGTCTCCCGCGCTTCCAGGACCACCAGCACTTCGGGATCGGTCCCCAGCACCAGCGCGAAGATCGCGCCGTCCACCACCCCTTTCGCGGACGGGTCGTACCGGTACAACGGCTGGTTGAGGAATCGCAGCGTGTCGCGCCGGTCTTTGGCGTCAACCATATCCCCCGAGAATTGGGCGGCAATCTGTCGCATCTGGATCAGGCGCAGCCGCGCCGTCTCTGCGGGTGCGGGAGCGTCGTCGACAGGTGCGAACGTCACCCCAGCAGTGGGCGGCTTCCACGCCAGTTCGCCGCGAAACTTCGCCGAAAGGGGGCCCAAGGCCAACGAATGAAACTCGTTCTTGGTCCGCACCCTCGTGAACTTGTACGTGAAGATGCTGCCGATCACCTCCGGCCGCCCGTTGCGCAGCCACACGTACATTGCTCCGTCTTCGTTCGTGCGGGCCGGATTGCTCCAGCGCAGGATCGGCTTGTCGAGCAACGCGAGTTTCTCGTTCGGCGCGCTGTCCAGCCGCATGTCGTACTCGGCGACGAACGCCGTGAACCGGGCGATCACGTCGGTTTCGGGGGCGTTCGGCTCGGCTCCGTCCGTCTGACCGCAAACCGCCAAAGTCGCCAGCAGGAGAGAGGACCAGTGCATGCGCGATCACCCGGGAAAAACGACAAGACGAGTGCGGACCGCCACCTTGGGAACGGCCCGTAGACATCCTGTTTATACCCAAGGCGCGTGCAGACCGCACGTGCAAACGTGAACGATCTCACTGCGGACAGGTGCGCGATTCACTTCACATCCCGCCACAACCATTTCAGCGTCTCCGGCAGGATCGCGCCGCCGTGCTTGCCGTTGTGGGCGCCGTCCCCCATCTCGAAGCGCATGTCGTACTTCGAGAACGTCAGCGCCGCGGCCATCTCCCGATTCGCCAACGGCCAATTGCCGTGGACGTTGTCGAGGTCGTTCGACCCCTCCTGCAGGAACACGCGGAGCGGTTTGCGCTCGGTCTTGCGGATCAGCGCGGGGTAGACGTGGCCCCCCCGGATGTTCGTGAAACTGCCGATGTGCGAGACCACCTTGCCGAAGTAATCGGGACGCTCCCACGCGGCGGTGAACGCGCAGATCCCGCCGGAACTGATGCCGCAGATCGCGCGGGCGGCGGGTTCCTGCCGAAGCTTGTAAGGCTCCAGCACCTTCGGCAGGAACTCGTCGATCAGGAACCGCGCGTACTGATCGCCGAGCGAATCGTACTCGAAGCTGCGGTTCTGTCGCGGCTTGCCCCCCTCGTTCGCGGGGGGGATCGTCCCCGGACTGATGAACACGCCGATGGTGACCGGCATCTCACCCTTGTGAATCAGATTGTCGAACACGACCGTCGAGCGGAACTGCCCCGTCGGGTTTTGGTAGGCCCCGCCGTCCTGAAAGACCATCAGGCACGCGGGAGCTTCCGGCTTGTACTGCGCGGGGACGTAAATCCAATAGTCGCGGACGGTCCCCGGAAACACGTTCGTGCTCGTCCATTTGCCGGTGGTCACCGTTCCCTTGGGAACATCGGCGACCACCTGCGAATCGGGACCCAAAACGTAATCGTCCGCCGCGCGGGCGAAGGGGGAGAAACCCGCGAGAATGACCGCTGCGTTCGCGGCGGTCATCAACAAACGGACCAATCGGGGCATCGGCGGCGACCTTGTGGCGAGCGGGATGGCGACGTGGTGCGGACACGGGGCAGGGTCCCCGTGACCGACGTAGTCGATGGGATATCACAACACCGGCCCGGTTCGCCACCGTCGGGGCGCTCGGGGACGTGATTGCTCGCCCAAGGCGTGGCCGAGCCCAGACGGTCGTGCAAGGCGAGTCGAGTTCATGTCGGACGAATCTCGGGGATAGCCGTCCAGCCGTGTCGTCAGGCACAGCACGACCGCCAGCCATCAGGAATACCGCGCGATCGCCTGAGCGATCTGCCAGGATCCGTACGAATAAATTCCCTGCGATCCGACAAAGCTCAAAACCGAAATGATCGCATGCCGCTGTTCCGGCGTGAGCAGTTCGATGAATCCCTCCGCACTGAACGAGTGGTGGATCAACCGATCGAGAAAGCTGAGACTCAGGTCTCCACGCAACTCCGCCACCAGAAACGCCGACAGGTGAAACCGCATCCCCTTCGCGTCCAGAAATGAGGGAGCCGCATTGCAGTATTCCAGGAGCTCAGCGGAGATCCTGGTCCAGTCCGTCTTTTCATCCAGCAACCGCAACTCCCGAAGCTTCTCGTCATTCGCGTACCCATCGATCCCGTCCGCTTCCCGGAGTCCGATGCCGTCATCCAGCGTCATCCCCGCAAACGCCGTAGTGACAAGCTCCGCCAACCTCTCCAGACGCGGCACGGCCCGGAGATACTCCTCGGCCATGGCGATGTTCTCCGGACTCTCGCCCCGTTGCCGCAGGTTTTCGATGTCCTGGGGAGTAATGTGTCCCAAAGCCGATTCCCTGCAATTCGGACGGGAGCGCTGAAGGCCGAAGCGACTCGAATTGTTCTGCAACCGTTTGTGCTCAAGTCGGAAGCGTTAATGCAGTTCCGTCGCGGGTGGTTCAGGCATAGCCCAATCCACAATAGCGAGCTCCGCCCTCTTGCCCAAACGGAATACCCTTCCCGCGCCGACCCCCTTTCCGGCCGCGTTGTCTGAAATTGGCTGGCGTGTCGCCCTGGAATGCCGCACAATTGATGCGTCGAAGCCGGGGGGGATGCTCCCCGCACGCGTCGATCCGGTGGCGTTCGTCCGCTCGGAACAGGCCGTAGCCCATTCCTCCTCAACGCTCCGGGAGTTCGGGTGAACATGTCCGTCGGCAGTCCCCCCGCGCAGTCGGGCAAGCGCATTCGCGAGCGGCATGCCCTCGTCGAATCGGTCGTCGTCGAAACTCCCGATACCGTCACCCTTTACTTCGACCTGGGTGACGACGGGCACGACTACAAGGCCGGTCAGTTTCTCACGATCGCGCCGCAGCAGTTTCCCGCGCTGGCGGGTCTGATCGCTTACCTCGAGGACGAGAAGGGGAAACGCGAACCTCCACGCGCCTACTCGATGGCCACGGCGCCGCACGAACGCCTGGTGGGGGTGACGGTCAAAGAGGAAGCGTACGTCTCGGGTTCGACGAAATATCCACCGCTGCTCTCGCCGTACCTGGTGCGGTCGGTCCATGCCGGTTCGACGATGGTCGTCAGCGGGTTCACCGGGCCGTACACGTTCGCGGACGATCTCGAAAGCCGTTCGGACCACATCGTGCATATCTGTTCGGGCTCGGGGATCGTCCCCAATCTGAGCCTCGTCAAGCACGCGCTCCGCGACCGCCCCCGCCTGCGTCACACGCTGCTGTACAGTAACAAGACGTGGAACGACATCATCTTCCGCGACCAGTTCGCGGAGCTTGAGCGCGAGCATCCCGACCGATTGCAGGTCGTGCACTGCTTGACGCGCGATCCCGAGGCCGTGGCGCGTGGCGGAAACATTCGCGCGGGGCGCATCAACTCGGACCTGATCCGCGAGTTCGTGCCCGACGTTGCGGCCGCCGAGTTCTATTGCTGCGGGGCCGCGCTGTCGAAGTGGGACAAAGCGGCCGCCGCCGCCCGCAACGAACGCCCGACCCCCCGCTTCATGGAGACGGTCCTCGCCTGCCTCGAGGAAATCGGCGCTCCGAAACAACGCGTACACCACGAGAGTTACGGGTGAGAGGGAGGCGCAGGCCTCGGCGTCGAAGGATGTGACCACGATTGTCGGCGGAGGGGGTCGCTCAACTCCAGACTCATCCGTCACCAGCGGAAAGCGGAATCGTTGGTTGGTGCTGGCGTGCGAGAATGCACGCCGCTGCCCGCGAGATGACAAAACCAGCCCTGAAATACAATCCACGGGATAGCCCGTGACATTTTCGGGGTGTTTTGCCGTCGTGTGCGACGCGATATCAAGGGGCCGGTCGATGCTGCGGTAACCGCGCGATACCCGCCCACGCCCATGTGTCGGCGGGGAACGAACAGGGGCCGCTCCCCGCGTGGGCAGGAAACGACCCCGTGTGCGAATCCAGTTGATTGCCGAGAGGCGATTATCGTGCGAACGTCGCCAGGAACGCGCTCCGCTTGTTGATCGTGCTCCACTGGCTGTTCAGCCCGGTGCCGGCGTAGGTCATGTCGACGGTGTATGCCGCCTTGACGTTCTCGACCTTCGACAGCGGCGGATAGATCACCGACTCGTTCGAGCAGACGCAGTCGCTCCCCTTCAGCCCCCGCGTTTCGATCTTCGCCACCGTGCCTGCGGTGAACTTCCCTTTGCCACTCACGAAGTCGTTCGTCAGCGACAGCGGGGCCGACTGGACCTTTTGAATTTCGCGAGTCAGCGAGGGGGCCTGGTCCTTCACGAACTGCACCAGCGCCGCGGCTTGCTCGGGCGTCGCCTTGGCGTCGGTCAGGAGGACCGACTTGATCACGTCCGGGTTCGACGTGAACGTCCCGCCAAAGCCGAGCGTGTCGTTCGCCTTGACGACGAGGGCGACACACAAACCCTTCAGATCGCGCCCCGCCCAAGCCCCTTCATCGACCTTCCACGCCATGACCGCTTCGTGACCGGTCAGGCCGATTTCGCCATTGGCGAAGCAGGGTCCGGTGTACACGTCGCACGTACGGGCTTCGAGGTAGTCGCCGGAGATCCGCGGAGCCGCGTCACCCGCCACGACCGCCGACACCATCAACGTCAGCGCCGCCGCGCACGACCAACGCAAGGAGCGAAAGAATTGCATCGCAAGAACTCCCAGGTCCCTTGGAAAATCGACTGTCTCTCTCACTTCGCCGCCGGGCTTCGCCCGACGTGTGCTTGTACCGTAGTACCGTTGGGCTAATCGATATCTTCCCTTCGACACGCCGGGCGAAGCCCGGCGGCGAACACAGGCGGTCAGCTCATCAACCCCAGCACCGGTTCCGCCTGCACCATTTCGCGCGGCTGGTTCAGGTGATTGTAGACCATCGTCTGCGGGTCGAGACCGACGCTGTGGTAGATCGTCGCCAGCAGTTGGCCGGGGTGGACCGGGTTGTCGACGGGGGACGAGGCGGTCTTGTCCGACTTGCCCCACACCACGCCGCGCTTGATTCCCGCACCCGCCGCCACCGCGGTGTAGCAGTACGGCCAGTGATCGCGACCGTCGTCCGAGTTGCCGTTGCCGGATGTGCTCACGCCGCGGATCGGGCTGCGGCCGAACTCACCCACGGCCAAAACGAGCGTTTCCGACAGCAAGCCGCGGTCGTCCAGATCGGCGATCAGGGCCGACAAACCGGCGTCGAGCATCGGGGCCGACTGCGTCTTCATCCGCTGCGACAGCCCGGTGTGCACGTCCCACGAATGGTTGTCCGAGTTCGCGACTTTCGGCCAGTTGACTTCGACCACCCGCGTCCCGGCCTCGATCAGGCGACGGGCGATCAGGCAGCTTTGGCCGAACGAGTTCTTGCCGTACTTCGTGCGCGTCTCATCGGTCTCCTTGCCAAGGTCGAACGCATCCCGCGCCCGGCCCGACAGCACCAGTCCCAACGCCTTGCCGTAATACTCGTTGATGGCCGTGCGGCTGACAGCCTTGTCGAGCGTCGGCATGCCCGCGTTGATCGTGTCGCGCAGTTTCGCGCGGCGTTCGAGGCGCGGAGCGGTGATCTCCGGACGGAGCTTGAGTTCGTCGATGACGATGCGGTCGAGCTTCGCCATATCCATGTCGTCGCCCGACGGATAAAGCGTGTAGGGATCGTACGCGCGGCCCAGGAATCCGGCGTTCCCCCCTTTGCCGATGACGTTGCTCTCCTGCAGCGGGCGAGGCAACACCACGAACGGCAGCATCGGGACTTCGGGCGGCTTGAGCCGGACGATGTTCGAGCCGAAGTTCGGGTAGTCGGCGGGACTCGGCGGTTCCAACTGACCCGACGCCGACACCTTGTCGGTCGTGTAACCGGTCATCATCTGATACATGGCCGCCGTGTGATTGAACAACCCGTTGGGGCTGTAGCTCATCGAGCGGATCATGGTGAACTTGTCGTTCACGAGGGCGAGGTTCGGCAACAGTTCGGTGAACTGCACCCCCGCCAGCTTCGTGTCGATCGGCTTGAACACGCTGCGGACATTGTCCGGCACGTCCGTCTTGGGGTCCCACAGATCGAGGTGGCTGGGACCACCTTGAAGATAGACGAGGATGACGCTCTTGGCCTTGCCGAAGCCGGGGCCCCCTTCCACCCGCGCCCCTTTGGCACGGGATTCCTCGGCACGCAACATCGACTCGAGCGACAGGCCGAGCGCCGTTGCCCCGCCCACGCGGATCAATTCGCGACGGGTCACGCCGTCGCAAGTGTCTTTACCAGCCCGACCGGGGATCACCAGCATGGAGCCACTCCGCAATTCATCAATGGCAGTATCGCGAAAGACCGGCGGCGAACGCGCATCGCCGGTTGCGACACAGAATTATCGGCGAGACCAGAGGCCCCGCAGCGCAAGAATCGGCACTTCTTGATTCGTAAAGGATACCCCCGCCCGTCCGGGACTGTCAACGACTCGTCCGCAGGGCCTTTGCCATGTTCGAGGAGGGTTGGGATCGACGCAGGTGGCCGGGGTGGCTGCCCGGAACGCCACCGCATCGTAAGTCGTCACCCCACGAGGGCTTCCGCTCCGCAGCGCGCCCTTATCATACGCCCATAAAACGACGTCCGCGGATCATCCGTCTACCGGTGCGGCGTTGCGACCCCTCTTCGTCAAGAGTAGAACGTCCCGTGGACGATCACCGGACTCGGCGCGCTCCATCGCCTCGGTGTCATCGACCCATCGGTCCCGAACTCCGGGAAGTTGGAACATCCGAGCGTGCCAGCGAGTTGTCCATGCCTCACCAAATCTGCAGCCGATTGGTCATTGCGACCTTGCTCGTGGCAATCCCCGCCGCGACCAGTTCCGAACTCTTCGCCGAACTTCGTGCGGGGGCGGCCAAGGTCGACATTGCCGATCCCGCGGCGGGTAAACCGCATGGGGACATCTACGCGCGGGCACTGGTGATCGGAGACGAGCGGACCACGCTGGTGCTGGTTGCCGTCGACGCGGTGGCCATCGGCGGCATCGGCTCGATCCGGGACGAGTATCTCGGAGCGGTGCGCGAGCGGATGTCGAAGGAGTTGGGGCTCGACCCGGACAAATTGCTCGTCAACGCGAGTCACTGTCACGCGAAGGTCGCCCCCGACGTGGCGGAGCGGACCTTTGCCGCGATCAAGCAGGCGTACGAGCGGCGTGTTCCGGTCCGAATCGGCACGGGGGTCGGTCGTGAAGAGCGGATCATGGAGAACCGCCGCATGACGCTGAAAAACGGTCGCGAGGTGGATGTGCGTCACGCGTACTCCCTCGCCCCCGACGAGGAGATCGCCGACATCGGCCCCGTCGATCCGGACATCGGTGTCGTGCGGATCGACCGTCTCGATGGACGACCGCTGGCCACGCTGTTTCAGTTCGCGGTCCACCCCATTCAGGGTGTGCCGGGTGGCAAGAACACATCCGACCTGAGCGGGTTCGCCGCTCAACTGCTCGAAGACGGCCTGGGTCACGGCGCGGTCGCGTTGTTCTTCCAGGGATGCGGCGGGGACATCAACCCCATCGGCTACAAGGCCGTCGACGCCCCGCGCGACGCGGAATCGCTCGGCCACAAGCTGGGTCACAGCACGCTCGTGGCGCTGCGAGCGACCGAACTCAAGGACGATTCCCGCGTCGCCTTCGCCCGAAAAGTGCTCCCTCTGCCTCGCGCGGACCTGGCCGAGAAGATCGCCGAAACCGAGGCGGCGCGCGACCGACTGGTGGATTCGCTGGGGGGAACCAGCCTGAACCTGAAGACATTCCTGCCGTTGGCGGTCAAGTACAAGCTCTCGCCCGAATTCCCGCTGGCTCCGTCGCACCGGTATCTGCGCGAGCAGGCGCGGATGGCGGACGACCTGACTTATCTCGACGCCGAGAACCGTCGCAACATGGAACAATACATCCGCAACATCCACACGATGGAAGAGCTGACGCGGGTGAAGACGAATCTCGCTCTCTTGCGGATGCACCAAAAACAGAACGTGGACTCCGGTTCCCGCACGGTGGACGTGGAGCTGACGGCGATCCGGCTGGGGGAGTTCGTGCTCACGACGTTCCCCGGCGAACTGACCGTGCGGATCGGCCTGGGGATCAAGTCACGCTCGCCGCACCCGCGCACGTTCGTGTCCGGGTATACGAACGGCTACATCTACTACGCACCGACGGCGGAGCAACTCAAGAACGTCGGCGGAGCGCAGGAGGACAGCGACTGCATCCTCGCCCCGGAATGGCAGGGGCTGTATGACGAAGCGGCGGACGCGCTGGTGAAGGGGATTTGATGTCCGTTCGCCATCGCACGGGTTCGTAGAAGCCGTTTCAAAACCCGGTTGCCGGCACCAGAACCTCGGCAGTCGGTCAACGCGGATCTGCCCGGCAGACGGTTTTGAAACCACTTCTAGGCCAGCACGGTGTTCACGCTCCTCGTCGCTGCATGACCAGGCGGGTCGGCGTCGAGGAATTCGACCGCCGTCGACGGAGCAGGGCTCGTCGGAGCGATCAGATCGAGGCGTCCGTCGGTGGCGGCACCGCTCCCGCACGATGAAACCCTTGCTTCAGCACGATCAGAACCCCGACGAACGCTGCGCCGGCAAGCAAGGCCCCGATGCCGATGGTGCCCACCGTCGCCACACCTGCGACGAACCACAGCATGTGGAACAGCCCGTATCCCGCCAGCCCCAGCAGCAATCCGCGTGGCGCTGTCCAATGTCCCAGGGCCTTGAGCCAAACGAGAATCGTCAGCACGACGGCGATCAAAACCACGAGCGAATGGGGCCATTCGACGCCGAACAGGCGGAGATTTCCATTCCACGCGTTGAGCGTGATGTGGAATTGCAAACCGGACAGCGGGCCGGGAAAGCCGCTCCCGATCGACGGGCCGGGAAACAGGGTTCCCAACGACGGGCCGGGGACCTTTGCCCAGGGCATGACGGACGCAATCAGTACAATCACGGCCGCAAGGGACACAATGGCGGCGTCGCGACGATCGGCGGCGGTGTGCATGAGGAGTTGCCTGGGCGGGGGGGATATTCGATACACCGGGATTCGTCGGCACGACGGAATCTTGAGGGGCGAACGTTCGGGAATCCGGAAATTGTCGGCGCGAGATCGGTGAACGTTTCTTGGATGCGACGGTTACTGACGGAATGTTCTGTTGGAGCGGTTGGATCGGCGGTCGGGGCGGGGTGCGGGGGGGCGAAACATGACTGCGGAAGCCAACGAAACTCAGGAGCTCCTCGTGCAAGCGCGGGTGGGGGGAGACGCCGTTAACCGGTTGCTGGGTCGATATCGGGAATCGCTGCGGCGGATGGTCCGTTCCCGATTGGACCGGGCGATGAACCGCCGGGTGGACGCGAGCGACGTGGTGCAGGACGTTCTGTTCGAGGCCAGCCAGCGGTTGGCGGACTATCTCAACGACCCCCGGATGCCGTTCGGATTGTGGTTGCGCCACATTGCCCAAGACCGCATCATCGACCTGCACCGGCGGCATCGCACCGCCGCACGGCGGAGTCTCGACCGGGAGCAACCTTTGGCCGCCGCGGGAGACGAGAATCATTCCTCCCCGGATTACGCGGCCCGGCTGGTCGATCCGGAACCGACCCCGGCGGCGGCCAGTTTGCGGAAAGAATTGGAGGGGCGGTTCCTGCTCGCCCTGGAGCAGTTGGAGGAGGGGGACCGCGACCTCCTGCTGATGCGACACTTCGAAGGCCTGACGAACGGTGAAGTGGCGGAGCTGTTGGGACTGTCGCCATCCGCCGCCGGGATGCGGCACCTGCGTGCGCTGCGAAGGCTGCGCGTGGTGCTGGGGGAAGCGGGTTCGGGCGACG
>JBIKMW010000155.1:0-12015 GCA_044359065.1 Planctomycetales bacterium | reverse complement strand
GCCAGCGGCCATGCATTTGTTTACGAAAGCCCCGAGAGTCGCAATTCGCTCCACAGGGAGCGCTGCGTGGTTATGGCGGAAGAAATCGGTGAGTTCGCAGAACACGCCGTGAAGGGTGTACGACCCATCGTCGCCAACGAAGCAATTCTGCGGACAATTCCAGTGGCTTCGGAATCCGGGAAGCAAAGTGTCGAGCCGGTCGAGTAACTGTTGTGGCGTCACACTCGCTCCGCCGAAGAACGTTGCTTCTGTCGATTTAACGAAACGAGAATATCAGACTCTCTCGGCCGGTCAATCTCCACGCAGCCATTGGGATACAAGAGGCTTGCCAGCGATCATCGTCCGGCAGTTCTCGCAAGAACAACTGGGGACTGCGTAGCTCCTTGAACGGTATGAAAACGCTCGACGGATGCGGTCCAAGCATCCCTACAAACCACTTGCCACCCGCGCTCGGCAATGAAGCGCCCCTTCACCTCACAAACCCGCCCGAAACGACCGCGCCCGCTCGACGCGGCAGACCCGCAACTCGAAGCACGAATACCACGCCTCCCTCCCCATCCGTTGCGCTTCCAGGTGCTCCGCGTCCCGCTGCCACGCCTGAATCGCCGCTTCGGTCGTCCAGTACGAAACGGTGATGCCCAACCCGTCGCCGTTCCTCGCGCTCTCCATCCCCAAAAATCCCTCGCGACCGGCCGCCAACTCCACCATCCGGCGAGCCGCCGCGTCATACCCCTCGGCATCGCTCTCCGTTCGCACCGACGTGAAAATCACCGCGTAATACGGGGGAGCGGGTGTGTGCGCCGGATCGGTCATGGCAGGCCTCAAGTCGACGGAACATCGGATGCGTCACCCCGGAAATCGTACGGCCTCCGCCCCGCCGGAGCACGACCCCCGCAACCCCACAAACGATGTTGGCATCGACCGTCGTTGATAAGTATATTCCAAGGTGTGCGGATCGGTCGCGTTGTGGCGTGCGACGTATCGTCCCGCCTTCGAGAAACCTCCTGCGAAAAAGGGACGATCCGGTGCCATCGCCGCTTTCCCATGCTCGCATTCCCCGCCGCGCGGCGATCAGCGTCGGCTCCGTGGGTCTCCTGGGCTTGGGAGCCAACCACGTTGCGGGCTTGAGGGCCTTGGCGGCCGAATCCGACGTGGCCGAATCGGGCGTTACGGCAGCCGGACAGCGGCACCGCTCGGTGATCTACATTTTTCTCTCGGGGGGATTGGCTCAGCACGACAGCTTCGACCCCAAGCCGGAAGCCCCCGACAATGTTCGCGGCGAATTCGCACCCGTCGAAACGCGCACCCCCGGCCTGCGAATCTGCGAGCACCTGCCGATGTTGGCGGCTTGCAGCGACAAATGGGCGGTCGTCCGCTCCCTGACGCACCCCTACAACGAGCATTCCATCGGTCATCATGTGATGTTGACCGGTCGCACCGACCAGCCTGTCGGTTTCAGTCCGAATCGTCCGTCGCATTCCGACTATCCGTCCATCGCCTCGGTCGTGACGGGCGTTTTGCCCCGCCGCAACAACCTCCCCCCGGCGGCGGTGCTCCCCGAAAAGCTCGTGCACGTCACCGGACGGACGATTCCCGGCCAATTCGGCGGGTTGATGGGGCCGAAGTTCGACCCGTGGTTTGTCGAAGCCGGCAATTATCGCGACACCCAGTACGTTCACGGCGCGTTTCCCGAGTACGGCTTCCACCGCGAACGCGGCTTCACCATCCCCGCCGACTATCGGTTCGAGGCCCCGCGGATCGAACTCGCACAAGGGATGTTGCGCGACCGCTTCGAATCGCGACTGCGCCTCCTCGACTCCATCGCCGCGCAGCGCCGCGAGCTGGACCGCTCCGCAAACGGCGGCGAGTACGACCGGCACAGCCAGGCGACCGTCTCGATGCTTCTCGAAGGACGCGTCCACCGCGCCCTCGACGTGCACGCGGCCGACGAGCGATTGCAGGATCGATACGGACGCAATTCGTTCGGATGGTCGTTGTTGATGGCTCGGCAACTTGTCGAGGCCGGAGTCGGCCTCGTGCAAGTCAATCTGGGGAACGACGAATCCTGGGACACGCACGAGGCCGCCTTCGGCAACCTGCGGCAGTTTCTGCTGCCTCCAACGGATCGCGCCGTCTCCGCGCTGCTGGAAGACCTCTCCGACCGCGGAATGCTGGACGACACGCTGGTTGTGATGGCGGGTGAGTTCGGCCGCACTCCCAAGGTGTTCACCTTCGAAGGGGCGAAAACCCGGCTCCCGGGTCGCGACCACTGGGGAGCGGTGCAATCGGTGTTCTTCGCGGGCGGGGGCACTCGCGGCGGCGTGGTGATCGGCGAGTCGGACAAACTGGGCGGCTACCCCAAGTCCGATCCGCAAACCCCCGAGAACATGGCCGCGACGATCTACGAATCACTTGGTCTGCCTCGGACGCTGGTCTGGAAAGACCCCCTGGATCGACCCCACCACGTCTACCACGGCGACCCGATTCGCGGCCTGACCTGACCTTGCCCCCGATGTCCGGGGACGACTTCCCTTCTGACTCCACGAATCGGTGCCATGCTCACGATCACCGGCCATCCGCGTCACGCCTGCGACGGCGTGCCCCGTCGCGAACTCCTGCGGATAGCCGGGGCCGGCCTGTTCGGCCTGTCGCTCCCGGAAGTTTTGGCCGCCGAATCGCAAACCGCGGATCTACGCCCCAAGGCCAAGTCGGTCATTTTCCTGATGCTCTTCGGCGGGCCGAGCCAGCTCGAAACGTTCGACCTGAAACCGCACGCCCCCGACAAGATCCGCGGCCCGTTTCGCCCCATTGCCTGCCGTACCCCCGACCTGCTCATTGGCGAATATCTCCCGCTCTCGGCGGGCGTATCCGACAAATTCGCCGTCGTGCGCACGATGTCGCACACCTTCAACGACCATTCGGGGGGCGGGCACTACCTGCAAACGGGTCGACGGTGGCATGTGCCGATCGGCGGTGGATTCACCCCCACCCCCAAGGATTGGCCGTCGATGGGGTCCATCGTTGAATACCTCGATCAGGCGCAACGCGGTTTGGACGCTCCGTTCCCCGCGTACGCGGTGGTGCCGAACTCGCTGGGTCGCCTGGAACAGGCCGGACAGTATCCCCGCCCCGGCGAGCACGCCGGTTGGTTGGGTCGCCGCTTCAATCCGCTCACGACGCAGATCGACAAGAAGTCGATGACGGACAACCCCTACTGGCGAGACTGCTCCGACGACGAACTGACGTTTCAGATCGCCGGCATGTCCCGAACGGACGGCGTGCAACTCGACCGGCTACTGACCCGACGCTCGCTGCTCGAACAGCTTGATGACGAACGCGGCCGCATCGCGAACGGATCGATGGCCGGTTACAGCGCGTTTCAACAGCGCGCGCTCGCGTTGGCCACGTCCGAGGCCACCCGCGCGGCGCTCGATATTCGTCGCGAACCCGCCGCACTTCGGGATCGCTACGGTCGGCACTTGTTCGGTCAGTCGTGCCTGATGGCCCGCCGATTGATCGAAGCGGGAGTGCGGTTCGTCACCGTCCATTACGAATGCATCGACGGCTACAGTTGGGATTCGCACCGCAACAGCGACGATGTCAAGAAGCACCTGCTGCCGACCTTCGATCAGGCGTATGCTTCGCTTTTGATCGACCTGGACGAGCGGGGCTTGCTCGACGAAACCCTGGTCGTCGCCACCGGCGAGATGGGGCGCACGCCCGTCGCGAACGCGAATTGGGGCCGCGACCATTGGAGCACGCTGTTCTCGACCGCGATCGCCGGCGGAGGGGTCGTCGGCGGCCGCGTGCACGGCAAGTCCGACAAGGACGCCGCCTACGCCCTCGACAGACCGACAACCCCCGAGGACCTGGCCGCGACGATCTATCATGCGCTGGGGATCGATCCCGAACTGCGCGTCCTCGACGCACAAAATCGTCCCACGCCGGTCGTCGAGAACGGCCACCCGCTCACGTCGCTGTGGGGTTGAGGGTCGGATCGTCCTCGAGTCCTCCGCTCTGCCGCTGCCGATGACGTGCGAAACATCCGCTCCACTCACGACCAGCCCTGGTGCCGCGACACGCCATGAACCGGGAGATCACTCAGCAATGATTGGCAACAACCTCCGTCGAGCGTGGGATTTCTTGTAGCCCGACGCGTAAGCGAGGGAATTCGCTCTCCTCGCAGGTCTCGTTTTCCTTGTAATTCATGCCGATTCCCGCGCTCACGCGTCGGACTATAGGAGCGAATACTTCGGCCAGCCGAAAGAATCACAGCTTCGTACCGAAAAACTTAAGTTTTCCCCCGAACGTGAACACGTTCAGCCCAACACCAAACGCTCACACCAACCCCCTCCGCATCCACGCTTTCAGGATCGCCACGCATGTCGGCCCATGCGTGATGACGCTTTCGTCCACCAACCGCACCGCCTCCGCGAACGGCAGCGAGCGGGCGACGATCCGTTCCGTCCCCTCGGGGCGGGCGGGCACGCGAGACAACCCCTCCGCCAGATACATCGCCGTCGGGGACACGATCATCGCGGTGAACGGGTCGCACCACCCCAGGTCGGTCCAGCGCTCGGCGACGAAGCCCAGTTCCTCTTCCAGCTCCCGCCGAGCCGTCTCCAACGGCGGCTCCCCCTCCTCGCACCCGCCGCTCACCCCTTCGAGCGTCGTCCGCCCCACGGCGTAGTGAAACTCCTCGGTCAGCCAAACGTTTCCGTCCTCATCCAGCGCGATCACGCACACCCCCGGCTTGATCGTCGTCAGCGTGTGCGTCCCCGGCCGACCATCGGGCCGCGTCACCCGGTCCAACCGCACCTGAATCCAAGGATCGGCATAAACGACCGTCGACTCATGAATCACCCACGGACCACGCGGTTCGGACATGTTGGTTCTCCCGACTCTTGAGCGTTCGAGAGCTTCCATCTTCCGAAATGATGAGTCATTTCGGGCGAACGAAAACTCGAACGGGAAATGGCCCATCATCTCGGCTCAGGTCACTCTCAAGGCCTCTGGGGTTAGGGAGAATCCCCTCCGGGTCGTAGACAAAACAGGCCAGAGTCAGGCATCCCGGATGAGCCTGATACCGTTGAACGTCCTCGATCAACTGTGTCGAGATGTCGTGCCGCGACATACTCCTACGGGCCATCTTGGTCTCAACGACCACACCTTCCATTTTCAGGAAAAAGTCCATTCGAGATGATTTTCCCGCGTAACTCGGAGTCCATTCTTCTGGCCTTATGTCGTCGAAGTGAATACACAGCATGGAGTGGCAGAGATCTTGAACGTCATATTCATCACGCACGTCAAGGGTAGGTCTGGAGTCGTGTCGGTATCGCATTTGGCGCGCAACCAAATGAAATCGATTGAAAAGTGTTTCCAAGATCAGAATGGGAGAACTTGGTGTCGGCGTCGCAATTAAATGCCCATGCATCAGGTCTTCCAAGACCCGACTGAGAATTGCAGTTCCCGTCTCAAGAAAGTGCGTTGAGCAATGTGTTGTTGCGCTATCGAAAGATCTGACATAGGTGCTCTCGATGCAATCGTACGCACGAAGGCACGCGAGTGATTGTGTTCGCCAAGCTGTGAACTCAGCCGGCTCCGGATGCTTATGCCACCCGTAACTTCCGGACCTTACTTCAACGATCCTCATTTTTCTGGACTTATCAATAAGATCTTCCAGGCGCTCCTTCAGTTCGCTGTCTATCATTGGCGTCCCTCTTGTATTTTTTGATCCATACCGGAATGACACGTATTGTGCCCATTGAACACGTACTCGCGGTGAGCAATAATCACTACCTGATTACAGCCCCCGCACCAACCGCACCGCGTCCACAATCACATGCCCATCCGTCCCGGCATTCGTCAACATCACGCGCACCTTCCCCGCGGGTAACTCCACCTCCCCCAAACTCCTTGCCCCCTCCGCCATCCCCTTCGCCGACCGCTGATCCAGCTTCCACTCCTGTTTGACCGCCCCCGCCGTCAGCGACACCGGCACGTTCGTCGCCCGGTTCGCATTCGGCGTGAAATGCACGAGCACCGAGTACCGTCCCGCCTCGCGGACCTCGAACGTGAACGTGGCCGAACAGTTTCCCTTCGTCCCGTTGCCGTCGTGCAGGTAGTCCGCCCCGACGAATCCGGAAATACTCGCACTCGATTCCCATGGCCCGGTCAACGCAGCCGCAGGATTGTCGACCACCAACCCCGCCAGTTTTGCCGGATCGACACCAACGACCGCAGCCCGAGAAGCCCCCACCCAATCCAGCGCTTGTCCATCCGCCAGCAACCGCGAGCGCAACCGCGCATACTCCAACCCCTGCACCGGAACACGGTCGTCAATCGCCAAACACGCCGCCGTCGCACACGATTGCCCCAGCACCATGAACACCGGCTCCATCCGGATCGAACCGTAAGCAATATGCGTGGCCGACAGACACACGGGGACGAGCAGATTCTCACACTCGGTCCGTTTGGGAATCACCGACCGATACGACACGCGATAGGGTGACACCCCCACCTGCACATCCCCCTCGTTCCGCACGAATCCCCGCGCGTCGACGTACCGCTGACAGTTGTGCGAGTCCATGTTGTATGCCCCCAGGCCGACCGGGTCCTGTGGGACTGTCAACCCCTGGCAATCGTGTTGCGTCATCACATATTCACCGACCAGACGACGGGCCTCGCGCACATACATCTGATGCGGCCAGTTGTCCGTCTCGACAAACTCGTCCTTCGCCAGCCCCAGCCGTTGGAACTCCGCCCGGATCTTCTCCGGCACGCGTGGATGATTGGCCAGCGTGTGCATCAGTCCCTGCTGGTACTCGACGTGATCGCGATAGATGCGCTCGCGCGTGGCGTGGTCCCCATCGGGGTATTCGTAGTTCGCACCGATGTGGTCGGTCGAGATCGCGAAGTTGTTGTTCGTGTCCGTCTTCCGGTTCGGCATGAAGATCGGATTCCACGGACTGCGGTGATCTCCCGCCTCGAAGTTTCGCAGCAACAGTTCATACCGCGCGGGATCGTAGCCCGCCGGCTTCGGCCACTCTCGCCGATTGGCCGCCACGTCCGTCGTACACAGCCGGAAGTTGTACGCCTGCAGGCGGTGGTCCCCCGCGCCGTCCTCCCCTGGGCCACCCGCTTGAATCAGCGGCAACAGGCCGCTCGTGGGGTCCCCTTTTTTCACGAACGGATCGACGTCGACAATGAACTGATGCTTCGTCGAGTGCCGCACTTCGATCCCATTGAGAGTTTCGCCATACAGCCGATTCGCTTCGCGACCGACGTGGTACGAAACACCCGCCAGCGCCAGCAGGTCTCCTTCGTAGGTGGCGTCGATGAACATCGACCCCTTGTAAATCCGCCCCGATTCCATCCGGATCTCGACGATCCGCCCGTTCCGTTTCACCACGCCGCCTGCCGTCGCCGTCCATCCCCGCAAGTCGTCCGCGAGGGGTGTGCGCGCCAACACCAGCCGCTCCCCCGTCACGACGGGCACACCCACTTCCTCAAGCCACGCCCGATAAATCGCCGTCGCCACATGCGGCTCGAACGTCCATTGTTCGGCCTCTCCCGTCCCTTTGCGTCCCTTGAAGTACGCCTCGGCCGTCTCGCGCGTCCAATGCGCCGGGTCGCGATACCAATCCCCCACGCGGCGATAGAACTCGCGGGCGATCCCTCCAATCGCCGCCTTGTTCCCGATATCCGTCGCTCCCAGCCCCCCTGCGGAAAGTCCCCCCAGGAACTTCGATGGCTCAACCAGCACGACCGACTTGCCCATCCGTCGCACCTGAATCGCCGCCGCGATTCCGCCCGACGTACCGCCATAGACGACAACATCGACGGAGGTTGGAGTCGCTGTGGCCGGTGGCTCCGCGGCCTGCGCCACCCCTGCAATCAGTGCGAAGCACACCGCAAAGCAGAGGTTTCGCGTCCGCGCCCCCCTCTCCGCGATCGTTTGAAACGGGACGGTTGAAAGCACAGGCACGCTTCGCGGAAACTTCGTCATGGGGTATCAACCCTAGGCGAGGAAAGGGGTTGCAGCGAAAGCATTGTGGCTTTTGAAGGAGCGGGACGCCAGCGGATCGAGGCGGATCGCTTGCTCTCCAGGCCGTTCTGTGACAGCCTGTCTGTTCGCCACAACTGCAAACCGCGAATGTGTTTCGGCTATATTGACGGGCGTTGGCGCGTGCCGGGCAGGCCCCGTTTTTCCCGCGCGACCAACTGTCGAGTCGATTTCGGGAACTTCCCGTGAATTCAGGGCGTCTCAACTTCCGAGAAGCACACCGACCGTGATTCCAGATGACCACGAGCTGATCGCCGCCTCCCGTGCGGGCCAGACTCAGGCGTTCGGCCAGTTGGTCCAGCGTTACCAAGACCGGTTGTTCAACACCCTGGTCGCGACGCTCGGATCGCTGGAGGACGCCCGAGATGTGGCCCAGGAAACGTTCATTTTGGCGTTTCAGAAGTTGCACACATTTCGGGAGCAATCGGCCTTTTATTCGTGGTTGTACCGGATCGCCCTCAACACGGCGGCCAGTCAGCGGCGGAAGAAGACGCGCGAAACGGTTTCGCTCGACGGATTCCGCGAGGCCACCGGCGTCGAACCCGCCGACAGCCATCCCGAATTGCAGCCGAGTTTTTCCCTCGAACAGGCCGAACGACAACGCCGCGTGCGGCAGGCCCTGTCCGAGTTGCCGAACGAGTATCGCACCGCATTGGTGCTCTCCGAAGTCGATGGGATGAAGTACGAGGAAATCGCCGAACAGATGGGTTGTCCGGTGGGCACGGTTCGCAGCCGCATCCACCGCGCCCGTCTGGAACTCAAACAAAAATTGCAAGGAATGATGGGCGCGCCGGACGACGACGAAGAATGAATTCGTCGTGCTTCGGTGGCCCGCCCCAAACTCCGGGGCGGCCTGTTGGCCGTCCTGAAGGATCGACACGGAACGGTTGGTTTCGCGTTCGCCGACCCGTGTGCTGGAAGACCCGATCATGACTCAACCTTCGATCTCGATCACCGACGACCTGCTGTCCGCGTACATCGACGGGGAAGTTTCCCCGGTCGAACGCGAGCGTGTCGAACGGGCTCTGGCCCGGTCGGAGTCGTTGCGCGCCGAACTCCGCGCGTTGCGTCGGGCCTCCCGCGCCGTCGCCGAATTGCCGCGTGTCGCGCTTCCGGCCGATTTCTCCGCCGGTGTGTTGCAAGCGATCGAACAGCGTGCCCTCGCACCGACCCCCGGAGCGGGAGCCACTTCGGTTTGGTCGCGACATGGCAAGAAGCTGGCGGCTGTTGCCGCATTGGCCGCTTGCGTGGCCTTGGCGGTGAATTTCGGTGGCAAGCCCCCCGAAGCGCCGCAACTCGTCAACGAATTCCCGGCCGATCCGACTGTTGCGCCGGGTGCAGGTGCTTCGGGCACGGGTCTCGCGGTCCCCGCCGCTCAAGGGCACCCCGCACCCATTGCTCCTGAAGAAGGGGTCGCCATCGCGGCCGCTCCAGGTTCGTTGAGCGTTCCCTTGCCGCGCGGTTCGAAGGACCACAAGGCCCTCGTCGGTCGCATTGTCGACGCGTACGATCCTGCCGGTGTGGCCGTCGTCAAGGTGTATGTCGTTGATTACGACGAGACGTGGCAACGATTGCAGGTGGTGCTGGAAAAAAGCTCGTTTGTCGATACCGATGATCAAGCGACGGGCGTTGTCGACGCGCAGGGGGATGGCGAACTGGTGGCAGTGCTGACCGGTGCCCCGACCGAGCGACTTGAACAGGCTTTGGCCGCGTTGGCGAAAGACGAGGGCGTGCTGGGTCTGGAATTGGGAGCCGAACCGTTGTTGGTCGCCGCTCTCGACGAGAAGTTTCGATCGGGCTTCGCGGTGGCTTCGGCCGACCCAGCCAACACTCCGGTGACTCGCACTCCGATTCGCCTTCCCGGTCAGGCCGCTGGTGGTGCCGACGCGCCCATCACTCGGTCCGTCGGCGCGGGTGCCCCGCTCCCCCCCCCGTCAGCCTCGTCCGCCGGTAATGCTGTGGCGGATGCTATTCGCAAGGGGATGGCGTGGAGCCGCACGGTGCTGGTGCCATCGTCCGCTATCGCGGATCTCTCCGCCGCTTCCCCGCATGCCGAAAAGGCGCCCCACGGGACCGGTTCCGAGCCGACATCGACCGAACCGGTGCAAGTGCTGTTCGTCCTGGAACGCGCCCAGTAATCGGCTCTGCATCGAAACACGCAAGACCAACACGCAAATTCTGAAGGTGTGCAGTCCTTGGCGTAGCCCCAAAACACCTTGGAGTTTCCAAGGCCTTCATTCTCACGCAGAGACGCAGTGGAGTTGTCTTTCTCCGCGTCTCTGCGCCTCTGCGTGAGATCACTAAACCTGGCGTTCTTCGAGTTCTCGGTGGCTCACCGTGAGGAATAGCGCAACTTCAAAACGCGCACGCCAATCTGCGTTCCCTCAACCTCATCGCGGAATCTCGTAACAGTTCCGCCGACCGTGATCCAGCCCCTTCGGTATCCCCCGCTTCCGCGCGCCAAAACAACGCAAGCGGCGTTGTTCCCCGAACGCCATCATCGCGCCACCCGAAAGCCCGCCAGCCGCCCTTTCAGCCGCTCCAGGAGTCGCGACCACCGCGCCTCGACCCGCGCCAAGTCGGCATCGGCAAGTCCCCCGCAAACCCCGCCCGCGTGGTCCGACATCTTCGCCCGCCACGCCGTCCCGCTCAGTAACACCGACGTGGCGTCGTACACGTCGAGCAAGGCCTGCTCCGCGTTCGACAGTGGCCGCACTTCGCCATACGCCGCCATCCCCCGCAGCCAAAGCGACGAATCGTCACCCACAAGGCTGCCGAGCAACCGCGACAGGTCTGCCATCGGCGAATCAACACCGCACGCGCCCGGATCGACGAGGCCGGTCACCGCGTCTCCGGTGAACAGCACATGATCGTGCCACACGTCCCGCAGCGCAGCCAGTTGCCGTGTTGCTTGCTCGGCAAGCCGGTTCGCCGTCGGCAAGACCCGTTCGGCGAGTCGGGGAGCCAACTCGCTCCACTCAGCGAACAGCCGCCCGATCAGGTCCCCTTGAAATCTCCGGTCGAGACGCATCTCCGACCACCCGGCAACGTATTCGTGCCACAACTCGATCCGCCGCCCCAACCGGCGCGGCGGCGCCGATCGCGCGTACCATCCAGCCGGAACCGCGTGGGCCGAACTCCATTGCTCCGACACGGCATGGACACGAGCGAGAACGCGGCAGGCGTTTTCGAGTTTGTCGTGAGTCGGGGCGGCCCAATAGTTGGCTGTGCCGGGAAGCCATTGCTCGACGGTCCAAACGTGCGCGCCGCAAACTACCCCGGCTCGACCTTGACCCGTCCGCAACCAACGGGCGATCGGCAGCCCGGCGTCGTTCCACGCTTGGGCGACAGCGGCGATCTCCTCGCATCTCTCCAGCGACATCCGCTCTGCGGGGTGTCGATGCACGCAGACCACCGCGGCCGGCGTTTGAACTTGCCACACCAAGGCCCCACTAAAGCCGGGCGCAAGTGGCGTCACATTGGCCGCTTCCTCGAAACCCACCCCCAACACGGGACCGAACGCACCCGCCACGCTCGCGGGCATCGGGTTTTCGAAACGTGAAATCGGTGAATCCATGCTCGACCTGGTGGCGCTGAGAGGCTGCGCGGTTTGCGAAGGATTGCTGAATCGGGTAACCGCACCGTTGACACTGGACCGACGCCGCGATTTCATGCTGGTTGTCCGGAATCCGCGTGTCGCGGAAGTTGTTCGCAGTCTGCGGGATCCTTGTCCGTTGCCGATTCGTTGGTTCTGCGCGGATTCAGCAAGATTTCGTGCGGGATCGGTACGGCGGCTGCACGGCTGTCGGAATCGGTCGTTGGACGCTGGACGCGTATCGGCGATGTCGGGCGGGTTCGTGGGGGTTCGCCAGCATCCTTCACGTTCCTGAACGGTGCGGGAGGACACAGCCGTTTGGCTGCGGGTTTCCCGAGGTTTTGTGACGATTGGT
>JBIKMW010000006.1:0-139455 GCA_044359065.1 Planctomycetales bacterium | reverse complement strand
ACGGGGCGGCTGGCGATCCCCTTGGCGGGACGGGTCGCCTCGTCCTTGACCGACACGGCGGCCACCAGCGCCTTCGGCCCTTCGACCAGGTACGCCAACGCCTCCGGATACTTTCCGCTGAGGTTCAGGATCTGCACGAGGCTGGTTTTGGCGAACGAGACGTTTTCGTCCGACGGCTGGTCCTTCGCCTTCTTTTCGTCCAGGCGCTGGACCGCGGTTTCGAGGATGCGTCGCGCCTCGGCCTGGTAGTTGTCGAGTGTTTCCTTCGTCGGACGCTCGGCCTCGGGGGCCGTCGCCCCGTCGATGTACGCTTGCCAGTACGCCATCCCGGCGTTCAGTTGCGCTTCAAGGTATTGCGTGGCGGTTTCCGGCACCTCCCCCAACACCTTGAACGCGTCGGTGGGCCGCTTGAGCCGGATGTACAACTGCCCCAGCGTCAAGCGCGCGTCCTGCGACTTGTCGGTCGCGGGCCAGGTCTTCGTGATGAAGTCGCACACGCGGATCGTCTGCTCGACGTTGAACGCTTTTTGGGTCTCGGGGGCCGCCGAATACGCCTGGATGTACGAGTACATCGCGATGAACGCCGCATCGAGCGCAAGGTCCGGGTTGTCCTTGTGGAACTTCGTGGCGACGAATTCCCCCAACACCGCGGCCTCGAGGTTGCGGTCCTTCTGCAAGTAATACGCATAGGCCAGCCAATACCGCGCCCGGTTGAGTTCGTTGATGTCTTCCTTCGGCGTCCAGAGTTTCAGGCTCAGTTTCAGCATCCGCACCATTTCGGCGGCGTGTCGGCGGAGTTCCTCGTCGGCCTTTTGCCGCGCGGGACCAACGGCGTTTTCAACGTCCTTCTTCTTCGTCGAGCTTTGCGTGACCAGTCCGCGCGACAGGCCGAACGCCGTCGCGAAGTCCTGCGGGTCTCCGTCCCGATTCAGCTTCGCGTTCAGGCGCTGGATCATCGCCAGCGAGGGGTCTTTGTACTCGCCGGGGAATTTGTTGATGTACTCGGAGTAGCTCAGCGCTTGCCGCAGCAGCTTTTCCTTGTCGCCGGGAGTGATTCCCTCCGCATCCGCGAGCTTCTCGCAAGCGCGGGCCGCCTCCCAGCGGATACCCAACCCCTCGCGCGTCCGTTGCAGCCGGGTGTTTTCCTTCAACCACTCCTGCGCGTTGTCGACCACCACCTGATAGTCGTGCCGTTGATCGGTGTTCAGACAGATGAGCTTGAAGTGCAGCACCTTGTTTTGCAGGCGCTTCATCACGGGCGATTCGCCGGGGTGACCGAGCAACTCGTTGTAAATCCCCAGCGCCGGGGTGATGCGGTCCCCCCCCATTTCCTCGAAGCACTTCCCCTGCCACATGCGTCCGTACAAACCGGCCACCTGGCTGCGGTAGCGAGTGTGGATCGCCTCGAACTCCCCCGACGCGGCCAGAAGGATCTCGGCGAACTTCGGGTTGTCGCGGTCGTACGTCTGGGCTTCCTCGTAGCGGGTGATCCCCAGATTGAGCTGCGCCTGGATGAAGTTCACCAGCGATTTTTCGCGTTCCTCGAACTGCGGCTTGTCCTTCTCGGGGTCGATGAAGACCGGGAACCCCTTGTACTGCGCTTCGTATTTGTCGTTCGCCGCCTTGAACACCTTCCGCGCTTCGCCGAGGTAACCGCGTGCCTTCTCCTGAGAGGCCGGCTTCGAGGCCGAGTTGTTGGGGTTCCGCGACTGGATAATCTCGACCCGGGCTTTGCCAAGGTACACGTTGGCCAATTCCGAATTGGCCTGCGCCGACAGCGCGTGGTCGGGATTCGCCTTCAGGAATTCTTCGAGGAAACCGCGCGCCGAGTCGAGGTTCTTCGACTGCTTGTCGGGGCTGCGTTCGGTCTTCACGGATTCGAGAAACGTCACCGCCTTTTCGTACGGCAACACCGTTCGCAGCTCGGTCGGGAGGTTGTCCCGCTTCTCGAGTTGTTCCAGGAACAGAATGGCGAGGTCGAAGTCGTCCCGCGCCCGCAGGCCGTGGAGGAAGTCGAGAATCCGTTCGTCACCCCGCGCGGGGGGCGCTCCCGCCAACAGGACAATCAGCGTCAGGCACGCGAGGCTCGTTCTCAACATGCGGACAGGCTCCGTCGGCGTGGCCGTGCGGTAAAAGGTCTTGTCGACTTTGATGGGGGATGTCGCGCGGCCTTGGCACGCGCGTTGCCTTCACCCCCGCTGAACCGACGCAGGAGCTGCGGGACCGGCCAATCGGGTGTGGGGCGGACGAACCAATCGGAGGTGACGTGGACGTGGTTGCGATTCGATTTCTGACCACGTTTCAGGATATTGCTGCCCCACTCCGGAGACAAGGAGCGGGCACGGGACGATCGGTGCGGGGAGTGGCCACGATTGAGCCTCTCACCCGCCACCCGCGGAATCTACCAGTCCGTAGGCAAGACGGATTTCGAGACCGACCGGTTTCTCAGAGGCTGTCTAGGCACCCTACTCTCTAGCGGTTTTCGTCCTCCGAGTTTGCCCTCGGTTCACTCCCGGATCGCAGTCCGGACGGGGCCTCCGGACACCTCGATTCGCATCCCAACTGCGCGAATCTGGGATAGATAGGGGATCAGGGTCGTTCGCCCCCGGTGCCGGTTGGTCGCATTCCGGCATTTTTGCGGGCGTTGCCGGTTGTCCGGTTTAGACCGGTTGCATGGTTGGCCGATGGAACACGAGACCGAGCGTCCTCGCCGTCGCGCACCACCCGTGCGCGCCAGCGGACAACGTTCCATCACGGGCCTTGCGCCGGATGGATGGTGTCCGTTGGAACCATGGCGTTTGGAGGGAGTGGGGAGCCTCGGTCGTTCCTGCCAGAGAGGCGACCATGCAGTTTCGTTGGCCGAGAGTGTCCCGCCCCATGTGCCTGTGGACGATGCACTCGTGGACGAACTCCCCGGAACCTGTGCCCGGCACCGGGCATCGAGAGGATGTTTCGCCTCGCTGGAGCGGGGGCCTCGCGAATTGGGGGGCGCGCTGCCTTGCGGTGGCGTCGGTGACCTTGCCGCTGTCGATGCTGACGGCCAACAACTTCGCTGCGGACGGTCAACAAGCGATTTCCGAGTCATCCCCGGTGCCGACAACAGGCGGACCGGTGCTCATGCCCGTCCCGGCCAGCCCGGCGGCGACACCTGCCATTCGCCCGGCGCAGACACCTGCGGCAAAAGCGGCCCCCGCACGACGCAAGGACGCGGCGATCGGTCGGTTGGCCGGCGAGAAAGCTCCGGCGAAAGCGGATGCGGCGCCCCGCGCCAAAACATCGGGTGGGACTTCCCGTCTCGTCACCGAACCCGAAGCGGGGGTGGGCATCGAGATCGATGTCGAAGTCGACCCGCGCTCGCCGGCGCGGCGCGCGGCGGCTCCCGGTACCGCCAAGGCCCCTCCCGTCGTTGGTAAGGGGGGAGTTCCGGCGGCGCCCGCCTCGGTCAAGGCGACACCCGGTTCGCCAACGCTCAAGGCCCCCCCGTTGACGATCCCCTTGATCGACATGGCCGACGACGAGGAAGAGGAGGACGACGAAATGGAAGGGGACCTTCCATCCCCGTCCAACGGTGCTCCCCGAAAACCGCTCCCCAAGCTTACCGCCCCCGGAACTTTGGCCGCTCCGCCCCTCGCGCCGGGCTTGGTCGCTCCGTCCGCGGCACCCGGAGCAATTCCCGGGGCAACTCCTGCCGGTCCGCAAGCGATTGGCGACAAACGGCCAGTCGTGGAGCTCGCGCCTCCCGGTAACTCCGGCGGAGCACCCGCTGCACCCGCGACTCCGGTGCTCGATCCCTACAGCCCGCCAAAACTTCCCGTCGTGGCTCCTCCGGACGCGGTTCGCACGACGACCCCCGTCAAGTCCGGAGGGACCCCCGCGCCTCAATCCGGTGTCGGTGAAGCCGCGACCCCCAAGCTCCCCGCCGCGGTTCCGGAGAACCTGCCCCGGCTGGACCTCGACGAACCCGCCGCGTCCACACCGGCCGCAAGTCCCTCGGAAAACGCAACGGGTGGCAACGACAAGAGCGTCGAACTGATTCCCCCATCGCCCGGGAAATCGGCCACGGCGGCCTCCCCCGACAAAGCGCCCGCAGCACCCACAGCAAAAACCGAGTCGCCCGCCACCCCCACGGTACCGGCGCCGCTCGTCGCTCCGGCCAAGGCCGCGGCCCCCGTGGTCGAGCCCGCCCCCGGTAAGGAACCCGCACCGAAAGAACCCGCCGCGAAAGAGCCCGCTCCCGCCGCCGACCTTCCACGTTTGGACCTTGACGCCACCGAAGAACCGGCGAAGGCGAGCGCTCCGACTCCTGCAGCCGATACACCCGCTCCCGTGGTCCCGTCGGCACCCGCACCCGCTCTGCCCGCGCCAACTGTCCCAGCGCCCGTTGAGTCGGCGCCCGTTGAGCCAGCGCCGGCCCCCGCCGTCCCTGCGCCTGCCCAAACTCCTCCCGAAGCGGCGGCCCCCGCTCCCTTGGCCCCCCCTGTCGGCTTGCCCGTCGTGGAAGCTCCTGCAAAGGGGCCGAAGGTTGTGGCCGGTCTGAAAGTTCCCGAGGGTTTTGAAGTCACCGAATACGCGGGTGACGGATTGGCCCACGACATCTTCTCGATGACGATCGACAGCCACGGCCGCGTGGTGGTGGCTGGTCCGGGATACGTGAAAATCCTCATCGACACCGACGGCGACGGCCAAGCCGACAAGGCCCGTCGTTTCGCCGACGGCCCCGCGAGAGGCGCTCAGGGGATGTGCTTCGTCGGCAACGATCTGATCTGCACCGGAGACGAGGGCCTCATCCGCTATAAGGATGCCAACGGCGACGGCAAGGCGGACGGACCTCCTGAAACGTTCCTGAAGCTCCCCACCGGCGGCGAACACAACGCGCACGCGGTCCGTCGCGGCCCCGACGGTTGGTGGTACGTCATCTGCGGCAATACGTCGGAGATCGACCACCGGTACATCACGCTGCCCACCTCGCCCATCAAAACACCGCACGCGGGTGTTCTCATTCGCTTGAAGCCCGACCTGTCCGGCGGCGAGGCTTACTGCGACGGGCTGCGCAACGCGTACGACTTCGACTTCGGGCCTTCCGGCGAAGTCTTCATCCATGACAGCGACGGCGAGCGGGACATGGCGTTGCCGTGGTACTTGCCGACGCGGTTGTTCCACGTGTTGCCCGGCGGGAATCAAGGCTGGTTGACCGACGCCTGGAAGCTGCCGGACAACATGCCGGACGCTTCGCCGGTCGTCTGCGAAACCGGGCGCGGTTCCCCCACCGGCGTCACGTTCTATCGACACACGCAATTCCCGGAGAAGTATCGCGGCGGAATGTTCCTGCTCGACTGGACGTTCGGACGAGTCTGGTTCGTGAACCCCGAGCGGAGCGGCGACACTTACGCTGGCAAACCCGAAGAGTTCCTGGCCACGCGTGGCGATTTCGGGCTGGCTCCCACCGACGCCGAAGTCGGTCCCGACGGCAGCCTCTATCTGTGTGTGGGGGGACGAGGGACGCACGGGACCGTTTACCGGGTGCGGCATGTCGCCGGCAGCCAGGTGGCCGCCAACCAAACGGCCGCCGCGCCGATTCCCGAGACCGCCACTCCCGATCAAGCGGTGGCCGCCTGTTTGCAAACCGCCCAGCCGAATTCGAGCTGGGGTCGCAATCGGTGGGTTCCGATGGCCGCGAAGCTCGGCTCCACACCATTCCTCAACGCGGCGATGGCCGAGGAACGCCCGGTCGGCGAGCGTCTGCGCGCTATTGAAATCCTCACCGAGATCTCGACGGGCCTGCCCGGCACCGCGTTGGAGATCCTCGCCACCGCTCGTTCACCCGAGGTTCGCGCCCACGCCATGTGGTCGTTTGGCATGAAGCCGGACCCCGAACTCTCCGCGTCGGTACTGGTTCCGTATCTGCAAGACGCCGATCCGCTGGTCCGTCGCCGTGCTGTCGAGGCTTTGGCCCGGTCGCCGAAGTTGGCGGCGGGCGTCAAGGCCCCGTTGGCGAAGTGCCTGGGGGACGAATCGCGCCTGGTGCGGTTGGCGGCTGTGCGGCTGTTCCCCGGTCTCGACCCGGTCACCATGAAGGAAGTGGCCGAAACCGCCCGCAAACAAAGCTGGCAAGCGGCCGTCACCGCCGCGACGGCATACGTTTGGCGGCAGCAGTCGCGGAAGGTCGACGTGCAGACCTACGGCCTCGATGTGGGTCGCAAGGTCCTGGAGGCCAAGGTTTCCCCCGCCGTGAAGTTCCAGGCGGTGCGGTTGATGCAACTCTCCCTGGGGGACCTGGGGTCCCTCGAACAGATGCCCGCCGTGTACGACGGCTACGTCAGTCCGCTTCCCATGACGTTGGAAGAAGCCAAGCTCGATCCGGTCCGCGCGACAGTCGCCAAGGTGTACCCCACGGGGGACCACAAAACCGATTTCGAGTTGGGTCGGCTGATCGGGATGATCGCGCCGTCGAATCCCGAATTGCTCGACAAGGTGCTGGCGAAGATCACCGACGACTCGCATCCGACCGACGACGTTCATCAGTTGATCGTCGCGTCGCGGATCGTCGGCGAACGGGACCAAAAGCAGCAAGCGAAGATCGCCGCGTCCCTGGTCCGGCTGGATGCGAAGGTCCTCAAACTGGGCCTGCAACTCGACAGCGGTTGGACCGACCACCTCACGGAGTTGTACGGCAAGCTGGTTGAAGCGGATCCCGAGCTTCCCGGAGCGATTATCGCCCAGGAAGGTTTTGGTCGCCCCAACCACGTGTTGTTCCTCGGCAAGATCGGCGCCGAACAAGTGCAAGCGGCGGTCGCCGCGTTCGTGAAGGCGTCCGAAGCCCCCGACTACGCGTGGAACAACGATGTGGTGTTTGTGTTCGGCTTCGCGAAGAAGGACGAGAACTACGAGTTGCTGCGCGGGAAATGGGACCGACACGACCTCCGTATGGCGATCCTGCTGACGATCGCCGAAGTGGCGGTCGAGAAGGACCGTCGGATGCTGGCGGAAGGGCTCGATTTCCTCCCGCAGGAAGTGCTGACCGCCTGCCTGGGGGCGCTCGAACGCCTCGAAGCCAAACCGGATCCGAAGGAACTGTCGCAATTGGTCAAACTGTTGCGTCGCCCCGCTCAAGAGCCTTGGGAGTACGCATTGCGCGATCGCGCGGCCGCGCTGTTCACCCGCAACTCGGGTGAAGAGATCGGCTGGAAGGCCGCGCAGGAGAAACCAGCCCCGCAACCGGAAGCGGTGGCGAAGGCGGTGGCGTGGCTGTCCGCGAAGCACCCGGCGGAAGCGGCCGAGGCGCTCGGCTCGCCCGAGTCCGACCTGAAGTCGCTTGTTTCGCAACTGTCGACGGTCGAGTGGGAGAAGGGGGACGCGGTCCGGGGTCACAAGGTGTACGTCGAACGGGGCTGTGCGCAGTGCCACGCCGGCGGACGCGGTTTGGGACCGGATCTGTCGGGGATCACCGGGCGATTCTCCCGCGAGGACGTGTTCATCGCCATCGCGCTGCCGAACCGCGACGTGTCGCCACGCTACCAGACGCTGATGGTCGAGACGAAATCGGGCCAGGTCCACACGGGGTTGGTCGTCTACGAGGACACCGACGGCGTGATGATCCGCAACGGGACGAATCAGACGCGACGGTTCGAGGCAAACGACATCGAATCGAAGCGTCCGGTGCCGACCTCGCTGATGCCGGCGGGCCTGTTGAAGGACCTGAAGCCGGGGGACCTGGCGGACCTGTACGCGTACTTGCGCACGCTGGGGGTGAAGCTGGCGGCGAAGCCGTGAGCGATTCCTGGTGTGTCAAGAGTGTCCAGGATCCCTGGCAATTCAATTTCACGCCGGTCGGAAGCCCGAAGCGTCAGCGCGGGACGAGCCAGAGCACGCTGGTGATGGCAATAAAGACCCCCTTGGTGAGAGCCGCGCCGAGATTCGGACATCGCCAATCGACCTCCCTCGCTTACGCAGCGGGCTTTCGAGACATTTGGACCACCAAGAATTGTGGGCCGATCGGTCGTCGAGTGGAAACGAACTTCGCTTGCGGTGACGGAGGGGGCGGATACCCTATGGCGGATGAGAGATTTTCGCTCGATCCCTTCCGCGGCGCTCCTCCATGCGTGACTTTGAATACCTCGCTCCCGCGTCCGTCGACGAAGCGGTCGCCGTGCTGGAGCGCTATCAAGGCCGGGCCAAACCCCTCGCGGGGGGGACCGACCTGATCGACCAGATCCGCCTGGGTCGCCACCAGCCGGACATCGTGGTCGACCTCAAGAAGATTCCCGAACTCGTCGCCATCGTGGAGGATGCCTCCGGGTTGCGGATCGGCGCGGCGGCACCTTGCCACAAGGTCTACAAACACGCGGGAATCGCCGCACGCTATCCGGCGCTGGTCGACAGCACGCACATCATCGGTGGCATTCAAATTCAAAGTCGGGCCAGCATGGGGGGCAACCTGTGCAATTCGGGGCCGGCGGCGGATTCGACGCCGTCGCTGATCGCGCTGGGTTGCGTGTGCGTGATCGCCGGGCCCAAGGGGCGGCGCGAGGTGCCGGTCGAACAGTTCTGCACGGGACCGGGGAAGAACGTGTTGGGGACGGGCGAGGTGCTCGTCGCGCTGAAGTTTCCTGCCCCTGGTCCGAAGAGTTCGTCGGCCTACGACCGCTTCATTCCGCGCAACGAGATGGACATCGCGGTGGTGGGAGTCGGCGCGGCGGTGACCCTCGACCCGACCGGCGAGAAGATCGTGGCTGCGAAAATCGGCCTGGGTGCCGTCGCCGCGACGCCGCTGGTGGCGACGGAAGCGGCCAAGCTGCTGATCGGCCAGCCGCCGACCGGGGAAACCCTGGACAAAGCCGCCGCCGCCGCGCGGGCGATCGCCAAACCGATCGACGACATGCGCGGCACGGTCGAATTCCGCACGCACGTCACTGGCGTGCTGGTGAAACGCGTCCTGCAAACGGCGATCCAGCGGGCGAAACTGGCCTGATGTTGGCCGAGCCGCTTGCGACGCGAGTCTTGGACATCAAAAGACGCCAAGGCACTCAAACAAGTTGAAGACGTGGAACCACAGAGGACACGGAGTTGCACAGAGGAAGAATTGAATCCTCTTGCTTTACTCTGCGTCACTCCGTGTGTTCTGTGGTGAATGTTTTGCTATGTCTTCCTGAAGTCGTGATTCGATTTATTTCTTTGTTTCGGGTTGATCATGGCCAAGAAACGCGTTGTCAGTTCCACGATCAACGGCCGCCAAGCCGAGTTCCTCTGCGAACCGCGGCACACGCTGCTGGAAGCGCTGCGCGACACGCTCGACCTGACCGGCACGAAGGAAGGCTGCTCGAACGGCAACTGTGGCGCCTGCACGGTGCTCATGGACGGCGAGCCGGTGGTGAGCTGCCTCGTGCTGGCGGTCGAGGCGGAGGGGGCCGAGATCACCACCATTGAAGGGATCGCCCCCGAAGCGGGGCTCGATCCGATCCAGCAGGCGTTCCTCGAAAACGCCGCGTTGCAATGCGGCATCTGCACCCCCGGCTTCATCGTCTCGGCCAAGGCTCTGCTCGACCGCAACCCCGACCCGAGCGAAAACGAAATCCGCTTCGCGCTTGCCGGCAATCTCTGCCGCTGCACCGGCTACGACAAGATCGTCCGCGCCGTGCTCGACGCCGCCCGCCGCCGCAAGTCCGCCGCCGCCAGCACGTGAGTCTCGTTCCACCACCTCGTCCAAACCGACCCAGGCTCGCGATGGGAATCGAGGTCGTGCGATGGGCGGTCGAACACGGGTTCCGGCGCGGATGCTTGCGGTGTGGTTGACCGTGGCGTGCGGCATTCCCGTCGTAATGTACCCTGTCGCTGTGTCGGCGGGTGACGAACCCACGACCAAGCCCGCCCAGGCCGACGCGGTCTCCGAAGCGCGCCGCGAGATCCTCGAAACCAAGGCGCGTTCCATCGTCATCACGAGCCCGGCTCCCGGTTTTCCAGCGGCGCTCGAACCGCGACCGCTGTTCCGCTACGACGACCAGACCCGCGGCTATGTCGACGGTTTCGTGTGGAAACTCGGTGCCAAGGGGAGGCCGTTGGCGATCATTACCAACGAGCTGCATCCCAATTACCTGGGAGGCGGCAAGCGCATGGTGTTCGACTATCTCTCGCTGACGGACCAGCCGTTCAACGCTCGCTCGGCGGAAGTCGCGTGGTCCCCCCGCACGTCGGCCGTCGAGTTCCAGCCGATCCCGGATGCCCCCGTTCCCGCCGACACCCCCGCCGCCCGCCTGCCACAAATCAAAGCATTGGCGCGGCGGTTCGACGCCACGCAAGAGGTCGCCGAACAACCGGGCGAGAAGAACCTCGTCCGGCTGCGACTGTTGCCGAAAGAGATCGACCGCTACGCGCCGACGGACCACGCGCGGTCGGACGGAGCGGTGTTCCTGCTGGTGAACGGACGCAACCCGGGCCTCGTGCTGCTGATCGAAACCGACGGCGAGGCCTGGTCGTTCGGCGTCGGTCGCCTGTCGATGCCCAGCACGTTTCGCGTGCATCTGTCGGGCGTCGAAGTCTG
Source organism: Planctomycetales bacterium (assembly GCA_044359065.1). GTDB lineage: Bacteria > Planctomycetota > Planctomycetia > Planctomycetales > Planctomycetaceae > JAIXZD01. The sequence continues at coordinate 128,921 of JBIKMW010000006.1, read as the reverse complement.
GACAAGGCCACCCGGCGCCAACCCGGACGGCTCCTACACCGCGACGAACGCGGCGGTCCCGTTCCCGTGAACCTGAGAGACAGCTCTCGACTCAGGTCACAATTTTCCCGGAATCCACCGGATGCCCATCGCTCACGCTTTTTGAAGTGGCGCTGCTCCCGGAGGAATCGCGGACAATAAAAGGATTTCAAGGGCTTTTATTCTCACGCAGGCACGGTCGAGTAAGGGAGGGGCGTTTGCCGTCTTCCCCCACATCAAACCGGACGTGCGGATTTCCCGCATCCGTCTTAACCGTGCGAGTTCGGCGGGGGGCATGCGCGGTGACAGGACGGATCCATTTCAACGACCGCATCGTGAAGCCCAGGAAATCGAGGCTCGCTCCGGGCTTCCGGTGGGACACCACGCGCATCTTCGTCCGGTTGATCGTCAACCGGAACCGGCCTTCGAGTTGCGATTCGATCCACTGAATCAGTCGCGGTCCCATCCAGCGGGCCAGCCCCACGAAGTCGTCGGCGTAACGTACGATTTGAGCACCGCCCCATTCGGACGGGCCACCCGAGCCATGAAACGCCTTCTAGAACCAGAGCAGGTGGACTTTCGCCAACAAAGGAGAGATCACTCCCCCTTGCGGCGTCCCCCGCGTGACTCGCGTGCGCGTCGTCCGTAGTGGGCCGGTGGTCCAAGCGGGTCGCTCTCGTTGTCACACACATTCGCACGGCATGGGCCCTTCGCTCCCCGGTGGCTGGCCGGTTCGTCGCGACTACGACCCCGCCCGACTCCTGCCCCGTTCCCCTTTCGACCGGGACCGCGCCGCGGTTATGCATTCCCGCGACACCACAATCGTTCGTGGCTTGGCGCCGCGGTGCTGGCTTTACCGTCTCTGGCAGGTTGACCCCGTTGCGTAACGAGGCCGAATCGAGTTCGCTTGCGCTACGGCTGACCTCTTCGCTTCTTCAGGCTCTGCACCCCGGATCGCTCCGGCGCACGCAGAAGTCGCCACATGGGTCACGACCTTTGGCCATGATGAGTTCCATCCAACTCACAAGAACCGCCAGGCTTCGCCTGACGCACCAAAGGCGCAAAGGATCTGTCTTTCCCTGCGTCTCTGCGTGAGGAGAAAGACCTTTGAAATCCTGATGTGATCCGCGACTCCGGCGACGAATCGCGGCGACCTCCCGCTGAGCGAGCTTTACTTCGCCGACAGGTCCACGCACACCAACTCCTTGTCGTTGCGCGCGAACATGTGTTGCCCCGCGAAGGCGGGGTGGGACCACACCACCGAGCGCCCGAACGCTTCGCCCGTCGCTTCCAGCACGCGCATGCGTCCCCGTTCTTCGTAACCCTTGCGGGACAGTTTGGCGACGATCAAATCCCCCGAGTCGTTGAACAGGAACCAACGTTCGCCGTTGCGGACGAGGTACACGGTCGCGTGCATCGCGCGGCGCGAACCGGTGGTCGCGTCGAACGTCTCCCACAATTTTTCGCCCGTGTTCAGGTCCAGCGCGCGAAGGTCTCCCTTTTCGCAACAATTCCCGTAGAGGGTGCCGTCGACGATCAGCGGCGTGCTGTTCGCGCCGCACAGGCTGTTGGTCCGCGTCACCTTCCACAGCGGTTCCGCGCTGGGGGTTTTGTCCCCCAGCTTGAACGCCGAACCGACGTAGCCGATGCCGCTGGCGAACAGCACTTCCCCCGCCTGCCGCGGTGCGATGATCGACATCTTGTACGACGGGGCGAGCGGTCTCGACCAATACGGTTTGCCCGTTTCGGGATCGAGGCTGTTGAGGTTCTCGGGGTCCCAAATCAGCAACTGGTCCTTCCCCGCGGCACGGATCAGCGTGGGGGGACAGTAGCCGATCTCCGTGGCCGTTCCCGAGCGCCACACCTCGCGGCCGGTTTTGCGATCCAGCGCGACGGCGATGCTTCCCTCGCCCCCGGCCAACGTGAACAACAGGTCTCCCCGAACGAGCGGATGCCCCGAGTATCCCCAGATCGGGGTCTCGGCCTTGTACTCTTTGGGCAAATGCCGCGTCCACACGACACGGCCATCCTCGGCGTTCAGGCAGGAGAGGTGCCCCTCCGCCCCCAGCACATAGACCATTCCGTCGTGGACCGTCGGTGTGCAGCGAGGGCCGCAGGCGTACGAGATGCCGTAGGGACAGTCATAAGCGTACGTCCACAACGTTTTGCCCGTTGCGGCATCGATGCAGTGGACCCGCTCCTTCCCGGTGAGTCGGTTGCGCGAACCGGGGTTGTTGGACACTTCGCCGGTCGACTTCTCGTAGTCGGTCAAATACACGCGTCCTTGGACGACGGCCGGTCCGGAATAGCCCCCCGCCACTGGGACTCGCCATTTCACCGGCAGCCCCCCTCCCGGAATGGCATCGACCACCCCCGCCTCGTCCCACTGGCCGTCGCGGTTCGGCCCCATCCACTGTGGCCAATCCGCTCCCCGTGTCGTTGAACCGGCCCCCATCGCCGTCCACACGCAGAGCACCCCCGCGAGAAACCACACCTGCCGAGGTTTGTTCGTCACCATGCGCTCCTGGCTGTCCTGTGGAAGTCCAAACGCCCCTGTCCAACGTCGAGTGCGACGCATTCTACGCCTGCATCGCGACGGGGACAGGCCCGCGCGACCCCGCGAGGAACGCCCGGTGACCGTTGGCCGAGGGACCCAAAGCCCGGGAATCAGCCCCCCTGTCGGGCTGCAAGACCCGTCCACGGTGCGGGATACGACGATTTTTCCGCCGGGTGCGGAATTGCCACGTCGCGGGTGCGTCGCCCGTGAATTCTTCTCGGGCGAGGACCCCAATCGTGTCCCAAACTGTTTGTGCCGGGATTGGCACATTCCGACAGGGTCCGTTCCCGCGCAGACCGACTTCCGCCTTCGACCGAGCCGTTACCACCCGAGCAGCTCCCACGATGTCGACCGTCCTTGATTTCCGCGCCGTCGACCTGACGGATCGTGATTCGGCTCCGGCGCACCCGTTGCCGGAGGCGAGGACTTCCCCGCCGGGGTACGGTCGCGGGAAACGCTGGATGGCACGGATGCTCAATCGTTGCGGGGGGGTCGCCGCGTTGCGGCGATGGAATCGCACAGGCCAGATGACGATTCCGATCCTGGCGTACCATCGTGTGTTCGAATCGGGGCCGGTCGACCGCTTCCCGTACGACATCGAACTCGTCAGCGCCGACCGCGCCCGGTTCGAGTGGCAGATGGGCTATCTGAAAACGCACTACAACCCCATCCGCTTCTCCGACCTGTTGGCGTCGTTCGACGGCCAGGTCGAACTCCCGCCCCGTCCGGTCATCGTCACCTTCGACGACGGTTACGCGGACAACCACACGCATGCCTGGCCCATACTCCGCAAGTTGGGAGTCCCCGCCACGGTCTTCCTCGCCACCGGTTACATCGGGGGCCGGGTGACGTTCTGGTACGACCGTTTGGCGCACTCGATTCTGCGCACCCGCAAGACCGCGTTGTCGCTGCTCGGGGTTGGCGAACATCCGATTCCCGGCGCCCCGTCCGAACGGCGCCGCCTGTTGGCCCGTTTGTTGCGGCTGATCAAAGAGTCGTCCAATTCTCTTCGATTGACCTGGTTGTGCGAGATCGAAGAGCAACTCTCGGACGTTCCCCCTTCCGAGCACGACCCGAGATCGCGCCCGCTGGACTGGTCGCAGGTCCGCGAAATGGCGGAGTCGGGTATCGAGTTCGGTTCGCACACGGTCAGTCATCCGATCCTGTCGCGATGTTCGCCCGAGGAACTCCAATTCGAATTGGCCGAGTCGTTCGCCACGTTGGGTCGGCACGTGGACCGGTTCTCGCCGGTGCTGTCGTACCCGGTGGGGGGGCCTGCGGCGTTCAACGATCGCGTGATCGACGAGGCGCGTTGCTGCGGATACCGCCTGGCGGCCTCGTACATTCACGGCGGCAATACGCTGTCGCGCCTCGATCGGTACGCGCTGCGACGGATTCATGTCGAGCGTTACCACGACGCCGACCACTTCGCGGCCATGCTCGAATCCCCCGCCTGGTTTTGATCTGACGACCTGAAACTGCGGGACGTTATCCCTGTCGCGAGAACGTGTGCCACTGGCTCTGCCAGTGGGGTGGGGATCACGTGTTCAAAGCACTGGCGGAGCCAGTGGCACACAGTCATAAGCCCCCCTCTGAGTGAATCACAACACGAGTCGCCCGAGTGGATTTGTTCTTCGGTACCAGAACCGCGGGTCGCTCGTTCCGATTGGCCAACCCGCGCCAGCTGGTTCCACCAGCGCGAAGACGATCCCGCTTCCACGCCACCCCGAGCCCACCGCCATTCGAGGTGCTTCCGTGACAAATCTCCTCCTTCCCGCCGTCGGCGCGGCGACGGCCTTGGCCGGAGGGGCCGCGTGGCTCGCCGCGCGCAAGCAGGTCCACCGGTGGTTGCCCGGTCTGTTGGTCCGGCGCAACGCGGCGCGGCATTGGCGCGAGCGTCCCGTGCACGTGTTTCTCGCGGTCTGCGACCACTATGAACCGCAATGGGGGCGCCCGTCCCGTGAAATCGCGCTCGACCGCGTGCGTGCGTGGTCCGACGCCTATCCCCGCCAATTTGACGACATCGCCGATTCGCGCGGTCGGTCGCCGCAACACACGTTCTTCTTCCCCGCCGACGAGTACCAACCCGAGTACCTCGACGAGTTGCGTGCCTTTCGCGACTCCGGTCGCGGCGATGTCGACGTGCACTTGCATCACGACCACGACACCCCCGCTGGTCTGACCGAAACGCTCGCCACGTTCCGGGACACGCTCGTCGGGCGGCACGGGTTGTTGCGCGTCGATCCGCTCACCGGCGCGCCGACCTACGGCTTCATTCACGGCAACTGGTCGTTGTGCAACTCCCGCCCCGACGGACGGTGGTGCGGCGTCGACCAGGAACTGGGCATCCTACGCGACACCGGCTGCTACGCCGACTTCACCCTGCCGTCCGCCCCCAGCCCCACGCAAACGCGGATCGTCAACTCGATCTATCACGCGACGGACATTCCCGGCCGCCGCGGCTCGCACAATCACGGCGTGCCGGCCCAGGTCGGCACGCCTCCTCCGGTGGGGAGCCTGCCGCTGATTCAAGGGCCGCTTGCGCTCAATTGGCGTTCGCGAAAGCACGGCCTGCTGCCGAGGATCGAAAACGCCGACCTGACCCGCCGCAACCCGCCGACCGTCCCCCGCTTTGAGTTGTGGCTCGACGCCGGCGTCCACGTGCTGGGCCGACCCGACTGGTTGTTCGTCAAACTGCACACGCATGGCTGCCAGCCCGACAATCAGCGCATGTGGTTGGAAGGGGCAGCGCGGGAGTTCCATCGGTCGCTTGCCCGGTACGCGGCGGAACGGCCGGGACTGCGCTATCACTATGTGACGGCGTGGGAGATGGCCCAACTCGTCCGCCAAGCCGAAGCCGGACACGCCGAACCGGACTTTGCGCGACTCGATTCGGCGGCCCGACAACCGTGCGGTGTCTGAACTCTCGATAAACGCGGGTGGCCCGGTCACCTCGTGGCCGGCCCTTTCCTGATCGATGGGCGCAGCGACAAGCCGCCACACCTTCCGCACTCAATCCCCGAAGCACGCCCACATACACGCACCGCTCTCTTCGACGAGCGACACCGGCACGAACACCGCCAACGGCCTCGCCCGCGACCAGCCCCGGCATCCAGACATGGCACTTCCCCAACTTCCCGCCCCGGTTCCCCTGCCGATTCCCCGCCCGGTCGCGGTTCCCGCCGTGCCGCGCGCGCGGATCGACAACGAGCCGGATTCGGACCCGTTTCTGCTCATCCCGACGCATTCCGGGCCGGGAATCTCGCGGCAATCGCTGACACGCGTCGCCGGTTGGTTGGCGTGGGGGTCGCTGGCCTTGGCCCTGATCCTGCCGCTCCTGATTCTGGGAGTCTCCGAGCGGTGGTGGGTCTCCGCCGCGCTGGTGTACCTGCCGCGGCAACCGTGGCTGATTCCCCCTCTGTTGGCGGTGTTGGCGACGGCGCTTTGGAACCGTCAGGCGTTGGCTCTCGCGGCGGTCGCCTTGGTGGGTACGGCGGGACCGGTGATGGGATTGTCTCTCGGAAACTTCCCGGGGGGTCTGTTCGCCGCGGACGTTCCCGCGACCACGCCCGGTTCGATCCGCGTCGTCAGCGCCAACGTGCAGGCCTTCAAACCCGACTTTCCCGCGATGTTCGCCGAAATCGGCCGCCTGTCGCCGGACGTCGTCGTGTTCCAGGAGGCGTTTGGCGACCATCGTCTGGTCGCGGACCTCTTCGCGGGTTGGCACGTACTGCGCGAAGAAGAGTACCTCGTCGCGAGCCGCTGGCCCGTCGAGAAACTGGGCCTGTGCGAGTCCGCGACGTTCGACCGCAACTGTGCGTACGCGGCGCGCGTGAAGCATCCGCAAGGGGACTTCGCGGTGGGGAACATCCACTTCGCCACGGCGCGGTTCGGTCTGCAACGTCTGTCGCCGAGAGCGATCCTCACCGGCGTGGGGCCGGAGGAACTGTCGGAGCACATCACCCGGCGGGAGGCCGAGGCGCTGGCCACGCGGACGTGGCTGGAAGAGCTGCGCCGCGATTTGCCCCTGTTGGCCGTCGGCGACTTCAACATGCCGGTCGAAAGCAACATCCTGGAGAGCGCGTTCGGCGACCTGCACAACGCGTTCACCGAGGCGGGACTGGGTTACGGCTACACCGCCCCGAACAAGACGCGGACATGGCCGATGCACACGCCATGGAGCCGCGTCGATCACGTGCTGGTCTCGGACGAATGGACGATCCACGCGGCGGGAACCGGTGCGGCGAATGGGTCCGACCACAAGCTGGTGTGGGCGACCGTCGGGCTGCCGACGGCGCCGTGAAGCAGCTCACGGTAGGCGAGAGGGTGGCGAGCATTTGCCAACCCGCCTCGCACGGATTTCTGCCTTGCCTCAGCAAGCGCAAGCGATCGTCCCAACATCGGTGATTTCCACCGCAGGGAAGAGGGCCGGGGTGAGGGGGCCGCCATTCGCCGTCATCCGCCCTTGGGGCACCTTCTCCCCCACAGTCGCAACGTGTCCTGTTTTTCCAGGCCCATTGTGGGGGAGAAAGAATTGGGATGTACGTGCGCGAAACGTGGCGACGCTGCTCTCTCGCCTCGCCTCCCGATCCACCTTCGGTAAAGTGGAGGCGCCGGGGTGGCACGCGCGGGGGCGAGCGTGCGGTTCCCGCAAGCCATCCTCGTGGACACCACATGCCCGATCCGTTGGAAACCCACCTCGCGCCGGTCGAAGCGGGCCCTCCCGTCGATTCGATCCCCCCCACCTTCGCCGGGCCGCTCCCCGCGCGGGACCCGGACGAATCGACCCTCCCCGACGCCGTGCCGGTCCCGTCCGCCCCCGCGCTCGCCATCCCCGGCTACGAGATCCACGAGATTCTCGGTCGCGGTGGCATGGGAATTGTGTACCGGGCGCGGCAAACCGCGTTGCGCCGGGACGTGGCGATCAAGACGATTCGCTCGGGGGCCGCTGCCGACGCCGACGAGCAGTCCCGTTTTCGTCGGGAGGCGGAGGCCATTGGCCGGTTGCAGCATCCCCATGTCGTGGCGATCTTCGATGTGGGGACCTGCGACGGTCGACCCTTCTTCAGCATGGAGTATTGTCCCGGCGGCTCGCTCGCCCAGTGGCGACGATCACACACTCCGTCCCTCGACGAAGCGGTGCGGTTGTTCGCCAAGATCGCGGCCGGAGTGGCCGCGTTGCACGGATTGGGCATTGTGCATCGCGACCTGAAACCGCAAAACGTGCTGCTCGCCGCCGATGGCGAGCCGAAGGTTTCGGATTTCGGCCTCGCCAAACTCGCGTCCGAGTCCCGACTGGAGGGGGCCGAATCGACGCTCACACAGACGGGGGCGCTGTTGGGCACGCCCGCCTACATGGCCCCCGAACAGGCGCTGGGGGAAGCCAAGCGGGTCGGCCCGCCCGCGGATGTCCACGCGCTGGGGGCGATCCTGTACGAACTGCTTGTCGGAGCGCCGCCGTTCCGGGGAACGGGCGCGATCGAAGTCGTGCGGAGCGTCCTCGAAGACGAACCGATTCCGCCACGCCGGTTTCGCCCGGAGATTCCGCGCGACCTCGAACTCCTGTGCCTGAAATGTCTGGAGAAATCCCCCGAGAGACGGTACCCCTCCGCGCGGGAACTCGTCGACGACCTGGCACGATTCCAGACGGGAGAAACGCTGTCGATCGTCCGTGCGGGGGTGTTCGACCGCGTGGCCGGCGCGTACGAGCGGGTCCGCCTGCAAGAGCGCTTCGCTGGTTACGGCACGCTGATGTTGGTGCTCTCGCCGATCATGTTGCTGGCTCAGGTCCACGTCTCGCTGGTTGTCTGGAACGACTGGTCCCCCGCGCACCTGACCGCCGCGCAAACCTTTTGGGTCGCGGCGTTCTTCGGCGTCGTCGCGGCGTTTCGTGGCGGACGGTTGCGTCCGGACGGGGTCTTCGAGCGCCACCTCTGGACGGTCTGGGGTGGCTACGTACTGGCTTGCGCGCTCGGGGCGGTGGCGGCCCGCGCTGCCGCGAACGACTTCGGAACCCGTTTCGAGCGGACGTTGTACGTCCCGTGGTCGGCGGCGACGGCGCTCGCGTTCTTCTCGATCGCGAGTTGGTTCTGGGGCCGGGCGATCTATGTGGGGGCGATCTTCCTGCTGCTTCCGTTCGTGATGGCGCTCGACCTCGAATGGGCGCCGCTGGAGTTCGGCGCCGTGTGGGCCACGGTGTTTGCAGGCCTGGGGCTGCGGCTTCGCCGGTTGGCCCGCAGTGGCTCCGACAACTGAGGAATCGTCGCTCAGTCGTCGACCGGCACCTGCTCGAGCATCGACGCCAGCATTTTGCACAGCCGCTCGGCGGCCTCCATCGCCGACTCGCGCAAGCCCCACATTTCCTTGACGCTCGAGGGACGCTTCCACATCGACGCCAGTGCCGCCCCCAGTCGGAGCGCCCCCGTCGAACCGACGACCGACAGCACCTCCGGCGGCAACTCGGTGTTCACGTCGTCGCTGACGATCCGCATGCCGACGAACGGGACCTTCGCCGCGAATGCCTCGGCCCGCACCGCGGCGGTCTCCATGTCGACCGCCAACGCTTGATGCCGCTCACCCAGCTCCCGCTTTTCGGCCACCGTCCGCACGACACGGTCGACAGTGAGCAGCCGCCCCACGTGGATGCGGGGCGATTCGGTTGGCGGCATCGACGGGGGAACCGCGACCGGCTCCCCATCCTCGGTGACGAGCGTGTCCGGATGGACGAAATCCCAGCGTTTCACGTCGTCCCGCAATCCCCCCGCGAAACCGGCGCTGAGGATCAAGCGGGGGCGATGTCCGTCGACCAGAAGACGTGTCGCCTCGGCCGCCGATTTGCGACCCATGCCGCAGCGCGCGAACGCCACCCGCAAGTCGCCAAAAAAGCCACCCGTGAACACGTACTTCGAGTGCTCATAGCGGCGGCGGCGATCGCACAGCTTCATAAGCGGCGCGATTTCAATGTCGGTCGCGTGGACGATCCCCACGTGGGCGGAGGTCATGTCCCGCGCCGAGGAGGTTTCGACGTCGGAGAGTTCGTCGTCCGCGAACATCGCGTTGTCGCCCGCTCGCTGTTGGACCTACCCGGTGTGCCACTGCTGGCTCGTCCAGCAGTGCGATCGTCGTCGACTTTGTACGCCGGACTTCCAGTCCGTCGCGAACGTGCTCCCGCTTCCGACGGACTGGAAGTCCGTCGTACAGGACACTCTTCCACCGCTCGCCCTTCGGCCAGCGAAGCCTCACCCCTTCTTCGCCTCGAAGTCGGCCATCACCGACACCAGCTTGTCGACTCCCGCGGGCGGGAAGGCGTTGTAAATGCTGGCCCGCATCCCGCCGACGCTGCGGTGTCCCTTGAGACCGTCGAGACCCGCCTTCTTCGCCGTGGCGATGAACTCGTCGTCCAGAGCCGCGTCCCCCGTCACGAACGTGACGTTCATCAGCGAGCGGCTGTCGGCGGCGGCGGTCGCCTTGAACCGCTTCGACCCGTCGAGGAACGAATACAGCTTCCCGGCCTTGGTTTCGTTGTGCTTGGCCATCGCGGTCAGGCCGCCGTTCTTCTTGATCCACTTGAAGACCAGCCCCATCACGTAAATGCCGAACGTGGGGGGGGTGTTGTACAGCGAGTGGTCGGCGGCATACGTCCGGTATTGCAGCATGGCCGGGATGTTCTTCGGGCCACGCTCGATCAGATCGTCCCGAATGATGACGACCGTCACGCCGCTGGGACCGAGGTTCTTCTGCGCACCGGCGTAGATCAGCCCGTACTTCGCCACATCGATCGGGCGCGAGAAAATGTCGCTCGAAGCGTCGCAAATGAGCGTGTCGCCGGGGACCCCCGCCGGTTCCCCCTTCCACTGCGTGCCGAAGATCGTGTTGTTCGACGTGAAGTGGACGTAGACGGGGTTGTCGCTGTAGGTCGCGGTGGCAGGGATGTACGAGTAATTCTTGTCCTTGCTCGAACAGGCCTGGTGCGTGCCGCCGAACAGCTTGGCTTCGGCGAGCGCTTTTTCGGACCACGCCCCCGTCATCAGGAAGTCGGCGGTCCGATCTTTCGGCAGCAGGTTCATGGGGATCATGCCGAACTGCATGGAGGCCCCACCCTGGATGAACAGCACTTTGTAGTTCTCGGGGATGCCCGCCAGTTCGCGGCAGAGGTTTTCGGCCTCCATATGCACGGCCTCGTAGGCCTTGCCACGGTGCGAGTGCTCCATGATGCCGATGCCGGTGGAGCCGAGGCTGAGCAGGTTTTCGCGGGCCTCTTCGAGGACTTCGACCGGAAGCACGGCGGGGCCGGCGGAGAAATTGAAAATGCGATCGGCCATCGGAGATCCGCGGTGTGCGAGAGTTCGGAGAGTGTCAAACGCGAGGCGCTGGGGGGCGTCGCGTCGCGGGATTCGTCGGACATCATCGCCCGAAAATCCATCGAGCACCCGAGTCTAACGGAAGGGGTAGGGAGGTCAAGGCGGGGCACCCGCGCGGGTGGGTGTGACCACGATTGTTGGCGGAGAGAATCTCTCGCCCGTTGACATGGTCTCGAAATTCTTGGGTGCCAGACCCCTCCGCCGCCGCCGGAACTTGCCGGCCCCCATCGAGAGTCACTTGGGCGCGACCGGCTGCGGCGGTTCCACGAAGAACTCGAACGTCGCCGCGTCCTGAACTTCGAACGCAACCCGGAGCGACTTGGCGTCGGGCTCGGGGTTGGCCAGCACCATCCGCACGCCGTGGTTCGTGAAGTCGTAAAACTTCACGGCCCGGCCCTGGTCGTCCACCACGCCCGTGGCGACCAGCCATTCGTCGGCGGTCAGTCCGGTCGAATCGAACAACACATGGACCAGCTTCGCCTCGACCCGCAAACGGATGTCGCGGGAGGTTCCCGTGTGGTTCGTCTCGCGGCGCACGTTGTAGCTCACGTTCTCAATGCCGCCGTATTGTCCCCATTGCACCGTGCCCGACGGCGTCGGGTCGGGGTATTGCACGGTACCCCGCCCCCCGACGGCGCGGAGTGAAACCACGATCCGCCCGTCGCGGAATCGCAACGCGTCGGTCAAACTCCTGGCGGAATTGTCCGGGGGAATGGCGAGGTCGGGCGTTTCCCGCCGGGAGGACTCGACCAACTCCGGAGCGGTTGGCACCCGCGCCGTCAGCGACAGCCGATGTGGTCCGAAACAGGGTCTCGCCCCCCCTTGGTAACCGTCCTCGACGAGATTCCCGCCGAGATCGACTACTGGCCCGTTTCGAAACAGGTGCGCGGGCGCGACCTGTCCGCCGGCTTCCAGATCGAGTTCATATTGGAAGTGGTGACGGACGTGCTCCGGTTCGTTGTCGCCGCGAGACGACCAGCCTCCGCCACGAAATCCCTTGAGCACCAGCGTGTTCGGACCGACAGTCGACCGCGCCGGGAGCGGCTGGGCGACCCACGCCGGTTTGGGGGACAGGCCCGGGACCTCGGGAAGTTCGAGCCGCGCGACAACCGGTCGCGGCGCGCCGACGGCCGGGCGTTCGCCGAGTAGCTCCACAAAAAACGGTCCGGAACCTTGCGGGGGAGCGGGAAACAGGAATCCCAGCACCATGGGGATCGCATGCATTCCCGTGGCGGGAAGTCCCAGATGCTCGGGGCGCAACGGCGAGTCGGTGGTATGGGGAATCATTCCGTCGAAAGGCGAGAGGGGTTGGCCGTGTTGGTGGGAGCGAAACACGACCATTTGCTCGGAGAGGATCGACTCGTCACCGACGATCAATCGTGCGTCGCGGATGTCCGGCCAAGGCAGAGGGGCCGACGCGGTCCCGTCGTGCCGCGCGACCCACACCAGCATTCCGCCCGGCTTGAAGGTTGTCGACAACGACGCGACGCCGGGACGGCCACGGAACGAACTCCACAGCGACCGTTCCACTTCCGGGGTCCAGTCGTGCGACTCGCCGACGGTCGCGCGAACAAGCGACGCCACCGTTCCATCGGCCAGCTTCGCTTGGGAATAGCCTTCGAGAGGGGGGCGACGACGGGGTGCCGCCCATCCCGCGAAGGCAATCATCAATGCCAGGACGCCGACCACACCGAGGATGGTCCGGAACAGAAAGCCGAGCGGCGAGGCATTTGTGGACATGTCAAATCCCGTGGACGGGCATAGAGGGGGATCGCCGCCGCATGAGGGGGCGGACCGAGCGATCGCGTCGACAAGGTCCACCGTTATTCGTCGACCGGCGGGATTCCTTGAATTCGGCGGGGCCGAGCGTCCTTACCAGTGCATTGGCAACGCGGAAAGGGGGGTGGAAACGTGCCCTGCCGGAACGGGCGTGTTCACGTGCGGCGGAGATCTTACGATTTCCGCTTCGAGGCAATGAGAAAACCGGTGGGATAGGCTTCCAGCCTGTCGTTCCCTTCTCGGAAAGCCTGGATATCCGACAGGCTGGAAGCCTATCCCACGAGAAAATCACAGCTTTACAAGGCCTGAAAACGAAATCCGTGCGACACGCTTCCAGGCGAGGTCGCCGACGATCATGTCTGAGGGGATGGGGAAATGGCAGCGTCGAATATCGCCGATGTGATCGTTTTGGGAACCGGCGGCGTGGGGGCCGCCGCATGTCGGCAGTTGGCGCGGCGCGGGTTGAGCGTGATCGGTCTGGACCGGTTCCCGCCGGGACATGATCGAGGCAGTTCGCACGGGTCCACGCGCATCATCCGCCTCGCGTATTTCGAACACCCCGATTACGTCCCCTTGTTGCGCCGCGCCTACGAGCTGTGGGAGGAACTGGCGGACGAAACGGGCGAGCGGCTGTACGTCGAAACGGGGCTGTTGGAAGTCGGTCCCGAAGCGGGCACCGTGATTCAAGGGGTGCTCGCCAGCGCCCGCCTGCACGGCCTCGCGATCGACCGATTGACGCCGTCCGATTTGGCCCGCGAGTGTCCAGGGTTTGTGGCGGGCGAAGGGATGACCGCGCTGTTCGAGCGCCGCGCGGGTTTTTTGTGCGTCGAGGACTGCACGCGGGCGCACGCGCGCCTCGCCACGCGGGACGGTGCGACGCTACGGATCGGCGAGACGGTGTTGGGCTGGGAAGCACGCGGAGACGGAGTCGAAGTGCGGACGGACGCCGGTTCGTACTCGGCGGGGCGACTGATTGTGACTCCCGGAGCGTGGGCGCCCGGCCTGTTGCCGGACCTCGGCGTTCGCTTCGAAGTCGTGCGGAAATCGCTGTACTGGTACGAGGCGGAAGCGGGAGCGCATCGCGTGGAGGACGGCTCCCCCTGCTACTTCTTCGACACACCCGAGGGGGAGTTTTACGGGTTCCCGTGCGTCGATGCGGCGGGCCTCAAGGTCGCCGAGCACTCCGGCGGAATGCCCGTCGACGACCCGTTGACCGTCGACCGGACCGAAGATGTCCGCGAGACCGCCCGGATCGAGAGTTTCCTGAAGCGGCATTTGCCGCGCGTCACGTCCCGCCGGACCCGCTACGAGACGTGCCTGTACACGCTTTCCCCGGATCGGCACTTCGTCGTCGACCGCCACCCCGAACATCCGCAAGTGGCGTTTGCCGCCGGACTTTCGGGACACGGCTACAAATTCGCCAGCGTGTTGGGGGAAGTCCTGGCGCACATGGGACCCGGCGAGCAACCGGCGTGGCCCATCGAGTTCTTGTCGGCGAGCCGTTTCGGCCGGGCGTGACGGCGCTTGCGAAAAGGCTCTGTGGATCGACCGTCAGCTCGACGGCAGGATCAAGCCTTCCGAGCCGCCGGTGTACTTCGCGCAGGAGTTGCGGGTTTCCCAGAGCGTCACCTCGCGGATCGGGAAACCGAACCGCACCGCTTGCTCGAACACCAGGCGGGCGATGTTCTCCGCCGTGGGATTCACGGGGATCACGATCACCGGTTCCCGCTGTTCGCGCAGGAACGGCAGGTACGGGTCCTCCGCATGCAGGATCGTGCGGTGGTCGAGGTGATCGTCGATCCATGTCCGCAACGACTTCTTGATGTCGGTGAAGTCGACCAGCATCCCGCGATCGTCGAGCTTGTCCGCCTCGAGTAGAATCTCGACCACCCCGTTGTGGCCGTGCAGGAACCGGCATTTGCCCGCATAGTTGAGCAACCGATGGCCGTAGCAGAATTCGATGCGCTGTTGGATGCGATACATGGGAGGAAGAGCCGAGAAGAAAGATGTCTGTGGAAAATCACTCGACGACGACGAGCGGCTCACCCAGGCGGGAGAGGTCGGGAACGGCACCCAGACCCGGCCGTGTACCGGCCGACATGCGGCCCTGTGCTCGGCGGGGCGCGTCGGGAGCGATGCTCACGGTCACATAGCTATTGAAGTCGGTTGTCGAGAGGAGCAGTTCGGGAGGCGTGCTGTGCGCCAGGTGCGCGATGGCGGCCGTCGCCAAATCCCCCCCCCAACTGTCTTCGAGCGTCATGACCAAACCCAGGGCGATGCACAGGTCGCGAATCTGCCTGGCCTTGGTGAGCCCCCCCACCTTGCTGATCTTGATGTTCACCGCGTCCATCGCCGAGTCGGCCCGTCCGCGAAGGACCATGTCGAGCGAATCGATGTTCTCGTCCAACACGAACGGGTGGTTGCAGTGCTGGCGGACGGCGAGGCATTCCTCGTAGGTCTTGCAGGGCTGTTCGATGTACACGTCCAAATCGGCAACGCCGCGAATCACGCGCAGGGCGTCGTGCTGCAACCAACCGGTGTTGGCGTCGCAAACGAGCGTTTCGCCGGGGGCCAGACGTTCGCGAACCGCCCGGATGCGAGCGATGTCGGTGTCTGGCTGACCTCCGACCTTCAATTGGAATTTGCCGTAGCCCTGGGCACGGTATTCGGAAACCCGATTCGCCATTTGCTCTGGAGCTTCCTGGGAGATCGCACGGTACAGCGGCACCGATTCGCCGTACCGCCCCCCCAACAGCAGGCAAATCGGCACTCCGGCCACCTGCCCGAGGATATCCCAGCAGGCGATGTCGATCCCCGACTTCACATACGGGTGCCCTTGAAACGCGGCGTCCATGAGCCGGTTGAGGGCTCCCAACTGTCGCGGGTCCTGGCCGATCAGGTGCGGTCCCAACTCCAACAGCCCCGCCCGCACCCCCGCCGCGTAGGCAGGCAGGTAGAACGGACCGAGGGGACACACCTCGCCGTAACCCGAAAGGCCACAATCAGTTTCGACGGACACAATGGTGCTGTCGAACACCGAGACCGACTTTCCGCCCGACCAGCGATAGGTTCCCTCACACAACGGGAGATCGAGCTTCCAGGCACGAATGCGGCGAATACGCATGGGGAGCGGCTCAACGGGGTGCGGTGACAACAGGTTCGGAGCAAAAATTGAGGAACCCGTCGAAATTTCAACACGAAATGGTTTCGCGATGTGAGAGCAGGCGTATAGACTGACTTATCGCACCACGGTTGCATTTGCATCTGCGAATGCAAATAGGATAGGTGTTCGATTCGGCGCGACTTGTTTCGAAGCCGCTCCGGAATACGTCTTTCATTTCGACGGTCGCATTTTTTTGACCGATTCGTCCGGAAGTTTATCGCGATTCGCCGGGAGTGTGTCATGTCCAAAACCAACGTTCGACGCGGATTCACATTGATCGAGCTGCTCGTCGTGATCGCGATCATCGCGATTCTGATCGCGCTGCTCCTTCCGGCGGTGCAACAGGCCCGCGAAGCCGCGCGACGCACGCAGTGCCGCAACAACCTGAAGCAGATCGGGTTGGCGGTGCATAATTATCACGACCAGAACAACCTTGTTCCCCCCGGTTGGGTCGGGGTCACCGGCGGGCAGCCGGACATCGAAGGGATGAACGGTTGGAGTTGGGGATCGAAGCTATTGCCCCAGATCGATCAGGCTCCATTGTACGGGCAGATCAATTTCAGCCTGTCTGTCGCCGATCCGGTGCACGCGAACGTCCGCACGCGGTCGCTGGCGGCGTTCCGTTGTCCGTCGGACACGGGGGCCGAGAAGTGGACAATTCTCGACGAAGCGGACGGGACGACCCCGGTCGCCGAGTTGGCGACTGCGAACTATGTCGGCGTGTTCGGTATCGAGGACTTCCATGCGTGCGAGGGGCAACCCGCGCCGTTTACCTGTGCGGGCAGTGGCGCGTTCTTCCACAACAGCCGGGTGCGGTTCGCCGATATGACCGATGGACTGAGCAATCTGATTCTGGTTGGCGAACGTCGGTCGGATCAGGCGTTGGGTTGGTACTCGACGTGGTCCGGCGTGATTCCCGGCGGCGAGGAGGCGATCGCCCGTCCCTTGGGCGGGTGCGACCACACCCCCAACCATCGCGACAACCACTTCGAGGATTTCAGCAGCCAACACGTTGGCGGGTCGCATTTCGTGCTGGGGGACGGCTCCGTGCGCTTCATCGGCGAGAACATCGACCTGGGCATTTATCAGCACTTGGCGACGCGTTCGGCCGGCGATTTGGTGACCGATTTCTGAGACCGCGTGTGGTTCGCCGCCCGGCTCCGCCGGGCGTGTCGGCCCGCTTACCCGGATTGCGGTTCACCGCAGTTTGAGGCTCGCCAGCGCGACCACCGCCAACAGCGCCCCCACGATCCAGAAGCGGGTCACGATTTTGGTTTCGTGCATCCCCTTGAACAGATAGTGGTTGTGCAGCGGGCTGCACGCCAGAAGTCGCTTGCGCGTCAGCTTGTAGCCGGCCACCTGGGCCATGACGCTCAGTGTTTCGACGACGAACACGCCCCCCACCACCACCAGGAGCAATTCCTGCCGGGTGGCGAGGGCCGCGAGGGCGATCAGCCCTCCGAGCGGCAAACTCCCGGTGTCTCCCATGAAGACCTGGGCGGGGTGGGAGTTGAACCACAGGAAGCCCAGCACCGCCCCGACCGTCGCCCCCAACACCACGGCGAATTCCCCGCACCCGGGCAAGTACGGAATGCGCAGGTGGTCGGCCAGGACCTTGTGACCCGCAAGGTACGCCAGCGCGGTGAAGCCGGTCCCCGCAAACACCATGCAGCCGGCGGCCAAACCGTCCAGGCCGTCGGTCAGGTTGACCGCGTTGGACGCCCCCACCAACACGAACGCCCCCCACGCCACGAACAGCGCGCCCAGCGGCACCATGGATTCCGAAAACGGCACGTACAGCGCGTGTCCGTGGTCCTTGCCGTGGTGATGAGCGAACAACAGCCCCGAGACCAAGCCCCCTACGACGACCAGCCACGCCATCTTCTGCCGCGCCGTCAGCCCTTTCTTGCGCGAACTGAGTTTGACCCAGTCGTCCGCCGCGCCGATCGCCCCGTAACCGACGGCCAGGAACAGCGCCAGATGGACATAGCGGTTTGTGAGATCGCCCCAGAGCAACGTGGCGGTCAGCAAGGCCGCGAGGATGAACAGTCCCCCCATCGTCGGAGTTTGGTTCTTGGCGGCGTGCAGCTCGTTGAGACGGGCCGAATCGCTGGCGATCCGTTCGCGGAACCGTCCCTTGAGCCAGCCAATCGCCGCCGGCCCCAGAAGAATCGCCAGCAAGAACGCGGTCAGCCCGGCCAGCGCCGTGCGGGTCGTCAGGAATGCGCGGCGCTCCGCCGAGGAAATCAGCTCCCACGCTTCCAGCAAATGGGCGTAACGATGGACGAGCCAAATGAGCATGCGAGACCGACGGGCCGAACCGGATTGATCGCGAGCACGGGGAGCATCGCTCCGCGCGTCACGGAGAAGTAACCGGACCGGGCGAACGGGGCAATCGGAATCGAGCCGCCGCAGGCTTGTCGGGGAACGAACCCCGGATTGCGGACCGCAAACCGTTTCACCGGGACGCTCCCTCTCCTCCCGCGAGCGATCCCGTCATCGCGAGACGACCGGAGTGCGGGAGAGAAGACCGGGGTGAGCGGGTCGCCGTGGAGTGCCCCTCATCCGCCCTGCGGGCACCTGCTCCCCCACAGTCGTGTTTTGAGGTGTTTCTCCAATCGGAATGTGGGGGAGATGGGGGCGAATGAGTGCGGTCTTGCTCAACCGAAATGCGACCGCAACAGGGCGAGGCTCTTGCGGATGCCGTCGACGACGGGGTCCTTCCCCTCGAACTCGAGCGACACCCAACCCCGATAGTCGGCTTGGCGAAACAGTTCGGCGATGCGCGCGTAGTCCAGGTCGAGCTCGTACCACTGCCCGCCGCCGAAGTAGGTCTTGGCTTGCAAGAGTACGCACAGCGGGGCGAGCGACGCCAATTTGGCGTACGGGTCTTCCAGGAAGTTCCCCGTGTCGAGCGTCACGCGGAGCCACGGCGAGTCGACCGCTTCGACGACGCGGCGCACTCCTTCCGGCGTGCGGCCCAGTCCCCAGTGGTTCTCCAGCCCCATCACCACACCGCGGCGGCCGGCCTCGACGGCCAATCGGCGATAGGCGTCGATCGCCCACTCGAACCCCTGTTCGTCGGTGTGGCCCGGCAAGGGGTCCTCCAGCCCCCGATGCGCCATGAGGTCGTCGAAGTCCTTGCGCGTCCCCCACGTGCCGGTGTTGACCCGCATCGTCGGGATGCCGAGTTGATAGGCCTGTTCGAGACAAGCGACCGTCGTGTCGAAATTCTTCTTCCGCTTCTCGGCGTCGGGAGTGACGAAACCCTGATGCGTGGAGAACCCCATCAGCGGCATGCCCAGCGCCTGGGCTCGGCGCTTGATCTCGAACAGTGCCTCCGGCGAAGTGTCGACGAGTTGCCGCTGGAGGATCTCGACGCCGTCGAAACCGATCTCCGCCGCGGCTTCGAGACACTTCGGGATCGGCCGCCATTCGTCGTGCTGGAACCGCCAGAAGGAGTACGTCGACACACCGATGCGACAGCGGCGTATGGCCGGCGCGACGGCGGCTTGCGGCGGGGACTCCGGAGCGGAACTGTCGACGCCTCGAGCGAGGACGGGAACACACGCGGCCGATGCCGCCGCTCCCGCAAATGTGCCGATAAACTCGCGACGACCGAACATGCTGGCGTCCCCTTTCCCACGAACACGAACCATTCGTCGCGAATGCTCGATCCGGAATCGCGGCGGAGAGCCGCTCACGTCTCGAATTTGAACGTCTTGGACAACTCGCGCCACACGCGGCGGCCCACCGACCAGGTTCCCACCCGAATTCGCACTTTGCCGGTCGAGCCGAGCGCGGGGGACGTGTCGAGCGTCGAGTCCAGTCGCACCCGGATTTCATAAGGAGCTGGTGGCGCGGCCCCTGGTCGCCCCGTGCCCCCCTCCGCAGTCTCGCCCCCGGCCTCGGAACCGGGATCGGCGGCGGCGCGCGGGTCGGCGGCGGCGGTGTGCCGCGCGATCGAAACGACCGTGCCCCGCAGCAGACGCAACGGAGCGCGGTCGAGCAGCACCTCGGCCTGGAGTCCCTCGCGGATCAGTTCGACATCCCCTTGCGACAGTTCGGCGACCGCGTCCCAGTGATCGCCCGTCGCCACCAGACAAACGGTCGTCCCCGTTTCGAGCCACGGTTCGCGTGAAACCTGCGACAACGGAGACCCCGACCATCCGGGGAGTTCTCCCTCCGCGGACGGGACCCGGGGACGAAACTCCCCCGCCCACACGAGACCCGCTTTGGGAGACCGCAAATCGAGCCGGTCGCGATCGCGTGTGGTTTGGTCCCGCTGCCGGGTCAACTCCGCCAGCGCGGCCTCGGCGGCCGGCAGCTCCCGCGCGGAGTTCGGGTCGTCCCCCCGGCGCTTGCGGAGAGTCTCGACCAGCACGCGCTGTTCGGCGACCTCCGCGGCGACGCGCGACACTTCGGCGTCGAGGTCCCGATTGACCAGCCGCGCGATCCGGTCTCCGGCGGCAACCCGCGATCCCTCGGCCACCCCTTCGACGAGCAATCCGGGGGCTGTCACGTACACCCGCTCGGCCTCCGCCGGCTCGAACAGCGCCTCGCCACGCACCGAATACGGCCAAGGGAGCGCCAACAGTCCGGCGACAGCCGCGCCCAGGACCGCGACGGCGAACCACGCCCGCCCGCCCCGCCCCGCTTTCCGATGTGCCCGCGCTTGTTTTGCCACCGCCAAGACCATCGGAGCCGCCGTTCCGAGCACCAGAAATCCCGCGAAGATTGTCGCCGGTCCGGCGAGGTCGCGATCGCGCAGCGCGCGATACACCAACAGCAAGATGACATACGTCAGGGCGAAGCGATAGGCGGCGGACGCGACCCCGAACGCGACCAACCCGCGCGGGGAGAGTCCGTCCCCCCAGGCATCGTGCGAACGGGGGTTGCCCCACAACGGGTCCCACAGCCAGGCCGTGAGCGCGCGGTTGGCTCGCTCGGCCAAATTCGGCGCCTCGATCAGATCGGCTAGGGCGTGATAACCGTCGTACTTCAACAGCGGATTCAGGTTGAACAGCAGCGTGCCGACGGAACAGACAACCACGAGGTTCAGCGCCACGGCGTGAACCACCCCCGGCACGCTCCACCACCACACCCAGAACGCGGCGGCGGCGACCAGCGCTTCGGCCCACATCCCCGCGAGCGAGACCGCCACCCGCGCGCGTCGTCGGGGGACCCGCCATACGTCCGACACGTCGCAGTAGAGGCACGGGACCCCCACCAGAAACAGGATCCCCAATTCGTGACATTCCGCGCCGACCTTGCGACAGACGCAGGCGTGCGCGAGTTCGTGCAGCACCTTGGCCAAGGCCAGTGCGACCCCCAACAGCACGAAGTTCTCTCCCGCCAACAGCGCCCCGGCGTCGGGCAGACGAGCCGAAATTTCCCCCGCCCGCGCCACGCCGAACGCCAAAGTCAGGCCGACCGCGACGGCCCCCGCGACGACCGCCGGCCCTGCGAAGAGCGGCCCCCACACGAAACGGGTTGCGTCCAACCACGGTTGCGGATCAATCAACGGAGGCAAGCGGATGGCGAGCGGGTTGAGCCATTGTCGCCACCGTTCCGTGCGGCGGCGCTTGGCGACCCGCTCGCGGAACGTCGACGCCTGTCCGCTCCCATCGGCTGTCAACACCCCCTGCCCGTGCTGGACGACGAGGAAGCGGTCGAAGTCCTCCCGCGACAGCCGCAGCGGCGCGAAGCGGGTCTCGAACTCGTCGCGAATGGCGGCGAACGAGCGGCGGCCGTCGAGCAACTCCAACAGACCGTACTCCGCCTCCGAGAACTCCCAGTGTTTGAGAGCGAGAGGGTCCCGCAACAGCCACCGCGCGACACCCCGGCGGAAGCGTTTCACCGCTTCCAGTTCCGGTCGACGTTGGAGGCGGACGGCCAACTCTTGCATGGGAAATAGTCGTGAGAGGGGTGGAGGACGGTCGGGCCGACGCAGTGCGCGGGTTCCGCGACAAGGCTGTGAGTTTTTTGTGGGATAGGCTTCCAGCCGGTCGGTATTCAGCGGTTTTCCAGTGGAGAATGACGGGCCGGAAGCCCATCCCACGGAGTCTTCCGGCGTTTTGTCGCGGCTTGCCCTTGCTGACGCAGCGGGTCAGTCCAGATCCGAAAACCGTCGCCAGGGCATCTCGCGTGTTTGGTAAGTGCGCAAGTACTCGCGGTAGGCGTCGGTCGCGGGTGGTTCGTCGAGCGGTCCGAACGGATACGACTTCATCCCCGAAAAGGGAAGCGGCTCAGCGGTTTGACCGTAGAGCGTGTGCAAGTCCGCGTCCTTGTCCCAGCCGACCGAATGCAGAATGAACGTGCGGGTCCACCCGGCGGGGGGAGGTTCCCCCGCGTCGAACGACACCGCGAGTTCGTCCCCCGGACTCATCACGACCAGGCTGTCGTCCCGTTCGACCACGAGCGGACCAACCTCTCCGTACCGGGTGAAACGTCCTCCCATCGGCGGCCATTTGGGGGCGGTCGAAACGCTCGCGTAGTCGATCCGTTCGGGGGTGGACCAGCCGCGCGGCGCGACGGCGGAGAATCCGCGATATCGCAACTCGGCGGAGCGAAGGGGGAGCGAGCGCACGCGCGTGTCGGCGGGGGCCTCCCCTTCGGTGAAGAACGCCTCGTCCCAGAACAACTCCTGCGAGGTGGCGATGCGCAGCCGTCGATCGGCCGTGGGAAACAGTCCCGTCAGGTCGACGGCGATCGTCTTCGGTTTGCCACCGGGAAAGCCCATGAAGGGACGCGCTTCGATCCATTCGCCCTCCTTGCCAATCACCCACAACGAAGGGGGCTTCGGCCCCGAAAGATCGGGATTCCGCGTCAGGCCGACGTTCAGGGATGTGTCGGTCGGGTACATCCAGCCGGTCAGGAACAGCGTGAGCGGCCGCGCGCCGGTCGGGGCGTTGGCGTCGGAATTTTCCTCGGGAAGACCGAGGTCGAGTTCCAGGTGGTGCGGTTCGGCGATTCCTTGCAGGAACGTGCGCTCGAAACATCGGGCGTAGACCCCGTCCCGCGCCAAGATTTGCTCAAGCACATCGCGTCCTTGTGTATCGCGGGCGGCGACGGGCCGCCGGGGGTTGCGGACGGTGTGGAGCTTGAACTCGGCGATTTCGGGGGGGCCGACCTTCTCGTTGGAGTACACGGCCACGTCCGCGGGGTGGTCGACCGCGAGCAACTCGACGCGGTCGAAATAGTCCGCTTCCCACAGCTCCGAAGTCACGCGAAGTTCGTAACGACCGTCGCGCGGGACCAGACGCTCTCCTTCGATGCGCAGGTACTCCCACGGTCGGTCGGGCAGAATGGTCCCTTCGCGGATTTGCAGGCCGAGCGGCGCGTTCCAGAGCAGGTCCGTGTGAAAGGCGAACTCCGTACCCGTCCACGTATACAGGTAGGGACACGAGCCCTTGAGGATTTGCTTCTCGCACAACGTCGCGCCGCCCGAGGCCCCCAGGATGGCTTGCGGCACCCCGTTGGTGAACAGCACGCGCAACACATCGGCCCGTTCGGCGTTCCCCAATCCGAAATGGGTGGTTTGACCGTCGATCACGCGGGCCTGGTAGGACCCGTTGACTCGCAGCTCGATAAGCCCGCCCACGTTGTATTGGTTGACGCGGCCGCTCTGGGCGTCGTTCTCGCCGAACACGCGAATTGCGAGTCCGCGCTGTTTCTCGCCGCCGACGTTGCGAACGATGGCTACTCCGCGGTCGGTGCGCGGCAACAAGTCGAGGTCGCCATCGCCATCCAGGTCCCCGGCCACCAACCCGAGCACGTTCCCCTTCCAATCGGGGGGGATCGTCGTTTCGACAGGGGGGGCGGTCATGACGCCGCCGTTCAGGGCGAGGAACAGTCCGTCTTCGGACCACAGCGCCAAATCGGCTTTGCCGTCGTTGTTCCAATCCCCCGGCAGCAGGCCGGCGAAACCCGGCAGGGGGAAGGTCATGTGCTGGTGCGCGACGACCTTTCCCCGCTCGGGAGTGCGTGTGATGGCTTGCAACAGCCCCTCGGCCCCCAACAGCGCGAGGTCCCACGACGGCGTACCGTCCATTTCCAGGGGGACGCAGCGATTGGCGGCGAAACTCCCCCAACCACTGTCGCACGGACGCGACGTACGGAACTCGCCATGCCGCAGATTCTCGAGCAGGCCGACGGTTTTGGTCGCGGGAGAGACGTAGAGCAGATCGATGTCGACATCACGGTCGAAGTCGACGGGCACGAGGTCTTCGATCCCGCTCACCGGCAGGGTGAACGTCGACCGCGCGGTCAGGTCTTCGAACTGCAAGTCACCACGGTTCGACCAGAACCACACGCCGTCGGCGGTCGTCAAGACCAGGTCGAGGTCCCCCTCCTGATCGAAGTCGACGGCCCGCGCGACCGTCACATTCTTGACCCCTTCCAAACCGGTCGTCTGCGGGACCGCCTTCAACGCCCGTCGCGAACCAGCTCCCTCGTCGGCGGCGACATTCAGGAACAGGGCGACACCCGTCGGACCGGAAAGAACGAAATCCGGTGCGGCTTCGAAGCAGCCGGGGGGAGCCTTCACCACCGTGGGATCTCCCGGCTTGGCGGGGGACGACGGCGGTCCCGATGCGGCGGGTGGTGTCGGCGCGGTTTGCGCGGCCGATTTGTCACGGTCCAAATCGGC
Organism: Planctomycetales bacterium; assembly: GCA_044359065.1. Classification (GTDB taxonomy): domain Bacteria; phylum Planctomycetota; class Planctomycetia; order Planctomycetales; family Planctomycetaceae; genus JAIXZD01. Next base: position 104,394 of record JBIKMW010000006.1, on the reverse strand, counting down.
GACGATCAACCGTACCAACCCGTCGGGGACATCCGCCGCGAAGAGCGGTTCGAGGGAAAACCGTTCGCGGACGATCCCCGATTCGGCCGCACCGTCGAGCGGGCGCAGACTCAGCGCCGTCAGCTTTCCGGGGCCCAGCAGCACCAGGTCGGCGACGCCGTCGAGGTCCACATCGGCGACGGCGTGGTCGACAGCGGTCGCGAACGCCTCGGGCACCCCCGCCATGTCGAAGCCCTCAAGCGTCACTTTTGTCGGCGGCGATGTGTTCGCGGGCGAGAGCGGTTCGGGGATGGTACGTGTATCGAACGTCGTCAACATGAACTCGAGCGGATAGGGGTCGATCAGTTTGCGATCCCCTTGCGCGTACTCCTCGGGACGGGTGACCGTCGCGAGGACGCGGGCCTTGCCGGCCGCTTCGGGCCACTTACCGGCGCGGACGGCCGCGAGGGCGTCGTCGAGGAACTTGTTGACGTCCACACGGGCACGCCCCTGAATCCCGCGTGCGACCGGCTTCAACAGCTCGCGTGCTTCGTCCAGGACCGCCGCCAGTTTGTCGGACTTCTCCTCGGCCAGCGCCTGGATGGTGTCTGCCAGCAGGAACAGGTTGCCGGGGGCGCTTTCGCGCGCGCGGTACAGCGCGGTCCGTCCCCGCGCGACGGTGGCCGGGTCGCGCGAGTAACGCCCCGCGTTGTACAAGTCGTACCAGTTCGCGGTGAGGGCGGGGTCGAGTTCCGCTCCCTTGGAAAATCGCTCGAGCGCTTTGGCGGTCCAGGCGTCGCGGGCCTCGGCGTCGGGTTCCTTCTCCGAGGCGAGCGTCGCGATTCGACCGGCCAGTTGCCAAGCGGGCGCGGATTGCGGCTCGCGCTTCAGCATTTGACTGGCGGCGGTTTCGGCGGAGTCGACGGTCGTCAGTCCCCCCTTCAAGGAGAGCAACCGGCAGACCGCCAGGTTGCGGGCGGGAAGCGGGTCGTCGGGCAACTCGGCGGCGAGTTCGCTCCAGACGACATCCGCATCGGCCAGCTTCTCGTTGTCGAGCAAGCCGAGGCCGCGGTTCTTCTTTTCGACCAGCGCCCGCGCTTGGTCGGGCGAGCGCGGGGACGGAGCGGACGGACCGTTGGCTGGTTTGTCGCCGGCCGGGTTGTCCCCGGGCGGACCGGGAACCGCGACAGCGTTCGGGTCGACGGGCTGAGGTCCGCGCTGGACCACGAACCAGAGACCGATCGCCACAGCCAGAACGAGCACCACACCGAGAAACAGGGTGGTCGCCCTGTCGTGCCGTGCACCTTGGGATTGATCGTCGGACATGCCGCACTCCCGGCGCGCCGTGGCGCCGCGTCATGGGAGACGGGGAGACGCGTCCCCGTCCGAACCACACAGATTCGTGAACAACCACTCAGACCAGGAAAAGCCTCGCGACCCGGTCGTCGAGCACCGGTTCGCGTCATGCCGCATCGCCTTGAAGCGAACTCCGGCTGGCATTGCCCCTGCCTATTTTCCGTGGAGCGTTCCGACGAACACAAGCGGAGGGGGAATTTCGGCGGATGGGACAACAATCGTCGACGCGGATGTCACTCCAACCGCCCCTTTGCAAGACGGTTCAACGCGAGCCGTTGCCCGCGTCGGGAGAAGCCGTCCACCGATGCTCCCGCCAGGCGTGCAGCAGGGGGCGATGCGTGAGGTTGAATTGCAGCGGCGTGACCGTCACGTAACCCTCCGCCAATCCTTCCACGTCCGAGTCGGCGGCGTGCGGCGGTTTCCAGGTGTCGTCCGTCGCCGCCCAGTAATACGTCCGCCCGCGCGGGTCGACGCGGGGGATCATCACGTCGCGCCCCCGTTCGACGCTGATCGGCACGACACGCACCCCAAGCGGCCAGCCGGGACGCGAGTCGGGAACGTTCACGTTCCAGAGGCTCCCCTCGGGAATCCCCTTGTCCAGCAGTTCGCGAATCACCTGCGCACCCCAGCGGGCGGCGGTGTCGTAGTCGGGGTTCGAATCGGCGACGAGCGAGACCGCCACCGACGTGATGCCGAAGAACGCCCCTTCGATGGCTGCGGCAACCGTCCCCGAATACAGCACGTCGATCCCCGAATTCGAGCCGGCGTTGATGCCGCTGACGATCAGATCGGGCCGTTCGGGACACAGTTCGAGCACCGCCAATTTGACGCAATCGGCGGGACTCCCCGCGACGGCGTGCCCGAAATGGCGATGGTCCTTGACGATCTCGCGTGCCATCAGCGGCGTGAGGTACGTGATCGAATGTGCGACGCCGCTTTGCTCGGACAAGGGAGCGACGATCCGCACCTCCCCCAGCGACCGCAATTCCCGCGCGAGCGCCTCCAGTCCCGGAGCATGGATGCCGTCGTCGTTCGTCACAAGAATGCGCATGGGAGCCAATCCGAGGTCGGGCGATCCGCGGCGCCGGCGGGAGGGCGGCGGGCGGGGCGAGTCGCTAAAGTCCGCACACGGTGTCGAGTGGCTGCGTGCCGCGTCAAGGTCGGCCGGTTCGTCGCACGGCGCGGCCCGCTCCCCCGTCAGACCCCCCTCCCCTTCGCGCAAAGGAATGCTCGATGCCCGAAAATCCGTTGTCGATCTCGTCGCCGTCCGGTCCCGTGCGGTGCGGTCGCGGTCAGCCGCTGTTGTTCATCGCGGGGCCGTGCGTGATCGAGTCGCTCGAACACGCGCTGGGAGTCGCGCGGAGTTTGAAGCGGCTGTCGGAGTCGCTCGGTTTTCCGCTGATTTTCAAGGCGAGCTACGACAAGGCGAATCGGACCAGCGTGGACAGCTTCCGCGGCCCGGGGTTGGAGAAGGGGCTGGAGATTCTGGCGGCGGTATCGGCGGAGACCGGCTTGGCCACCTTGACCGACGTGCATTCACCGGAGCAGGCGGAACCGGTCGCGAAGGTTTGCCGCGTGTTGCAGATTCCGGCGTTCCTGGCGCGGCAGACGGATTTGGTCCAGGCGGTGGCCGAAGCGACGGCCCGTCACGGGGGGGTGGTCAACATCAAGAAGCCGCAGTTCGTCGCACCGGAGGACATGATCCACGCGGTGCGCAAATGCGAAGCGTCGGGGAATCCGCGCGTGCTGCTGACGGACCGGGGCGCGTGTTTCGGCTATCACCGGCTCGTTAACGACATGCGGTGCATCCCGGAGATGCAGGCCTTCGGCGTGCCGGTGGTGTTCGACGCCACGCACAGCGTGCAACTTCCGGGGGGGAGCAAAACCGGCGGACAGCGGCACATGATCGCGACGCTCGCGAAGGCGGCTGTCGCCGCGGGCTGCGACGCGGTGTTCCTGGAAACGCATCCGCACCCCGACACGGCCCCCAGCGACGGCCCGAACATGCTGCCGCTGGAGCAGTTCGCGCCGCTGGTGGAGCGGTTGATGTTGATCCGGGAGGCGGTGGAGAGGCCGGTGGGGGGGCGAGAATCCACATCCCAAGCCTGAAAATGACATCGACAATCGGTCGTCACCGCGTGATCCGATCCACAACGTAAACGTCACCGCTGTCGTGCCCAAACGCCAGGGCGCGGGATTTCGCCTTGCCAAGCAACGGTTCTCTAAGGGGGCCGCGCGCCCACCGAGACAAAACGAGGCACACATATCCGTGGCACAGGACGGCTTCGCCGAGATAGCTTCCCTCCCCCTTCAGCTTCTCACAAGCGTTGTAAAGGGCGGGAAGAACGAGGGAATTGGCATAACGCGATTCCGGAAAGTACTCCGGGTTGCAAGGCCAGTCGGGTTTCTCGAAGCGACGAGAGCCCGCCAAATACAGTTGCGAGGAGCCGTTTCCATCGTCGTCACAGGGATTGAACAAGCCGAACCAAAGCCCATTGATGTCACGACCGGGTGGTTCGCTCACGAGAAGCGTCGTCAGCCACAGCGAGAGTCGCTCGAAGTCGGTTTCATAGTCGAGTTTGCGGAGTCGCGGCCAGACCTTGGCCGGTTGGAGCCGCTCGCAGTAGTCGATCCACTCGTTCATCCCGACGCAAAGGGGAATCCGCTTTGCCACGCTTCTCTTGATGAGCTTCGGAACATCGCGAAATATCTTGTCGAGCATCGAAGGCATGTCGTAGCCCCAGGGGTTATCGATCCCGTGGTTGCCGAGCACCGCGCCACGAAATCCCCGACCTCGGCATCACACACGCGGCCATCACACACATGCGTTTCGGCAATACTTCGATCCTCGGTGCTTGAGGCCTGGGAGGCAAGCTTCGACGCGGTCTGGACAGGGCTTTCGCTTTTATAAAAACGCAAGGTGTGGCGGGGGCGCTGTTTTGGAAGCCCCGGATGGGAAACCGCGCATATCGGGAGCTTCCTCTTCGAGGAGCGCCCCCGCCAAGTCACGCATTCTCTTCTCCAAACGGAACACCGCAAAAGCCCCGCAGTCTGGAAACGCAGTGCGCGCGCGGTGGATGCCGGTCCGGGAGGCGGTGGAGCGGCCGGCGACATCGGCGAAGTGATCAACCCGCGATGTTGCTGTAGCGCGAAAGGAAACTCGTGAAGATTCGTTGAATCCGGCATTCGGCACACAAAGAACCGTTGACCTCACGATGTACATGCAACGTAATTGCGGACACGTCTGGTGTGTGGCTTCGCGTCTCTGTGTGGAAGGCCGGGTGTTCAATGGTCGGAGTTTCGATTCGGCGGCGAAGGGTGGGAAATCGATCGGGCTTTACCCTGATCGAATTGCTGGTGGTGATTTCGATCATCGCGATTTTGGCGGCCCTGTTGCTGCCGGCGGTGCAAGCCGCGCGGGAAGCGGCCCGCGCCACGCAGTGTCGCAACAACCTCAAACAAATCGGCGTGGCGATGCACACTTTCGCCACGCAAGACCCCAATGAGCGGTTCTTGTCGGGCGCGTTCAGCCTGACTCGCGATGGATGTCCGGACACCTTCGGTTGGCCGGCCGACATGGCGGCGATCAAGGCGGGCAAAGCCAACGACCTGCGCTGCCCGTCGAACCCGAGCATCGGCTCGGAGGGGCTGTTGGACATGTTGACATCCGATTTGACGGCGTCGGAGGCTCCGGAGGACCGACGGGATCGCGGGTTCTGCGCGGCGCTTCCGTCCGTTTCCAACCCCGCCACGACCCCCGAGATGACGGCCCGTGCCATTCCGGTTTCGCAACAGATCGCTGATCGTGGCCTCAACACGAACTACGCCAACAGTTGGCTGGCGGTGCGGGGGCAGCTTTCCCTGCAACCCGTCGGCACCGCGCCCAACATCGAGCTGCACACGTTCGACGGCCCCTACAACCTGTTGAACGAGAAAGTCTCCGGCCCATTGACGCGACGGCAGGTGGACAAGTCCCAGGTTCCATCGAACGCCATCCCGATGTTGGCGGACGCCGCGCGGGCCGATATTAAGCAGGGCTACTTGCCCGTGAAGATCGCGAATGCGGATGGGGACATGCCGGATCGCTCGTTGGTCGTCGGCATTCCCCTGGCCGAAACGTTCGCCGACGGCCTGACGCACATGCACCACCATGACGAGTATCTGGAGCCCGCCCACGACGCGACGAACGTTCTCGCTTTGGTCCCGAAAGCGTTTCCGCCGATCGGGACAACCGTTACCGAAGACAATCAGGTCGATTTTGCCTCCGACACCGACTACGGCTCCGACGGCAAACTGCTGATCCTGCAGGACACGCGCGACTGGTTCGCGGTCCACGGGAAGTCGGCCAACGTCCTGATGTCGGACGGTAGCGTGCGAACATTGGGCGACACGAACGGCGACGGTTACTTCAACCCGGGCTTTTACAAGCCGGAAGGTTTCACGCGGCAAGAACTGTTGCAAAACAACGGGTATACGGACGGCACGGTCGAAATCAACTCCCTCGAGGTCTTCACCGGGACGGTGTTGAACTTGGACTTCATCACCAAGGGGGGCTTCGAGTGAAGTCCGCGATGCTCCGCGCCGGGGTCGATCGAGACCTCGGTACGGAGTGGTTCGCTTTCCTTCGCGCGGTCGGCGGGAGATGATGGCGCTTCGGTCCGCGACGGTCTGCTCGCGGGTGCCCGACCGCCCCAGGGCGTTCCTCCTTGGACCTTTGCCGCACGGGAGCTTCCATGCCCTTGTTGTTGCCGCGTCGCGACTTCCTCCGCCAAGCCACGCTCATCGGAACCGGGGCGTTCATCGCCTCCCCCAAGCCGCTGTGGGCGCTCGAGGATTCCCCCAACGAACGTCTCCGCGTTGCCGGCATCGGCGTGGGTGGCAAGGGGGAATCGGACATCGCCCAGGCGGGAATGTTCGGCGATGTCGTCGCGCTGTGCGACATTGACGACAACCGTTCAGCCAAGTCGCGCGAGCGGTTCCCCAAGGCCGCGTTTTATCACGACTTCCGCAAGCTGTTCGACGAGATGGAGGGGAAGATCGACGCGGTGGTGGTGAGCACCCCCGACCACACGCACGCCCCGGCGGCGATGCGGGCGATCCGCGCCGGAAAACACGTGTACTGTCAAAAGCCGCTGACGTGGTCCGTCGTGGAAGCCCGCGCCCTGCGCGAAGCCGCCGCCAAGCACAAGGTGGCGACGCAGATGGGGAACCAGGGAACGGCGCTCGATGGCCTGCGCGAAGCGGTCGAGGTGATCCGCGCGGGGGCGATCGGCCCGGTCCGCGAAGTGCACGTCTGGACGAACCGCTGCGGCGGCTACTGGAAGCAGGCGCCGGACATCGTGGCCCGTCCGACGGAAGTCAAAGAGATTCCGAAGCACGTCCATTGGGACGAGTTCCTCGGGCCGGCCCCCGAGCGACCTTACCACCCGAGTTACCACCCGTTCGCGTGGCGCGGTTGGCGCGACTTCGGCACAGGGGCGCTGGGGGACATGGCCTGTCACACGGCCAACATGGCGTTCATGGCACTGAAGCTCGGTTCGCCGACGACGGTGTCGTCGCAGAATTCCGAGTTCAATCCCGAGACGTTCCAACAATGGGCGACGATCACGTTCCAGTTCCCGGCCCGGTCGGACGACATGCCCGCCTGCAAGCTGGTGTGGTACGAGGGGATCAAGGACGGCCAGAAGAATCTGCCCGCGCCGGAATTGATGCACGGTGAGAAGCCGTCCGACAGCGGACTGCTGCTGGTCGGCGACAAGGGGGTGCTGTTCTCGCCGAACGATTACGGCGCGTCGTTCAAACTGCTCCCGGTGGCGAACTTCGAGGGCTTCAAGAAGCCCGAACCGTCGCTCCCGCGATTGGGTGGAAGCAACGACGAGTCGCAAAAGAAGGAGTGGTTCGCCGCCTGCAAGGGTGGTCCCGCCGCGATGTCGAACTTCGAGTACGCGGGACTGCTCACCGAAGCGATGCTGCTGGGGAATGTCGCCGTGCGAGCCGGCAAGGCGATCCAGTGGGACGGTCCGAACATGAAGATCCCGAACGCGCCGGAGGCCGAACAGTACCTGCACCGCGAATACCGCAAGGGCTGGACGCTGTGAGGCGGGAATCGTTCTGACCGACGCAACCAACGAACCCTTCTCCCCCACAATCGGCCCGAATCCGCGGTGAAAGGCGGACTGTGGGGGGGGAAGGTGCCCGCAGGGGGGATGAGGGGGTGCCGATCGGCGCCCCCGCACTCCGCCCGTCTTCCGTGCGGTGGAGGCAACTCCAATCGTGACGATCGCTCGCGGGGGCGAGGACGAACCTCCGCTGGTTGCGGAATCGAGTCCCCCGTACGGACCGTCCATCAAGGCTTGGGAGCCACATGCCGTCGACGACCAATCGCATCGATCCGACCAGCGGCGATGATTCTTCGACCGGCGGAGACAAGGGGGCATCGGCGGGGGGCGCGCGGTTCGCGCCGCCGAATTATCCGCTGGTGTTTGCCACGCTGCTCCGCAATTCGCTGGTGAGGGAGTTGTCGTTTCGTTGGAACTTCGTGATCGAGTTCCTGACGATGGCGTTCTGGTTTTCGGCCCAGTGCGTCCTGTACATGCTGATCTACGCCAACGTGACGGACATCAACGGTTGGGACCGCTGGTCGTTCTTCGCGTTTCTCGCGACGGGCATGATCGTCAATACGCTCATCGAAACCTTCTTCATGCCGAACTGCGCGAATTTCGGCGAGCTGATTCGTACTGGCAATCTCGATTTCGTGTTGCTCAAGCCGATCGACACGCAGTTCCTCGTTTCGTTCGAGCGGCTGGAATTGGGAGCGCTCTCGAATCTGGTGCTGGCGCTGTCGCTGTTGGGATACGCCTTATGGGGGTTGGGTCGCCCGATCGGTGTCGCGCAGGCCGCGGGTTACATCGGGCTGATCGGCGTCGCCGTGACGTTTTATTACTCATTGATGTTGATGATGGCCTCCACGAGCGTGTGGTTCGGCCGCAACCAGGGGCTGTACGACTTCTGGTTTTACATCACGGTATTCGCGCGCTATCCACGCAACGTGTATCGAGGTTCGTTCACCGGCGACGCGCTGCGACTGACGTTCTCGTACGCGATTCCCATCCTCGTGGTGGCGACGGTTCCGGCGGAACTGGTGACGGGCAAACTGACGGAGCCGTCGTGGTTGTGGAGCGTGGCGGTGGCGGCGGCCGCGGGGGGCCTGGTGGTGTCGCGACTGGTGTTTCGGCGGGCGCTGTTGAGTTATCGCAGCGCGAGTTCGTGAGGACGCGGGGTCCCTCGCTCACGCTTCGGGTTTCCATAACCAGCGCGGATTCACGTGCCCCCTTGCTCACGCGGCGGGCTTCTTGGGACTAAAGCCCCCTCACGATCCCATCACGCGCTCGGCTGCCTGTTCGCCGCTGTGGATGACGTCGGGCAAGCCGACCCCCCGGTAGGCGTTTCCCGCCAGGGCGAAGCCGGGGATCGACTCGGCCAGCCGCTCCAGGCGTAGCACGCGGTCGAGGTGCCCCACGTGGTACTGCGGCATCGCGCGATTCCACCGTGCGACGATGGCGAACCGCGGTTCCCCGCGCACGCCCAGGATGTCCGCGAGTTCCTCCCGCACCAATCGAACAATGTCCTCGTCCGATTGGTTCAGCAACTCCGGTTGCATCGCACCGCCAACGAACGTGCGGAGTTGCACGCAACCCTCGGGAGCGCGGTCGGCGAACTTGCGGCTGGTGAACGACACGGCCAGGATCCGCCGCCGCTCCCGCGCGGGAATCACCAGCCCGAACGCGTCCAGAGGATGCGCGATGTCGGACAGCGCGTGCCCCGACACGACGATGGCTGTCGAGGCGTATTCGATGGCCGACAAGTCGGCTGCGAGCGCTGGGGCGGTCGTTCGCAGAAGCGCGGCGGCCTCCCACGCGGGCAAGGCGGTCACGACCGAGTCGAACTCGTCGGTGCTCGCCACCCCGCTCGAGACCGATGTCACGCGCCAGCCCCCTTCGGGGCCACGTGTCAGTTCGGTCACTCGCGCCCCCTTGCGCACAGCGGTCCCTTGCGCGGCGATGCGTTCCGCGAGGCGGTCTTGCAGCTCGTGCATGCCGGTTTTCAGCGACGCGAACAACCCGTAGCGGGCACCGCTGGCCCCCGGATCGGGGGCGCCCCTGGTCCGTGCTTGTTCGGCCCGCATGCCGCGAATCACGCTGCCGTGTTCCCGTTCCATCGCGACGAACCGCTCCATCGTCGCACGCATGCTCAGACGCTCGGGGTCCGAGGTGTAGATCCCGCCGACCATCGGTTGGATGATCCGCTCCAGCGCCTCGGTCCCGAAGCGCCGCCGCGCGAAATCGGCGAGGCTTTCGTCGGTTTCGTCTCGGCGGACCGGAATGAACGGTTCGCACGCCATGCGAAGCTTGCCGAGCGGGGAGAACAGCGGAGAAGTCAGGATCGGGCCGATCCGCACGGGGGTCAGCAACTGGAACCCATCCGGTACGCCGACCGGCTTGCCACGCGAGAGCACGAGCGACCGCCGATAAGCCGCGTCCGTCGGAATCAATCGGTCTTCCAGCCCCAGTCGGCGACACAGGTCGAGCGCCCACGGTTTGTTCGTGATGAACGAATCGGCCCCGCATTCGACGCGAAAGCCCTCGATCTCGCGGGTCCCGAACACGCCCCCCGTCCGCTCCGAACCCTCGAACAACACGACTTCGACGGACCTGCCGCGCGACGCGGCCAACTCGCCCAAACGATGCGCGGCGGCCAATCCGGTCAGGCCTCCTCCCAACACGGCGACTCGGCGTGGCTTCGTGGTGGGGCGGGTATCAGGGCTCATGGGGCGGCTTGGTCAACGGATGGGAGTCGGGGCAAACGGGGAGTAAAAGTGTACCCGTTAACGCGTCGCGTGTAGCCCAAGACGAATCGGGGCGCGAACCCCGGAATCCGTTCGGACGTCGTCACTTGTCTCACCAGCCGTTCTCAGGCGTTTGCAAATGGGAATCGACCACGTCACCCGTGGCGATCGCGTTCAACTCTTCCAGCTCTTCCGGGTGCAAACCGCAATCGGCGACGATAGTGGCGCGCATGGTGGGGCCGGACATCAGCCAACCCGGCGTTGGCCGCACTCCCTAATTGTGCTCATGCCCGTCGTGCGAGTGGTCGTGCGACTCGCTCGCCGTTCGGGAGCGACGTCGATGCAGTTGCGCCTCCGCAAACGTGAAGCATTCGCGGTCGGCCGTCTGCCAGTCGCCGCCGTCGGCCAAAGCGATGATCCGGCGAAAGTGTGCCAGTTCCGACTCCGACATCTTTCCCGACCGATGTCGCTCTTCGACGGCGTGCGACACCTTCGCCACCATGTCTTCGTTGCGCGACGACACGGCCGTGGTGAGCAGTTGGATGTACTTGAGGTTGTCGAACTCGATGGCCGGAGGCCGCGTCCACCAGCGCACCAGCCAGACCCCGCCTCCCAACAGCACCACCAAGGCGACAAAGATCGCCGCCATGCGTCGTTCGCGTGCGTCGCCCAATTCCAACATGAATCACCGAAAAACACTGTTCGCCGTCGGGCTCTGCCCGACCTGTGGAAGTCGCGAGTAATTGGCTATCCGAAAACCCGGTTGCGCTTGTTCAACGACCCGCCGATGCTCGGGTGCCGCGCAGGCGTCAGAGGGTTTTCGGATAAGTTGAAGTTGGGTTTGCTGCCCGAACGGCAACAGCACGTCGGGCAGAGCCCGGCGGCGAACGAGGGGGAAGGCCTCCGACAGCCCGTCAGGCACATTCCGAAGTACCGTCCGGCAGCGGTTCAGAACTCGCTTACCACTTCCCCCTTGCGGCAGCTCGACAGGGCTGCCCAGGTTGGTTGATGAATGAACTGCGACACGAACCGGACGCTCCCGTCACCCAGAAGAATGTGAGCACCCCCCGCGTGCGGCGAGTACATCTGGCACACGTGGCACAGCGGGCTGTTGGGGGGATGGATCGGAGCGAAGCCGGTGATCGGATCGATCTCGTCGGTGGCCGGTCCGGAATGCACGTTCACCAGTGTCGCCGCCAAGTCGCACGCGGTGATCGGAAACTTGCCTGGATCGATCGTGCAAACCCGGGCGCCGGGGACCACTCCCACCCACGTTTTGTCGCTCACTTCACTGTGATCTCCGACGAACACGGTGTTGCTGAGTCCGTCCGTCACATCCGACGCTCGTGTGCGGGAGTTGCGATAAAACGGTCCGTCGGCGATGGACGTGTAGTCGTCGAGCGTGAAACCCCACGGTTCCTCCTGCCCGGCGTTGGCGGCATAGTGCGACCGTCCGAACCGAGCGACCTCCGTGTTCGACGCGTTGCGGACGGACATCGGTCCGTTCGAGTTCGTCGCCGAGGGATTGAGGAACACCGGCAGGTTGATGGCGACGGCGGCGGCGTTCACCGCGTCCCAGCAGGGACGGTCGGTCCGCAACTGGTTGTAGAGCGGAGCTTGGTCGAGATACGGCAGGATCATCGCCCCCCACGAAAAACCGTTGGGGCCGTCGTAGGTCACGGGGTCGCGCGCAGGGTGGCGGGTATCGGCCAGATACGCCGCCGGGAACACCCGGTGCGAATCGTGGTAGTTGTGCAGCGCCAGGCCGATCTGCTTGAGGTTGTTGCGGCTTTGCGACATCCGCGCGGCCTCGCGCGCCTGTTGCACGGCGGGGAGCAGCAGCGACACCAACACGCCGATGATGGCAATCACCACAAGCAGTTCGATGAGCGTGAACCCGGCCGGGGGGAGCGGGCGCGATCGACAAACCCACTCCCGCCCGGCTCGCGGCCCCACCGCGTTGGACGGTTGGCCAGCGCCGTTGCGGCGCGGCAAGCTTTGAAGACGCGATATCATCGGCGAGGTCTCGGCAAAAATACAATTTTGGGCAATCAAAATCCAGCGTCCGGAAGCATCCCCGATACGAACCAGAATTTCAATAGCGCAAAATCGTTTTTTCGACAGCATCTTCCCGCGTCTGGACGCGGGGTTCGGGGTCATCGCCAGGACCCGTCAGTGCAGACGGAGCTCGCAGAATTCCCGCACGCGTCCGGTAATGGCCGGTTCGACCGGCAACCGTTCCATGCTGCTGGCCCCGTAGAAACCGACCACACCTTCGGTTCGCTCCAGGACGTAGCGGGCGTCTTCGGGTTCGGCGATCGGTCCCCCGTGGCACAGCACCAGAATGTCGGGCCGCACCCGCTTGGCCGCGTCGCACATCTCCTGCACCAGACGGGGTGCATCGGCCAACGGCGTGGCTGTCCGAGCGCCGATCAAGCCCTTGGTGGTCAGCCCCAGGTGCGGAATCAACAGGTCGGCTCCGGCCGCCGCCATTGCCGCCGCTTCGTCGGGGTTGAAGCAATACGGGGTCGTGAGCAGGTCGAGTTCCGACGCCTGGCGGATCATGTCGACCTCCAGACCGTACCCCATGCCGGTTTCTTCGAGTCCTTGACGGAACGTGCCGTCGATCAACCCGACCGTGGGAAAATTCTGCACGCCGGAAAAGCCTTCGTCCCGCACGCGTCGCAGGAACACATTCATGAGGCGGAACGGGTCCGTTCCGCACACCCCAGCCAGCACGGGGGTCTTGCGAGCCACCGGCAGCACCTCCGCCGCCATCTCCATCACGATGCCGTTGGCATCTCCGTAGGGCATCATCCCCGCTAACGACCCGCGTCCCGCCATGCGGAACCGCCCCGAGTTGTAGATCACCAGCAGGTCGATTCCCCCCTCTTCGGCGAGTTTCGCGCTCAGACCCGTTCCCGCGCCCCCTCCCACGATCGCGCGGCCCTCGGCCACCTTCGCGCGCAAGCGATCCAGAATGGTCTGTCGCGACTCCATCGTGAACCTCCGAAACTCGGGTGGCGGGAACCGGACTTCGTTGACGGCGCCGACACGGTTTGTCGAACACGTCTACTCGGCTTCACCCCGGACTTGCAGGACGACTTTGCGGCTGCGGGGGCCGTCGAACTCGCAGAACCAAATCCCTTGCCACGTCCCCAACACCAGCCGCCCGTCGTCGACGAGCACTTCGCAACTCGAGCCCATCATGGACGCTTTGACGTGCGAATCGCTGTTCCCTTCGCCGTGCCGGTAACCGGCGGCGTCCTTGGGAACCAACCGTCGCAGTGTGAGCAGCATGTCGTGCACAACATCCGGGTCGGCGTTCTCGTTGATCGTCACGCCGGCGGTCGTGTGCGGGACGTACACCAGCACGGAACCGCGCCGCAGCCCGGTTTCGGCCAGACGTCGACGAACCTCGTCGGTGATCTCGACGAATTCGTCCCGTTGGCGCGTCGTGACGGCGAAGTCGAACCGGCGAATCATGGGTGTCCCGTGCGGTCTGTGGTGAACGGGGATCCGGCGCCTTGCAGGCCCGGTGCGTCGAATGCCCGGTTGCTCGTCCGCCAGGCAGAAACGGCCCGGTAAAACTCGCGGGCCGAATCAGTCGGGAATCCGACGGGTTCCGCGATCGACCGACGGATCGTCGGAAGTCACCGGCAACGACCTCGGGGCGTCGTCGACCTCCTCCGCCTCGGAGCCGGGGTCTGGAAGTGGATCGGCTCCGTCGCCGACTTCGTCCGCGGCTTCCTCTTCGTGCACGACTGGACGGATACTGCGCGAATTCTTGCGGGATGCCGGCGCGGCATCCTCGTCTTCGGTCGGCGCTGTGGCGGAACGGCGTGCGGCGGAGTCGGAACCCTTGAGTCGGGCACGTCCCGAGCGGCCGTACGATTGCCCGGTGCGAGAGGTTCGCGCTGGAGACGCCGAGGCGATGTCCGATCCCGTCCCACCCGGATCGCTACCAATTCCGGCGGAGAACCCGACCGATTGGCACCCCGCCAAACCGATCAGCACCAGCCATCCACCGATCAAACAGAGACATCGGCCACAGGTCGCGTCGAAAAGGGAGCACGCTCGCGCTTCGTCGCGGTGCGTGTCGGCACGGCGAAAGCGAATTCGCTTCCGAAACGCGGCAACCCGACGATCCACGACAGCCCGCATGCAAACGCTTCCCGAGAACACGGCCAACGGCCGCACGGAGAGACCGTGACAACCAGTCCGAAAACCTTCTGACGCATGCAGCGAACCCAAACGTCGGAGGGTTTCTGCACCAGCGCAACCGGGTTTTCGGAGAAACCCTGAATACAGGGTGCATTACCACGTTCCCGGAAAACGGAACAAGGGGAATTGTGGCGGATTGGCCCGACCACCCGTTCCCCTTCGGCTACCCCGGTGTGAAGGTACGGAGGGTTGCCCCGAACCGGTCTTGCCACCTCGTCGTCGGCAGAGGACACTTCCATGAAGTAGAACGCGCACCACGCATGCGAACGCCCCGATGCGTCACTCGGAATCGGAGTGACCAGCCGCACCCGCCTGAACATCGAGTTTCATGGACCCCCGCCTTATCCGCAATTTCTCGATCGTGGCCCATATCGACCACGGCAAGAGCACCCTCTCCGACCAACTCCTGCTGCAAACCGGCACGATCACCGAGCGGGAGTTCAAGGATCAGATCCTGGACGACCTCGATGTCGAGCGGGAACGGGGGATCACGGTCAAGGCGCGGGCGGTCGCCATTCATTACACGCATACCGACGGGAAGACGTACGAACTGAACTTCGTCGACACCCCCGGCCACGTCGACTTCCACTACGAGGTGTCGCGCAGCCTCGCCGCGTGCGAAGGGGCGCTGTTGCTCGTCGACGCGTTCCAGGGGGTGCAGGCGCAGACGGTGGCCAACGCCTACGCGGCCCTCGAGGCCGACCTGCACATCATTCCGTGTCTGAACAAGATCGACCTGCCGGTCACCCGCACGCCGGAAGTGCTCGAAGAGATGCGGACGGTGCTGGGCTTCGAAGACAAGGACGTGCTGCGGACCAGCGGCAAGTCGGGGATCGGCATTTCGGACGTGCTGTCGGCGATCGTCGAGCGTGTCCCGCCACCAACGGGTTCGCCCGACGATCCGCTGCGGTCGCTGATCTTCGACAGCAAGTACGACAACTATCGCGGGGTGGTGGTTTACATCCGCGTGCGCGAAGGGTCGATCCGGGCAGGGACGCGGATCCGCTTCATGAAGACCGGTACGACGCACGAAGTGCTGGAAGTCGGCCAATTCCGCCCCAACAACACTCCGTGCGAAGTGCTGGGGCCGGGACAGGTCGGGTACTTCATCGCGGGGATCAAGCAACTCACGTACGTCCACATCGGCGACACCGTGACCGAAGCGGGCCGCCCCGCGCTCGAGCCGCTTCCCGGTTACAAGCCGCCGCAGCAGATGGTGTTCTGCGGGATGTACCCCATCGACGCCACCGACTTCGAAAAGCTGCGCAACGAACTGCAGAAGATGAGCCTCAACGACGCCAGCTTCAGCTTCGTGCCGGAGACCTCCGACGCGCTGGGGTTCGGCTTCCGCTGCGGGTTCCTGGGGATGCTCCACATGGAGATCATCCAGCAGCGGCTCGAAAAAGAGGCCGATATCGACCTGATCCAGACGGCCCCGAACGTGACCTACGAATTGATGCTGACCGACAAATCGGTCCGCATGGTCGACAATCCGCAGGATGTTCCCACCGACGGGACAATCCAGGAATTCCGCGAGCCGATCGTCAAGGTGAACTTCATCATCCCGGCGGATTGCATCGGGCCGATCATGCAACTGTCCGAGGATCGCCGCGGCACGTACAAGGGGACGGAGTACCTCGGCCCCACCCGCGCGCAGATCATCTACGAATTGCCGCTCGCCGAAGTCATCTACGACATGCACGACAAGCTGAAGAGCGTGACGCGCGGCTACGGCACAATGGACTACGAAGTGATCGGCTTCCGCCCGGCGGACCTGGTCAAACTCGACGTGCTGGTGAAGGGGAACAAGGTCGACGCGCTGGCGTCGATCGTCCACCGCTCGCAGGCGGAACGGCGCGGGCGTGGCCTGTGCAAACGGCTCAAGGAAGAGATTCCGAAGCACCTGTTCGAGGTGCCGCTGCAAGCGGCCATCGGGATGCGGGTGATCGCGCGGGAAACGATCTCGGCCCTGAAGAAGAACGTGACCGCCAAATGCTACGGCGGGGACATCACCCGGAAGCGCAAGCTGTGGGCGAAGCAGAAGGAAGGGAAGAAACGCCTCAAACAGTTCGGCGAGGTGGAGATCCCACAAAAGGCGTTTTTGAGCGTGCTGGATGTCGGGGACGAATAGCGAATACGACACCGTGTGTGCGACGGGCATCAGGCGAGTGAGCGCGTCGTGGAATGCGTACCGGAGGCCTGGCGACCTATGTGTCGAATCTTGACGCGCGTCGTCTGTGCGGTCTTGGTGTGCGCTGGTTTCCCCGCAGCGGTCCTCGCCTGCCCGCCTCCAGTCGCTCTTGAGCACGATTGGACGGTCACGGTGTTCGGCGAAGCCTATGGCTTCCGCCAAACCCGAGCGTTCGATCCGGGAGCGTCCGCCGAGCGGTATTTGCTCGCGGGGGATTGGTACATGGACCTCGACGACCGATGGCTGGCCGGGGGCGCTGTCGGTGGTGCCGGCTGCTGGGCCGTCGGGATGGCGATTGCGGCGGGATCGCGTGCGAGATCGAGACGGCTTGAGCCGGGCGCATAGCGCGCCTGCAGGGTGCCGTTTCGCTCCGTCGAAATGCGATTCGACGCCCGGTCGCTTGGTGACGCCGCTTCTCGGAGTCCGGGTTCGAAACGGGGTGCGCCGGTCACGGGGAACGATTGAACCCGCGGATCACCGACGCTCGACGGAGCGAACCTGCACCAAAGGCTCACGCCGCTTCGCGGTGTCCGGGGACGCGCTCGGTCAGCCACCGTTCGAGCTCCCCTCGAACGGCGGCGACGACCGCGGTCCAGTCGCCGAACTTCGGCTGACGGTACAACCGCATCGTCGGGTACCACGGGCAATCGGCCCGTTCCAGGTGCCACCGCCAATCGGGAGTGTGGCAGAGCAGACACCACACCGGCGTGCCCAGGCTACCCGCCAGATGCGCCACCGACGTGTCGACCGTGATCAGCAGGTCCAACTCCGCCAGCACTGCGGCGGTGTCGCTGAAGTCACGCAGTTCGCCGCCCAGCGGGACGAGGCGGGTGCGGTCGTATCCGACCAATTGCCGTTCGCCGACCTCCCCTTTCTGAAGCGGAAACCAGACGAAACGCTCGTCGGCCAACAGCGGCCCGAAATGCCGGAGCGGGCAGGAACGGTGAATGTCCTGCGCTTGGGCCGGGTTCCCTTGCCACACGAGGCCGATCCTCGGCAGATCCCGTCCGGCGGCGCCGAGACGCTCGTCGACCAGCGTGTCCAACCGGTTTCGCCAAGCGCCACGCGCGGCGCTGTCGGCGGCCATGTAGGGGACGGAAGCCCCACCGTTGGATCCGCTCGAACCGCGCGTTCCTTCCTCGATCTCTTCCAGCGTCAGGTCGAGCAAACCGGGGAGGCTCCCTAGCGGGATCCACGCCTCGTGCGGAGGAAAGGGACCTCCGACCGGCGCGAACTCCGCCACGTCCGCCAGCGCGCGGCCACCCCGCGGCGAGGTCTCCGCCAGCGAACGCAACTCGTCGGGGCACTCCCACAGCAACCGTGCTCCGCTACGGCGGGCAAGTTCCGGCAGGAACCGCGAGAACTGCAACGTGTCCCCATAACCTTGCTCGGTCCGGACGACGATGGTCTTGCCCTCAAAGGCGGAACCGTTCAAATCCGCCCGCTGCAAACGGCGAGCGCCGGTCCCCGTCAGCTCGGCCCCGAACGCTCCGTGCCGTTGCTCGTAGCCCGCCCACCCTTCGCGGTAGCGACCTTGTTGCAGCCGCATCGTGGCGTGGTTGAACCGTGCGAGCGGCTGGTCGAGTCCCGTCGCGAAGGCCCGTTCGAGCGTCTCCGCCGCTTCGTCGACGCGATGCGCCGCGCGAAGCGCCACGGCCAGGTTGTTGACCCCCATCGACAGGCCGGGTTCCAGGACCAACGCCTGTTGCGCGGTGGAAATCGCCTCGTCGACGCGACCTTGCCGTTCCAACACGTACGAGAGATTGGCCCACATACCGGCGAGGGTCGGCATCTGGCCCACGATCAAACGGTACAGCCCCTCGGCACTGGCGAGCTTGTCCTGCTTGAGCCGCGCGAGGGCCAACTGACTGAGCAACCGAATCCGCTCGCCGAAGTCGTTCGCCGCATGATCCAACCGGTGGGCCAACAGAAAACACTCTTCGGCACCGAGGTACTGTCCCCGTTCGAGCAACAGGTCCCCCAAGGCGAAGGCCGAAGCCGCGTCGGCGGGATCCCGTTCGAGGCACTGGCCGTAGAGCTTCGCCGCGAGGTCGCGGTCCCCCTGTTCGAGGGCGAGTTCCGCCAGGTTGGCGATGGGACCGGCGGAACGGTCGTCGACCTCCAGGGCGGTTCGCCACGCGGCCGCCGCCCCTGCGCGGTCCCCCGTCTCCTTGCGAGCCGCGCCGAGATTGTTCCACACATCGCCGACCCGCGGCGCGAGCCGGGCCGCCCGTTCAAGAAGCGGCACCGCAGCGCGGGCGTCCCCCGACCGCAGCGCCAGCGTGCCGATCTGAAAGAGCGCCTCGACGCAATCGGGATCGCCCGCCAGTACGCGTCCATACAGCGCGGCGGCTTCCGCGACGCGGCCCTCGGCGAGATGCGATTCGGCGGCCGCCAGGTCCGAAGTTCGATCGTCCATGATCCGTCGCTTCCGGGTGAATTCGCGAGGGCGCTCCGCGCCGCATCCAGAACTTCGGCAACATCACATTGCCCCGTTCCCGCAGGTTACCATTGTTGGGGTGGGACGTTGGAGGCCAATTTCGCCGGTGGAAGTGCTTTGGGTGCGAACTCCGGATTCTGATCATCCATGTGGAAGAGTGCGACTCCCTCGCCCCCGCTGGTGATTGTCCCAACGCGAACGGTTTCCACTGCGGGGGAGAGGGTTGGGGTGAGGGGGACGCTGTTTGTGTGCCCCCTCATCCGCCCTTCGGGCACCTTCTCCCCCACAATGGAGTTTTGCGTTGCTTTTCCGAGCCGATTGTGGGGGAGAAGGGTTCACCGGCCACGCTGTCAAGATTCGCAAACGTGGTCGTCAAATCGAGTTCCAGTCCTGAACCGCAATCCGGGGTTCGCACCCAAGTGCGTTCTTCCTTCCGGGACTTGATTCACCACAAAGGGCATCACAGAAACTCGTGGCGGGGCCGTGTTGCCGGAACCCCTCTCTGCGAGGGAACGCCAATGTCCGAGGACGCGGTCCCGGCTCGATTCATGCGCGACATTGATCCGGCCCCTTCATCCCTTTGTGCGTCCTTTCGTGCCCTTTGTGGTGAGCGAGTCTTTGCCGACAACCTTTCCGAAATCGCTTGTTCCTCGACGCTCACAAGATCGGAAGTGATAACCCCTGTGGCGAGCGCTCCCCGCCCGCGTGGGAGGGCGATATGCTCGCGGGACCGCACCGTTCCAGGCGGAAGACGATGCGAGGTGTGCGAAGACCAGCCTGTTGGGCTTTCGCGACACGAGTTGATCCGCCGCTTGTCGACTCGGCATGCCGCCACGCGCTCTGGAGACTGCCCCGATGATTCCCGCGATGCTCGATGTACGGATCCGCAGCCTGTGTTTCTTTTGTTTCGCCTGGGCGGGGGCCGTCGCGACGCAGGCGGCGGAAGCACCGCCGAACGTGGTGCTCGTGTATTGCGACGACCTGGGCTACGGGGACATCGGGTGCTTCGGGGCGAAGGGGTATGCCACGCCCGCCATCGACCGGTTGGCGAAGGAGGGGCGCAAGTTCACGAGCTTTTACGTGGCGCAAGCGGTCTGCTCCGCCTCGCGCACCGCGCTGTTGACGGGGTGTTATCCGAATCGCGTGGGGATTCTGGGGGCGCTGTTCCCGGCCTCGAAGAACGGCATCCACGACGACGAGACGACCCTCGGCGAGATGTTCCGCTCGCGCGGGTACGCGACCGCCTGTTACGGCAAGTGGCACTTGGGACATCACCCACGGTTTCTGCCGGTGCGGCACGGATTCGACGAGTACCTCGGCCTGCCGTACTCGAACGATATGTGGCCGAAGCATCCGACGAACAAGTCGTTTCCGCCGCTGCCGCTGATCGACGGGGACAAAACCATCGCGGTCGATCCCGACCAGTCGACGCTCACGCGTCAGTACACGGAACGGGCGGTGGCGTTCATCGAGAAGCATCGCGAGCAGCCCTTCTTCGTGTACCTGCCACACACGATGCCGCACGTGCCGATCTTCGCATCCGAAAAGTTCGCGGGGTCGACCGGCGCGGGGCTGTACGGCGACGTGATCGCCGAGATCGACTGGTCGGTCGGACAGATCCTGTCGACGCTGGATCGTTTGAAGGTGGCGGACAACACGTTGGTGGTGTTCACGTCGGACAACGGACCGTGGCTGACCTACGGCAACCACGCGGGGTCGGCCGGGGGATTGCGGGAGGGAAAGGGGTCGACGTGGGAAGGAGGGGTGCGGGTGCCGTTCGTGGCGCGGTGGCCGGGCCGCATCCCGGCGGACACCGTGTGCGACGAACCGGCCATGACGATCGACCTGTGGCCGACATTGGCAAAGTACGCGGGGGCCGCGCTCCCCGAGCGGAAGATCGACGGACGGGACATCGGGCCGCTGCTCGCCGGTGAAGCGGGTGCCAAGTCGCCCCAGGATGCGTACTTCTTCTACTGGGGTCAGGCCCTGGAGGCCGTGCGGAGCGGACCGTGGAAGCTGCACTTTCCGCACGGGTACCAGAACGTCCAGGGTCAACCCGCCGGCCGCGACGGCAAACCGGGCAAGTCGGTCGGCTCGAAAACTAGCTTGGAGTTGTATCACCTGGTCGACGACCCTGCGGAGTCGCGCGAGGTGTCGGCGGCACATCCGGAGGTGGTCGAGCGGCTGCGCAAATTGGCCGACGCGGCGCGGGCCGATTTGGGGGACGCGTTGACCAAGACGGTGGGCACGGGGGTGCGTGAGGCGGGGCGCGTCGAGTGACGCGGTGAACGAGGTGAAACAGGATCCGCCGTCCACGCCGAAACTGCTCGACGGAAAGCAGGAGGCCCAGGTGATCGCCATGCGGCCGGGGTCTCCGCCGCAAGGCTCTGCGAACGGGTCGTTGCGGCTGCTGGCTCGCAAGGTGGTGGAACTGGAGATCGTGGAATCCATCCGCCGCGAGACCGTTCGCCGCACGCTGAGGAAAACGGCATGACCCATCGCAAGATCGAATACCGGGTCGATCTCATTTGAACCGGGGCCGCCGGGAGCCGACGCCGAGTTCGCGGCCGGGCTGGAAGACGTGCTGGAAATCTGCGCGAAACCGTACGATCCGGCGTGTCCCGTCCTGTGCATGGACGAGCAGCCGGTCCAGCTGCTCAAGGAAACCCGCGTCCCCATTCCCGCCACCAAGGAGCACGGGAAGCCCGTGGACTACGAGTATGAACCGGGGGGGGGACGGCCAACATCGTCATGTTCGCCGAACCGCTGGCGGGTTGGGGGGAATTGGCCGTGCGAAAGACGAAGGTCGACTGGGCGGTGGAAATGGCCCGACTGTTGGAAGGCCGCTACGCGAAATGGGAGAAGGTCATCCTCGTGTGCGACAACCTGAACACGCACACGAAGGGGGCGTTCTACGAAGCGTTCGAGCCGGAGCGAGCCCGGGCACTCGCTCGACGGGTCGACTTCCACCACACGCCGAAGCATGGCCGTTGGCCTCACCGCAATCGGAGCGACTTGGCGATGAGCCCCGTCGGATGGCCGGGTTCGCGCCCACCGCGGGCGGATTGCCAAGAACGGCGATGGTGAAGGGCAAGCTGTTCCGCGGCAATCCGACCTTGGCCATACGGCCACTGGACGCGAGGGGTGTCGGTGCGGGCGGGTTCGCGGGCGGCGGAAGGCTTACGATTTCCGCTGCGCGGCTGTGAGTTTTTCGTGAGATGGGCTTCCAGCCTGTCGGTTTTCCAGGCATTCCGATTGAGGAACGACAGGCTGGAAGCCTATCCCACAGATGTTCACATCCGCTACGGGGGCGGTGTGCGGTCCTTCGTGATACCTCACTCCGCGACGCCTCATAGGGTCGGGCCGATTTGCCAGGGGGCGAACTCTTCGTCGCCGATTCCCTGCGCTTCGCTCTTCGTTTTCTCGCCGCTCGCGACCGCCACGATCTTGTCGAAAATTTGGCGGCCCACCTCTTCGACCGACACGCCGTCGAGGATCACGCCGGCGTTGATGTCCATGTCGTCCCGCATCCGCTCGTACATCGGCGTGTTCGTGGCGACTTTGATCGACGGGACCGGCTTGCAGCCGAAGCAACTCCCCCGGCCCGTGGTGAAGACCACGATGTTGCTGCCGCCAGCCACCAGACCCGTGACGCTCACCGGGTCGTAACCGGGGGTGTCCATGATGACGAAGCCCTTCTCGGTGATCGGCTCGGCGTAGTGGAACACTCCCCGCAGCGCGGTCGTTCCCCCCTTGGCGATGGCCCCGAGGGACTTTTCGTAGATCGTCGTCAGCCCCCCCTTCTTATTGCCGACCGACGGATTGTTGTTGATCGTGACGCCGAACATCGCGGTGTGTCGTTCCCACCAGCGGATGCGTTCGATGAGCCGCTCGCCGACTTCCCGGGAAATCGCCCGTCGCGTGAGGGTGTGCTCCCCGCCGTAAATCTCGGTCGTCTCCGCGAGCACGCTCGTCCCACCCGCCGCAACGAGCCGGTCGCTCGCCACTCCCAGCGCGGGATTGGCCGTGACGCCGCTGTTGCCGTCGCTGCCGCCGCAGTTCGTGCCGAGGATCAACTCCGACAGCGGAATCGGTTCGCGACGGACTTCGTTCGCGCGCGGGAGCAATTCTTTCAGAACTTCGATCCCCCGCTCGATCGTCTTGCGGACACCCCCTTCGTCCTGGATCGTGAGCAGCAGCGGCGTGTCGCCCGCCCCTTTGCCGGGCAGGGCAATCTGCACAAGGCCTTCGCGCTCGACAAGGAACGAGCCTTGCGCCGTCTCGCAGCCCAACCCCACCAGCAGGTACGCGCCGAAGTTCGGATGCTTCGCGAAATTGCCGAGCGTGCGCGAGAGTTGCAGGTGATCCTCGCCGCCGTATTGCATCGCGCAACCCCCCTTGTGGAGGACCGGCACGACGCCGTCGACGTTCGGGAAGTCCGCGAGGAACCGCTCGTCAAAATGCCGTGCGATGTACTTCGACGTGTGGGCCGAACAGTTCACCGTCGAAACCACGCCGACGTAGTTCCGCGTGGCGGCGCGGCCGTCGGGGCGGCGATAGCCCTGAAACGTCAGCCCCGTCAGCGGAGCGCGGGGGGGCGGCGTTTCGGTCGCGTGCGCGTAGTCGAGCGACAGCGCTCCCGCCTCGACGTTGTGGGTGTGGACCCATTGTCCGGCCGTCACGTCGGTCGTTGCGAAGCCGATCGTCTGTCCGAACTTCTTGACCGGTTGCCCCTTGGCGATCGCTCGCACCGCCACCTTGTGACCCAGGTCGATCGCCTCCCGCAAGGGAATCGGCAGCCCGCGAACCTCCACCACGGTTCCTGCCGCGAGCGACCGAGTGGCTACGGCGATGTTGTCGTCGGAGTGCAGATGAATGACGGCGGGTGCGGAAGACATGGCGGGACGTGTTTCGGCGGGAGGGAGCTTCGGAAATGTCGCGCGGCGATTGAGATCGCCGACCTATCGTACAAGGGCCGGACCGGGGATGCAGTCGAGGCGCGCGGCCAAAGCGAATCACCCCCGCGCGGGGCGCTCAATCCCATTCCGCGCCGGTCCGATCCGGCGCCTGCTCTTCGCGCGCGGCGACGCGTTCGACCACTTTGCGTCCGGCGATCAGTCCCGCGAGGAAGCCCCCTTTGAACCCCGCGTCGATGTTCACCACTGCGACGTTCGCCGCGCAACTGTTGAGCATCGACAGCACCGCCGCCAAGCCGCCGAAATTGGTGCCGTAACCGATGCTCGTCGGCACACCGATCACCGGACACCCGACGTAACCCGCCACGACACTCGGCAGCGCGGCCTCCATCCCGGCCACGACCACGATCGCGTCCGCACGCTCGAACCGGTGCCGCTGTGACGGCAATCGGTGCGGTCCGGCCACACCCACGTCGTACACGAGGTCGACCTTGCAGCCCATCCACCGCGCGGTCTCGGCCGCTTCCTCGGCCACGGGACGGTCCCCCGTTCCCGCCGTCAACACGCAGACCCGACCCGCGGCGGAACCTTCGACAACGCCGACCCGCACGGTGCGGGCGGACTCGTTGTGAACCGCCTCCGCAAACGCCCCCTTGACCGCCGCCGCTTGCTCCGGGGAGACACGCGTCGCCAGGCACGCCTGGCCATGGCGCCGGAGCACGCCGAAAATCTCGACCACCTCGGCAGCGGATTTTCCCGGACCGTAAACGACCTCGGGATAGCCGCACCGCCGCCAGCGGTCGAGGTCGATCATCGCTGACGCGGTCCCCTCGGACGCGGCCGGCGCGTTGGTCGAACCCAAGCCGGGCGAACCCGAGCTGGTCGATCGCGCTGTGGACAGGGCTTCCGGGCCGTCCGTTCGGGCCAACCGACCGGCGGCCTCGTCGATGGAGACTTCGCCCCGCGCGACTCGTTCCAACAATCGCCGCAGCGGGGAGTCCTCAAGCGGTGCGGTCATCGCGGCGCGGCCTCGGATGGGCGGTGGGCGGAACGGAGGCGGCTTGCGTCGGCCGGGTTCTTGTCGGCCAAATTCGTATCGCCCACAAGGGCGGGAACGTCGTGCCGTGGTCAGTCGTCGTCGTCTTCGTCCGGCTTGGTCGGGTCCGAGGCTTCGGCGGCGGAGACAGCGGCCGGGACCGGTTCCGTCCCCCCGCGTCCACCGGGGAGCATGCGGTCGAGGATGCCGTTGACGAACTGCGGCGAGTTCGCGTTGCCGAACTTCTTGGCCAGTTCGATCGCCTCGTCGATGGCGACGCGCGGCGGAGTGTCGCTGTGGGACAACTCGAACACGCCGATCCGCAGCGCGTTGCGGTCGGTGGGGGCCATACGCCGCAGAGACCAGTTCTTGGCGACCGCCTCGATCCGCGCGTCGATCTCGTCCCGACGGGCGACCACCCCCGTGTAGAGCGACCAGCAGAATCGCGCGAGCTCCTCGTCGTCCAGCCGACCCTGGACGATCTCTCGAACATCCTCGGTGGGAACGTCCGGATTCAGGTCGCGTTGATACAACATCTGCAAGGCGACTTCACGGGCAAAACTGCGACGAGACATGGAACTCCAACAACACGGTCAAAACCGACAAAACAAATAGGCCAAGGCCTCAACCACCAAGACACGTGGGGACCGAAACAGAAAGACGCGACGACCGGAACCACAGAAAGACGGGAACCACAGAGGACACGGAGTCACACAGAGTAAAACAAGTGATCTCTTTCTCTGTGCAACTCCGTGTCCTCTGTGGTGAATTGCCTTTTGTGGTGAGCCGCTGTTCGATTCGTTATTTTCTTCGTGGTTCAAATCCACCCGCTCACGCGAATAACTCCTTCACTTCCCGCACGCCGAAGTCGGCGACGGGGACCGGCCGACCTTGCGGGCCGGGCAGGTGGTGTTCGAGGTCGACACCCAGCGCCCGGTAGATCGACGCCACCACTTCCCCGGGAGTCGTCGGGCGGTCCGCCGGAGTGCCGCCGATCTCGTCGCTGGAGCCGACGACCGTTCCCCCCTTGAACGGGCCGCCGGCGAACCACACCGTCCAACATTGCGGCCAGTGGTCGCGTCCCCCCGCCGGGTTGATCTTGGGAGTCCGTCCGAATTCGGCCAGCACCGGCACGATGGTGTTCTTGAGTAGACCCCGTTCGCTCAGATCCTCGAGCAGCGCCGCCACCCCCTGGTCAAACGCGGGGGCCACCGTCTTCTTCATCCCCTCGATCGACGTGAACGGCACCGATCCGTGAATGTCCCACGTGATTTCGTTGAACACGGTGAGGAACGTGTTGACCGTCACGAACCGCACGCCGCGTTCGATCAACCGCCGAGCCAGCAACAGCGATTGCCCGAAGCGGTTGCGGCCGTATTTGTCGCGCAGCGCGTCCGATTCTTTGGAGAGGTCGAACGCCTCGCGCGCCTGCGTCGAGGTCATCAGCCGATACGCCTGCTCAAAGCTGGCGTCCATCAATTTCGCTTGAGGTGACGACTCGAACTCGCGCACCGACGACTCGACGACGTCGCGCATCTTCTTGCGGCGATCCACCCGCGCGATCGGCAACTCGGCCGGCGGCAGCAAGTCGCGCACACGGAAATCCTTGGCGGAGGGGTCCGCGTTCAGCACGAACGGATCGTGCTGCTTCCCGAGGAAGCCCGCCTCCTGGCCGTGCGGCAGATTGCCGCCGGTCGGCCCCATCTTTTCGGGCAACACCACCGACGCTGGCAGATCGGTCTTGCGCCCCTTGAGGAACCCGAGCACCGCTCCCACATGCGGACTGTCCATGCCGCCGGTGAACAACCGGCCCGTTTGCATCATCTGGTGGCCGGTGTCGTGCACCGCCGCCGCCGTGTGGTAGACCGACCGCAGAAAGGCGATCTTGTCGGCATGGCGGGCCATGCCGGGAAACATCTCGGAGATCGTCACGCCGGGGGCGCTGGTGGCGATGGGCTGGAACGGCCCGCGGATTTCGGCGGGGGCCGAGGGCTTCATGTCCCAGGTGTCGAGCTGGCTCGGCGCGCCCAGGTTGAAAATCATGATCCCGTTGACATCGGCGGACGGATCGACCGCCCCGCGCGCTTCGAGGCGATTCCATTCGGCGAGGGTCAGGCCGGTCGCCCCGAGTGTTCCCACCTGCATGAAGTCGCGCCGGGTCAGGCCGTCACACGTTTGCACCCGTCCGTCGCCCTGCATCTGCCACATGGGAAGCCTCCGGGAAGTATCGCCCGCCGGGAAATTCGGCGTGCAGGGGAACTCTCTCGCAGCGGGAACCACGACACGCCGCATTCTAACGGCGGCGAAACACCCGCCGCAATTCGCGGGCAGGACAGCGCGGGTAATGAGCCGTTGTGGCGTGTGCTCACCGTCGGCGTGCCCCCCCTCTTCCGGGCGGTCGCGTCGCCTCGACGGACGACTTCAACGGTCGCCGTGCGATTTCGCGCCAATGACGGATGTCGATCAGGTACGGACCGTGCGGTTTGTCGAACCCACCGAAATCGGCGTGGTACTTCTCCAATCGCCCGATCTTCTGCGCGGCTGACAGTTCCCCCGGATGGTCCCCCCCCGGCGCGCGGCCCCACACGATCCACGATCCGTTCGACTGCACCAGCCAAGCGGTCTCCGGCAGTCCCAAATCCGGCGACTGCGCGCGCGGCGAGGCGATCCGCTCCAAACCCAACCGTTTCCAGATGGGCGTGAGCGTCTCCGCCAGACGGGCCGCTTCGAGAACCACTTCGTCCCCCCAAGGTGTGCCCGCGGGTCCGTGCGGCATGGACTTCACTCCGGACACCAACGGAAACCCTTCGGCGTCCTTGAGGGAGAAGTCATCCGGCGGCAGCAACGTTCCCTCCCGGTCGACCGGGTACACCCCTCCCTGAACGCGAATCATCGCGACGGGGATGCGATACGCCAGATCGACCCGCAAGCCGGGCGGGCTCCGCGCCACAACCCGGTCGACATGGTCGACCCACGGATGAACTTCGAACGCCGCGGCCACCTCCGGCAGTGTGCGCGGGTCAAGCACCGACAGATCACGCGACAAATGGGCGGCGTCGACGACCTGTCGCACCAGGTCTGTCGGAACCCACTTGGGGGGCTGGGTGACTTCGATCCGTTCCAGGGGAATCAGGAACTCGGGGCGCTGTGTCAGATCGGGGAGCGCGCCCCGCACGCGTTGCCAACCGACAGCCACGAGAATGGCCGTCGCGACCAGCACAAGGTTGGCGGGCCGCCACCAGCGGCGCGCGGCGGGACGAATCTCCTGCACCGGTCCAGTCGAGTCGGACGCCCCATCGTCCGGCAGGGATTGTTCCGCTTCCGCCGGATCTTCGGCGAATGCCGGATCTTCCCGTGGTGACGACGGCGAGTGGGAGTACGAGGTGACCATCTCTTGCGTCCCTTCGGCCCCGCTGGAGCTTGCACTTGAACCGCGCCGTGTTCGCCGGGCGCCGTCCGCACAATCGTCCCGCGAGATCGCGACCGATCGCGTTCCGGTCGCGTTCCGGTCGGCCGGGCCGCTCGCGGCGGGTGTCGCTAACATGGGAAGTCGGTTGCTCTGCCAATCCGAGATGCGTCCCATCCGAGTGCTTGAAACATCGCCAGACCACGGAGCTCGCATGCCGAAACGTCCCGCGATCAACGAACGGGAATGGTTTTCCCGCGACGCGGCGTTCCTGGACTTGTTGCGGGGAGAGGCGGACGTAGTCGTCGTGGCGCTCGAGATCGCACGGGATCGTTTTCCGGGGTTGGACTTCGCGCCGACGCTCGATTGGATTCGCGAGCGCGGAATGGAGCTACGCGAGCGGTTGACGGGGGGCGAGCGGTTGACGGGGGGCGAGGGGGGGCGACGGGAGTTGGTCGAGTTGGCGGGACTGTTGGCGGGGGAGCGGGGCATCACCGGTTCGAGCGACGCGTATCGTTCGGCGGACGGCAGTTGTCTGAATCGGGTGGTCGAGACCGGGACCGGGTTGCCGTTGACCCTGTCGATGCTGTACGTGGCGGTGGCGCGGGAGGCGGGGTTGAAGCTCGGGGGCGTGTGTTCGCCCGGGCATTTCCTCGCGCGGCGGGAGGGGGACGAGAGCGAGGAGCCGCTGTTCGTGGATGCGTTTCAGGAAGGGCGCGTGCTGACGCTCGACGAAGCGGTTGACCGGGCACGCGAGTTCGCCGAGGGGGACCGCGAGGCGCTGGAGGGGATGTTGGCCGTCGCGGGGAACCGTGCGATCGTCGCCCGCATGCTGAACAACCTGAAGGCGGCTTACGCGCGGGTCGAGGATTGGGACCTGGCGCTGACGACGCAGCGGCGGTTGACGGCGCTGTTGCCCGACGAGCATTCGGAACGGCGGGACCTGGGGCTGATTTGCCTGAAGAAGGAGCGGTTCGGGGAGGGGCTGGCGTGGTTGGAAAGCTGTCTGGCGACGGCGCGGCCTGAGGAACGGCCGGTGTTGGAGCAGCAGTGCCGCATCGCGCGTGGGCGCGTGGCGGCATGGAACTGAGGTCGTGGACGCGGGGTGCGCGATCGTGCCGTGACATGGAGGGGGGTCAGTCGGCGAACTGCATCGTCAGGAGCAGTTCTTTGACATCGGTCATCGCCAGGCGGTCGCGTGCGAACGCGCGGTCGGAGCCGATGAACACGGGGCCTTCCTCCGCTTCGCGACCGGGACTCGGCAGGCGGCCGTGGCTCCCCTTCACGATGGACGCGTCGAGGCCGATCACATCCATGTAGTAGCGGAAGCCGAGCAGTTTCCGTGCGAGTCGGGACGCCACGCGCAGCTTGGGGAACCGGAGTTTCGGATCGACGAACAATTCCACGGGGTCGTAGCCCGGTTTGCGGTGGATGTCGACGGTGCGGGCGTAATCGGGGGCGACACGGTCGTCGAGCCAGAAGTAATAAGTGAACCACGCGCCGGGAGCGGCGATCGCGACCAACTCGCCCGAGCGGGGATGGTCGAGGCCGAATTCGCGTTGCTGAGAGCGGTCCAACACACGTTCGATCCCCGAGGCGCGGGACAGCATCGTCCGGATCGGCTCGAGGTCGCGTGGTTCGCGGACGTAGACGTGGGCCACCTGATGGTCGGCCACGGCGAACGCGGCGGAGGCCCCCGCGTCGAGCGTTTCCCAACCGGGCCGCTCGCGACGGGCGACGAGCCAGCCGTGCTCCCGCAGCAGGCGATTGATGTGCACCGGACGGTCGACCGGAGTGATGCCGTACTCGGAAAGGGCGACGATCCGTGCTCCGAGTTGGCGGGCGGCGTCGATCACGCGACCCGCTTCGGCGTCCACCTTTCGCAGATCTTCGGCGACGCGCGGGTCGTCCGGCCCCAAGCGCTGGAAGTTGTAGTCGAGGTGCGGTAGGTACACGAGGGTCAGCGAGGGACGCTCGCGTTTGAGCATGCGGATAGCGGCGTCGGCGATCCACGTCGAACTGGCGATGTCGGCGGTCGGTCCCCAGAAACGAGTGAGGGGGAAGACCCCGAGTTCCGCCTGGAGTTCGTCCTTGAGCGCGGCGGGGTGGCTGTAGGAGTCGAACACCTTGCGGCCGTCCGCGGGGTAGCAGGGACGGGGAGTGATGGACCAATCGACTGCCGCGTACATGTTGTACCACCAGAAGAGCTTGGCGGTGGTGTGCTGCGGGTCGCGGCGGCGGGCGGCCTCGTAGAGCTTTTCGCCGCTCATCAAGTGGTTCGACTGCCGCCACAGCCAGACCTCCGCCTGGTCGCGAAAGTACCAGCCGTTGGCCACGACGCCGTGTTCGCGCGGCAAGGCGCCGGTGAGGAGCGTCGCCTGGGCCGTACAGGTGACGGCGGGCAACACCGTGCCGAGGGGACAGGCGAAGCCCTCGCGGGCCAACTCGGTCAGCCGTGGGGTGTGCGGTCCCAAATGGAAGGGGGTCAGTCCAACGACGTTGAGCACCACCAGCGGCCGCATGTTGATTCCGGGAGACGATTCGGGAAGGCTGATTCACCGCGACGGTCGAGAAGGACTCCAAGAATAGAGGACACGGGGAGCGGGAGCGAACCGTCGCGCGTGTCCGGACGGGGTGCGCGACGGAGTCCGGTGACCCGCCACGAGTGGGCCGGGCATTTGGGAATCGAACACGGCCGTGGCCCTCTTCTTGTGTGTGGCAGTTTGACCCACACGGAGGATCGGTTAGAATGCGCGGCGAACCTGACGCTCACGGTCGCACAGTGGGGACAAGCATGCCAGCGACGAAAGCCGACGCCCGGATCAATGTGCGTCTTCCCGGGGAACTCAAGCGGACCATCGAGGAGGCGGCTGCGGCGCTGGGTCAGTCGGTCAGCGAGTTCGCCATCGGGACGGTCGTTCAAGAGGCACGGAGGGTGTTGCGGGAAGCCGAGGCGACCCGCCTGTCCAACCGGGACCGGGACCGTTTTCTGGAGGCCTTGCAGTCCTCGGATGCCCGCCCGAATGCCAACCTCCGAGCCGCCGCCAAGCGTTACAGGCAACGTCATGCCTGACGCCCCCGAGCCGACGTGGGTTATCGAACCGTTCGACCGGGGCCGACACGAGCGTGCGAACTTCGATTGCGGTGTGCCCGTGCTCGACGAATGGTTGGCGACGCAGGCCAGCCAATTCGAGAAAAGGGACTTGGCACGCGTTTATGTGCTGGTTGCTGCCGGGGAAGCGACGGTCAAGGGTTACTACGCGCTCTCCAGTCACAGGGTGTCTTACGAAGCGCTGCCGGTGGACCAGGCGAAGGGATTGCCGCGCATCGATCTGCCGGTGGTCTTGATCGGGAGGCTGGCGGTGGATCGTCGTGTCCAGGGGCGGCGTCTCGGAGAGTTTCTGCTGATCGACGCGCTGCGTCGTGCGGAATACCTGGCTGGCAAGCTTGGCATCCGGGCTGTCGAGGTGCATGCGATCAACGACGAGGCGCGGCGGTTTTACGAGAGGTACGGATTTCTCTCGCTGTTGGACGATCCGAGGCACCTTTTCCTGCCAATGCACATTGTGCGGAAGCTGAAGTTGCCGCCGCTATAGGGGGGCGAGCGCCGCCGGTGGCGGAAGTTCGTCGCGTGAACACGCGGTGGGTGAAGGTCAGCGCGGGGCCCGGCCACGAGTGGGCCGGGCCTCCCGCGCTGCTCTTTCGCTCAATCACTTCGCCCGCGAGCCCGCCAGTTCGGCGATGTGCTCGGGGGAGAGGGCCGCTTCGTCCCATCGCGCGTCGCGCATCCCTCCACGGAACGAATCCCCCGGACCGCTTCCCAATTGCAACGCGCTGTCGGTCGAAAGGTCGAGCGAACCGGCCGCGAACGGGTCGGATTTCGCGGCGAGTTTTCCATCGATGTACAGTTCCAGCCGGGCCTCGGAACCGAGCGTGCGACGTGTTGCGGCCACGTGATGCCAGCCCGAGGGAAACGGGCGGTCGACGCTCGTCGCGGCACCGGTCGAGAGCGAATGAATGTGCCCCGTGGGGAGCGTCGTCCAAAACGCGCGGCCCTTGTACGTGGCGGCGGTCCAGACGCGGCGGTACTTCATGTTGGGAGTATCGTCGAGTTGTTTGAGCCGCTTCCATTGGCCGTCACCGTCGAAGCGATAGAGCTCCGCGAGCGGCAACGTCCCCGCGTAGAGCGAGCCGTTGTGGACAAGCATGCCCATCACTTCCATTTCTTCCCCGAGGCGGCCGGTGTCCACGAACGGGACCTTCGCATCCCCCAACGCTCCCGCGCCCGGCGCGGCTCCGGTCCAACGGTAGACCTTGCCGCTGGGCCACGAACCGACATACAGCGCGCGCTCGAACACCGCGAACGAATAGTTTTGCGTGTTCGCTTCGAGTTTGCCGAAGTCGGTCCACGTTTTGCCATCGAAGCGGAACACGTCCCCCCCGTCGTAACTGGTGGCCCACAGCGAGCCGTCGTACACCGACAGCGATTGGGTGCGCTGCCCTTTGGGATTTTCGAGACGTTCCCATGCGGATTCGCCCCGATAGGCGAAGAATCCGGCGGGCTTGTAGAGCGAGGTCGCATAGAGCGTATCGCCGTAGACGACCATTCCGCCGACCGCCTCCGTCTCCGGAAGGCGTCCACACGGCGTCCATTGGCCGGGACCTTCAAAGCGAAAGACCCCGCCTCCCGGATTCGTGTTCTCGGATTCCTTCAGCGCTGAACCGGCCAAGCGGTACTTGGCGGTCCCCGCGTACAAGCGCCCCTTGTAAACCGCCATCGACGACACGGAGTTAGACGAGTCGGGGTGCCCGCAATCGAACCACATCCCCGGTCCGTCGTAGCGGTACACGCGGCCCGCGGTGCCAGCGTCCGGTTCGCAGGTGCCGACATAGAGCTGGTCGTCGTACACGCAGATCGAGAAGCCGTAGAGGGATTTGCCGGGTCGACCTTCGTCGCGGAACGTCGGTTCGGTGCCGCTGTCGACGCCGAACTGCAACTGCCGCACGGAGACCTGGCTGTTGGTGACGCCCCCCTGGGTGCGGAGCGACAGGCTCCAACCGCGCCGCTGCTTGCCGTCAAAACAAGCCGCGATGTCTCCCGGATCGTCGAGTCCGTCGTCGGTCGCATCGATCCACGCCGAGAATGTGAAATCTCCCGTTCCGAGTTTCGGGGAGGGGTTGGGCAGGGAGAGCGATGCTCCATGACCGTCGAAGCGGGCGTGGGGGGCGGAGGTCGGCGTCGTGCGCACGAATTCCACGGCACCGGCGTGTCGAACCGAGTCGGCGGGGGCGACGGGAGCTTTGTCCAACGACCACGCGGCCTTGGGGGAGGGAGGGGCGGCGACGACGGGCGTCGCATAAGCCGACAGGATCAACGACAACCCACCGCCGAACACCATCTCGACCGCGCGCACCAGCCCCGAATTTCGTTTTTCACCCGACATGCTGACGTGTCCTCGTTGAAAACCCGCGGAAGCGAACGACTCTCACATAAGCGGCGCTTGTTGCATGGTAGCGACGCAGCGATGTCGAATCACTGCGGTGGAGGAATGCGAATGGTGTCGGAGCGAGCGGGCTCGAATCTGGGCGGAACGCTCACGCCATCCGCTACGAGCGATCCTCGGGGCCGTTCGCATCCATGTGCCTCAGCATGTCCGCGAGCAACGAGCAGGAGGTTTCGAGGGATTGGGGGAGGACGCGAATGCCGGCCGTGACGGGCATAAAGTTCGCATCGCCGGCCCAGCGGGGCACGATGTGCCAATGCAGGTGTCCCGGCAGGCCAGCTCCCGCCACCGACCCGAGGTTCAGCCCGATGTTGAATCCCTGTGCCTGGAAAGCGCTCTTGAGCGCGGTGGTCAAACGGATGAGCGCGGTCTGGCAGGCGAGGAGTTCGTCGGGGGTGAGGT
Source organism: Planctomycetales bacterium (assembly GCA_044359065.1). Taxonomy (GTDB): domain Bacteria; phylum Planctomycetota; class Planctomycetia; order Planctomycetales; family Planctomycetaceae; genus JAIXZD01. The sequence goes on along the minus strand of JBIKMW010000006.1, from coordinate 70,095 downwards.
CGGCCAGATCGGCCTTGTGGGCCTTGGGGGCGACCAACACGTGACCGTTGTTGTAGGGGTACCGATTCAGGATGGAGACCGTGAGTGGTCCGCGTTCGACGATCAGCCGCGCGCGGTCGCGCTCGACGGGTGCGGCCAGATAATGGCAAAGGAAACAGGCCCCACGCGGCGGATCGTCCGGGTCGGGAGTTGCGTCCCCCGTGATATAGGCCAGCCGCCAAGGTGCCCACAGGCGGTCGTTGTCGTGCATGGGAGGGCGTCGCCAAGGGCGGAAGAAGCGGGTCAAGGGGCGAAAACAAGGTGCGGGAGTCGGTACTGCCGTTTTGCCCGAGTCTCGATTCTAGGCGATTGTCGCCGAGAATCGCGTGCGGAGGGGGACAATGCGTCAAGCGGTATGGGCACGAGAGCTTCCCCAACGCGTCGGTGGAGCCCGCAAGGTACGCCGGGGTGCGCCTCAGGCTCGGACCAACCGAATCGATGGATCGGTCCCCGCACCTGTTTGCCCCTCCGACCGTCCCCCGCCATCATGCGGCGAACGGGACGATGTCGGGCGGAGTCGCCGGATCGAGTCCCCGGTTCCCCTCGCGGTCCCGAGTTCCTCCACGCGCCGTTCGCCATGAATCTCTTCGCCGGTCAAGAACGCCGCGCCGCCGAGGCCGCCCAACCCTTGGCGGGACGGATGCGGCCGCGCCATCTCGACGAGTTCGTGGGCCAAACCCACATCCTCGGACCGGGAAAACTGCTGCGCCGCATGATCGAGGCGGATCGGGTCGGTTCGGTCGTGTTTTGCGGTCCACCCGGCTGTGGAAAAACGTCGCTCGCCGAACTGATCGCCCGCTCGACGAAGCGGAGTTTTGTGCGGCTTAACGCGGTCGCCAGCGGCGTGAAGGAGTTGCGACAGTGCCTCGACGAGGCCCGCGACCGACTGGCCTCGCGAGGTCAACGGACGATCCTGTTCATCGACGAACTGCATCGGTTCAACCGCACGCAGCAAGACGGCCTGTTGCCCGATGTCGAAGCGGGGGTGATCTCGCTGATCGGCGCGACGACGGAGAACCCGTACTTCTCGATCGTCTCGCCGCTGGTCAGCCGCAGCCAGGTGTTTCGGCTGGAGCCGCTGACGCGAGGCGAGATCGCGGGGTTGCTCGCGACCGCGCTGAGGGACGAGGAGCGCGGTCTCGGGAAGCACGGAGTGACCGCCGACGACGACGCGCTGTCGTTTCTGGCCGAAGCGTGCGACGGGGACGGGAGGCGTGCTTTGACCGCGCTCGAGATCGGCGTGCTGTCGCTCCCGAAGGGAGAGCGGCTGACTTTGGAGGTCGCGCAGGAATCGATCCAGCGGAAGGCGCTCCAATACGACGGCACGGGGGACGAGCATTACGACGCCGCCAGCGCCCTCATCAAGAGCATTCGGGGGAGCGATCCGGACGCGGCGATCTATTGGCTGGCGCGGATGATCGAATCGGGAGAGGACCCCCGGTTCCTCGCGCGGCGGATCGTGATCGCGGCGGCGGAGGACATTGGCAACGCCGACCCGAGAGGATTGATGCTGGCCCAGGCGGCTGCCCACGCCGCGGAGTTCATCGGCCTGCCCGAGGCCCGCATCCCGTTGTGCCAGGCGGTGGCGTACCTCGCGCTGGCCCCCAAATCGAACGCGGCCATCAAGGCGATCGATGCCGCGCTGCATGACGTGCGGTCCCGCCGCACCCTGGCCGTTCCCATGGCGCTGCGGGACAAGCACTACTCGGGCGCCAAGGAATTGGGCCACGGGGCGGGATACCTTTACCCGCACGACCATCCCGGAGGGTGGGTCGCCCAGGATTATCTGGGAACCGACGCCGAGTACTATCACCCGGTGGACCGCGGCGAAGAGGCGCGTTTGCTGGCCCGCTTGACCGAATTGCGGACGTTGCGTCGCGCCGCGTTGGGGGACCGACCGCAGGCGTGATCCCTCCCGTGGACGCAGGACCGCGCCTCCGGAGGAAAATAGTCGCCGTGTCCATCCGCGATCCGGACATTCCCTACAATGGCGGGCGAGACCGTGCCGGAGCGTGCCGGCGCGATTTCCCGGCTGTCGCTCCATCCGCTGGCCCCGTGCGAGCGGACGGAACTCTCCTTTCCGCCGCCTGATCGCAATGTTGTTGGTGTTCTACCTGGCGTTGTGCCTGTTGGCGCTGGTGCAAGTGGTGCTGATGGTGATCCACGCCGTCGAGCACCGCCGCTATCACCGTGTCCGCTTCGCCCATCCTCCCGGCCGGGAAGCAAGTCCATACACCAGCTTGTTCGTCCCCTGCAAAGGGTGGGATATCGAACTCGACCGCAATCTTCGCTCGCTGTTTTGCCAGAATTACCCGGTGATCGACGACGCCCCGAACGATGCAACCACGAACGGCGCAACCACGGCGTACGAGATCTGCCTGATCGTCGAGTCCGTAGACGAGCCGTGCGTGGTGGTATTCGAGCAGTTGCGGCGCGAGTATCCGCGCCAAGCGGCGCGCGTGGTGCTCGCCGGCGTGGCCGAGGGGCGAGGCCAAAAAGTTCACAACCTCCAGCAAGCCACGCGGACGCTCCCGGATCGCACCGAAGTTTTGGCGTTCGTCGACGCCGACGCCCGTCCGCACCCGATGTGGTTGCGACGGATGGTGGACCGCATCGCCAGCGGCAAGCAGGCTGTGTGTACTGGTTACCGTTGGCAGGTGCCGGTGCGGCCGACGACGGTCAACCTGGTGCTGGCGGCCTCGAACAACTGGCTGGCGACGCTGACGAGCAGTCACGGCCTGAATCTGATCTGGGGAGGGGCGTGGGCCATCACGCGGCGCAAGTTCGCGGAACTGGGTTTTCCCGACGCTTGGGGGGGGGCTCTGTCGGACGACCTTGTCGCGTCGCGCATTCTGCGCGACGCCGGGGAGCGGATCGCCTACGAACCGTGGTCGTTGATCGCTTCGCCGGTCGATTCCAATTGGCTCGAGTTCGTCGGGTTCCTGCGCCGCCAGTACGTCGTGGCCGCCGTGTGCGTGCCGAAATGGTGGTGGTCGGGGCTCTTGGCGACTTCGCTGAGCCTGTCGATGCTGGTCCTTTCCGCCGTGGTGGCTGTCGACCTGGCGCGCTCGGGAAGCTCCTGGTGGTGGGGGCCGCTGGCGGCGGGTCTGACGTATTACCTGGCGAATGTCGCGCGGGTGTTTTCGGGCATCCGAGCGGTGGCACCGTTTCTTGAGGAAAAACCCTCGGGGACTCCGAGAATGCTCGCGTTGATGACCTGGGGATGGCCGTTGATTTCGGCGGTCCATTTGACGGGACTATTGATTGGGCAATTTGGGCGGACACTTTTGTGGCGCGGTATCCGATATCGCCTGCGCTCACCCCTAGAAACAGAGATACTCGGCAGAACCACATATCCGGAACCGATCCTCCCTCCGTCTCCCCGCGCTACGTCCTCCACGCCTCACGGCCTGGGCGAGGTTGCCGGGGACGGGCAACGGAGCGGGCAACATCGGATGACGGATCAGATCAATGCGGATCGTGCTGTGGGACACCCGCCACGGGGGGGCCTATAAGGACTTCGCCGGCGGCTTCGGCGTGGGCACTTTTCGCGGCAAGGGGTGGCGTGCCAAGTGGATCGAATCGCACTTTCGAGGCGACTTCCGCTCCCCGCCGCTGGCCTATGGATACCTGGCCGCGCAACTGCGCGGCCAGGGACACGATGTTCGCTACGCCCTGGACGAAGTCCCCGACGCCGACGTGTACGTGTTCAATCCGGCGCTCATGACGTTGCCGTTCGAGCGGGAGCGGATGCGCGAGATCGCGGCCCGGTCGCCCCAAGCGCGACTGTTCGTCGTGGGACAGGTGGCCAACACCCTGGCCGACGAGTTTCGGGGTGTCCGCTGCACGGTCGTACGCGGCGAACCCGAGCAACTGGGAACGCGCTTCGACGAGATTCTCGAGTTCGCCCACGACCAACCAGAGGGCAACCCATCGTCGTGCAACGCGTCGTCGGGGGACGGTCCCGTCGAGACCTTCGAGGCCGGTTCGGTGCGGAATCTCGACGATCTTCCGTTCCCGGACTGGCGGCCGTTTCCCTATTCGAAGTTCGGCGTCGCGTACGACTTCTCGCGGTTCCCCACCGCCTATATCCAATCCAGCCGCGGCTGCGCGCTGGGCTGCAGTTACTGCCCGTACATCATTCAAGAGAGCCGGACCCGTTTGCGCAGCCCGGAAAGTGTCGGCGAAGAACTGCGGTTCCAGATCGCCCGCTGCGGATTTCAGTCGTTCAAGTTCCGCGATCCGCTGTTCGGGTCGAAACGGAAGCAGGTCGACGGGATCACCGCGCAAATCGCCGCGCTACCCAAACGGATCGAGTTCTCCGTCGAAAGCCGCATCGAAATCCTCACCCGCGAGGTGCTCTCGCAACTGCGCGACGTGGGACTCACCAGCGTGACCGTCGGCATCGAGACTCCCAGCCGCGACACGCTTCTCAAGTACAAACGCACGCCGGTGAAGGATGATCGCCAGAACGAGTTTGTCGGCCTCTGCCGCGAATTGGGCATTCGCGTTGTCGCCGGATTCATGATCGGCTTCCCCGACGACACGCGGCAGTCGATCCGCGACGTGCTGCGGTACGCGAAGACCGTCAACCCGTTCGCCGCCAACTTCAATGTCTGCACACCCTATCCGGGCACGCATTGGATGACCGAGGTCCAGGACCGCGTCGCCACGTTCGACTGGAGCAAGTACGACGTTTACACCCCCACGATGAAGTACGCCCACCTGACCTCCGACGAGGTCGCGAAGCTCCACGAGAAATGCTTTTCGAGCTTCTACTTCCGCTGGCCGTACCTGCGCGAGAACTGGCGGTTCCTGCTGCCGCGGCTGTCCGCCCTGTTCCCGGCGCGGCGGAGTGCGGCGGTCGCCTCCCGCCGCGCGGTCGAGTTGCCGGTGGTGTCGATCCCGGTGATGTCGCCCGCCGGGGTGTCGGCTTCCGCCCTGGTCGAGCTTTCGCCGCAAGCCCCCGCGACGCCGCCGCTCCGAAAGAGCGCCTGACGCTCGACCGTGAGTGCCCAGGAACGAGCGGCTTCGGAAGGGCTTTCGGCAAGAACTCGTGCACCACAAAGGGCACGCAAGAATGCACAAAGGGATGAAGGGGCCGGATCGATCCCGCGCATAAACCCGGGCCGATCGCGCCGTGGGGCGACTCCGGTCCCTCGAAATACTCGGTTCCCGCAGAATGGAGCCGTCACGGATCTCTTCAACGCCCTTTGTGGCTTCGCTTCGTGCCCTTGGTGGTGAATCGAGTCCCGACCGGGTGATGAAAATCCCGGTGTTCGGTCTCGTTCCGCGCCGGACCCCGCGCCTCAGCGGCGGAGCACGTCCAGCTTCGCCGCCGCCTGGGGGTAGAGTTGGTCGTGACGCTTTTCAAAGTCGCGGGCGAACGCGTAGACGGAGACGTTGTACGCATCGCGGCCGAACAGCGGCATTTGGCCGAGGGAGTGATCGGCCGTGTCGTGCTTCTTGAGGATGTCGTACATCGCCAGCACCTTGGCTGTGCGCGTCACGCCGTGCTGGCAATGGACCAACATCGGGTAATTGCCGGGGTTGGAGAGGATCTCGACGTATTTCTTGATGTCGGGGGCGTCCGCCTCGACTCCCTGGGGAAACGGCAGTTCGTACAACTGCGCGCCGGCCCCCAGCACGTATTTGCGCTGGTCGCGCGTCCGTTCGGCCCCCATCTCCTCGGGGTTGCACAAATTGAGGACCGCGCGAATCTGGTGCTTGTCGATCAACTCCGCGAACACCTCCCCCTCCAACCACGCGCTCCGGTAAACCATCCCCGGATCGTGAATCTCGAAGTGTTGGTAGCGTTTGTGTTGGCGGTAGGCGTAGCCGGAAACCAGCAGCACCAGCGAGACGAGAGCCAGTCCCGTCAACGATCGACGACGCGGCGACATGCGCGGAATTCCTCGGGGAGAACGGCCCCCGGAAACCGACCGCGGGCGCGGCGGGAGACTATCCAAAATCCCCGAAACCGGGCAACGGGGCTTTGTGCGCGGGGTGTGGCCTGCGTGCGACGACGTGGCGGACGGAGCGAGCGTGGGGGGAGCGGGCGTCGGTGGGCCGGTGCGGAGTCTTCCGCTGTTCGCTGGGGGGCGAGACTCGGAAACCCTCCAGCGGCACCCGTGCAACCGCTCCGACCGCCCGGTGGAACCCCCCAAATCCGGGATTTTCCCCTGCGAACGGTCATGCGGCACCGGGTTGGCGTCCGATGGGAGGCGGGAGCGGCGGGTTCCGGGAGTACGACCGGTCCGCGCGTGGGATGCGTACGTCCCGCGCGCCGGTTCCCCCCTTGCCAGATGCCCCACGGTCCCCGACGAGGACGCCCAACCATGACCATCCGTCGTTTCCTTTCCGGTCGCGTGACGACACTGGTCGCGCTCGTGTTGGTGCTGGCGGGACTGGGGTGGTCGGGAGCGCGAGCCAGCCGCGCTCAGGAGGGGGCGACGACCGAACCCGCCCCCGCCGCGGAGGGGGCGGCCCCGGTGGAGGTGGCTCCGGTTTCGAAGGGGGACCACGACCACGCGGGGGACGGGGTTCACGCGGACGGGGATCACTCGAAAGAGGCGATCAAGGGGGCCGACGACGGGCACGGGGCTGGCGACGCCCATGGAGCCGGCGGTGGTCACCACGGGGCGGACCTGGGCAAGTCCATGCCGGTGCTCGCCACGGTGCCGTTCATCGCGATCCTGCTGGCGATCGCGATCTTCCCGCTCGTCGCGCACCACTGGTGGGAGCACAACTCGAGCAAGGCGATCGTCTCGGCCGCGCTGGGGCTGCCGATGGTCGGGTATCTGCTGGTGGGTTACGGTGCGGACGGGTGGCACGAGCTGCAGCACAAGTTGATCGAGTACGGTCAGTTCATCGTGATGCTGGGCGCGCTGTTCGTGATCTCCGGCGGGATCTACGTCCGGGGTTCGCTGTCGGGGACGCCCATCGTGAACACGCTGCTGTTGGCGTTCGGCGGGGCGATCGCCAGCTTTGTGGGGACGACGGGGGCCTCGATGCTGCTGATCCGGCCCCTGCTGCGGGCCAACGCGCCGCGCAAGCAAGTGGCGCATATCGTGATCTTCTTCATCTTCATCGTCTCGAACTGCGGCGGGCTGCTCACACCGCTGGGAGACCCCCCCTTGTTCCTGGGGTTCCTGAGCGGCGTGCCGTTCACCTGGACGTTCCGCCTGTGGCGCGAGTGGCTGTTCGTGAACATCGCCCTGTTGGTGATCTTCAACGTCTGGGACCAGATCGTCCTCAACAAGGAAGAGAAGGAGCGCACGGGCTCTCAACTCGAAGCGGTGCAGAAGCATGAACCGCTCGGAATCGAAGGGGGCTTCAACATCCTGCTGCTGTTGGGGGTGGTGTTCACGATCTACGCCTCCGGCCAGGGGACCTTCAACGGCGGCGTGAAATGGACGACGGGGATCGCGGAAGTGATCCTTGCGGCGCTGGGACTGGCGTCGTACTTCGGCACGAAGAAATCGATTCACGAGGCGAACCAGTTCTCGTTCGGGCCGATCAACGAAGTCGCAATCCTGTTCGCGGGGATCTTCGTGACGATGATTCCCGCCCTGCTGATCCTCAACACGAACGGCTCGAAGCTGGGGGTGAACGACCCGTGGGAGTTCTTCTGGGCCTCGGGAATGCTCAGCTCGTTCCTCGACAACGCGCCGACCTACCTGACGTTCGCGTCGGTCGCCTGCGGGATGAAGGGGGTGCCTCTGGAAGGGCCGTACATGCTCGAATTCCTGCGCCAAAGCGGGGCCGCGGAAATCCTGGCGGCGATCTCGTGCGGCGCGGTTTTCATGGGGGCGAACACCTACATCGGCAACGGTCCGAACTTCATGGTCAAGGCGATCGCCGAACAGCGCGACGTGAAGATGCCCAGCTTCTTCGGCTACATGGCGTACAGCTTCGGCATCCTCGTGCCGCTGTTCGTGATGGTGACGTTGGTGTTCTTCCGGGGTTGAGGGACTCCCCGAAAATGCTGGTCGGGATACCATCCGTCGTGCTTCTTGCACACTCCCGAGACCAGGGGTTGGGTGTGACCTAGCTTTTCGGAGAGCCTTTCAGAGAGCCATTCGCGCGACTTGCTGTCCTCCGCTGTGAGATCGGGGAACCACAGAGGACACGGAGTGGCACGGAGCAGAATCGCAACGCTCGACCGGAGTGCTTGCTCGTCGTGGCTTAGGACCGGTGTGGAACTCGAATGGCCACTCCCCAGCGGCTTTTCTCCGTGTCACTCCGTGAACTCCGTAGAGCACGGATGTCTCGATTCGCGGAGGACACCCCTTCCTGCGGAAAAGGGATCGTAGCGCACGTAAGTTCACTATCGGCGTGAGTTGGCCGGGATGAAAATCCTCCCCACGGGGTGGGGACGATCCACCCGTGCAGGCGGGCCAGTTCCGTCGATGGCCGAGCGTGGGACGGGTGGCGCATGGCGATCCGGTCGAATCACTACGAAGTCGCGTTCGAAGCCTACTTGAGGGCTCACAGGATTCCGTACGTCGCCGTGGACGAACAGCGGCGCGCGCTGCTGGAGCAGTCCTCGATCAAGTCGCTCGATTTCATCGTGCACGGTCCGCGCGGCGCCCGCTTTCTGGTCGACATCAAGGGGCGACGGTTCCCGAGCGGCGAGTCTCCTCCCGACGGTAGCCGGAGCAAGGGGCACCGCTGGGAGAATTGGTGCATGGAGGAAGACCCCGCCAGCCTGAACCGCTGGGAAGAGGTGTTCGGGGCGGGTTATCGGTCGCTGTTGGTGTTCGCCTACCAGGTCGTCGATCCGGCGGCGGCGAGCGAGTTCGTCGAGTTGTTCGAGTTCCGCGAACGCCAGTACGCGTTCCTGGGGGTGCGGGCCGCCGACTATCACGCACACGAGCGTTTGCGTTCCCCCAAATGGGGGACGGTGTCGCTGCCGATCGGGCGGTTCCGCCGCATGGCGCGGCCGTTTTCGGAATGGCTGGCGGCGGGCGAAGTCGATCCGGTCCCGGCGGCGGGGCGCGATTCGATGGGAAGCCGCTCCCTGGAAGCCGGCGCCGTTTGACAACCCGCGGGCGGGCGAATCGGGACGACGATGCGCCGACCGCGCGGCAGCGCAACCATCGGGAGTCGTCCCCGAACCCCGTTCATTCGTCCGATTTGCCGGCGACTTCGCGGGAGGTGACCGGGCGGGGGCCGACCAGTTCCCCCATCTCTTCGCGGCCGATCATTTCCTTTTCGAGCAAGGCCGCCGCGATCTTGTCGAGTTCGGTCCCCCGCTCCGTCAGCATCCGCAGCGCCGTGTCATTCGCTTCCGTGAGCAACCGCTGCACTTCCTGATCGATCAGCCGCGCGGTCTCCTCGCTGAACTGCCGGGCTTCGTGCATTTCCTTGCCGAGGAAGGGATGTTCGTCCCCTTGCCGGAACATGACGGGGCCGACGACCGCGCTCATGCCCCAGTGGGCCACCATCTTGCGGGCGAGGCTGGTGGCCTGGTTCAGGTCTCCTTCCGCGCCGGCGGTGTATTCGTCGAAGCGCAGCTTTTCGGCGGCGCGCCCCCCCATCGTCATCACCAACTGCTGCTTGAGTCGCGATTCGCCGTAGCTGTACCGCTCCTCGGATGGGATCAACTGCGTCACTCCCAAGGCGCGGCCGCGGGGAATGATCGTCACCTTGTGCACGGGGTCGACCTCGGGGAGGACCCACGCCAACAGCGCGTGTCCCGCCTCGTGGAACGCCGTCATGCGGCGTTCGTGTTCGTTCATGACCTCTTCGCGCGCGACTCCCATCAGCACGCGGTCGCGCGCCTGGTCGAAGTCCGCCATCGCCACTTTGGACGCGTCCCGCCGCGCCGCTTCCAGCGCCGCCTCGTTGACCAGGTTCTTGAGGTCGGCCCCCGCGAATCCGATCGTTCCCCCGGCGACGCGGTCGAGGTCGACATCCGCCGCCAGGGGGACCTTGCGTGTGTGCACCTTGAGGACCGCCAACCGACCCGTCCGCGTCGGACGGTCGACGGTCACATGCCGGTCGAAACGCCCCGGTCGCAACAGCGCGGGGTCGAGCACGTCGGGACGGTTCGTCGCCGCCAGCACGATGACCGCCTCCCCCTGTTGAAAGCCGTCCATCTCGCTGAGGATCTGGTTGAGCGTCTGTTCGCGTTCGTCGTGACCCCCGCCGACCCCCGCGCCACGCACGCGACCGACGGCGTCGATCTCGTCGACGAACAGGATGCAGGGGGCCTGGGCTTTGGCGGTGGCGAACATGTCGCGCACACGGCTGGCTCCCACGCCGACGAACATCTGAATGAACTCGGACCCGTTGATCGAGAAGAACGGGACCCCCGCCTCGCCGGCGGTGGCGCGTGCGACGAGCGTTTTGCCCGTTCCCGGTGGCCCCATCAGCAGCACACCCTTCGGGATGTGCGCGCCCAGTTTCTGGAATTTCGCGGGGTTCTTCAGGAACTCGACGATCTCCTGCAGTTCGCGCTTGGCTTGCTCCATCCCCGCCACGTCGGCGAATGTCGTCGTCTGGTCGCTGGGACGGAACAGTTTGGCGGGGCTGCGCACGAAGTTGCCGACGATGCCGCCGGTTCCCATCGGGTCGCTCGACCGGCGGACCATGAACCACAACGACAAGCCGAACAGCACGAAGATCAGCACGGAAAACAGCAGGTTCGCGCCGCCGATCCAGTCGGAGCGGTCCGACACGACCTCGATGCGCTCGTTGGCCGGTAGCGTTTCGGCCAACAGCCGCTTCATCAGTTCCAGGTCCTCCACCGGCGGGAGCACCGTGGTGAAGCGTTCGGGAAGCGGCTTCTTTACCGACTCCCCCTTTTCGAGCGGCGTCGGATCTTCGGGGGGCTTGCGCCAGGTCCCTTCGATCAGATGCGGGCGAAACAGCACCTGTTTGACGTTGTTCTGGTTGAGTTGGTCGCGAAAGAAACTGTAGGCCACCTGCTTGGTCGACCCGCTGCCGAACTGCATGAAGACGATCATCGCCCCTCCCACGAGGATCAGAATGATCGTCAGCAGCGCTCCCGCCCCCCCCGGCCCCTGCTCTTCGCGCGGGGACGGGGACCGCCGCGCGGGGGGAGACGCGTTCGGGCCGGACGGTCCACCGGAAGGGGGGGAGCCTCCGTCGGAGCCGGAACCCCCCGTACCTTGGGAGTGGACAGCCACCGCCACCGGAGCATCCTGCGGGAGTGAGCGGTCGAAGGAACGCAACGTGGGGGATTCCCCGGAATGGCTGGGCATGGAGGGAGGGGGCAAGAGGCGGTTCGACGAAACGGACGCCCCCCGTTCGCGTCAAGCGGGACGGGGCGGTCCGGAATGATCAAGGCGACCGCGGACGGAGGCGGTCGATCGACACCGACCGTGACCGTACCGGGCCGAGACGCCCGCGCGCCCCGTCGTCCCGAATCCGCAGACACCAAATCGTAGCAGGGGGGGGGCGACGGATCGACCCGTGAGCGGCGGAGAACCACCCCCGTATTGAACACGGCGAAGACCACCGCGACCGCGGAATTGACAACGCTCCGCCATTCACCGTCGACGAGGGCTATCCGCGGCCCGTCTTGAAGCCGTCGAAACAGAACATCGGCATTTCGCCTTTCCCCTTCACCAGCACCTGCCCGAGGTTCGTTCCGTCCGCCAAATGGTCGATCCGACCCCAGGCCGTGGCGCTCAGGGCGATGCGTCCGGGAACACCCGAGCTTTCCATGCGCGACGCCGTGTTGACCGCGTCGCCGAACACGTCGAACAGGTACTGCCGGCGCCCCAGCACCCCGGCGACGACCCGCCCGACGTGGATGCCAATCCGCACGTTCCAACCGGTGGGAAGTTCCTTCACGGCGGAGAGCATTTCGAGGCCGCACCGCACGCAATCGAGCACGGGATTCTCGGAGGGGGCCAGCAGTCCGCTGGCCGCCATGAACGCGTCGCCGATCGTCTTGATCTTCTGCACCCCGTGACGCAGGGCCGACTCCTCCCACGCCTCGACCAGGTCCTGCAGGTAGTAGACGACCATCTCCGGAGTGTGCCGATCACAGTATTTCGTGAAGCCCACGAGGTCCGCGAACATCACCGCCACATCCTCGTGCCGGCGGGGGACGACCACTCCCGTGCGCTTGAGTTCCTCGATAATCGGTTGCGGCAGGATCACCTGCAGCAGCGCTTCGGATTTGCGGCGCTCGTCCTCGATGCGGCGGAGGTACTCGACCTCCCGTTCCCGCAGCCGCTTCTTCTCGAGCGACGCGTCGATCCGTGCGCGGAGCAGCGCGCTGTTGTACGGACGGGACAGATAGTCCTCGGCCCCCAGTTCGAGACATTTGACGACGTAATCCGTCTCGTTGAGAGCCGAGATCATGATAACGGGCAGCGAGCGCAGGTCGGGGTCGCGCTTCAAATGGTGCAACACCGCGAAGCCGTTCATGTCGGGCATCACCAGGTCGAGCAGGATCACATCGACATCGACGCTCTCCAGCAAACGCAGCGCCTCCTCGCCCCCGGCGGCGCACACGACCGCGTGCCCCAGCGATTCCAGCAGGCGGCGGAGGATGTCGCGGTTCACGGCGTTGTCGTCGACGACCATCAGTCGCCCCGCCTGGCGGGGGGCGACGGCGAACGTCTCCTCGAGGTTGTGGAACCGCTCGCGGAAATCGCGGAACTCGTCGTCGTGCCGCTTGGGATCGGCGTCGGCCAGGTCGAACGAACCGAGGATCGCGTCGATCAGCGTGTGCGTGGTCCGGCCCAGCCGCAACAGAGCCTCGAGGTCGGCCCGGAATGGCTCCAGCGCCCGGATGTCGGTCTCCTCCAGCCACATCTCGCTGTAGTTGATGACCGGATTGAGCAGGTTGAGCATCTCGTGGCGGAGATGGCTCTTGATGGAGTCGAGGTCCAGCGGCGCGTCGGACGCCGGTCCCGCCGCAGGGCCCAGCACGTTGTGGATCGACACACGCAGCGTCTCGGCCGCCCCCAGCACGCGTTGCATGTCGTCCACGAAGCCGGGAACGCCGTCCGCGCCGCCGTCCGCCGCCAGTACGCGGCGCGAAATGTCCCCCATCGCCTGCACGGGGCCGAGCAGTTCGTTCCGCTTCAGATCGAGAAACGCGCGTTCGAGCCGGTCCATGTCGCAGCCATACCCGTCTCGAAGGTGGTCGTTCGCGGCGGCAGGACGGGAGCCGCCCCGCCCGCGCCGGCCAAGTACCTCGTCGCGCCATGAACCTTGGGTTGCCACCTCGATCTTCGGCGGCATGGTCCGCAGAGGCAGTGATTCTTTCGGACAACCGGTGAATACTCGATGGAAACCCGAAGCGCGAGCGAGGGACCCCGCGTGGATTCGGGGGAATTCGTGATCTGCGGGGAGTCCGGGGTCCCTCGCTCACGCTTCGGGTTTCCAAAAACTCACTGCCTCGTAGCGGAAAACGTGAGTTTTCCGCCGAGCGTGAACACGTTCAGCCCAACTCCCAACGCTTATACCAAACGCACGGCCCCGAATTGTCAAAGCACGCGTGGCTTCCGGTCAAGTGGCTTCCGGCGCGGTCCCGTTCGCGCGGGCGAGCAATTCCCCCATCCGCGCCAGCAGCGTGTCGAACTGGATCGGTTTGGAAACGTACTCGTCGAAGCCGGCCGCCAGGAACCGTTCGCGGTCCCCCTCCATCGCGTAGGCGGTGAGGACGATGATCGGCGTCTTGGCGATCTCGGGGTTTTCCCGCACGCGCTGCATCGCGGGAAGACCGTCGAGCCCGTTGGGCATCGACGCGTCCATCAACACCAAATCGGGACGCTCCGCCGCGATGAGGCGACACGCCTCCGCCCCCTCGGCGGCGATCGAAACGACGAACCCCCGGCGTTCGAGGCGCCGCTTGAGCATGTCGCGATTCGGTTCCTCGTCCTCGACCACGAGGATGCGGGCGGACATGGGGGACCTCGGAACGGAATGTGGTGGTTTGCGAAAGTAGTGATCGGCCAGCTGTGCTTGACGGATTGGGAACGAAACGTCCGACCCATGCGGCCGCTATCGGTCGGACATGGCGGACACACTTCATGACCAGCGTGAAGAGCGCCCGGGTTTGCGAAACATTTGTGGAACTCGCCTTGATTCTGCGTCCCCGATGTTCGAGCTCGCGCCGAACAATTCCTTCTCCCCCACATTCGACTCCGACTCGCGCGACGCATCTCCATTGTGGGGGAGAAGGTGCCCGAAGGGCGGATGAGGGGGCAAACTCACCGGCATCCCAACATTTGTACCTTGAACGAGGTCGGTTCCGAAGGGCAAACCAGAGGGGCTTCGAGAACCGGGTGCGGTGGTCGCCGGAAGGTTTCCGAAGTGATCGATGGCCGATCGCTACCCCCGGGTTGAACGAGGTCGTGGGTAAGCCGGATCGTCGTTGGTCTCAGGATTGTAGCCCGAACGATGGCCAGAGCCGATCCAGGTGACCGCCCCCGAAGACCCCTCATTCTGGCGCTCTCCAAGCATTCAAATCGTCTCGCGATGACGGAGTCGCTCGCGGGGAGAGGGTGCGTCCCGGTGGAACCGTCGGCGGTTTTCAATCCGGGATTCGCACCGTTCCGGCGTCGGGTGTGACCACGACTGATGCCAAAGGTGTGCGGCGGCGTGCGGAGACTTCCAGGTCGGTTCATCGTCGGTCACCACAATCCGCACCCGTTCCAGGCGATTCTCCGTGCCCTCTGTGGCTCTGTGTTCCGCGAAGGTTCTTCCGGCGGGTCTCCGCAGGTGCGACGGGCCACCCGGAGTAGCGGCCCAAAGCGACTTCGCGCCCGCCCGGTTCTCCACAGCCGCAATGCGTTGCCAACAATCGTTGGCACACTCCCGGCACCGACGCCCCGGAAAAGAGTTGACAGGCGTACACATTTCCCGGAACACTACAGAAAGTGTACCTGTGAACACTACAAGGAGAATCTCATGGTCTTTGCCCCGCACCGAAGCACGCGATTTCCGTCCGTGCCCGATTGGATTTCCGTCCCATCATTGGCTCGTGAATGCCGTCCCGAATCCCGACGGTCGCCACCCGCCGAGCGCGAGTCCGTCACTGGCGACGGTCGGCTCGAATCCTTGGCCGACATCCTGCCGCGCGTGTTGGCCGTGCGGGGGTTACTCGTAGGCACGGAATGAGAGCCGCGCTTGTCGGCCCGAGGCGCCGAAAATCACTGCTTGGCGCATTCTCTTCGGGGGTGGAAGTCGCGAGATTGTCCGATGGACGTGATCCCGCATTCCCGCGAACTCCCTCGCGGAGGTCGACTCCATCTGGAATTCCGCACTGCCATGCCGCACTCGATTCAGGTTCATTTGCTGCCGAAGCTTGTCGACCCCTCGGAGTTCGCGGGGGGGGTGACGGTCGTGATCGACATCCTGCGGGCGTCGACAACGATGATCCATGCGTTGGCGGCGGGGGCGCTCGGTGTCTTTCCGTGCGGCGAGACCGACGAAGCACGCAAGCGGGCCGCCACATATCCCGCCCGGTCATGCGTGCTCGGGGGCGAACGGGGAGGGGTCCTGATCGACGGCTTCGATCTTGGCAACACACCGACCGACTACACGCCCGCCACTGTGGGGGGCAAAACGGTGGTGTTCACGACGACCAACGGGACGCGGGCGCTCGTCCACGCGCGGCGTTCGGCGCGAGTCGTCGTGGGGGCGTTCGCGAATCTGTCGGCGGTCGCGCGATGGTTGGCCGAAGCGGATCGTCCCGCGCATCTCTTGTGCGCGGGAACGGACGGTCACATCACACTTGAGGACGCTCTGTTTGCCGGCGCGGTGTTGCACGCGCTGGCCCGCGGCGGCGCGCCGCTCGAACCGACGGGCGATTCCGCCCGCTTGGCGTGGACCGCATGGGCCTCCGTGGCGGCCGATCCGGACGAATTCCTGACGCGCATGGCGGGAAGCCGAGGCGGGACGAACCTCGTGGAACTCGGCCTCGGGGGGGATGTCCGCACCTGCGCGCGGATCGACACGTGCGATGTCGTTCCCGAGCTTGGAGCCGACGGCCTGCTGCGAAGCCAATCTGGGTCCTCGTTCTGAACAAGAGCGAGCAGAACGACACCCACGCAAAAACGCTCGACCGCGCCGTGTGCGTCACCCCGCAGCCGCCGGGGCGGCGATCTCGCAGTAGTCGGGACGGTCGGACGACGCCTCGCCTCGAAAAGCCTTCAGCACCCGACCGTGATGCAGCAGGAACGAGCCGGGCAGCCGTCGGACGTTGCCGACGGGCCACCCCACGCCGTGCCCTTTTCCGAACAGGGCCTTGGCTCCCCACCACCAGTTCCTGGGGCCGAGCAGTTGCGAGAACGAACCATTGGGGATTTCAAACGTGTCGTACAACGTTTGATCGGGATCGGAAATCCGGGGCCAATCGCCCGCGCCGTACTTGGCGAAGAACGGTGCCGCGGCCGCCTCGTTCATCATGTGGACAAGCACGATCCCCGAACCCGAGGCGACGATTTTGTCCCGGTCGCGGACCAGGTCCGTCACCGCCTCCCGGCAAAACGTGCAGCCGGCGTGTCTCAGGAACACGACCAGACAGGGACGTTCGTCGGAGAGTTCCCGCAACGACTTGCCGGACTGGTCCTTGAACCGGTCCAACGCGGCGGCGTCCGGCACGAAGGGGGAAGCAATCGGGAATGGCATGGGACGGGTCCTCAAGATCGCGGATTGCGGGTCGACCAAATGTTCGTCCCCGCTTGATCGTTGAACGCGGTGCGTCCATGCGATGACGAAGCATTATAGACGACCGGACCGACGCAGGGCCGACATTCCGCCTCGTTGCCCCCACCGGCGTCAATCGGCAACCGGCATCCGGCAATGTCCCGGTCGGACGGTTCCCAGTTTGGCGATCGCCTCCTCGGCGGCGCGAAGTTGGCCTTCGCGCGCGGTATGGGTCATGATCACCAGCGGCACGACGGGCGTTCCGCCCGCCTTCGTCGCCGGTTCCGCCTCGTGCTGGATGACGCTGGCGATGCTGATGCCGTTGCGACCGAGTACATCGCAGATCCCCGCCAGCACTTGCGGACGATCTTCGACCAGCAGCCGGATGTAGAACCGGGATTGGACCTCGTCGGCCGATTGGCGCGGCAGGCGGGCGGTGTCGTGCCACGGCTCCAATCGCTCAAAGGTCAATCGCGTGCGACCGACGATCGTGTCGATGAGGTCGGCAACGACGGCCGAGGCAGTGGGCAACTGACCCGCCCCGCGCCCCGAGTACCACGTTTCCCCCACGACATCCCCCACGACGCGGATCGCGTTGAACGAACCGTGCACGCTCGCCAGCGGATTGTCGCGACCAACCAGCGTCGGCTGGACATGCATTTCGAGTTTGCCCGCCGACAGCCGGGCCGTGGCCACCAATTTCACGACGTAGCCAAACTCGGCGGCGTTTTTCAGGTCGGCCAGATCAAGCGTGTCGATCCCCCGCCTCGGGAACGAGTCGAGGGGCACCTTGACCCCATAGGCCAACTGCGTGAGCAACACCAGTTTCTGGGCTGCGTCGGTCCCGTCGACATCCAACGTCGGGTCCGCCTCGGCGAACCCCAACTCCTGCGCTTGCTTCAGGGCGTGGTCGTATGACCAGCCTTCCCGTGCCATTTGCGACAGGATGAAGTTGCTCGTCCCGTTCAGAATCGCGGCGATGAGTTGCACCTGGTTGGCCGTCAAGCAGGTGGCCATCGTCGCGATGATCGGAATCCCTCCCGCGACAGCCGCTTCAAAGGCGATCGTCCGCCCCAGTTCCCGCGCGAGCCCGAAGAGTTCGGGACCGTGTTCGCACAACAGCGCCTTGTTGGCGGTGACGACATCCTTTCCCGCTTTCAGCAGGTCGATCAGGATTTGCCGCGCCGGTTCGATTCCCCCCACCAAATGGACCGCCACGCGAATCGACGGATCGCCGATCACCTCGGCGAGATCGGTCGTCAACACGCCCGGCGGCAGCGTCAGCCCCCGGTCTCGCGACAAATCGCGGACCACCGCCTTTTTCAAAACGACCGGACGCCCCGCCCGGTGAGTGATCCGCTCGGGGGACTGCGTGAGGACCTGCGCCACCCCGGTCCCAACCGTTCCCATCCCGACAATGGCGACGGGAATCGGCTCGGCGGCGGCAACTGCGGCGGGTGACACGGTGCAATCCTTTACGGGTTAACGTGTTGCGACAGTGTCGCGCGATTCGTGACCGCTTCGCTTGTCGCGAAACGGGCGGCGGCGCTTTCGAGGTGATTCCCGTCGAGCGGAATTCGGTTAAGCATTCGGTTGAGCAAACAGGGGGCCTCGTCATCCGCCACGCGTTTGCGGGACGGAATGTTAGAGGGGGATCGGGGACGACTCAATCCCGTCCGGCGTTACGAATGGCCGGCCCGAGGGTTGTTGCGAATTGCTTAAAGTGTTTTGCGGGCGTATCTTCCGAGAAGTCTGTTCAAGCGATGTCCGCATCGGGTGTCCCATGGTTCACCCGGCGGCGGGAGTGTCCGATGGCCCGGTTTGGAGCGGTGAGCTACCTCAATTCCAAACCCCTCGTCGAGGGGTTGGCGGAATTCGCCGCGCCGGGCACGGTGCGGCTCGATTTTCCCAGCCGCCTGGCGGACCAGTTGGCGCACGGCGAACTCGACGTGGCGCTGATCCCGTCGATCGAGTTTTTTCGGGGAACGGGCTACGAAATCGTGTCCGACGCCTGCGTGGCGGCGCGTGGGCCGGTTCTGAGCGTCAAAGTCTATTTCCGCCGCGAACCCGCGGAGATCGAAACGCTGGCGCTCGATGTCGGTTCGCGGACCAGCGCGACTCTCGCGCGGCTGCTGTTGGCCGAGCGGCATGGCGTGTTTCCGTCGCTGGAGCCACTGCCCCTGGAACTGGACACGACGAACACGCGCGCAGACGCGGTGCTGCTCATCGGCGACCGGGCGATGCTACCGCCGGCGGAGAACTTCGTGACCGCGTGGGATTTGGGGGAGGAGTGGCAACGCTCAACGGGGTTGCCGTTCGTGTTCGCGCTGTGGGCGGGACGGGCCGCGGCGGACAATCCCGGCGGACTCGCGCCGGCGGAGGCGGTGGCGCGGGCGCGGGACCTGGGGGAATCGCGGCTGGAGGCGATCGCCCGGAGGGAAGCGGCGGCGATGCGGCTCGACGAAGGGTTGGTAAGGGACTATTTGACGCGGAACCTGCACTATCGGTTGGGAGAGTCCGAACGACGCGGTTTGGCGCTCTTCCGGGAACTGTCGGCGAAATGGAAATTGTTGGAGCGACCGGTCATGGTGCCGGTGACGGCGCGGGGGTAGCGGTCAGCGGAGGGCGAAACCACCAAGGCCACGAAGGGCACAAAGAAGCCGAAAACACGGAAACACAGTGTTTTTGTTGATTTCACCAAACCGAACTCTTCGGAAATCACGCCCCACGCTTCGTCCCCGTCGTCTTCGTCATGCGTTTCATGGTGTCCTCGCGGTTGTTCACTTCCTGAATTCTTAGTGCTTTTTTTGTGGTCTTTCTTTGTGCCTTTGTGGTTCCCCGAGCCTCCCTGATCGATCGGGGCGTCCGGGCCGGTCGGAGTTGAGCATGTCTGCGGTGTTGGACGAAGTGGCTTCCGGTGGTCGAGTGGCGAAGGCCGATGTGCGGCGCGTGCTGGACAAGGCCGTCGCGGGGGAGCGGATCACCCCCGACGAAGGGTTGACGCTGCTGCGCTCGCACGATTTGATCGCGCTGGGCAAGGCGGCGGACGCGATCACGCGCCGGCTGCATCCAGAGCCGTACCGCACGTACAACATCGACCGGAACATCAACTACACGAACGCATGTACGGCGGTGTGCGACTTTTGCGCGTTCTATCGCACGCCCAAGCACGCCGAGGTGTACGTCCTCACCCGTGACGAGTTGCATCAGAAGGTGCGCGAGACGGTGGCGCTCGGCGGGGATCAGATTTTGCTGCAAGGGGGCTTGCATCCGCACTACAAACTCGAATGGTACGAGGAGATGTTGAGCGACTTGCGAGCGCACTTCCCGATGATCAACATCCACGGCTTCAGCCCGCCCGAGATCCACCACTTCACCAAGGTCAACAAGCTGCCGCTCAAGACCGTGTTGGAACGCCTCAAGGCCGCCGGCCTGGGGAGCCTGCCGGGTGGCGGCGGGGAGATCCTCGTCGACCGGGTGCGGAAGGAGATCACCCGCGGCAAAGTGCTGACCGACGACTGGCTCGATGTCCACCGGGTGTGGCACGAACTTGGGGGGCGTTCCAGCGCCACCATGATGTTCGGCCATGTCGAAACCCTGGCCGAACGGATCGAGCATTTGGAACGACTGCGACAACTGCAGGACGAGACGGGGGGCTTCACGGCCTACATCTGCTGGACGTTCCAGCCGGAGAACACCGACATGGCCCACGTGCCGCCGTCCGGTGCGTTCGAGTATTTGAAGACACAGGCGGTGTCGCGGATTTACCTGGACAACGTCCCCAACATCCAGTCGTCCTGGGTCACCCAGGGGGAGAAGACGGGGCATGTCGCGCTCTTCTTCGGCGCGAACGACATGGGAAGCCTCATGATCGAGGAGAACGTCGTTTCGTCGGCAGGAACGGTCCATCACCTCACCGTCGACACTATTCGTCGCTGCATCACGGAAGCGGGTTACATCCCCCGCCAGCGGAATGTGTTCTACGAGTACATCGACACCCCCGAGGCGCTGGCCGCTCGGCAACGGTTGGTCGAACAGGCCGGGTTGGCGAACGCCGCTCCCCCGGCGGGTTCGCCGAAACTGACGACGTTGCCGGTCGTTTCTTAGGGGCCGGTCGTGTCGTAAGGACGGGAAGCGACGGGTGAACGCGCGGCCCCCTGGACCGGTCGTGCGGATCGCGTCTCCCGGAACGTCCGGCTGACGGACTCGGCCCGCGCCGATTGCCGACCCCTGCCCAAAGGGTGTGCTAGACTCCCGCAGGCGTGTGGTGAAACGGCCACAGGTGTGGCACAGGCAAGACACGGTGGCACACAAGACGTTACTGGCACCGATGGCTGTGGCGACCGCTCGCACCGCGGGGCCAGCCAGCCCGAGGCACACAACCCGGAGCCAACACGATGATTTCGGTCTCCGGGCTGGGCAAGAGCTTCCTCGACCTGAAGCGCGGCCGCGTGCACGCGTTGCAGCGGGTCAGCTTTGAAGTCCGTCCGGGCGAAATCTTCGGACTTTTGGGCCCCAACGGCGCGGGCAAAACCACCTGCCTACGGATGCTCAGCACCGTGCTCCGCCCGACGGAAGGGGACGCCGAGGTCGCGGGATACTCGGTCACGCGCCAGCCGGAAGAGGTCCGCAAACGGATCGGCTTCATGTCGGGCAACACCGGCATTTACGACCGCATGACCGCGTGGGAAATGGTCGAGCATTTCGGCCGCTTGTACGGCATGCCCGAAAACCGCTTGCAGGGGCGTCTGACGGAGTTGTTCGCCACGCTCCAGATGGGGGAGATCAAGGACATGCTGGGGTCGAAGATGTCGACCGGCATGAAACAAAAAGTCTCCATCGCCCGCACGATCATTCACGACCCGCCCGTGATGATCTTCGACGAACCGACCTCCGGCCTGGACGTGCTCGTCGCGCGGAAGCTGCTGCTGACGATCGCGTCGCTGCGCAGCCAGGGGAAGTGCATCATCTTTTCGACGCACATCATGCGGGAGGTCGAGAAGCTGTGCGACCGGATCGCCATCATCCACAAGGGGCGGATCCTCGCGATGGGTTCAAGGCGGGAACTCGAGGAGCGCTACGGCGAGTCGGACATGGAGGAGTTGTTCTTCGAACTGATTTCGCGCCACGACGAAACGGCGGTCGTCTGACATGGGCTTGTCCCGAACCAACATCCGGCTGATCTTCCTCCGCGAGCTGCGCGACCAGCTCCGCGACCGCCGCACGCTGTTCATGATCGCGGTGCTGCCGCTGCTGTTGTATCCGGCGCTTGGCATCGGGATGGTGCAGTTGACCGTGTTGTTCACGGAACAACCGCGAACCGTGGTGATTCTCGGGGCGGACGACCTGCCCGACAGTCCGGTGCTGGTCGAGGCCGATCACTTCCGCGAAGAGTGGTTCGAGCAGCGAACGGACGCGGAGAAACTGCTGGTCGTCTCGGACAGTCCGCAGAAGGAATCGACCCCCGAACGGGATCGACTGCTCGAGGAAGCGCGCGGCCTGCTCGCGCTGCGGGTCCGTCACCGCGCGGCGCGCGAGAAGGTCCGTGCGGCGGGGGAAGGCGAAACCGCGGAAAACGCGACTCTGGTCGCGGAGGAGCGGGCACTGCGGGAGGAGATCGGCGACGCGTTCTCGCGCAGCGGGATTCAGGTCCTCATCCTCGTCCCGGAGAAGTTCGACCAGCATCTCGCAGCGCGCAACGAGGAGATTCGCAAGCGGGACGAGGCGGCCCCGAGCGCCTCGTTCGACCGCCCCGAGATCCTTTACAACCGGGCGGACGACAAGTCGTACCTCGCCTACAACCGCACGCGCGACGTGTTCGACGCGTGGGAGGCGACGATCCTCAAGAGCCAACTCGAGGCGGCGCGGCTCCCCGACGACCTGCCCCACCCCGTGCGTCCCACCAGCACCAACCTCGCGCTCGACGCGCAGATCTCCGCGAATCTCTGGGGCAAATTGTTTCCCGCGCTCCTGGTGATGATGTCGATCACCGGCGCGTTCTACCCGGCCATCGACCTGGTCGCCGGCGAAAAAGAGCGGGGAACGATGGAAACGCTCCTGATCTGTCCCGCCAAGCGGGCCGAGATCGTGCTGGGAAAATTCTTCACCGTGCTCACCTTCAGCGTCACAACGGCGCTGCTCAACCTGTTCAGCATGGGGCTCACGGGCCGACACATCGTGTCGATGGCCTCGGGCGGGATGTACGCGGAGGCGGGGGGCTTCGCGCTGCCGCCGGCCTCCGCGATGGCGTGGGTGTTGATCCTGCTGGTGCCGCTGGCCGCGCTGTTCAGCGCGCTGAGCCTGGCCCTGGCGACGTTCGCCCGCAGCAGTAAGGAGGGACAGTATTATCTGACACCGCTGCTCATGGTGACGCTCGGGCTGACGGTCTTCTGCATGTCGCCCGGCGTCGAACTCAAGCCGCAGTACAGCGTGGTCCCCATCGCGAACATCGCGCTGTTGCTCAAGGGATTGTTGCTGTCCCCCCTCAACTCGGGGAGTCTGCTGTGGTACATCCCGGCGGTGCTGGGGTCGTCCGTGGTGTACGGGGGCCTGGCACTGTGGTGGGCGATCGACCAGTTCAGCCGCGAGGAGGTGCTGTTCCGCGAGGCGGAGCGGTTCGACGTGCGCTTGTGGCTGCGGCAGTTGTTCCTGGAGAAGGGGCCGTTCCCAAGTTTTGCCGAGGCGGTCTTCTGCTTCGTGCTGATGATGATCCTGCAGTTCGCGATGATGCGGGTGTTTCAGTCGGCCAGTGTCGCCACGCCCGAGGGAGGGCTGAAGGCACTGATGACGCAACAACTGGCACTCATTGCCACCCCCGCCCTCATCATGGGGGTGATGCTGACCAGCAGCTTCCGCCGCACGTTCCGCTTGCGCTGGCCGCCGCTGTCGATCCTCGCCGTCGCGCTGGTGCTGCCGTTCGTGCTGCATCCGGTGGTGTTCGAGTTGGGCCAACTGCTCCAGCAGCGGTTCTTCGATCCGCTCCCCAAACACGTGCGGGAGGCGATGGCCGCGCTGGTCAGCCCCGATATGCCGACGTGGCTGGTGCTGTTGGCGTTCGCGGTCACTCCGGCGGTCTGCGAAGAGATCGCGTTCCGGGGTTTCATCCTCAGCGGTTTCCTGAGTTCGCGCCGGGTGTGGCTGGCGGTGACGTTGTCGAGCCTGACGTTCGGTCTGATCCACCTCATCCCCCAACAGGTGCTGAACGCGGCGCTCCTGGGGGTGGTGTTGGGCCTGCTCGCCGTGCGGAGCGGCAGTTTGCTGCCGTCGTTCGTGTTTCACCTGCTGCACAACGGACTGATGGTGTTGCACAGCCTGCATAGCGAGAAAGCCGCGACCGTCGTCGGCGCGAATCCCTTCGCGACGGTCGTCGACGGCGCGCTGCGCTACCACTGGCCGCTGGTGACGCTGTGCACGCTGGCGGGCGCGGGCCTGATCGTTTGGCTGGCGCGGCACCCGTCGCTCGAATTGAAGTATTCCCGCGCGGAAGATTTCCGCGACGACGTGTCCCCAAGGGACGCGGGGGAAGTGCCGGTCGGCCCTGCCGCAGCCACGTCGGGCGTACGGTGAGCACGCCAACAACGTCATCACCACCACGATGCAGGCCCACGACAGCCACGTTTCATCAAGGTTTCCGGAGAACCGAAAACGGGCTGAGGTGTCGGGTGTCGAACGAAGATCGGAACGTCCCCCGCAACGGCTTCTTGACACTCCCTCGGAACGCCCGTAGATTTTTCGTGGCTTGCACTTGCGTTCCCCCGCCTCCGCTCCAGGGAGATGTCGGGGGGCCGCGCTATCCGGTTTCCTGGAAGGATGAACAGATGACTCACGTCGTGGCCCAGCCATGCGACAATTGCCGATACACCGACTGCGTGGTGGTGTGCCCCGTCGAGTGCTTCTACGAGGGGGAAAAGTCCCTCTACATCCATCCGGATGAATGCATCGACTGCGAGGCATGCGTTCCCGAGTGCCCGGTCGAGGCGATCTTCCACGAGGACAACCTTCCCGAGCAGTGGGCGAGCTACAAGGACTTGAACGCCACCATGGCTCCGCAGTCCCCGAATATCACGGAAAAGAAAGAGCCGTTGGTCAAGAAGGACCCGTCCTGACGGTTGCCCGACCACCGGGGTGCAAGCCCCGGTGGCGACCGATGGAAATCGGCGCGTGCGACGGGTTTACCGTCCGTCGCACGTTATCGACGGGCTCGAAGCTCGTTGTGCGTTGAGGGGCGGACGTGACCATCCGGGGTTGCCGCAGCGTCGGGAATCTCCGACCATTCGCCCATGCCCCGCGTCACGCGATCGCCGGATGATGCCACTCCCGCCCCCCCGGCCCCTGTCGCTGCGGGGGAGACGGTTGAGCGGCGCGTTTCCAGCACCGCAAGCCCCGCTGTGGCTTCGGTTGCTCCTTCGGCTTCAGTTGGGGCCCCCGGTGCCGGGGCGCCTTCCCCCGCGCAGGTCATCGGGCCCGAGTCCGGTCGCCCGTGGCGGTTTCGCTTCGCGTTGCTGGGCGTGCTGGCGTGGTGGTCGCTGCTGGGCTGGATGTGCCGCACGACCGCCAATCCGATTCTCATCAGTCCGCCGCAGTGGGAGTTGACCCGCGTGGCGGTAAGTGGTCGCGTGGATCGACCCGATGGGGTGACGGTCGCCGAAACATGGCGCGGGGCGGGCCTCCCCGAGCGGCTGCGGGTGATCAATTTGGACGCGGTCCCCGGCCTGTTGCCCGACCGTGAGTACGTCTGGCTGCTGACTCCCGCCGGAGACGGTTACGAGATTGTGCGGACGCCGGGGCAAGAGACCCCGCCGCTGGTGTATCCGGCGACGCCAGCGGTGGTTGCGCAAATGAAGCGGTTGGCCGAAGAGGAGGCGGTGTTGGGAGACGCGGCCTTGGGGGAGCCGGATCCGCCCGCGAAGTGACCCGAGTTTCCGCGCGGACGGCCAAAGCGGTCATGTGTGGGAATCTGCCACAGCCCGGAAAAACCGGCCTCATCCCGAAACCCTGTCGCGGATGAGGTGTTTGATGGCCGCTCCCAAGGGGCCGGCGCGCCTCGTGAAGGTCGTGGATCGACCGTCCCCTGCGCCGCCAGGGCTTCGATGGAATCAGTCCGAGTTGGTCAACAGGTGGCCAAGGCTGGACCGAAGGGAAGTCCCCGAGTGTTGGCCGCACGCGGAATTCCGGGGTTTCGCCCAAAGCGGCTCCAACCCCGGCCACACATGGAACTGTTCGCCGGATCGAAAAGGCAAAGGCCCTGTTTCGCCCCCGAACCTCGTTAATCGACGCGATTCGACGGCGTCTCTTGAAAGTCTCCCATGACAAACTTCGCTGGATTTGGTCGTACGAACGCGTCGAACGTCGATGTCAACGGGGCCGGCTCCCGTCGGCGGTTCCTGTCCGTGAGCATGGCTGGCAGTGCGTCGCTTCTGGCGGCTGCCTGGAAGACGCCAGGGGCGTTCGCGGACGAGTTGTTCGCCACTCCCGCACTTACGGAGGGGCCGTTCTATCCGGATAAACTGCCGCTCGACACGGACAACGATCTGTTGGTGCTGAACGACTCGCTCACACCGGCGGTCGGAGAGATCACGCACCTGTCGGGGCGGATTCTCGGTCCGAACGGGTCGCCGATGCGGAATGTGTTCGTCGAGATCTGGCAGGTCGACAACAACGGTTCGTACCTGCACACACAAAGCTCGGGACGGGACGGCTACGACAAGAACTTCCAGGGGTACGGACGGTTTCTGACGGATTCGGAAGGGCGGTATTACTTCCGAACGATCAAGCCGGTTCCCTATCCGGGCCGCACGCCGCACATTCATTACGGCATCAGCAAGAACGGTCGCCGCATCTTCACGACGCAGTTGTTGATCAGCGGCGAACCGCTGAACGAAAAGGACGGGCTGTACCGCGAAGTGCGCAATCCTGTGGCGCGGGAAGCCTTGCTGGCGGACTTCAAGAAGGTGCCCGATTCGAAGTTCGGTGAATTGGCCGCGACGTTCGACATCCAGCTGGGGGCGACTCCGGCGGATCCCGAAGAGGGAACCCCGCACGGCGGAGTTGGGAAGTCGGAACGCGAAACGCGCCGACGACGGTAAGCCAACGACGGTAATGGGTGGCGGTGAAGGGCGGCGTGCCCGCCGGGGTTTCTCCGGGGATGTGATTGGATCGCGGGGGCGCTCGCCTTTGCGGAGTGGGCCGATGTTCGATGTCGATTTCTATCAAAGCGAGATGACGATGAGCGTGTCGCGTGCTTGGCCGATGTTGGTGGCGGGTGCCCTGTTGTCGCTTCCGGCGATCGCGCAGGAAGGTGGACGGCCTCCGGAGGGGGGCGGTCGTGATCGCCGTCCTCCGAATCCGCTGATGCAGGCGTTGGACGCCGACGGAGACGGCGAACTGTCGACGAAGGAAATCGAGAACGCGGCGGTCGCGCTGAAGACCCTCGACAAGAACAAGGACGGCAAACTGGCGGGCGAGGAAATCCGCCCGGCGTTCGGCGGCGGCTTTCCGGGTGGACCCGGTGGTGGTCCCGGTGGCCCGGGTGGCGGTCGCCAGTTCGATCCGGAAGCGATGCTCGATCGGGCCTTCGAGAACGACAAGAACAAGGATGGCAAGCTGACGCTGGAGGAGATCCCCGAGCAACAGCGGCGCTTCATGGAGCCGGGCTTCAAGGAAGCGGATGGCGACAAGGACGGGGCGCTCAGCCGCGACGAGATGAAAAAGATGTTCGAGTCCTTCCGTGAACGATTCCGGAATGGCGGCGGTCGTCCCGGTGGTGGTCAAGGCGCGCCGGGGGGTGCTCCCGGCGGTCGGGGCGCGCGTCCCGCTCCCGAGGCCTGAGTCCGGAAACGTTCGTTCACGACGTTGTGCGGTGAGTTTTGGCCAAGCCACCCGCGAATGGTTGGCGAGAGACATGGGTATGGGTGGGGCGCGCCGCGAAAGCGGTCGCCCCCGTACCCGCGCGGGTCGGTCTGTTCGGTCGTTTTCTTGACGAGGTCTCCTTCATGCCCCGTACCCGTTCGTCGTTGTTCGGACGATTCTCGCTCTGTGTGTTCGCGGCGCTGGTCGGAGGCGCGGTTCCCGTTTCGGCGGGGGATTGGTCCCGGTTTCGTGGACCGAACGGTTCGGGGGTGAGTCTCGACACAAAAGCTCCCCCCACCGTTTGGAGCGACTCGAAGAACCTCAAGTGGAAGCTTGAGCTGCCCGGTCCGGGGTTGTCGTGCCCGATCGTTGTGGGGGACAAGGTTTTCGTGACCTGCTGGACCGGATACGCGGTGTCGCGCGACAACCCGGGCGAAATGGAGAACCTCGCGCGGGAGCTGATTTGTGTTGACCGCGCGACCGGCAAGACGGTTTGGACGCATCGCGAGAAGGCGGTGCTTCCGGAAGACGAATTCCGCGGCATGTTCGCGGAGAACGGATACGCGAGTCATACCCCCGTGTCGGACGGTAAACGCGTGTTCGCGTTCTTCGGCAAGTCGGGCTTGGTGGCCCTCGATATGTCGGGCAAGGTGCTATGGAAGAAATCGGTGGGGGATGGCCGTGACCGTCGCAGTTGGGGCTCGAGTTCCAGCCCGGTCCTGTTTGAGAACCTGGTGATCGTCCCCGCCACGATCGAAAGTCATTCCCTTGTGGCCTTCGAGCAGGAAACAGGCAAGGAGGTCTGGCGGCAAGAAGCGGACGGGCTGGATTCGACGTGGGGTTCGCCGATCCTCGTGAAGACCGCGAATGACAGGACCGATCTGGTACTGGCGGTCCCCTTCGAGGTGTGGGGTATGAATCCGTCCACGGGCAAGTTGCGCTGGTTCTGCACGGGGGTGGATTCGGACAGCCTCTGCTCGAGCGCGGTGGCCGACGGCGACACGGTGTTCGTGGTCGACGGCCGTAATGGCGGGACGCTGGCGGTGCGGGCCGGGGGCAAGGACGACGTGACCAAAACGCACGTGGTGTGGTCGGGGCGTGAGCGGGGCCGCATCGCGTCGCCGCTCGTCGTGGACGACCTGCTGTATTGGGTGGCTGGCGGCATCGTGAATTGCGCCGACAAAAAGACCGGCGAGCGGGTGTACCAGTCGCGGCTGACCGGCGGGGCGGTCGAACCCGAAGGGGGAGGCCAGCCGGGCGGGGGCTTCCCCGGCGGACGACGCGGAGGGGGCGGCGGTCGTGGCGGACAGGACTACAGTTCGCCGGTCGCCGCGCACGGACACCTGTACTACCAACGCCGCTCGGGCGAGTGTTACGTGGTGAAACTGGGGCGCGAGTTCCAGGCGGTGGCGACGAACAAATTCGAGGGAGACACGGGGGACTTCCACGCCACCCCCGCCATCAGCGACGGGCAGTTGTTCATTCGCTCCACGAAGGCGCTGTACTGCGTGGGGGAGTGACGGCCGGTACCCGGTTGGCTAATTCCCGTCGTGCGCGCATCAACGAGCCAAGGGGCGGATGAGTGGCAGTTCCGCTTCGGGATCGAGACCGAGCGCTTGGCCGCCAGTCTCCTGCACGAACCGGGCGACCTCGCCAGTGGCGACGCGATCCGGTTCAATCGTGAAGATCACCAGCGACACGCGGGCGTCCGATCTCGCTCTGCGCAGGCGATCGCGGAGGAACGGGATGTGTCCGTCCAGCGTGTGCGCGTCCGTGAGCCACACGATGGCGTGCGGCCGCGCCGCCAAGGCGGTCGCAAACGCGGCCCTGTGGTCCGTACCCCCCGAAGGATCGCGGGCGGCGACGAACTGGGCGGCCAGGCGGCGGTTCACGGCCGTGTTCCGCAACAGCCCTTGCGACGCACGGGTGGGTGCGGGGACGGGCACGGTGTCGCACCGATCCGAGTACAACACAATCTGAAATCGCGAGGTTGGCGGAAGCAGGTCGAGCGAGCGTTCGAGTTCGGCTGCCGCGTAACGAAACATGTCCCCTTCGCGCATGCTGTCGGAGGCGTCGACGAGGAACACGACCGACTCTTCCGCGACCGGGATTCCGAAAAAGTCGGACACCGGTCCGACCGAACCGTCCGCATGACCTTTTGCATGAGCGGTGCGCCTCGGCGCGTCCGATCCGGATGGCGCTTTGCCGACGACGTTCGGCGACGAGACGGAACGGGGCTGGCCGCGGTTGGGCTCCGGGTCGCGCGGGACGGCACCCTCGCGTACATCAGCCTCGCTTGTATGAAGGGCCGATTCGACGAGGGGTGACCGCGAAGCGGGTGAGGTGGCAGCGTGTGTGTTGGCAACGGGTGGCGGAGGCTCGGCCGTCGCGGCGGCGAGGGTGATAGGGCGTTCGCCGGGGGCGGACTCGGCTGGCCGGGAGAGCGGGGGTTCGTCCGGCTGCTCCGGGGGATGGTCCTCGGGGCGTGCGAGCATCTCGGCGACCGCAGGGACATCCAGCGGTTCCGAGGCGTCCAACACGGGTTCGGCAGGTTGAGGGGGCACGATCGTCAGCAGGTCGCCGGGCGCCTCCGGGGAAGGCGTCGCGCGGGCCAACTCGTCGGCCGCCGCGCCCCACAGCGACTCCAACCTCACCGCGTCGTCCGATCCGACGGGAGAGCGCGCGGGAGGTTCCCACTCCAGGCGAGCCAGTCCGACGCACGCCGCCGCGTGGAGTAGCAGCGAAACGCTCCACAGGCCGCGACGCGGGCGTGGCGGACTGATCGAACGCGTCGGTTCGGCGAAAGGCCATGCCGCCAACGGGGACACGTCGGCGGAAGCGCCGAGAGTCTCGCTCGGAGTTGGACGGAGCGGGGGGAACCCGTGGTTCATCAACGCGATCGCATCAGAAAACGGAAGTCCGCGGTTAGTTACCGGAACACGTTATTGCGGTGGTGTTTCCAGGGGCGGAATCGTTGTCCGCATCGGCTTTCGACGGCAAGACCAAAGCCGCCGAACTCGGCGGACCGGGCAAGCTCGGGGGTTTGGCGGCGAATTCGCCCCGCCGCCGGTCGAGGGAGTCCGGGACAACCGGAGAGTCGCGTCGTACACTCAACTCACTTTTCCTCGCCGTCGTCGAAAAAGATGTCGCCCACTTCGCACGGTGCATGAATGATCCGGGCCAAATACCGACCACACTGCAACGGCACGTCTTTTCCGGCCAAGTTCGTGCGAAACGCGCGGGAAGTCGAATTCGCGTCGTAACTTCGGAGAATCCGCCCCGCCATGCACACCTATGTGGAAACCTTCGATGACGGACCGGGGGGCTGGTTTGGCTGGCACGACAACGCCCGCGGTCCCAAACCGCTGGAACGGGGAGACGGGTGCGTGATCTCGCGCAGCCCGTGGTGGATCGATTACAACCACGCTCCCCCCGGCGCGGGATACATGCACCTGTTGTTCCTGCTGCTCACCACAGGCCGCGCGGGGGAACACCATCGCGAGGTCGCGGGGGAGAACCGCTTCGCGCGGAGTGGCTGCGGCACCAACTTCACGGGGGCCGAACTCACGTTTCGTCTGCGGGGCGAGCTGAGGTCGGCCGGCGCGGGGCTGCACCTGTTGATTCAGGGGGTCCACGACGGGATTTGCACCGGATGGATTCTCACCGGCCAATCGCTCGAGGTCGGCCCCGACTGGTCCGAGCGGACACTCACCGCGGTGGAGGACGAATCGGCCTGGACCTGCTTGGGGAGCCGCCACGACCGCGCGGACTTCTACGGCCACACCCCATTGCGGCGGGTCCTCGCCGACGTGAACGCGAACATCCTGCTCGTGCTGTACCCGCTGGAAATCTCGCCGATGGGCCCCATCCCCGGAGATCGGCACCTGCTGCGGCCCGAGAAGGACTACCCCGTGTGGCGCGGCGGCCTTCCGGAAGGCTACGTGATGCTGGACGAGGTCCGGATGCGGTTTCCCAACGCGGGGGGGTGACGGCCAGCCGTGAGTGGCGATAAGGTTGATCGAAGGGCTACTTCGACAGAGTCGCAAATCTTGGCCCATCAGCGACTCGCCGCATTGACGAGGCAAAGGTATCCGAAACCGTGCAAATTATAACGGAGAAAGCATTTTTCGGGGCGAACCCGTCGACTCGGGGCGATCGGCGCTCGATCTGCTCGATTTTCTTAAAAATGTCGAGGGCGAGCACTGCGGCAAGCCGCCGTACTCTCTATACGTATTTGCAGCGCAAAGATAGCCCCGCGAATAGAGTTCAAGTGCTATCGAAGGGGATTTTTGAACGAAGAAACACGGCGGTATGCGAGTCTTGGCACGGCCACTCCCGGAGGATTTCTCTGAGCTGGCAACTGTCAGCCACCGGATTCTCCACTTCAGACGTAACGCAGGTGTATTCGTTGGTGGACGAAGCTCTCGATCTGTCCCCTGCAGTCACTCAAACCGAATCCCGAAAAGGCCACCTGTATCCGTCGCGTCGGTGAGTCGAGGTTTAACGATCCGCTTTGGATAAAGGAATCGGGACGGCACAACGTCGGAGTTCATCGTTACGATGTATTGACTCCGGAGACGTGCTGACATAGCCGCCCCTATCAACAGAGCACGTTCGACCTGTCGCTCGTCGACTCCGTCGAACAGATGGCTGTCGTGGATCAGGAATCCCGGCCCGATTCCCCTCTGCGAGCAGAGGCAACTGAGCATCAGGTCGAAGCAGAAAATCTGCATATTGTTGATGCCCTTGCTCTTTCCGGCATGGATTTTCACGCCGAAACGCGGGCCATTCTGTTCCGGACTCACAGTCAGAATTCCCGGGCTCTCGTACAACAATTCTGAGACCTTGCCGAACGCGCGAACAGAGGAATTGATCTGCTCATTCTGTTCTTCATAGTCCTGCCGCAAGCGGGTCAGCAGTCGCACTCGTTCCAAATCGAGTTCGGTCTTTCCACTCTCCAAGGCCTTGGCTATCCGTAACTGCTCACGCAATCCTTCCGCGAGGAGGCCGAGGCGATTTGCCTCGGCTTGTAAAAGGGTGAACTGCTCCAGAGCTCCGTGCGTGCGAATCAGATTGAGTGCCACGCTCCGGCGATAGTCACAACCCTCTTTCTCACGGTCGCGGGCAGCGATACGTGCCTGGGCTTCTTCTTGCTCCTGCTGGAGGTATGTGCGCCGGTTAGCGACTACCGAATCGTGGAAAACACGCACCTCCTCAAACCGACGGATGGCGACGTCAGGAAGAGCAACTCCCACCTCTGCATAGAGTCGTTCGATGTCACCCATCGGCGGCGGCTCCTCTGCCTTCATCGCCCGCTCGAGTTCAGCAAGCAACAGCCGATCAAGGGCGTTCTCGTTCGCGAGGTCGTTGAGCTTTCGTGTCAGCGCGGACACTTCCCGCTCCAGATCTCGGTACTCCGGCAAGACGCGAAAACTGCTCACATTCTCCATCGTTTTACGGTGCTTTTCCTCGGCCAGCGTCAGCTGTGCCCCGAGTTCGGCCGCGCTCCCGAGAAGCTCTCCCAATGCTCCCTGACGACTGGCCTTGCGAAGTGCTTCCAACCCCTTCTCCCGCTCGCGGATGACCTGCCATTCTTGGGGAATCGTCCAATCAAGCCCCAACAAGAAAGACAACGACACCTGCTCATCCCAGAGCAACTGTTTGCCGAAATGCTGGACCGGGCTGACAAACCCTCCGCTGGCCTGCCGCCGAGCGAAGTACGAGAACACCGAACGGAACGGCGGGCCGAATTTGCCGCGTGTCCCCTCTTTGTCGTCCGGAAGGTGGAACATCAGGCGGCCCAGAACGAGCTTCCAATTGGTGTTTGAAATCACCAACTTTCCGGTTTTTCGATCCCGTTTGGGTTGAACCGGCCAATGCTTCGTAGCGCCGTCGATGACACTAATTTTGCCGGGAGATTTTCCACTTCGAGTGACTGTGACTCGGTCACCACCGAGATCGAATTCGAGACCGAACGTGGCATCGATCAACTCCGCGTTCCGGAAAAGCGAGTCCTTGTCGCACTTCGCGCCCATCAGAAAATGGAATAGTTCGACAAGGCTCGATTTTCCCGCTCCATTGCGGGTTTGACGTTCCGTTGCACCAGGGGTTTTGTCCGCCAGAACCAGGTTGAGCCCATTGTGAAAACTCATCTCCTTGAAGCGTGGCAAATCGCTGAAGGTGCGGTGGATCATGGCGTGGTCTTCCGAATCCGACCGTGGTGGTACTCAATAGCCCGAATGGTGAACAGCAGGTCAAGGACGAGGACGAACCAATCGTAGGTAATGGTCGACGGGTCGGCGCGGGAAGCGCGAGCACGTTTCAACTCGTCCCAGATTCTCGATACTGTTTTGGGCTCCTCAATAAGCCCGAGCACTTCCGCACCGACGTACAGCAGCGCGCGGCTTTCGCTGATCCGTTTGGTCGGAAGGATCATGGAAATCACTCCGGTGCTGGTCGCTCGAAGATGTCGCACTCTTCAAACAAATACGCCAAAACCGCCAAGGCTGCTGCCTGCCTTGAGGGTTTAACCGGCGATTGACCAGCCGCAAACACTTGCAGCTCGGCGAAAATGTCGTCCGGTAGGTTGCCAGCGTCCCGCAATCGCCCGTACTCATCGCGGAACCTCTGCGCGACGCGGTCTCCGAGAGTGGCATCATGGTAACCGTCGAAGAATTCGCCCACTCGGCGACTTGAATACATTCCTGTCCGCAAGAGGAATTCAACCGCCTGTGAGAGCGCATTGGCCTGAAGTTTACGAGGTGAGACCGGCCGAAGGTCCTGATCGGCTGATTCCGGCAGGCTGGCCAGCCGCTCGATAACTAGTCGAATCTCCGGGAACTCGATGTTCACGACGTCGGCTCGTGTTGACATTGGACCGAAGAGCGCCGAGAGTTCGTTCTGCCCCAGTGATTCGACGATTCTCCGTAGCTCCTCATACCCCCAGTGGATGAGCTGGTATGTCGTGAATTCCTTTTGAAGGTCAAGCAGCTTACGCACAACCTCGGGACCGAGGCCGAGGTCCGAATTGTGGACGAAAACCCACGTGTGGAAGTCCGCAGGCCAGTGTTGAACGGCACCGCGAAAATCTTCGTCGATTTTGTTGACGGTTTCCCGCGACTTCATTTCGTTCGGGGCATAACACTGAAAAAGCATCTGGGAAGACCGAAGGAGCCCATCGTTCTTCCTGTCTCCTTGGTTTCCCCAAGGGCGGAGCCGAGTGAAGTCCCCGGGATACCGCTTCTCCATGATGTCGGAAAACAGGTTTTGAAATCCATCCCCACGACATTCGAGGAATCGGACGCGGAACGCTAGCCGATAGAGGTGCGCTGCAACTTCATCCACGATCAAAGCCCTTCGCTCCGACACTGACCGAGGCCAGCCACGGACGGTGTCTCAATACGAGGATCCGGGCCACGACTCACGATTCCACTCCCCCTCCGCTTGACAGTGCGCGACACGCGTCACTCTTCCTTCCACCACCAATTGAACTGTTCGTTTAGGCGAGTGACGCTCCCCGACATCGGCTCTCTGAGGCCGACGACGGTAGCCGAATTGCCCTACGACCAAAACGAGTCGTCGGTCAATCGAGTCCGCCGCTTGAGCCTGATCGGTTGGGGCTTTCCGTTCCGTGCAATCCGCGCGGTACAGAGACAATCGTTGTCTTGCCTATAGTGTTCCAATGCAAGCGTGGCCCAGTGGCATTCCCGTGTATCGGCAAGGCCCCTAGTCGTGAACTATGGTTTTGGCTGGTTGAAGCCTGTAAGTTCGCATGGATGCATCGCCTATTTCGACGCACGTCATGTACCCGAAGGGTCGCGAAAGATTTGTCGCCTGGCTTGCCGCTCGTCATGGTAGACACGGAATGCATTGGCGAGCTTGGGTGTGAGGGTCGCGCCGCTCAGATTGGCACACGTTGATTCATTTGCGTGGCGTCTTCGTACCCACCATGTGCGATGTACCACTCGTTTGGCAACGGGAGAACGTCAAAAATTCTTTCGGTGGGTTGGGCTTCACATGCTCGACAGAGCGCGAACCTCCCGCCCCGATTTCGCGTCCTGTGCTCGGGAAATCGGCCCGAACGGGGCGAACCGGTTGAATCGGGGGGACCGGTGCTTGATTCGCGCGCGTTTTTGCCGTAGATTCGCGTGTCCGAAGTCACGCCCTTGTGTGTGCCTTCGGCCTGATTCGCAGCGGACAGATAGCTCAGCTGGTAGAGCACAGGACTGAAAATCCTGGTGTCGGCGGTTCGATCCCGCCTCTGTCCATTTTCGGCTGTTTTCCCGCCGTTGGCACTTCCAGCGGTGGAAGAATCTCGCCGGGCCGTGTTGTTCGGCCACGCGCTCCCGGTCGGAGACCGGTTATTCGAGCGTTTTTGCGGTGGCGGTGTTTCGTCGCCCCGAGTTCTCCCCTCACAGGACGAGCCATGCAGCCCGGAGCGCCGGCGGATCGCGGCCCCGAGCCATCCGGTCGACCTCGCGGAAATTCTCCCCCCGCTCGCCCGCAAGCGGCTGGCTCCCCGCCCGGGATTCCGCCGAACCGCGGTCCGGCGCCCCCGCGCGCAATGTCCGGTGGATCGCTGCCCCCCGCCGGTGCGCCAGCGGTCGAGCAGGTTCCCGACGACGATCCCCCTCCCCCCCCGGACGCCTGGACGGTGGCCCGCATCCTGGAATGGACCACCGGGCACCTCAAAAAAAACGGCAGCACGTCGCCGCGCCTCGACGCCGAGTTGCTGCTGGCCCACGCCCGTAAATGTCCCCGCATTCAACTGTACGTCCAGCATTCCCAGATCGTGACCGACGCGCAACGGGCCGTGATGCGGGACTTGGTGCAACGCCGTGCCGGGGCCGAGCCGGTGGCGTATCTGATCGGCAAACGCGAGTTCTTCAGCCTTGATTTCGAGGTCACGCGCGACACGCTCATTCCGCGTCCGGAGACGGAAACCCTCGTGCTGGAAGGGCTTGAGCTGGCCAAGACGATCGAATCGCCGCGCGTACTCGACGTGGGGACCGGCACCGGCTGCGTCGCGGTCGCGCTCGCCAAGCATCGCCCCGGTTTGATCGCCACGGCGGTCGACCTTTCGGAAGGGGCGCTGGCCGTGGCGCGGCGAAATGTGGCCCGGCACGGGTTGGAATCCCGAGTGACGTTGCTCCACAGCGATTTGTGTGGGTCGCTACCGCCGGACGCCCGGTTCCACTTGATCGTCAGCAACCCCCCGTACATCGGGGACGAGGAACTGGCCGACCTACCGCCGGACGTGCGGCTGCACGAGCCGCATTCGGCGCTGCTGGCTGGTCCGAAAGGGATGACGATCCTCGCGCGATTGACGCGGGAAGCGCCGCCGTTCCTGGAACCCGACGGCTGGCTATTGATGGAGCTTGATCCTGATCAGGCGCCGGCGGTGGTCGGGCTGCTCAAGGAGCAGCGATTCCGCGACATTCGGATCGCCAAGGATCCGGCAGGTCGCGCGCGCGTCGCCATCGCGCGGAGGCCGAGCGACGGCCGCGATTCCGACTGACTACCGAGCACCGTGGTGCGGACGGTAAACCGCGGGCGTTGCGCGGAGTCGCCTTACGCCAGGGCGTCCTCGACATCGTCGTCGCACGGCGCGTCGTCTTCGAGATACCGTGCCAACGTCCCCTGTCGCAGTTCGGGCCAGCACTCGTCCGGCGCGAGGGCCGCGATGCTTTGGAACAACCACCACAACAGCGTCGATGTCACCAGAATCAGCCCCAGAACGGGCATGAAACCGAGTTTGGACACGAACTGCGGCGCGACCAACGACGCCACGATGATCGCCGGAACCGCCACTCCCAGCGTGCGGTTGTGACCATGCCGCGACGGAGGCCACTCGTTGAGCTCGCGGCTTTTGTCCACCCGCGAATCCAGCCATACCCGCACCCCCGCCAACCGCGCGGCGACTGCCCCCGCCAGCGCGACGATCACGAGGATTCCCAAGCCCAGCGCGGCCGTGTTCCGCAGGCCCAGCAGCTCTTTGGGTGGTCGCTCCCCCAGCGCGGCGGCCAGCCACAAAATCACCGCCGCTCCCACGAACGAGGCCAGCGTCACCTTCGAGGCGGCGGAGGCGAAGTAGAACAGCCCGCAAATCACGCCGCGGGCGTGCGACGGATCGCGCCACAACAGCCACAGCCCGGTGCGCAAGTCGACCCAACCGAATTTGACGCATACCACCGCGAGGCCCCAGACCGGGCGATGCGTCAATTCGTAAGTGATCCACCCCAGCCCGAGAATGACGCCCCAACCCAATCGATTCGCCCACCAGGCGGAGCGGCGACCGATCTCCCCGGATGGGTAGTCGTCCGCGTCACGAGCCTCGGCCTCGGAGGCCCCGGCTTCATAGCCACCGGCGTCGTGGTCGGCGGGGGCGAGGGTTGTGCGGGACATGGGCCGATGTTGTAGGGGAAGCCGCGACACGAAAGTGGCTGGATGCGATTGTAGCCGACACCGTCGTTGGCAGGCGAAAGCGAATTCGGCGGAAAAGGGAAACGGCACGCCTCTCTCTCAAAAATTTCCCGGACGCGAACTCCTGGTAGCGGTGTGCGCGGCAGCGAGCTTCCCTACTGCCGCGTCAAGCCTTGAACCGCTTCAATTGTGGGCGACATGCTCCGTAGCGGACGTGATTGTTTCGCTGTGTATCTCCAAACCGAATGTGGGGAAGAAGAGGGCGAGCTGCGCGTCCTTGAACCTCCGCTATGCGTGCGGAGCCGCCAGGCCAACCCCGCCCCCTCCGGGAGTCTCGATCGTCAGCACGTCGCCGGGTTGGACCGAGAGCTGGACTTTGCCGGGGAGCGGTTCGTCGAAGGTACTCCCGGCGCGGCGCAGGGTGGCGCGACCGATCGCGCCGGGGGCGCCACCGTCGAGTCCGTACGGGGGATACTCGCCGCGACGTTCCGTCAGCAGGGACACCGACAGCGGTTTCAGGAACTCGACCACACGGCGGATGCCGTTTCCCCCCGTGTGTCGACCGCCGCCACCCGAACCGGCGCGGATCGAAAACTCGCGGATGCGCACCGGATACCGACGTTCGATCACTTCGGCGTCGGTCAGGCGGGTGTTGGTCATGTGGGTGTGGACGGCGTCGGCACCGTCCGCGCGGGGTGTCGCTCCCGCGCCGCCGCAGATCGTTTCGTAGTAACCGAACGTTCCGTCGCCGAACGTGAAATTGTTCATGGTCCCCTGGCTACCCGCGGCCAGCCCGAGCGCTCCGAGCAGCACGTCGACGACGCGTTGCGAGGTTTCGACGTTGCCGCCGACGACGGCGGGGCACTCGGCGGCGGTGGCTCCTTCGGGGGGATTGAGCAGGCCTTCGGGAACGACGATCTCCAGCGGTGCCAGCACGCCGGCGTTGAGCGGAATGTCCTCGTCGATGAGGCAACGGAACACGTACAGCACGGCCGCCGTCACGATCGCGCGGTTGGCGTTGAGGTTTCCCGCGAGGACCGGACCCGTTCCCGCGAAGTCGATGCGGGCGGTTTCGCCCCGCTTCGTGATCGTCACGCAGATCGGCGAACCGTCGTCGAGATGGTCGGTACGGCTGTATTCGCCATCCGCGAGTTTGGCGAGGGCCGCACGCATTTTTCGCTCGGCCGCGCGTTGAATGAATTCCATGTAGGCGGCCACGAGGGGTCTGCCGCGCGCGGCGACCAGTTCCCGCAAGCGGTCCGCCCCCGTGCGGTTGGCGGCAACTTGCGCGGCGGTGTCGGCGAGATTGTCGGCGACGTTGCGCGTGGGAAAGCGTCCCGAGAGAAGCAGATCGCGCAGGGCGTCCTCGCGCGACGCGCCGGCGTCGACGAGTCGGAAATTGCGGATGCGGACCCCCTCCTCTTCGAGGGACTTCGAAAAGGGAGGCATACTGCCGGGAACGATACCGCCGATCTCCGCGTGATGCGCGCGGCTGGCGGTGAGGAACAGCAGGTCGCCCGTGGCCTCGTCGTGGACGGGGGTGACGACCGTCACGTCCGGGAGATGCGATCCGCCACGGTACGGGTCGTTCGTCACGAACACGTCTCCCGGTCGGGGATCGGGATTGTCTTCGAGGACGCGCTTCACCGATTCGCCCATCGCCCCGAGATGCACGGGGATGTGCGGCGCGTTGACGACCAGGCCTCCCCGAGCGTCGAAGATCGCGCACGAGAAATCGAGGCGTTCCTTGACGTTGACCGAACAGGAGGTCCGTTGCAGCGTCAATCCCATCCCCTCGGCGATCGAGGCGAACTGGTTGTTGAAGATCTCCAGGAGCACCGGGTCGCACTCGATTTCGCCCGCAGACTGTTCGCCCTCAGGTTCTTTTCCCGCAGGTATATGGCCGGTGCTTTCGCTCGACGAACCGCCGCTCGACACCTCGAAGCTGTCTTCGACGAGCACTTCGCCGCGTGGCA
The DNA here is from genome assembly GCA_044359065.1 of Planctomycetales bacterium. Lineage (GTDB taxonomy): Bacteria > Planctomycetota > Planctomycetia > Planctomycetales > Planctomycetaceae > JAIXZD01. The sequence goes on along the minus strand of JBIKMW010000006.1, from coordinate 30,169 downwards.
GGATGCGGGCCGTCCAGCCCGGTTCGATGACGAGCGTGGACGAGGGTTCGCAGAGGATCGCCGGTCCCGGGAATTCGTCCCCGGGGCGAAGTTCCGCGCGGGTGTGAATGGCGGTGGTGTGCGGCGCGCCGTCGAACCACGCCACCGTTTCGCTGGCGGGAGCGGGGTGACGGGTGACGAGCGGGGCCGCCGGTTCGTCGGGGGTCGGGATCGCTCCGACGACTTCGACCCGCGCCGCGACAACCTCGAGCGCGCGGCTGTCGCGGACGTAGCCGTACAGGCGGCGATGATCGCGCTCGAAGGCGGTTCGCCAGCGGGGAAGAGCCCCCTCGGCGAACGGTTCGGGACCGATCTCGGCGGCTTCGACGGCGATGGTTCCCTCGGCGCCGAGGTACCGCAACTCCAACCGCCAACGGGCCGGGGCGATGTGCTCGACGGGAATCCCTTCGTCGAGCACGCCGTCACGCGCGGCACGGGCGAGGTCGTCGACAATTTCTCGAACGTGCGACAACGTCCCTGCCGAAAGTTCGGCCAACACTCCTCGTTCGCCGTGGCGGCGGATATCGGCATGCCCGATCCCGTACGCGCTGAGCAAGCCCGCGTGGGGATGAGAGAGCACCTTCGAGATGCCCAGCTCTCTCGCGACGGCGCAGGCGTGTTGGCCGCCGGCGCCGCCGAACGTCACCAGCGCGTACTCGCGGGGGTCGTACCCGCGCGCGACCGAGATATTGCGGATCGGGCGCACCATGTTGGCGTTGGCGATCCGGACGAATCCGAAAGCGAGGTCTTCCAGGGTCGCAACGCCACCCGCGCCGGAGCGGCGGACTTCGTCGAAGACCTGCTCAAGTTTGCGGCGGACGGCCGCGCGGTCCAGCGCGAACGGAAAACGTTCGGGCAACACACGTCCGAGGAAGAGGTTGACATCGGTGATGGTGAGCGGGCCGCCACGGCCATAGCAGGCAGGGCCGGGGTTGGCCCCCGCGCTGGCCGGACCGACGACGAGCTTGACGCCATCGAAGGCGCACAAACTGCCGCCGCCGGCGGCGACGGTTTCGACGGCCAACATCGGCGCGACGATCCGCACGCCGGCCTTGCGGGTTTCGTACTCGAGTTCGTAACGGCCGTCGTAGCGGGAAACGTCGGTGCTGGTGCCTCCCATGTCGAAGCCGATCGACCTGGGAAAGCCGGCCCGTTCGGCGACGCGGGAAAATCCGATCACCCCCCCCGCCGGACCGGACAGGATGCTGTCCTTGCCGACGAATCGGTCCGCGTCGACCAATCCTCCCGCCGAAGTCATCAGTCGCAGCGAACTTCCCCCGAGCGTCCGCCGCAAGGAGTCGACGTACTCGCGCAACACGGGATTGAGATAGGCGTCGACGACGGTGGTGTCGCCACGCGAGACGATGCGGATGAGACGCGCCAAACGGGACGAGACGCTGATCTCGGTGAAGCCGACTTCGCGGGCGATGTCGGCGACAAGTTCTTCGTGCGCGGGATTTGCGAACGCATGCAGCAGGCAAATCGCCAGGGATTCGATGCCGGCCGCGCGGAGGTGTGCAAGGTCGCGGCGGACAGCCTCGCGATCAGGAGCAAGCAGGACAGCCCCGGACGCGTCGAGGCGTTCGTCAACTTCGACGACGGCCTCGTAGAGCGGGGTCGGCTTGCGGATGTCGAGGTCGAACAGGCGGGGTCGGTCTTGATTGGCGATCCGCAACACGTCGGCGAATCCGCGAGTCGTGACGAAGGCGACACGCGCGCCGCGGCGGGTGAGGAGCGCGTTGGTGCCGCGGGTGGTCCCCAGGCGCACGGCGACAGGGGGGATGGGCGCCCCTTTCGGAATGGCAAGGATAGTGCGGATGGCGAGGACCGGAGCCGGTTCGTGGCCATCAAGTTCGTAAGCGGTGCCGGGCGGGAGCTTGGTCGCGAGATCGGTTTCGAGGGTCAGTCGACCGGGATTGGTGTGCGGCGAATCGCCGCGGAGGGTGGAGCCACGTTCGGGTCGGACGCGGGATTCGCCGAGGATTTGTCCGTCGGAATCGAACGCGCGAAAGATACAACCGGCCCAGAAATCGACCGGTTCGCCGGTGCGGGAGGGATCGAGAACAACCCCCCCCGGTGCGGCGCCGGCGACGGTTCCTTTGCCGCACCCGGAACTCAACACCTTGCCGGTGAGGAGTTTGTGATCGGGAGAGCGGGCCAGGCAGTCGGTGAATGTGCCGCCGACATCGATCCAGAACTCCCAACCGCTGCTCATGGCCGATGCTCGAAGTGGCGAAAATCAGGAACGTGGATGAAAGGGTGGATGCGGGGAGCGCATCCAAACAGTGGGGGGAAGTGCGATCCACGAGACCGCGTTCGGCGCGATTCGGAACGGCGACGATCCCTTGGCGAGCGTCAATCGATCATGGCGGTTCCCCCGTCGGAAGCAGTGAATTCGCGACGAGCTCCAGTTCCGCGTTTTCGCCGTCAAACGAAGCCGTGAAGAATTCAAGGCATCCATCCTGTCCGAGGATGACGGGTTCGTCACTTTCGGACTGGAAGTCTGCAAATCCGACGGTGGTCTTCCAGGACACCACCTCCGGGCCGTTCTCGATTTGGAGTTCGACAGCGCCGTAATGAACCTTCAAGCGATCGCCCGAAATGCCAGCCGCCACGCCGACCATTCGAGGATCGAGTTCCACGCCGAGCAGCTCGGCAAGGGCCAGCGGGAACAGGGTTTCATCGGCACCGGTGTCCACCAACGCGTCCCACCGCGCTTGCGACCTCGAACCAAGGATCCGAATCGTAATGATTGGTCGAAGAATCAGGCGAAAGTCGTCGGTGCCGGGATAGATCCCCACGTACTCGCGATAGGGAAACTTCATGTCGTCCCCACGAATCGTACGTCCGCACGGGGAATTCTCTCGAACACGGGGTCGTCGATTCGCTGGTCGCGGGCGAGCTGCCACAGTCGTTGCAGAGTGTCGGCATGAGCAACGATGCGCGAATGGTCGGCGTTCCACACAATCCATCGGCCCGCGAATTCCGCGGGAACCGCTTGCGGCGGTCGTACTTGGGGAGTTCGGTTGGGCATGACATACTCCGAAGTGCCGGTGATGTGGCAGCCATGTTAACGAATTGCACGCCGGGCGGGCGAGCGGTCGATCCGGGAGACGGGTTGTTCAACCTATGGCCTGAAAGATAATTGGGTGCCGTAATGCGATTCCTGTTGCGAACCACCGGTTGGGTGCTTGTCGCGGCGACGGTCTGGGGATCGTTCGCCGGAGAAGCCGCCGCACAGTCGCGGCGGGGCATGACGCGTTACCGCCAGATGTACAATTCGGCGATGCGGCAGCGGGCGAAGGCTGCGGAGAAGCAGTACGAAGAAGCGGCCAAACTCGCCGCGCAGCGGCAAGCGGCGATGGCCGCCGAAGCGGCCAGGAAACTGGAGGCGCGCAAGGCGGCCGCCGAAGCCGCTCGCTTGAAAAAGCAAGAGGCGCACGACAAGGCGAAGGCGGCGTTCGAGAAGAAGAAGGAGACGACGCCCGCCGTCGAGAAGGGACCGGCGACAAAAGCCCCGTCCACAAAACCGGAGGCGACCGCAACGCCCAAGTCGGACGCGAAACCAACTGGCGCAGCCAAACCAGTCACCTCGCCCGCGAAGTGATCGCGGCGACGGACTGCTGCTGTCGGAATAGGACAGAACGCGAACGGTCGTAGCCGGCGATGTCGCGGTGAAACCGACGTTGGTAACCGTTCACCCCGCCCTGAGCGTTTTGAAGTTGAGCGATTTCTCTCGGGAAGTCGCCGAGAAATCGTAAAAAAAGGCTTTTGTGGTCTCACGTAGAGGCGCAGCGACGCAAAGGATTTGTCTTTCTCTGCGTCTTTGCGCCTCTGCGTGAGAAAAAAGACCTTTGAAATCCCGATGTTCTCTGCGGCTCCGCCGCGAATAGCACAACTTCAAAGTCTGCGCCTCGGGGCGGCGGTACCGCTGTCGCGGACCTGCATCTTGGCGGTGATCACGTCGTATCGCGCCCGGTCATCATGACTCCACGACGAGCCCCTCCGAGGTCTCGATCCCGAACTCGTCGTTCTGCGCGTCGATCCGCACCAGCGATCCGTCCGGCATGTTCCCCGACAGGATCTCGTTGGCCAACGTGTTCTGCAGCCGCTGTTGAATCACCCGCTTGAGGGGCCGTGCGCCGTAGACCGGGTCGTATCCCTCCTTCACCAGCAGGTCCTTCGCCGCGTCGGTCACCTCCAGCCGATAGCCGTTCTCCTCGAGCTGCTTGGCCAATCGCTTGAGTTGCATGCCGACGATCTCGCGCAGCGCGTCCCGATCCAGAGGATGGAACACGATCACTTCGTCGACCCGGTTCAGAAACTCCGGCAGGAAGTGCCCGCGCAGCGCGTCCATGACCGTGTCGCGCATTTCCTTCTCGGACGCCTGGCCGGACATCTCCATGATCGCCTGACTGCCGATGTTCGAGGTCATCACGATCAGGCAGTTGGTGAAGTTGACCGTTCGCCCCTGCCCGTCGGTGAGACGTCCGTCGTCCAGCACTTGCAGCAGGACGTTGAACACGTCGCGATGGGCCTTCTCGATTTCGTCGAGCAGGATCACGCAGTACGGATTGCGGCGGACCACTTCCGTGAGGCGGCCCCCCTCTTCGTAGCCGACGTAGCCCGGAGGAGCACCAATGAGCCGAGCGACCGAGTGCTTCTCCATGAACTCGCTCATGTCGATGCGGACCATGTTCCGTTCGTCGTCGAACAGGAACTCGGCCAGTGCCTTGCACAGTTCGGTTTTGCCGACCCCCGTGGGCCCCAGAAACATGAACGAGCCGATCGGGCGGTTGCGGTCCTGCAAGCCCGAACGAGCGCGGCGCACGGCGTTCGCAACCGCGCGGACCGCCTCCTCCTGGTCCACCATCCGTTCGTGGATGCGGTCCTCCATCGCGAGGAGCTTGGTCTTCTCCCCTTCGAGCATTCGGCTGACCGGGATGTTCGTCCAGGTGGCCACGACCTTGGCCACGTCCTCTTCGGCGACCTCTTCGCGCAGCAGTCTCCGCCCCGTGCGGTCAATGTCGGCCACGCGCTGTTCGACTTCGGCGAGCCGGGTTTGGGCGGCTTTCAGTTTTTGTTCCGCCTCGTAGGCGGCGATATAATCCTGGTTGTCGTTGGTCCGCTGAGCACGGGAGAACGCCTGGTCCCGCGCGGTGCGGAGACGGTCGATCTCCTCCTTCATGGGACGCACGCCAGACAGCGCGTCCTTCTCCGCCTGCCAGCGGGTCTTCAGTTCGCGCACCTGTTCCTCGCGGTCGGCGATCTGCTTGCGCAGCGCGGTCAATCGTTCCTGACTGTGCGCGTCGGGTTCCTGCGTGAGCGCGGCGGCTTCGATCTGCATGCGGGTGAGTTGCCGAGTGGCCTCGTCGACCTCGACCGGCATCGAGTCGATCTCCATCCGCAGACGGCTTGCCGCCTCGTCGACGAGGTCGATCGCCTTGTCGGGGAGTTGACGGTCGTTGATGTAGCGGTCCGACAGAGTGGCTGCGGCGATCAGCGCACCGTCGGTGATCCGCACGCCGTGGTGCGATTCGTACTTCTCCTTGAGGCCTCGCAGGATCGAGATCGTGTCTTCGACGTTCGGTTCCTCGACGAGCACCGGCTGGAACCGGCGTTCGAGAGCGGGGTCCTTCTCGATGTGCTTGCGGTATTCGTCGAGCGTCGTCGCGCCGATGCAATGGAGTTCCCCCCGCGCGAGGGCCGGCTTGAGCAGGTTCCCCGCGTCCATTGCCCCTTCGGCAGCACCGGCTCCGACAACCGTATGCAACTCATCGATGAACAGCACGACCTGCCCGTTGGCGTCCTGAACTTCCTTGAGCACTGCCTTGAGCCGGTCCTCGAACTCGCCCCGGTACTTGGCCCCGGCCACGAGGGCACCCATGTCGAGCGACACGACCGTCTTGTCCTTGAGGTTCTGCGGTACGTCCCCCATGACGATCCGATGCGCGATCCCTTCGACGATCGCCGTCTTGCCGACCCCCGCCTCGCCGATGAGAACCGGGTTGTTCTTGCGGCGGCGCGACAGGATCTGGATCACGCGGCGGATCTCGGCGTCGCGACCCACAACGGGATCGATCTTCCCTTGCCGCGCGGCGGCGACGAGGTCGTGCCCGTACTTCTCCAGCGCCTGGTACTTCCCTTCAGGGTTCTGGTCCTGGACCGTCTGCCCCCCGCGAACGGACTTCAGCGCAGCCAGCACGTCATCCGTCTTGATGCCGCACAGTTCGAGGATCCGTTTCGGCTGATCGTCGATGGCCGTCAGCGACAGGACCAAATGCTCGGTCGAGACGAACTGGTCCTTCATGGTGTCGGCACGCGACTGCGCGTCGTCCAGCACCTTCATGAATGCGCCACTCGCCGAGACTTCCTCGGAACCTCCGGTGACGCGCGGCAGGCGACCAATCTCGCCATCCACGAGCGAGCGCAACCGACCCAGGTCCGAGCCGATGCGTGCCACCAGCGGCTTGACGATCCCCTGGTCCTCCTCAAGCAGCGACGCCAGCAAGTGCAACGGCACCAACTGCTGATGCCCGCGATCACGGGCGATCCCTTGCGCACGGGCGAGGGCTTCCTGGGCTTTGACGGTCAGCTTGTCGGGACGAAAGGCCACAGGACACCTCGCGATCACACGGACGGGGGGAGGTTAAACACAAGGCGCACAAAGGGATGGAACCACCAAGGCACCAAGACACCAAGAAAACGAAGAAGAGATGATTCAAACACAGTCGCCTGGAGTGATCGCCAATCACACTCTTCCAGCTTGTCTTTTGTCTTTCTTGGTGCCTTGGTGGTTCTATCTTCCGCGTCCGCCCAACAACGGACTGTGGGCGCACGGGGGCTCTCGAAGACAAGGTCTTCGTGGTAGGTCTGCTGTTCGCTGTGCAGGGATGTGGCCTTGGTGACGAGCGAGGAACGCGGAATCGTCGCGGCCGTGAGGGGCGGGGGGAGGCTTCACGACCGGGCGGCTTCGTGCGAAACCGCCCGGCCGAATTTTGGCGTCACTTCTTCTCGAATTCCGCGTCGATCACGTCATCACCTCCGGCGCTGCCCGCCCCTGCACCCGGTGCCGCTCCGGCGCCCGGTTGACCACCCGTCGCACCCGCTTGCTCGTACATGTGCTTCGACAGCGCGTGCGTCGCCTGGTTCAGTTCTTCGATGGCCGCGTCGATCGCCGCAGGGTCTTCCCCTTCGGCCTTTTCCTTGACCTTGGCGACCGCCGCTTCGATGGCCGACTTCGAGGCCGCGTCGAGTTTGTCGGCGTGCTCCTTGACGAGTTTCTCCGTCTGATACGTCAGCGACGACGCCTGATTCTTCGCTTCGGCCAGCTTGCGCTTCTTCGCGTCTTCGTCGGCGTGCGCTTCGGCCTCTTTAAGCTTGCGTTCGATCTCTTCCTTGCTGAGACCGCCCGATTGTTCGACTTTCACCGAGTGGCTCTTGCCGGTCCCCAGGTCCTTCGCCGTAACGCTCAGAATGCCGTTCACGTCGATATTGAACGCGACTTCGATCTGCGGCACGCCGCGAGGGGCGGGAGGGATCCCGTCCAGGTTGAATTCACCCAGCTTGCGGTTGTCGCGAGCCATCTTCCGCTCGCCCTGATACACCTGCACCGTCACCGCCGGCTGGTTGTCGACCGCCGTGCTGAACGTCTGCTTCTTCTCGGTCGGGATCGTCGTGTTCCGCTCGACGAGGGCCGTCATCACCCCCCCCTCGGTTTCGATCCCGAGCGACAGCGGCGTCACGTCGAGCAGGACGACGTCCTTGACGTCTCCCGCGATGATCGCCCCCTGCACTGCCGCGCCGATGGCGACGACTTCGTCCGGGTTCACCCCCTTGTGCGGTTCCTTGTTGAAGATCTTGCGGACCAGTTCCTGCACCTTCGGCACGCGCGTCGAACCGCCCACGAGCACGACTTCGTCGATGTCCGACGGCTTCAGCTTCGCGTCGCGGAGGGCTTTTTCGACCGGTTCGCGGCAACGCTCGATGAGACTGTCCGCCAGTTGCTCGAACTTGGCGCGGGAGATCGTCATCTGGAGGTGCTTCGGCCCGGAGGCGTCGGCGGTGATGAACGGCAGATTGATGTCGGTCGTCTGTTGGCTGGAGAGTTCCTTCTTCGCCTTCTCGGCCGCTTCCCGCAGACGTTGCAGCGCCATCGGGTCCTTGCGGAGATCGACGCTGTTCTCCTTCTTGAAGTCGTCGGCGATGTGGTGGATCAACGCTTCGTCGAAGTCGTCACCCCCCAGGTGGGTGTCGCCGTTCGTGCTGAGGACTTCGATCACGTCGCCACCGACTTCGAGGACCGAGACGTCGAACGTCCCCCCCCCGAGGTCGAACACGATGATCTTTTCGTCCTTCTTCTTGTCGAGGCCGTACGCCAGCGCCGCCGCCGTCGGTTCGTTGATGATCCGCTCGACTTCGAGACCGGCGATCTGCCCGGCGTCTTTGGTGGCCTGACGCTGGGCGTCGTTGAAGTACGCCGGAACCGTGACCACCGCCTTGGTCACCTTGTGACCGAGATAGCTCTCCGCCGACTCCTTGAGTTTGCGGAGCACATGCGCGGAGATTTCCGGCGGGGTGAAGTCTTTGCCGCCGGACCGGACCTTCACGTACTCGTTCGCCCCGCCGACGACTTCGTAGGGGACCATCTTCTCTTCGGACTCGACTTCGCTGTGCCGCCGACCCATGAAGCGCTTGATCGAGTAGATCGTCCGCTTGGGATTCGTCACCGCCTGCCGCTTGGCCGGATCGCCGACGAGAACCTCTCCTTTATCGTTGAACGCCACGACGCTGGGGGTCAGGCGATTGCCGTCGAGGTTGGCGATCACCTTGGTTTCGCCCCCTTCCATGACCGCCACGACCGAGTTCGTGGTGCCCAAGTCGATGCCGATCACTTTTTCGCCAGAACGGACAGCCATGGTCGTCACTCCGCAAAGGCCTCGTCGGACGCGCCGAAGAAACCGGTGTCATTGAGCTGCGGCGTCCCGTCGTCTCGCCGGGTCGGTTCGCAAGCGGTGTTTGTTTTGAGAGGTCAATCGTGGCTGGCATCCACCCGATGTGGCCGCCAGTCGCGTATTGACAACGGCAATGGACGCAAAGCCCGTGCCTTTTTTGTTAGATACGTGATGAATGGTCGCATGTCATTGACATTAAATATCTTGCGACACTTCTTTGATGTCGAATGTTTCACCGGACCGCATATAGCGGCCATTTTGGCAGCCAGGGCGGCGGAGTCCGGTTCGGCACAAAGCTGCCGTTTTGACACACAGGCTCGTCGTCGTTTGCGGATGCCACGTGTGGGATCGGCATTCGTCCGAGGCGGAGTCCGGACGACCCTGCCAAGTCGCACAATGGGGGGACTCGGAAGAGTTGGAAAACCCGAGCGGATTCGTCGCAAGAGATTTCAGGCGTTCACCTTCCAGCCGCTTGACACTCCCGGATGCGGCCATTACAAACATTCACGTGCGTCCTCACTCATGTCAAAATGGGGGGGATTGGCAAAGCGTCGGAGTCTTCTCCGAACCCCGGTTTTGGACGGTCCCAGCCACTGCGGACCGGCCTGCAAGTTGGAGTGTCTCACCCACTGTCAACACATTGAACCTGCCGAAAGTTGGAGTCCGCGCGACGGCGTGGAGCGGTGCGAAACCGGTGTTCCGATCCAACGAACGCTCGAAGTTCCGCTCGAATCGAGGCTGCGGCATCGGAAGGACAGTCATGGCGAAGAAAGACGGACCGGCGAAGCGCCCCGCTCCCGCCGCAGGTGCGGCGAAACCCAAGGGGACCAAGGTTTCCGCCGCCGCACTCCAGGCGGACATCAAACGGACCGACGCCGAGATCATCAAACTCGTCTCCCGCCGCGCCGCCGCCACGCTGCGGTTGATCCAGGCGGACGAGAATCCAACCAGCGCCGCGTTTTTGGCGGGGATCGAACCCGCTCTGGCCGAGATGATCCAGAAGCACGCCGGGCACCCGGTCCCCGAGTCCGTGCTGCGCGGCGTGTTTCGCGAGATCATTGGCGGCGCTCGCCAACTTCACAAATCACTCAAAGTCGCCTATCTCGGTCCCGCCTCGAGCTTCTCACACTTGGCCGCCCAGGAACGTTTTGGTTCGTCGGCCACCCTCATGCCGGTCGGCAGCATCGCCGCCGTGTTCGAGGAGGTGAAGCGGGGGCACGCCCACTACGGGATCGTCCCGATCGAGAACAGCACTGACGGGCGGATCGTCGACACGCTCGACATGTTCACCCGCATCCCGCTGAAGATCTGCGGGGAAGTTCAACTGAGCATCCATCACTACCTGATGGCCAAGTGCACGCGCGATCAGATCGGCGAAATCTACAGCAAGCAGCAAGCCCTCTCGCAATGCCGAGGCTGGCTGTCTCGCAACATGCCCCACGCACGGATCATCGAAGTCGGCAGCACCGCCCTCGCGGCGGAACTCGCCCGCGACAAAGAGGGGGCCGCCGCCATCGCCAGCCGTCAGGCGGCCATCCAGTACGACTTGACGATCGTCGCCGAGAAGGTCGAGGACAACAAAGAAAACGTGACCCGTTTCGCGGTCATCGGCGACGAAGCGACCAAGCCGACCGGTCGCGACAAGACCGCAGTGCTCGTGCAGATTCCTCACAAGCCCGGTTCGTTGGCCGACACGCTGCAAATCTTCAAGAAGAGCGGCGTGAACCTGACGTGGATCGAATCGTTCCCGCTCCGGGGTCCGGAGAAGGGGTACTTGTTCTTCCTCGACTTCGAGGGGCACGCCGCCGACGCGAAGGTCAAGAAGACCATCGCCGAACTCGAAGCGAAGGCGGATCGGATCGAAGTCCTCGGGAGCTACGCCAAGGCCGAACCGGCAGGTTGAGGGGACCCGTCGGCCCCCTGCACGCCCCGGCACGAAACACGGGTTTCATGTTCGAACTCCTCCTCGGAACCGCGGCCGCGTTTGTCTGCGGTTCGATCCCCTTCGGGTATGTTTTGGCCCGACGGGTGCGCGGGATCGATATCCGGAAGCACGGGTCCGGCAACATCGGCGCGACGAACGTGTGGCGCGTGATGGGAGCGCGGTGGGGCGCGCTCGTGTTCGTGCTCGACTTCCTCAAAGGAGCGATCCCTGTGGCGGGGGGGGTGTGGCTGGTCGCACGGAGCGCGGTGGAGACACGCGCGGAGTACGGCGGCCTTGTTCCCGTGGTGTGCGGCTTGGCGGCGATCCTCGGGCACATGTATCCGCCGTGGCTGGGCTTTCGCGGGGGGAAGGGTGTGGCGACGGCGGTTGGCGTCGTGCTGATGCTGGCCCCGCAATCGGCCCTGGTCTCGGCGGCGACGTTCGCGGGGGTGTTCGGCGCGAGTCGGATCGTCTCGTTGGCCTCGATTCTGGCGGCGGTGGCGTTCGGGGTTGCGCAGTTGGCGTGGTTCCATCCCCCCTCGGAGTGGGGAGGCCGCTGGTCGACGACGTTGTTCAGCGCGGTGGTCCCGCTTTTGATCGTGTGGCGGCACCGGTCGAACATCGGTCGACTGTTGCGGGGCGAGGAACATCGCTGGGTGCGCCGCGCTCCGGATGTAGCCGAAGCCACGGCGAAGGACGGCCCGACTGCCCGACCGTGATGCGGCAACGTCCAATTGTTTGCCCTTGGACGTGTCAACGGTTCCTCTGCCAAGTGACGTGGCCAGTTCCAGGCGTTCCGTCATGCCAAGCTACCGCGAGCGGGTGTCGCCCGGCCACTCCCGCACTAACTGGGTCGTCCCCGACCACTCGGGTGAGGAACGAAGGATCGTCCGGGAAGGCCTGTGTTTGCCGAGGGAGACGCTGGAGTACGGTTGGCTACTTTTTGGTTGCCCTTCGGGCTCCCCGCCCTTTCTTTTTCAATACCGCAGTCTTCTCCTTTGCGTCTTCGGCCGCCCTATCCGCGTCCGTCAGCCAATCATCGGAAAACCGCTCGTCACGCTCGCTCCAATCGACAATCAGCTTCGCGACGGCGGTCGCCAAAAGATTGGCATCATTGTCTGGATCGCTGTCCTCTAGGAGCGGCCCCGCCTCTCCATCTTTGACCTTGATTCTGCTTCTCAACACATTTCCGAGATCGGGATGCGACGAGAAGTCGATCAGCGCCTGTCGTGCCTCCTTGTAAGAATCCGGCAGCCGCGAGTCGTGCCAACCCGAAATCGGACCACATTCCGTTCTGCGGCCCGCGAGCCACTTGTCCGCTCGCAGGAAGTATTTCAGCGCGCGATACTTCCGGAACGCGTCGTCCTGCGCAATTCGGAACGCTTCCCGGAAGGCGTCATAAACGCCCGCGTCACCAGCCCATTTGCGCATGACCAAGGTTTCGTCGGCCTTGCGGCCCATGCGTTCGACGGTCTCAAGCAACCCGTAGATGCGCAGACGCAGCACGTGCAGGCGGCTCCATGAGAGGCTTTTCTGCGACGTGCCGCTCAGGTTGCTGGCTGCTTGATCCAAAAGTGACACCGCCTCGTCCAGCGTGCCTATGAACAAATCGGACAGATAACGCTTGATGTATTTCCAGTTGTTCTTGTCACTGGCTAATGGTTCGCCCTTCTTTAGTCCTTTGGGCCAAACACGACGGAAGCATGCGGCGATTCTCGCGGGCATGGCGATCTCCGTTTCTTTGGGCGCCCCAACCAGTTGCATTCTTATCCCTTTTCCAAACATCTTTGTGATGCCGATGCTTTTTACCAAATTAACTTCGTCGGCAATGATGTTTGATCCGCCGTCTTCTTCAACGCTCAAGATCGCCGAAATCCACTCACCTTCCGTGAGCAAACTCTCGGCGCGGCGGATCATGATGACGGCAAGCTCCGCCGGGGACGCTCCCGGCAACTTGCTGAGGATCGCCTGAGCTTCGTTAAAATGCCGGTTCGATTCGCTGAATCGACCCATGTTTGCCAATCCCACTCCGTACAATGCGTGGAGATCGATCCTTTGCCGCAGATCGCACCGCAACAACCATGGCGGGAAGTGACGACACAGATCGATCCCCAAATTGCACGACACCGTGGCTTCGGTCCACTCCTTGAAGGCGACTTCGCCCAGTGCATGGTACTTGAGCTTCGCACGACGCAATAACAGATACGCGTGGTCGCGCAAAAGCTCCACCGCATCGTGAACGGCGCGAACATCTCCTGCCCACTCGGCTTTCCAGGTTCCCTTTTGCTGCCCGAGCATATCGACCGTGGATCTTTCCCCCTTGCTCTTGACGATCTCTTGAATCGCATCGTAAACCGGCTTCAGTTTAGATATCGAGTCTTGTGGAGAGGCGAACAGCGCATCGACTTGCTTGTGAAACTCGTCCTTTCCCTTGTTATCGTCCGTTCCGTTATTGAAGTTGCGCCAAGAGTGCCATATCGGAGTTGGCCGCCTGCTTGCGACGCCATCGTTCGTTGCGGTCGCAAACAATCCCGCGCTGATTGGAGCCCTGCCAGAACTGCCGGGCAAGTCGGGATAGGCTCCTCCTTCCAGGAGCAGGTTTCGATGCAGTTCTTCGAGTGACTCGACGAAGCCATCGAGTGCGGCCATGAGTCGCTTTCTCCATTGGTGGTTTTCCCGATTATTGGGCGCAAGATTATCCAAAGACGATTGGAGCGCATCAAACACGCGTTTGCGATGCTCCGCACCCAACCACGACGCCCCTTGGGAACTCGCATGCCACACTAGCACGGACCTCCATGAGACGTGCAAGACTTTCTGCGCTTCGACCAAGGCCGACTCGAACAGCACGCGGCGATAATTGAAAATCGCCTCATCCTTCTTGTCTTGGCTTCCGCTTCCGTCGATCTCCTTGAACCTGGCAAACGGCGCATAGACCGCCGCCATGACGCGATGATGGAGCGATTCGACGATCGGGACGATGTGGCCACTTGAGAAGTACGCCTTCTGGTACCAGTCTCCGATCCAGATGTGCTGGCGGGCTCTCGTTTCGATGAGGGAAGCATTTCCGACAACTTTCCTACCGGCTCCCGCGGTACCTCCCGACTCGTCATCCGGTTGCCTCCTTAGGTCCAACGTCTCCAGAAGTCGTTGCAACACCATGCGGACATCGCGGTGCATCCAGAACGTTCCCCCGGGCTTGTCGTAGAACACTCCTGCCCTGCGCAAATCCTGCACCCATCCGGCAACCTCTCTCGCGCGCAACAGATCGTTGTCCAGTCCGGACTGATTGAATCGCTCTGGACAATTGAGCACCCCCTCCGTGCAGAGAGCGTTGACGTGGCGGGAATGTCGAAACAACGTGACTCCGTAAAGGAATCCGGCGAATCGCCGGAGTCGGTCGCCTTTCTCCCTGGATGTCAACTCCGGTCGTTGAGTCGCGCGTCTCTTTCCGTTTCTACCCGGAGTGAAATCGAACAGTGGCGCCAAGGCGGATTCCACATTACCAATAAAGACCGAGTTGGCTTTGACTCCGTCGGCGATCGAAACACCGACATCGTCGTCGCCGAGTACTGCGTCCTTTGGGACGCAGATGTCGTGCGTCCACTCCGTCCACTTGTCGTTGCCTTCAACTGACAATTTCCATTTCGTGGACTCGGTGCACCTTGTCTCCCACTCCTCGGGAACGTGAGTTTTGATCACCTTCCCGGATCTTGCCTCCGTCAGCGGGAAGTACACCACCATCACTCCAACTCTTGCCAGCGCTTCAACGACGCAATGCAGGGCGTGGTAGTCGGAATTTGTGTCGCCAATCTTGCCCTCCCACGAACTGTTGAGGAGACCCGAACAGGGTCCATATGAGTCCCGTCCGTAGATCAAGACCACGATACTCGCTGGATCGACCCGATAGTCCGTGAGCACTCGCTGGATGTGTTCTGAGATCGTCTTGGAAGTCGCCTTCAAACTCCCGCGCGCCGCGTCATCCCGAATGGAGCGCGAAAGCGGGTGAAGCGTGACTTGCCGCCCTTGGAAACAACCTGTGCGGAGGGCCAATGTCCGCAATAGCCCCTTCAAGAAGTCATCAGCGTCTGTATAATCCTGTGTCTCCATCCATAGACATTTTGTGGGAGAGTCCGCACCGAGTTCTTTCACCGCCAGAGACACTGCCCGCACGACACCTCCGTCAGAATCGACCATCATCGGCACAGCGCGAAGGTCCTCGAATCGTCCTCGCTGTTCGAAGTCCGATCTTGATTTCGGTTCTGCGGACTTGTCGCGATAGATCGGGGTCCACAGCGTGGCGCGAAAGCCGAATCCCCCTTTGTAGGCCTTGTATTGTCCAAGCGCGTCAAAGAATTCGGACATCTTGGCGTCGCTCTTCAAGCACCGGAACAGCCAGTTCTTAAGTTCGCTGACGGCGTTGTCACTGTAATGCTCGATCAACTCTTGCGCCGAGCCCCGTTCGGACAGCATGACACGGGCAGCCTCGATCGGATGGAGATGAAACTTGGCACAAGAGAGCGTGTTCTCCACCCGCTCGGGAGTCGACGAGAAGTCAACGGCGCGGCGCGGTGGGACCTCGTGTGCAAACTCGTAGGTCAGCCCGCCTGGGGGCAATGACAGGACCAACCGCTGATACAGCTCATAGAGCAGCAGGTCCGGACGGTTCGACCTCGTGACGCGAATCGCGTCACCGAAATCTCTCTCCGGGAACATCTTGAGGACGCGATCCCTGCCGGAATCGGTGAAGCAGACCCAGTAGACAATATTGACCGGTGCACCATCCTCCGCTTGACGATTTCCCTCCAGCCAATGCTTGATCATTTCCACGACACGATGATCGTTCCCGGAATACCCGATCACGAACAATCGCTTGGAGACACGCTTCTCGTAGCCGCGTTGTCCCGCGCCGCGGGACAGGTACGCCGCGAACGACCTCTTGTCGTCTGCGGTGGGTTCGTCCCCGAGCGTCAAGTCGGCCCGTGTATCTTGCGTTTCGCCGTGAAGTTTGATCAGCGTCAATTCGGAGATCGCGGTCCTCGGTTCAGGCAACTGCCCCTTGGAACTCACGGGCAACACCCGAATCCGGTAGTTCAACGATCGAAACGCGTCCTCCAACAAAGTGTCGAAATTCGTGGTCAAAAGTAGGTCCATTCGCATCGGCCCCGAAAGGTGGGCCATCATCTTGTGCCCGAGATTCGGCTGTTTGTCGCGCGTGATGAACGAGTTGAACCCGTCGATAATGAACGCGGACGGAGCGCCGTACACCAGTGTTTCGTCTCGAACCTCGACGGAAGCGAGGAACACCAGCGTCTCCCGCCAATCATGCAGGGACCGTACCCCGGCTTCCACGACGCGGTCGTGAAATGACCGTGTGGAATCCGACAGCAAGAGGTTGTGAGCGGCCTCCGCAACGCCCGATGTGCGAGTCGCTCCGCGAACAAGCAGGTCGGCCAAACGACGGATTGATTCATCTTCCGTCACCACGTCGGACGCCGCAATGATCGATGGAATCCGTGGATACACGAGGTTTGCCAGCACCTCATGCGGAACCGACCGTGTGGTTGACGGTCCAACGGACTTGATCTTTCCCGTTTCCGTGCTGCGAACAGCTTCGAGTCCATGCCGTCTACAGATGTCGTCAAACTGTTCGAGCACCCAATTTGCCGCTCCCTTGCGCTCTTCTGTGGAAGGGAGCGGCGGCCAACCCTTCTCACGAAGATTCCAGCGTTGCGGTTTCCCCTCGCCGTGGGTTCGCCCGCGTTTACGGGGATCTGAGAGAACCAAATAGGCGGTAAACGCCAGATAACTCGTGAACTCAGACCCCATGATGATGCCAGACGGGCTGGAGAGTCCGCTGCCAATCAACGGGACGAATGAATGACCCGCCTGGGTGTCGTCAATGATTTTGCTGAGGAAGTCCAGTTCCAAGAATTCGGATGCGCCGTTTGACATGTTGGATTTCAGGAAGCCACGCCGAGTCGGGGAGTGGACGTTAGTGGAACAGAACTTCGCAAGATGACGCACACGCCCCTCGAAAGGTGCTGGGACGTCTGCTGTGGGCGGTGAATACGATGAAGAGCACCGATTTAGAAAACCCTGCCGGTCCTAGGTTGTCAAGTCTGTGAATCACCCGAAGTTGGCGGCCCGTGTTGACGGACGAAGTCGACGAGTTGTCGGATTGCATCCAATTGGGGGAGTTCGCGGGGATGGCAAAGAGGAATTCTTCATGCCGTCCGCTACGGGCAAGCGTTCTACGTCCCCCAAAGAACGACAAGAGGCCGGAAGTCCTTGCGAACTTCCGGCCTCTTGAATTTCGATTCATGCAACGACTGTCAGCCGATCACGCCGCGAGGTTCGCACCCCGCGTCGATCTCAGTGGCAGCAGTTCGTCGGGGCGGCGCAGGTCGGCGCGGCCGGAGCACAGCAGCTCGGCGCGGCGGGAGCGCAGCACTTCGGGGCTTCGACACAGCAAGCCGGAGCCGGCGCACAGCAAGTCGGGGCTGCATGGCAGCAGGTCGGCTTGCAGCAACGGGGGAACTTCGGCAGGCGAATCTTCGGCCAGCACATCTTGATCCGCGGCTTGCAGCAGCTCACCGGCTCGCAGCAAGGAGCGGGCTGGGGGCAGCAGTGGGGCGCGGGAGCCGCACACGCCGGGGCACAAGCCGAGGCGCAAGGAGCGGCACAAGTCGGGGCGGCGGGAGCGCAGCAGCTGGGCTCGGGGGCGCAACAGCTCCGCTTCCAGAACGCGTTGACATCAGCCGTGCTGACCAGACAGACCAGCAGCGCGGCGGCAATGCTCGACAGCTTCATTACGGGTTTCTCCTCGGGGACCATTGGGGATAGGTCGGGAATTTCGGGCGGATGGCGGTAGCGTTTCGGTCAGTCCCAAGGCAGGTCGAACCTGGGCTGCCCCCGACCGCGTACCACCGGTCTCGCGTGCGGGAATCACGCCCATTTCTTCGTCGTTCCGGGATGAGCATCCCCACGCGAAATCGTTCGCTTGACGGCCCCCCGAGCCATGTCGCGCCGGTTGTAACGGCTGTAGGACCGACGCGTTTGTCCGCCCCGAAACCTTGGAATTGTCCATTCCCCGTCGCTCGACACGAGTCGCTGTATAAGTTTGTCGGCCGGGAAAACCCTGCCGCCTTTCAATCACCGAGTCGGGTGTGTCTAAAACGCAAAGTTGTCCCGGTCGGAACACTTTGCCACGGCGGATGGCTAACCGAAATCCTCTCGTGCGACTCTCACGGTTTGGCAATTCGTAACGCCACGATTCACCGGGCCGGCATCGACAACTCCTGGCCAGCCTCCACCCGCTGTTCGAGGGACGCTCCGGTCCGTCGGTTCCGTCGGGCGAGAGCGCGGTCGACGGTGGTCAACACGCGCTCCATATGAGGTGGCGCGGCGGCATCGAGCGACGCGGCCGAACATGCATCGCCCATCTTGCCAAACCGGCTTGCTGGCGCGGGCTGTTGCGAATGTCGTTCGGTACGCGATCCGTTCTCGTACGACGGACTTCCTGTCCGTCGATTTTGCAGCCTCTCGGAGGACGGACTGGAAGTGGAAGTCCATCATACTGGTTGGGTGAAACCCTAACCGTGGTGCCGTGCGGGGGATATGACCACAACCGGTGGTGGTTCGACCAACGTTCTCGGAGGGTCACTTGCACAGGATGAGCTTGCCATTCTGCGTCACTCGCAGCCGGTAAATCGTTCCGCCATGCAGGATGTGCAGCTCGACCGCCCCTTGCAACAACTGCTCGCTGGCGACGACACGGGGGGGAGGAGGGGTGAGCGGATGGGCTGAAGTGGATGTCGGCGGGGTGGTCAAGTTGGCATTCCGTCTCAAAAAAACCTGGCAACCGGTCTCGAGGGTGATCCCCGTGGACGCTGGCGGATGGTTGCATCGCAGTTGTTTTTGTGCCATTTCTGAGCGATCCGCGATTCCGGGCGCTGCGGCGTTGACAGCCCGCTCTCGGATTGGCACGATACCACAATAATGAGATTGAATCTCAGTGTCAATGACATGCCATCGTTGACAGTCTCCGGTCGGGTGGCCGCCAGCCAACGCCAGCACTCCTCCACCCCCGGGGCGCCTCGGTTTTGTCACCGACGCGCCGTCCACCCCCTCGCCTCCTGGAGTGTTGGCCATGCTGCCCCGTTTCCGCCTCCCGATTCGCCCTTGTTCCGCGGCCTCACGCGGCACCCGTCGCCGGTCCGGCTTCACGCTCATCGAGTTGCTGGTCGTGATCGCCATCATCGCGATCCTGATCTCCCTGCTGCTTCCCGCCGTGCAGCAAGCCCGCGAGGCCGCGCGGCGTACGCAGTGCCGCAACAACCTCAAGCAGGTCGGCATCGCTCTCCATAACTACCACGACGTCTATTCGCGGCTGCCGTACGGGGCGAACAGCCAGTTCCGCAGTCCGTTCGTGGCGATCCTGCCGCACCTCGACGGAGCGAACCGGTACAACCTGTACAACTTCTCGCTGTACTACACCGCTCCCGAGAACCTCGCGGTCATCAACCAGAACGTGCCGACGTTCCTCTGCCCCACGATGGTCATTCCCCGGAACGTCCCGGAGTCGACCTGCAACGAACCCGGCGCGGCTGGCAGTTATGGAGTCAGCGCCGGTTCGCTTCCCCGCACGGCCACAACCAGCGACGGGATGTTCGCGCAAACATTCGGCGTCGGTGACGAGGCGGGCATCGTGTTCCGCGACGTGACCGACGGATTGTCGAACACGCTGATGGTCTCCGAGTTCAACTACCGCCTGGCCGACTACACGTGGTCATCGTTCAGCTGTCCGGGAAACACCTCGCTGCACGGCCAACCGCGGTGGGGCGGACATCGCTGGGCTGTCGGCTATCCGGCGATCGCGATTGGAAATTCGGCGGGGACGATCAATCTCAAAACGAACGCCAATGCTTCGACGTGGCGGAGCGACCACACCGGGGGAGTTCACTTCCTGATGGGAGATGGTTCGGTCCGGTTCATTGGTGACAGCATCGACCGCGCGATCCAACTCGGTGTGTCTACGCGCGCGGGGGGTGAGGTGCTGGGCGAGTTCTGAGCAGGCGTGTTGCGCGCGTCGATCCGCGCGAACGGCTTCGTTTCGTTCGCGAACGCTATTGCTCGAACCGCGGGAGCGACGCTTCGGCTCCCCCTTCTCGCCGTTGCGGAGACACCCATCCCGCGGTTCGAGCTTCATGGATGAGCGCCCTCTCTGCCTCTCCCGGAATTGGCCCTCTCCTTGCATCTCTTGTCCGCGAGACCCGGACCCATGTCCCGTTTGCTTTATACCACTGCTGCGCTGGCACTCCTCTCCGGTTGCAGCGGCGGAGTCACCGACATCGACGCACCGCTCCGCCGCGCGATTGTCGGCGAAGTGACGCTCGATGGCCGTCCCCTGTCGCAGGCGCGAATCCTGTTGGAACCCTCGGCCAACGCCGGCGTCAACACACAGGCGTCCGCCGAGGTGGTGGACGGCAGGTTTTCGATTCCCGTCGAGCGTGGACCCGCCGCGGGGGAATATCGTGTTCTGTTCGAGCCGGTGATGATCGAAGATGTCGAGGCGGTCGCCCAAGCCCAGCGGGGCACGCGTCCCAAGCTGGATCGCGTCGACATCCCCAAACGCTACACCACGCCCCCCGGTCTGCCCGCCGTCGTGTCGCTCGACGGTCCCAACGCACTGAAGTTTGAACTCGTGTCGAAACCGCAATGAATGGATGTCTCACACCGCCGGTATAATCCTTTGGTCTCCCAGGAGTTTTTCATGCCTCGCGTCGTCGCGATCGTCTTCGCCGGTCTGGCCGTGCTGTCCAGTAGCCTTCCCGCCCAGGCCCATTTCCTGTGGCTGTCACCGGCCCCTTCCCGTCCCGCCGTGGTCGAAATCCACTTCAGCGAGGACGCCATCGAACCCGAGGCGAAGTTGCTCGACCGGCTGACCGGCGTGCAAGCGACGTGGCACAAGGATTCACAGACCGCCAATCCCGTGGAAGTGAAGCGGACCGACCGGGCGTGGGAAGCCACCGTCCCGGAGGCTGCGGGTTGTGTCGTTGCCCGCAAGGACTGGGGGATCCTTGAGAAGAACGGGGCCAGGTACAAATTGACGTACTACGCCAAGTGCCTGTTGGGTCTCGACCCCGCGAAACATCCCGCCGCGCCGATCGAGTCGCAGCGTCTGGACCTCGTTCCCGCATGGAAGGACGGACAACCGGGCGTGGTTGCGTTCTGGATGGGCAAACCTTTGGCCGGCGCGGAAGTGACTGTCGAACCGTTTGAAGGGGAGAAGGTTGTCGGCAAGACCGACGACTCGGGGCGATTCGGCTTCGCCACCGGTCCCGGTGTGTCGTCCGTTCGCGTCAAGCACGTCGAAGCCGCCGCGGGTGAAGAAGGGGGGAAGTCGTACAGCGAGGTCCGTCACTACAGCTCGCTGGTGTTCGCCCAGCCGGAAGCCCGCGTGGACCGGGCCGTCGTGTTGCCGGATGTGCCCCATGCGGTGACCAGCTTCGGGGCCGCTGTGATCGGCGATACGGTCTACCTCGCGGGTGGACACCTGGGCGAATCGCACGAGTACAACAACGCGGACCAATCGGACGAACTGTGGTCGCTCGAACTGGGGACGAAGTCGGATTCCGCGACGAACCGCTCGTGGAAGGTCGTTTCGAAAATGCCCCGGCTGCAAGGGCTGGCGATGGTTGCCCACGGCGGCAAGCTGTATCGCGTCGGCGGCTTTGAAGCGCGCAACACCCCCGAGCAACCCAAGGACCTGCACTCGCTTGCCAGCTTCGCCCGCTTCGACCCGGCGACCAATCAGTGGACCGACCTCGCGCCGCTGCCCGAGGGGCGTTCGTCGCTCGACGCGGCGGTGGTGGGGAACGACCTGTACGTCGTCGGCGGATGGAAAATGTCCGGGAAGGGGACCGAGTCGGTCTGGCACGACACCGTCTGGAAAGCGGACCTCTCGAAAGACACCATCGCCTGGCAACCGGTGCCGTCTCCCGGCTTCCAGCGCCGGGCCATCACCGCCGCGGCGCACGGCGGCAAGCTGTACGTGATCGGCGGCATGAGTTCGGACAACAAGGTGGTGCCGAACGTGTCGATCTTCGATCCATCTTCGGGTACGTGGAGCGAAGGCCCCGCGTTGACCGGTGACACGATGGAGGCATTCGGCGCGTCGGCGTTCGCGCAACACGGTCGACTGTATGTCACGGGGTTGAAGGGGCGCGTGCTGCGGTTGTCCGACGATGGCGGGGCCTGGGAGCAGGTCGGCCAGCTCGACAAGGGACGGTTCTTTCATCGGTTGTTGCCGATGGGCGACGACCGGTTGATCGTTGTGGGTGGCTCCAGTCGCGCGGGGCGGGTGACGACGGTGGAGCTGCTGAAGGTGTCAGGGCGGTGAGCCTCAATTCGTTGCCGACGAGTCGCCGGTCGCTTCGTGGCGGTGATGCTTGCGGACGACCAGTACGTTCGCGACGGTAAGCTGCAGCGTGAGCGAGGGACCTCGCTTTCCGCGCAGGTTGCGACGACCCCCGAATCCACGCGGCGTCCGTCGCTGACGCATCGGGTTTCCAAATACCGACCGCCTCTCCGCCAATCGGATATCGCCTGTGTTTGGCCATCGGTTGCAAGTGTCGACAACCGGGTGAGCCCCCCCTCGAAGTCACGGCGGCTTGTGGGTCGACTCCACTCGCGACGGCAAACCTTTCGTACGCGAGGAAATCCCCAATATGTGCGAGCACATCACCGGACATTCGGGCGCGTTGGCGGTAGTCTAAGGCCCTGCCGCTTCGCATACGAGGTTCCGGGTCGGCCCGTGACCGCCCCTTCCCCCGTTGAAACATGGACCGGACCGCTGTGCCTCGGGTGGTCGTCACCGGTTGTGGTTTGGTCACCCCCGCGGGCGTTGGCTGGGATGCCTCTTGGCGGGGGCTGGTTGGCGGGCGTTCGTATTGCCGCGAAACAGGTGGTTCGGACCTCGGCTGGCCGACGACTCCCCGCAAGTTGGACGAGGGCCGGTTCGCCGCCGCCGTGGCTCCCTATGCGGATCGCAACCTTCGCCGGGACCCATTGATTGCCTTTGCGCGGGACGCCGGAGGCGAGGCCCTGCGGGAGGCGGGATTGACACCGCGGCGGAACGGCACGGTCGACCCCTCCTTCGGATGTGTTGCCGGAACGAGCAAGGGGGGCCTGCTCACCGTGCTCGAAACATTCCGTGGCCCCGCATCCGCCCCCTTCGAATTCGATCCGGGCCTTGTCGCGCGCTGTTTGGCGGCGGACTTTGGACTGGGGGCCGGTGCGATCGCTCCCGTCGCGGCCTGCGCCACGGGTCTGGTCGCTATCGGGCACGCGGCGGACCTGGTGCGGCATGGGTGTTGGACGGCGGCACTGGCGGGAGGGGCGGACGCGTCGCTCCATCCAGCCGTGCTGGCGTCGTACCGTCGGCTGGGGGTGCTGGCACGGGGGGACGGGGATGTCGAGCGGTGGGCGCGCCCGTTCGACGCGGACCGCCGGGGATTCGTGATCGGCGAGGGGGCGGGTTTTGTCGTCCTCGAATCTTGGGAAACGGCCCGGGCACGGGGCGCGCGGCCGTGGGCCGAAATCGCTGGATATGGCGCGACATCCGACGCGGGTGGACTGGTGCGCTCGACCGAGGACCCGGAACCGCTGGCCCGCGCGATTTCTCTCGCGCTGCTCCACGCCGGCTGTGCTCCGGGGGACATCGACGCCATCACACTGCACGGGACCGGGACGCGCCCCAACGACCCGGTCGAGTCCGCCGCGATCCGCGCCGCGCTGGGAGACCGGGCCTCCCGCATCCCCTGTTGGTCGGCGAAGGGGACGATCGGTCACTTGCTGGGGGCGTGCGGAGCCGTCGAGTTGGTGGCGTCTTGCCTGATGCTGCGTGAGGGAATCGTTCCCCCCACCGCCAATTTGCAACGACTCGACCCGGCGTGCGCGTTGGACGTGGTGCGCGATCGCCCTCGGGAGACGCCATTGCGGACCGTGTTGAAAACGTCGCTGGGTTTTGGCGGACATTGCGTGGCGATGGTGTTGCGGCGCGCGGAGGATTGAACGGCGTGCCCGTTCGGGACCGCCGGTGGGCACTCGACTCCCAGGAATTCGCGGGAGACTCCCGAGTCGCCCGCTGTTCGCGTGCTTACCGCCAAAGCGGTGCCGGCATGGCAACCGCCGACGTATTGAAGGCTTGTCACCCGACCGTCCCCCTCGGTCGGCCGCTGTCGGCTGGCGAAAACAAAATCTTGACCCGTTTTTGGAATTCCGGTAATTCTCCCCCCCGTCAGGCGGAACGGCCCTTTTCCGGGCTCTCCCCGCAGGCCGTCGGATTCGCGGAGGTTCCCTCCCGTTCCGCGGCGCCGCCTGGCGTCTCTCGGTCCCTTTCCCACGCGCCCCCATTTGATGTCGCGACGTTCCGGTCCCGTCCGGAAGAGTGTCGCGCTCCGATTCCCGCGTGTTCGATCGGGTCCCCCTCCACCTTCTTCTCGCAGGAACGACCCCATGCCCTTGCTGTCCGTCCGTCGCCTGACGGCGCTGGCCGTGCTGGCCCTCGCGGTCAACCACGCGGACACGGCCTCCGCCCAACTCTTCGGCGATCCGTGTTGCTGCCCGTCGCCGTGCGGCCCCTCGCCGATCTTCCGCAACCCGTTCAACACGTGCTGCGCTCCGCCGCCGCCTGTCGCGTGCGCCCCCGCGCCGCAGCCGATCGCGATTCCCCAGGTGAGCTACCAGCAGGTCCCCACCGTCGAATACCGCCCCGTCCAACAGACCGTCCAACGACCGGTCGTCGAAACGGCGATGGTCGACCAACCGGTCACCGAATACCGCACCGTCTACGAAAACCGCACCGCCCAGGTGCCCAGCGTCGAATACCAAACCGTCACCGAGTACCGCACGGTGCAACGGGATTGCGGCCAATGGCAGACCAATTACGTCTGCCGCCCGCAAGTCACTCCCTGCGAGTACGACAACCGCCCCAACCTGTTGGGTTGGATGAATCGCAACATGTACAGCGCGCGGATGGCTGTGACGCCCAAGATGTACGCCCAACGTCAGTGGGTGCCCAATGTCGTCGCGCAACAGATTCCGGTGACTCGGCAAGTGGCGATTCCCACCACGAAGACCGTCGCCTACCAAACTGCGAAGGTGGTTCCCTACACGACCACCCGCAAGGTGGCCGTCTCCACCACGCGGATGGTGGCCGAACAGATCACCGTCCAACAGCCGGTCACCGTGATGAAGACCGTTCCCGTGACGACGACCGCGTACGCCTGGGGTTATCCCGGCATGGCCGGAACCGCCACCGCGTTTGCTCCGCTCCCCGCGACGAACGCGACCGCCGCGACTCTGCAAGGAAGCGGAACGGGCACGGCCACGGTCATCAGTCCTCGTCCGGTCACGACCGCTCGCGGACCGACCCCCGCCCCGACCCCGGCTCCGGCCGCTCCCGCAGCCCCGATGGCTCCGAACGGTCTCACCGAACCGGGTGCCGACGAGATCAAGCAAGGCGGTTCGCCCCGCACCTCCTTGCGGGAACGCAGCACCTTCGAGAACGAAGGGGTGCCCGTGGAACGCGACCGCGCCGTTCGTCCGGCGGCGCTGGAAGACGAAGAGATTCGGACCGCCAACAAGGTCCCCACGGCCGTCCGCGCCCACCAAGGCTGGATCGCCCGCAACCGCGTGGCGGCCCCCGTTCCGGCGACCCGCCCCGCTCCGATCGCCTCGCAAGGGGTGTCGGTGGCGAAGAGCGGTCGTTGAACCCCGCGAATTCGCCGCGGTTGGAACAGAACCAGCCGCATCGAGCGAGTTCCCGAACAATACCGTCCTCAAAGATCTGGCCTCGCCGCGAGTTTCGCGGCGAGGCTTGTTGCTTTTTTTGGGGGATGGTTTTGTTTGGGCGAGCGGGAGACACGATCTCCGTGAAATCTCCGTGAAGGGTTTGCCGTCGACCTTGGGTCTTCGCCACGGGGGAATGAGAATCGAAAAGTACGACGGACTTCCAGTCCGTCGCGTGTTTCAACGGACTGGAAGTCCGTCGTACGAAGAGGCACGCACAAAGGAGTACAGCGCGACGGCGGGAGACGAAGGGCCATGCGGGGCGAAATGTCGAACGACGACCCCGATGACACCCCGGTCGAACGTCCCTTCGCCCCGTCCACGACATGGACGGACTTCGCGCGGGACGCTTTCCTCGCGATCTTCGTCGCGGCAATCCACGCCAATGGCGTGTGGGGCGTGTTTGTCTTCGATGACCGCGGCGCGATCGTCGACAACGCTTCGATTCGGGATCTGTCCGACTGGGTGTCGATCTTCTTCGGTGCGACTCAGGCCACGGTCGTGGACCGTCCGCTGCTTAATCTCTCCCTGGCGATCAACCGTGCCTGGGGGGGGGCCGATCCGTTCGGCTATCACGTGGTCAACATCCTGATCCACGCGATCAACGCGGTGCTGGTGGCGCGGTTGGCGAGGTTTCTGTTTTCGGCGGAGGCATCTCCCGATTGGCTGCGGTCGGGGGCCGGCGTATGGGGCACGTTGACCGGGGCCTTATGGGGCGTGCATCCGCTGGGAACGGGAGCGGTGGTGTACGTGGTCCAGCGGGCCGAATCGATCATGGCCCTGTTTTTTCTGACGGCCTTGCTGCTGCTCGGAAGATCGACCCGCTCGCCCCGACCTTCCAATTGGCGGCGTGCTGCGCTCGTGGCGTTCGTGATGTCGTTGGCGACGAAGGAGGTTGCCGTGGCGTTCGCGCCCCTTGCCGTCGCGTTCGACCGCTTTTTCTTGGCCAAGGACTGGCGCGGTTTGTGGCGTCGCCGTGGGCGGCTGCACGTTGCCACGTTCGTGATCGTGTTCCTTTACGCGGTACGGACGCTCTTTTTTTCCGGTGGGCGTGCCGGGACCGCCGGTTTGGGAACCGGAGTTCCGGTCGGCGAATACTTTGTGTCGCAGTTTGTGTTCGTGACGGACTACCTGCGATTGGCACTCGTTCCCGTCGGGCAGGCGTTCGATTGGGGGATGGTGACGATCACTGATCCGCGGCGCTGGGGGCCGCGACTGGCGATCCTGCTCGCGCTGGCCGCCGCGACGGTGTGGGGGACGCTGCGGGGCCAACGGTGGGCGTTCGCCGGTTGGTGGTTCTTCGGACTGCTCGGCCCCACGTCGTCGATCATTCCGTTGGCCACGCAGGTCGCGGCGGAGCACCGGATGTACCTCCCGCTGGCGGGAGTCGTGTGTCTGGTGGTTGTTGGCCTGCGGTTTCTGGTTGCGCGGCGGTGGCCAGGTGTCGCCATCGGCCTGGCGTGTTGCGCGATCGTGTTGCTCGGAGGACTCACCGTCCGGCGCAACTCCCTGTATGCCGCTCCGCTCGAACTCTGGATGGACGCGGCCCACAACCGTCCGGAGAATCCCCGCGCGATCAGCAATGTGGTGCTTCATCTTCGCCAAGCCAACCGCCAGGAAGAGGCTTTGGTGTGGGTGAACAAGGCCTTGGAGATTCCGTCCGTGAAGGCGACCGCCGCAACCGGCTTGAACCGGTCGACGGCCTACACGACCTGGCTCAACGATCGCGGCGTGATTCAGTGGAATCTGGGACGGGTCGATCAGGCGCTTGCGGACTTCGACGCCGTGGTGGCTGCGAACCCCGATCTCCCCGAGGCCCGGCTGAACCGCGCGGAGTTGCTGCTCGAACTGAGCCGGCCCGAGGCCGCCCTCGCCGACTGCGACGCGCTGATCTCCCGCAGGCAGCACTTGTCCAAAGCGTTCGAACTCGGTGGCCGTGCTTGCCTGAAACTGAACCGACTCGAGGGAGCCGAGAAGGCCGCGCAGGCGATCGAGGGTTTGGGCAAGCCCCTCCCCGCCGATTTTGCGCGGGAGTTGCGAGAGGCCCGTGCCGCGGCCTCTCGGTAAGCTCGCTTCACGGGATTCGGCGGAGCCGCCCCCCGACTTGCGACGTGGGACCGAGCTTCGGCCTGTCAGGCGGCTCTGCGCGAAGCCGATTTTCGGCCCGCGGCGCCCCCCGGAAACGGCAGAGTTGCCGGTGCGTTGTTTGACCCGGCCGTGGCGGATGGCGCGGGATCAACCGCTGCCGGAAGTCCGACCGGGAAGCCCGCCGGATGCGTACTCCCCGTCCCTGCCTGAACGCGCGTCGAATAGACGATCTTCAGGAACTCGGGGAACAGCGACCACGGACCCGGCTTGCGGTTCCACGCTCGAGCCAGAGAATGGAAGTACTGCATCTCGTACCGCGCGACGACAAGGTCCCGCACCTGATCGAGCGGATCGATATCGCTCGTCGTCCACGGTCTCGGACACAGGTCGTAAGCCGGGTTGCCGTCTCCCCGACCGTTGGGCGGAACTTCGTTCAGGATCGCGAAGTCCAGGTCGGGGCTGAGTGTGAGGGGGAACGCGCGACAAGTGCCGGGGCGATCCTTGTGCACCGAGCACCATGCGCGGGTCGGATGGCTCCCCAGCACCGGAAGCAGCGTGGAACTGGCCGGGAGGTCGGTGGTCGGTGCCGCGTCGTCCGGTGCTTGTTCGGAAAGAAACACGCACTTGCGGGTGCCGGGGAACTGGACGCTTTCGTCTGTTCTGAGGCAGACGACGAACGGTGTGGCCGGTTCGTCATCGAAGTGGAACGTCGGGGCGAACTTTCCGGCGATGCGGCCGTCGAGATCGGCCCAGCGGCAGATGAAGTCCCACGGCGAACGCTCGGTTTCGCGCACCAGCCGCAGGATGTCCGCCCCGGAAACCGGGACGGCAAACGCCCGACAGCACCCGGCGTGGCAGGTATCGCACGGAAGCGGCGGCATGCATCACCGGGAGTGGGTGGGGCGGGTCGTGGGGGAATTGGGCGAGACCGGGTTACCCGAGACGGACGCCCGGACGTGAATGGTCGCGCAACGACGGACATCCCTCGGTATCGGCGAACGGGACCTTGCGGGTTGAATCGGATTTCCCTCCCGCAACGGATTGTTCGATCCGAGCGGATGCGGCGGTTGTTCCGGATCGACGCGTTGGACGGGAGGATCGGACCGACCGCCGATATACTCCGGGAGCGCCTTCGGTCGGTGGCCCTTCACGCGCCGTCCGGCAATCCCGTCCCGTCAATTCACCGCAGGGCAACTCCCGGCCATGTACGAACATTTGACGCTGATCGGCGGCCGCGCGCATCCGGACCTCGCGCGGGAGATCGCGCAGTACCTCGGACTGGAACTGGGGCGGGTCGATATCGCCAGTTTTCCGGACGGCGAAATCAGCGTGAAACTGCTGGAAAACATCCGCGGCCGGGACGTGTACCTGATCCAGCCGACCAGCCCGCCCGCCAACGAAAACCTGATGGAGTTGCTGATCCTCATCGACGCCTGCAAACGGGCCAGCGCCGAGCGGATCACCACCGTCCTGCCGTACTTCGGCTACGCGCGGCAGGACCGCAAGGACTCGGGGCGGGTGCCGATCACCGCCAAACTTGTCGCCAACCTCATCACCACGGCCGGTGCCGACCGCGTGCTGACGATGGACTTGCACGCCGCCCAGATCCAGGGATTCTTCGACCTCCCCGTGGATCACCTCTATGGCTGTCCGATTCTCGACGAGTACTTCCTGGGCCTGAACTTGCCGACCGAGGATCTGGTGATCGTCAGTCCCGACGAAGGGAGCATCAAGCGGACCTTGCAGCATTGCGAGCATCTGCACGGCAGCCTCGCGATCGTCGACAAGCGTCGCACCAGTGCGACGGAGACGAAACAGGCGAACCTCATCGGCGGTCCCATCGAAGGCAAGACAGCCCTGTTGTTCGATGACATGATCACCACCGGGGGCTCGATCGTGGGGGCTGTCGAGACGGTGCATCGATTCGGGGCCAAGAAGATTTACGTCGGGGCCAGTCACGCGGTGTTCGCAGGACGGGCGATCGAATTGCTGCGGGGCGCGCCGATCGAAGAGATTGTGGTGACCAACAGCATCCCCCTCAGCCCCGCGGCCCAGGCGTTGCCCAATTTGCGCGTCGTGAGCGTCGCACCGCTGTTGGGAGAGGCGATCAAGCGGATTCACCGCAACGAATCGGTGAGCTATCTGTTCGATTGAGGGAGACTCCGAAGTGCAGGGTGTCACCTAGGCCGTGTGGACATTGCGGTTGGCGGAAGGGCCGGGAATCGGCATGATTCCGGCTTTCGTCAACCGGACCGGTCAAGGACGACCCGCGATGTCGAAACGGCATGCCCTCACGGAGGAGCAGTGG
>JBIKMW010000154.1:0-12090 GCA_044359065.1 Planctomycetales bacterium | reverse complement strand
GACGATTTCGCGAGACTTTGACCACAAACGCCGGTATCCTTTGGGGTTGCGGGAACGCGACGATCCAGTCGGATGCGGACCTCGGGGCAAAGTGTTGTCGGAAAGCGCGCGGTGGATGGTTCCATCCGCCGGCGCCACAAGAGTTGCAGCGGCTTGTTTACCATCGCCACAAGTTCCAGGCGCGCGGTCGAGATGAAGTTTCACCTGCGGATCCTCGAGAACAATAATCAGTGCTTCGAAGGTGACTTCGAGAAGGCGCTGATGATCGGGCGGCAACAGAAGGACGAAGCGGCACCGTACGCTGTGACCGACAACGGCGCGCGGCTGGTGATCGCCTCGTGGTGGGACATCTACATCGGCCGCAAGCAGTTGCAGATCGAGCCGATGGACGACGGGTCGGTCGAGGTGCGCAACCTGCACAAGGAAGTGGCACTGAAGCTGACCCCCGGCGATGCGTTGGCCCCCGGTGCGAAAACACGGGTCAAGGTGCCGGTGAGCCTGTCCGTCGGCCGCCACGTCATCGAAGTGCATCCGATCGTCTCGCGGTCGACGCACGTGGACGAAGGGCCGTCCGAAGAGGAACTCAACAGCCTGAACGCGGCGACGATTTCGCCCGGTCGTCGCGGCTGGACGGCGGTACCACTCGAACAGGAAGCCCTCCGTCGGCTGGACGCCAGCGCCGACGTGGAGGGGGTGATCCGCGGGATTCAAACGACGACCAGCCTGTTGCAGTCGGCGACCGACCGGAAAACGCTGTTCCAATCGGGCATTCGGTCGCTGGTCGATTTGCTGAGCTTCAGCCGCGCGCGAGTGCTGTTTTGGAACGGCAGTGTGTGGCACACGCCGATGGAAACGGACGATCCGCAGGGTACGGGGGGGTTTACCCCCAGCACGAACGTGCTGGAGAGCATGCGGACGCAGAAGAAGCCGTTCTGGCGGAATGGCAAGGGGGGGGCGTTCGACAACGATTCAGCGCCCAGTCTCGAGGGGATCGACGCCGTCATCGCGGTGCCGCTGTTGGACGAGCGGGACGAGGTCGTGGGGGCGCTGTATGCGGACCGGCCACTGCTTCGCGGCGGCAAGTTGCGGGAGATCACGCCGCTGGAAGCGATGCTCGTCGAACTGATCGCGTGCGACGTTTCGGCGGGTATGGCCCGGTTGGCGCGGAACCAGCAGAACTCGGAACTGAAGGCCAAGTTCCAGATGTTCTTCACGCCGCAACTCGCCGAGGAGATGGAGCGCGACCCTTCGCTGCTGAGCGGGCGCGAGGCGGATGTGACGATCCTGTTTTGCGATGTCCGGGGTTTCAGCCGCGCGAGCGAACTGCTCAGCGCGTCGCAGGTGTTCGAGCTGATCAACGACCTCATGGAAACGTTGTCCCGGTGCGTGTTGAACCACGGCGGGACGCTGGTTGACTACATCGGCGACGAACTGATGGCGATGTGGGGGGCACCGAAGCCGCAACCCGACCACGCGCTGCGCGCCAGCCGCGCGGCGCTCGAAATGCTCACCGTGCTTCCGGAAGCGACGGCGCGGTGGGCGAACGTGCTGCAAACGCCCCTGGACGTGGGGATCGGCCTCAACACCGGACAGGTCCGTGCGGGTAACACCGGTTCGCGGCTGAAATTCAAATACGGTCCGCTCGGGCACACCGTCAACCTTGCCAGTCGCGTGCAGGGGGCAACCAAATACCTCCACGCCCGCGCCCTTGTGACCGGTTCGACCTGGGCCCAACTGCCGCCGAATTTTCCGGGACGAAAGCTGTGCGACGTGCGGGTCGTCAACATCCAGCAGCCGGTGGCGATGCACGAGTTGTTCTCGCCGACGCAGCCGGATTGGCAGGCGCTGAAGACGGAGTACGAGACGGCGCTCGGACAATTCGAGGGGGGGCATTTCCGCTCGGCGGCGCTGGTGCTGGGGAACCTGCTCAACAAGTTCCCGGACGACCACGCGGCGGTGGTGCTGATGTCGCGGAACGTGTCGGCGATGGTGGAGGGGTCCGCGCCGAACCACCCGGTGTGGGAACTACCGGGGAAGTGACCGCTGTGCGCGCTTTATGTTGGGTTGCACGGTATTTCACAAGACGACTGCAAATCCGCTGGACGACCTGATCAAGGGGCGATCGAGCCGCAAGCAGTTCGGGCTCCCGGTTCACCGCACCTTCGTCCGTCGCAAGTCGCACCTCGCGGTGACGCACTGTCCGGGGGGATTCGTTTGGTCACCGCCTATCGTGCGTTGTCTCTTCTCGGGAAAGATCACACTTTCGGGAGAATTTGAGATGCCTGGGACGGTGTATCTGGTGACAAAGCGAATCTGCCCGCTTGCGTCCAGCGACTTCCTGCCGTTGAAGGATGTTTTGCCGAAGCCGCCTAAGGGGTATTTCCCATACCTCAAAAAGTTTGGAATGGGCATCTACTGCGGCTTTCTGATCATTCTTTCACCTCGGCAGATCGTTGACGAACTCCGTCAATACAGAGAATCGATAAGAAGATTGTTGGATGGAAGTGATTCCCCGCCTTCAGAGAGCAACCTTGACCCCGATCAACTCGTGCCGATTGGCCGCTCCATTGATGGCGACATTCTCGTCGTCCATCCGGATACCCCTTCGGTAATTCACGCGCTACCACGACAGGACAACTGCCCCTACCTGCTACCGGATGGATTTGAAGACTTGCTCCACTGGCGCCGGCTTGTGACGCGGAATGGCGAGTATGTCCAGAGATCCGATTTTCGTTTTTTCGAGTCGTTTGAAAACCGGGGATGCGTCGAACTTCACTCGGAACAAAACCATGACAACGATGAGCTGCTCGCATGGTTTATGCGCTCGCTCCCGAGAGGAGCGACTCGGGTATTTGACGAGGAGAGCGACAGTGGCGTGATACTCCTGTTTGTCCGACGCATCGAAGGCTCGGTCTGCTTGATGAATTCGCGAATCCGCATCGATTTCGACCTGGACTGCCGAGCAACGGTTCAGAGACTCGTGAAGGAAGTTGAGTCGTTGGGGTTCACTGAATGTTGATGCTTGTTCGCCAGGTGTGAGTATCGCGCATCCAAGCATGCGTCCGAATCAAGGACAGCTGGACGGGTTTGCTGGTTGGCGACGGTCCCGCCGACCAGCAAGCCTCGGAAGCGGTCAAACGAGCCGGACGGGGGGGCAAATCACGAGGGCTTACGGGAGAAGGCCTACGCCTGACTTCCGGCAATCGTAGGCTCTCCGAAAAGCTGGTGTCGCCCAATCCCTGGTGGCGGGAATGTGCCATACGTTCAGCAATTGGCGTCCCGACCCAAACCTTCGGAGCATCTCTCAGTGGCTGTGCCCGTGGTGATGTCCCGCGTGGCTGGGTTCGAGGAACCCGATGCCGTACGCCACGAACACTCCGAACACGATGAGCAGCGACAACTCCAATCGATTGTGGTCGTGCATCTCGATTTCCGGCAGCAGGTCGGCGGCGGCGATGCAGATGAACACGCCCCCCGCGAACGCGATCGAAATCCCCACGAAATAGTCCTGCAAATCGGTTGTTTGGCTGACCCCGAAGAAGAAGATCATCGCCCCCAGCGGACACATCAACGCGTAGCCCAAATTCACCCAGCCACGCAGGCGCGGCGACCAACCCCCTGCCGTCATCAGGCTGGTGATCGACAGGCTGTCCAGCGGCTTGTGCAGCGCGATCGCCAGGAACGTCCCCAAACCGAACAGGCCTTGAGTCCCCGGAAGGTGTCGCGCCTCTGCGACGACGCTGGCCGCCAGTGCCAGTCCGTCGATCAACGTGTGCAGCGTCAGCCCCAGCGCGAGCCCCAGCCAGTTCCAGCGACCGGACGGTAGCGTGTGGGCGTGTCCATGAGCATGTCCGTGCGCGTGGCTGTGCGCGGGTGCGACGGGGCCACCGCCGACCGCCGCTGGTTTCGACCCGCAGCCACCCGTTTCGCTGCAACCTCCCCCTCCACAACCGCCGGTCTTCGCCTCTTGTGGAGTACCCAGCGTCAGTTGGACCAAGCCCGGCGCGGCCGGGACAGGAGCGTGGTCGTGCCCGTGATCATGATCATGTCCGTGGTCATGATCGTGCCCGCAACCCTCGGGAGTTGAGGGTGCGAAATCGTCGACAGTCCCGTGGCTATGGGCGTGGAACGCCCGGATCAGGAAGAATGTGGTCAAGATGCCGCCGACGACCCAGCGCATGGTGAGGTCGAGGGAGCGGAGCGTGCCGGAGGCGTGCGGCACCAAATGCAGTACCCCCACTCCCAGGATCAATCCGCCGACGAAACTCAGCAGTCGCTGCATCCGCGTGTGCGTCAAACGCACCAAGCCCGGCAGCCAACCGCCAAACAGCGAGCAAACCGCCACCAGGCAGCAATAGATCACCAAGAGGAGCGAGGTCCACGACACGGCAGCGCGACTTTCGACAGGTCGCGCGGCAAAACCGCGCGACGGGATCGGGACTGGAGACGAGCGAAAAGAGGGGCTCGCGGAACCGGGGAAGCCCGCGAGATCGTCGATCCTACTCCTCCGGCGAAGGGGTGTCGAACGGCGCGTGAGGAGTCGGCGTGTGGCGCGAATCCGCCGGATCGGGTCAGCCCGGAGCCTCTGTCCGGCTCGGCAATCCCGAGCGGTCTGTCGTGCGGACCAGCTCGTCCCATCCAATAGGAGACCGACGGGATGAGCAAAGGGTTTGTCGCGGCGCTGCCAACGTACGAGCATCCCCGTGGATCGAGGCCAGAATCGATTGGCGGTCCTTCGCGTCTTCCAAAACGGAATCGGGGCCGTGGCGCGAACGCCACGACCCCGGCAATGGACAGTTTTTGGGAAACGGCCGACGCCTAGAAATCGCCGACAACTGCGCCGTCGTTGACGGTGCCGAGGTTGCGATAGAGGGTGGTGTCAATGTTCTCGCTGATGAAGCGAACGGTGCCGTCGCCGATCAGGAAGTGACATCCGCCGACGTGCAGCGAGCCGAATCCGGAAGTCTGACCGCGCTGGACCGTGCCGCTGTTTCCGTTGATCCCGTAGGAGGCGGGAGCGAATGGCGTCGTGGCGGCGTTTCCGCCAACGACTGTGGCGGCCGTGTCGCCGAGGATCGTGGCGGCCGAGGCGATGTCGCCCCCGCCGCTGGCCCCCGCCCACGTGCAATGGCCGACCGGTTGAAGGACCGTGGTTTGGCCAGTGGCGCTGGGCGTATACCGCTCGCCGACGACGATGGAGTTGGTTGTGCCGTCGGTCATGTCGCGGATACCGACACGCGAGTTGATGCCGAAGATTCCGCGATAGGCAGTCGTCGTCGGCAATACGCCGGTTGCCAGGCCGGTCGCGGTCCCCGCGTTGTTCCACCAACCGACGACGCCCGGATAGTTCGAGCGGGAGACCAAACCTTGAATGACCGTGGTGGCGGTCGCGTTGCAGGTGGCGGCGACGTCAAAGTTCTGGATCACCGAAATGCCGGTGTCCGATGGGCAGCGCAACGCGCCGATCACGGCTGTGGAGGGTCCCGCCGCGACGGCGGAGGCTTGCAGCGTGGAGCTGAAGTTGTATTTGTTGTACAGGGGAGCCTGATCCATGAACGGAAGAATCATCAGGTTCCAACCCCAGCCCTGGTACGGGGCGGCCGTGTTGGACGTGTTGACGACCGCACCCGGCGGAAAGACGAGAAAATTGTCGTGGTAGTTGTGCAGGGCCAAGCCGATTTGCTTGACGTTGTTCTTGCACTGAGTGCGGCGCGCCGCTTCCCGGGCCTGTTGCACCGCTGGCAACAAGAGGGCGATCAGAATCGCGATGATCGCGATCACGACCAACAACTCGATCAGGGTGAATCCTCGACGCTTCGCCACGACGTACATACCCACTCAAACTTTCCCGATAGCCCCAACCGCCCAACCATGC
Organism: Planctomycetales bacterium; assembly: GCA_044359065.1. GTDB lineage: Bacteria > Planctomycetota > Planctomycetia > Planctomycetales > Planctomycetaceae > JAIXZD01. The sequence goes on along the minus strand of JBIKMW010000154.1, from coordinate 6,215 downwards.
GCGCGGAACACGCTCGCGCGTCGAGTGGCTGGAACGTCGTGGCGAACCGGGAACAACGAAGTTAATCCCGCTTTGCCGAAGAATTCCCGATCTTCACGGAACGGTGGCCTCCAGCGTCTTCATTCATATTGCCCGCCACCTCCCCAGGACGGATAACCGTGGCATCCGAATGCCCCGTCTCGCCGTAGGTCATCTGCCGCAACTCGGCCACCGCCCGCGTGCGGTACCTGTCGACGACTTCGATGCTCCCTCTGCTCGCACGGCACCCAGACTGCGTCGATTCGTCGCCATCCGTTGGCTCCCTTGAACTTGCGGTCATCCTTGCCAAGGACTTCGCAACCAGAGTCCCACCTGAACACCCGACGATCCTGCAGAGTCCGTCGCGCACCCCCCAGCCTTAAGCCGCTGGCGGGATTCATCTTGTGTCGCCGGTCGCGGCGCGTATCATGCCGCCTCACGGGACTTGGCGGACCGCGCGCGGCAGGGATCGCGCCGCGCCCGGTTCGTGGTCGACAAGGATGTCGCCCCGATGCGCACGCATCACGAAATCGTTCTGATGGTCGCCGGTGCGCTGTTCTGCCTCTTCGGCGGTTGGCGCTTGGTCCGCGCGGGTGAGCGTCTTGGCGCGCGGTTCGGTCGCCGTTTCGCTTCCCCGCGTTGGATGGCGATCGGGATCGTCACATTCGTTGCGCTGCTCCTGGCCGCGCTGGTGGGGACGCGGGACGGCATCCACAACCCCGGCACGCACGACGAGTGGGGTTACCTGCTGCAGGCCGACACGTTTGTTCACGGGCGCATGACCAATCCGGTCCACCCGTTTTGGCGGCACTTCGAGAGCATGCACATCCTGGTGCAGCCCTCCTATCAGGCGAAGTACCCCCCCGGTCAGGGCGTCGCGCTGGCGGTCGGGCAGTGGCTGACCGGCGAGCCGATCGTCGGTGTGTGGCTGAGCGCGGCGTTGGCCAGCGGGGCGTGCTGTTGGATGCTGCAAAGCTGGGTCCCCTTGCGGTGGGCGTTTTTGGGGGGACTGCTGGCCGCCTGCAAACTCGCCACCGGCGGCTGGGGCCAAAGCTACTGGGGTGGCGCGGTGGCGGCCTTCGGCGGAGCACTCCTGTTCGGCGGCCTCAAACGGTTTGTCGACCAGCCGCGAGCCTCCGCCGGCTTCGCGATGGCACTTGGCTGGGGAGTGCTGGCCAACAGCCGTCCCTTCGAAGGTTTGGTCGGGTCGTTTCCGTTGGCGCTGCTCCTATTGCACGAATGGCGGTCCGGACGGATTGGGCTTTCGACGGCCGCCGCACGGTTGGGGGTGCCGATGTTGGTCGTCGTGACCCCGCTCGCCCTCGTCATGGCGTCCTACAACGAGGCTGTCACGGGAGCGTGGTGGAAACTCCCGTACATCGAACACGACAAACAGTACGCGAGCGTACCCACGTTTCTTTCGCAGGCCCCCAAGCCCGAACCCGCCTATCGTCACGACGCGCTCCGCGCGTACTGGATCGGCTGGGAGCGAATGCGTTGGGAGCAGAAGAACGACCTGTTCGGCTTCAACACGTCGTACCTCACGAAGATCTGGCTGTTCTTCCGGTTCTACATCGGAGCGACGCTGGCGGTGCCGTGGGGCATGTTGGTGTTCGTACCGCGTGGACGGTGGCTGATGTTCGCGCTCGGGACGGTCGGCCTGTCATTGTTGGTCATGTCGCAAACGATTTACCTGCACGCCCACTACCTGGCGGGGTTGTATGCGCTGACGCTGTACATCGGGGTGACGGGTGTGCGCATGCTCCGAGTGGCGAATCGGCGGCGCATGCTGCCCGGTCGCGACCTCGCCACGTGTTGTGCGGCGGTCTGCCTGCTGGGGGGAGTGTTCGGGTATGTCGGCAGCTTCTTCTCGCCGTTCGAGAAGTTGACTCCGCGCTCCAAGTTGGTGGCCAACATCGAAGCCACACGTCCGGGCGAGCATCTGCTGTTTGTGGACTACCTGCCCAATCACTCGCCGCACGACGAATGGGTCTACAACCGGGCCGACATCGACCACGCGAGGTACGTCTGGGCGCGGTCGGTCAGTCCCGAGTCGGACGCCGCCCTCGCCGCCCGGTATCCGAACCGCACGGTGTGGCGGGTCGTGAAGGGGGACGAAGAGATCTCCGCCACTCCCGTGCGGGAACCGCTCGTCCGCACCGCGGACTCCGCACGGGCGGGCGGCGGCTACCGGTACTGACGGACGCCGATTCCTGGCTGCCGAGGCCGGAGGTACCGGCAGAGCCACACACCTCGCGTTGGTCGGAGGGGCGGTTCCCCGAACTCGTCACGACGGCGCGGCTGGACTGGCCGGCGCGTCCGTCGCTTGGGCGGGCGCGGTCGCTGGCAGACTGATCGAGTACTTCGGACGAGCCACCCAGCCGACGGCGGCCGCAGCCGCCCCCGCCAACAGCGTCGCCACTACCATCGGCACCACGTGGGCCGACATACGTCGGTCCGCATGGGCGATGACGGTCTGCATTGTCCGCGAGACCTGCGTGTCCGGTTTGGGGGCGGCGACCCCGCGCATCTCGTCGACATCCTCCGCCAGCACGGCGGCGACCGACAAGTTGAGCGACGGGTTATTGGGCCGGGCGGCCTCGTCGCCAGTGGGCTTCGACGACCCGATCCGCTTGATTTCCTTGAGTACCGTTTGCGCGTTGGCCGGTCGTTCGTCGGGAGCCTTGGCCATCAAGTGGCGGATCAGATCGCACAATCCCGCCGGCAGATCGGGCCGTGCGTCCTGCAGCGGCGGCGCCTGCTCTCGCAAATGCTGCACCGCGACCGACAACGCCGTCTCCCCTCGAAACGGGGGGGTCCCCGACAGCAAGTGGTAGAACGTCACGCCGAGCGAGTACAGGTCGCTCCGATGATCGACCGCTTGCCCGCTTACCTGCTCGGGACTCATGTACAGGGGGGTTCCCATCGTCATGCCCGACTGCGTCAGGTTCAGGCGCTGCCCCCCCATCGTGAGCTGTGCGAGTCCGAAGTCGGCGACTTTCACCTCGGCCCGCCGCGTCATCATGATGTTTTCGGGCTTGATGTCCCGATGCACGATGCCGGCCTGCTCGGCGACGCCCAGGGCCAGCGAGACCTGTTTCATCAGATGCAGCGCCAACTGCGCGTCGGGCGGTCCCTTGCGGTTGAGATACTCCTTGAGGTTGACCCCCTGCACGAATTCCTGCGCGATGTAATGGATCCCCTCCTGCTCCCCGATCATGTACACCTGCACGATGTTCGGGTGGTTGAGGTTGGCCGCCGCCAAGGCCTCCGCCTTGAAGCGTTTCAGGGACAGATCGCCGTCCCCTTTCACCTCGGGACGCAGGATTTTGACCGCCACCTGCCGCCTCAGCGAGGTCTGCTCGGCCAGGTAGACCTCCGCCATTCCCCCCTTGCCGAGGCGACGGATCAAACGAAAGTCCCCCAACATCCGGTCGACGAGATCGTCGATTCCGGGCACGCTCGGCGCCGCGTCCGAAGGGTCGGGGTTGGTCGGGGGGGGCATGAAATGGCTGGAGTGTACGGGGCGGCGTGGACCGGTCGGCATTCCGCGTGCGACGGCACGACTGTAGCCCCTCGCCCGCGCGGATGCAAAATCGAACGCGGCGCGGACCGCTCCTCCGCCGGCCGGAGCGCGGGATTCCTCACCGCTGGTAAATCGGCAGAAAGCCGTTCTCCAATTGCAGGATCGTGGCGTTCATCGCGGTGGTGTAGACCGGCCCGACGTGCCCTTCCTTCCAGCTTCCGTCGGCGGATTGCTTCCGCAGGATCGTCTTGGCGATGGTGTTCGAGTACGTCTTCCACTCCTCGCCGCCGATCCGGTACATGACTTGCGCGTAATAATAGTGCGCGTAATGCCAATGCCCGAAGCTGCGGTTGTCCTCGCCGCCGGGGGACAGGTTGTCCTTGCAGTACTTCAGCAGCTTCTTCTGGAAATCGGTCTCGTACTCCCCCGCGTTGAAGAGGCAGGCGATGGCCGCCGCCGTGATTGGCGGCCGCGGTCCTCCCCCCTTGATGCTGTACTGGACGCCCCCCTCGGGGGTGGTGCATTTCCGGATGTACTCCACCGCCCGGTCGACCATTTCCTTGGGAACCGGAATCCCCGCGTTGCGACAGGCCCGCAACCCCTGCACCTGCGTCACGCAGGTCGACCCCTCGTCGAAGTCGTTGCCGTCCTTCGCGGAAACGTAGCCCCAACCCCCGGCGGTTGTTTGGGCCGAACCGCAAAACTGCACCGCCTTGACCAACGCCTGCTTCAACTGCGTCCGCCGTTCCTCGTCCTCCTCTTCGCCGAACACCTGCGAGAGGAACAGCATCGAGAAGCCGTGGCCGTACGTGTAGTGGTAGTCGTTTTTGTAGCCGATCAACCCGTTGGTCTGCGACATTTCCAGCAGATAGTCGACCGCCATGCGGATGTTGCGGGAGTACTTCCCGCGGGTGGTGGTCGATCCCTCGCACAACAGCGCGTTGCCGGCCAGCGCGGTCATGGCGACGCGATATTGCCCGCCGTTCGCCTCCCAATAGCCCTGCCGCCGCTGCTCGTGAGCCAGCCAGTCGAGGGCACGCTCGACATCGCGCTTGATCTTCGGATCGAGTCGCCCTGCATGGGCGACCGGTGGCGGTCCGCCAAGTGCGCCGACGAGCACGGTCAGTCCGACGCATCCGATCAGCCATCCGCGCATGTCCGGTCTCCGGCGAGGGAACGCGGGGGGGCGCCATCGGGCGCACCCCGCCGTTTGTCAGTATAGCGCCATCCGGGGGGGGCGGGGAGGACGAAACCCCGCTTCTCCCGGAGCGGGTGTGACCACGATCGTCGGCGGAGGGCATTTCTCACCTCTGGACGGGGGCGAGAGAATTTTTGGGTTCCATGCTTGTCCCGCAAAACCGGGCCAAGCATTTCACGCAACTCCAGACTCAACCACCGCCAGCGGCGATTGCCGGACACTCCCCAAGCGAACCCCGGTTTGCCATCCGGGGTTTGCGCCCCCACGGCCCCCTGTCGAAGACCGCGATGTCGCGGCTTGGTCTGGAACCGGGACGCGAAACCGGCGTAGATTGTCGGTCGCCGGAGGGGCGACTTCCCCCGGCCGTTCCACGCACGGATGCGAACATGGCGGCAAACCGCGAATCCACACCTTCGAACACGTTGCCGACATCGGCCACCCGTTGGCGACGGCGTGGCTGGTTCGCCGTCGCGCTGGCGGCGATCGCGGGGTCGGCGGCGCTGGTGTGGACCAAGGTGCTGCGCGACCGGTTCGTCGCCAAGCGCTGGGGCGTGGTCGAACCGGGGTTGGTGTACCGCAGCGGTCAGTTGTCGCGGCATGTCGTCGAGCGGCAATTGCGGGAGCACGACATTCGCGTGGTCGTGGACCTGATGGGGGACGATCCCGAGAACGCCGAGCAACCGTTCGAGCGGGCGGTGTTGGAACGCCTGGGGGTCGAACTGCACAAATGCCCGCTTGTGGGGGACGGCACCGGCGATTGGCGCGAATATGCCCGCGCGGTGACGGCCATTGTCCGTGCGAAGGAGGCGGGCCGCCCCGTTCTGGTGCACTGCTACGCCGGATCGCAGCGCACGGGAGGGACGATCGCGCTGTATCGGCTGCTGGTGCGGCGCGACGACCCGCGCGCGGTTGTGAACGAACTGCCCCGGTATGCCTGGCGACCGGATCGCGATCGCGTACTGCTCGAGTATCTCGACGCGCACTTGCCGGAGATTGCTACCGAACTGGTGGCGCGGGGCGTGATCGAATCCGCAATCGAAGTGCCGTCGCTGACACGCTTGTGGTATGGCTCATCGCCGACCCTGGTGTTTCGCGAAGGACGGGCGGTGCGCTGAGCAAATCCCGGAATATGCCGGTCTGGCTAGAAGTGGTTTCAAAACCCTTTGCCGGGCAGATCCGCGTTGACCCCCTGTCGAGGTTCTCGTGCCGGCAACCGGGTTTTGAAACGGCTTCTACCGACTCCGATCACGGCTCCGCGGAACTCCCGCTGCCATCACGCTCCGGTTGCGGCGGCCATCCCTCCGGACTCCATCCGCGCAGCCGGTTGTACTCGCGAACCAGCGCCCCCAGTCGCGCCTCCGTCAACGTCGCTCCTTGACCGGCGCCATCCGGCAGCCCCTTCGTCAGGAACCGTCTCGGGAGTGTGTCCAGTTCCGGTCGCCAACCCTGCCGCACGTTGAAGCGTTTGCGTGC
>JBIKMW010000214.1:0-2621 GCA_044359065.1 Planctomycetales bacterium | reverse complement strand
CCGTACAGGATTTGGCGTTGCAGTTCGGCGGTGCTGTTGTTGGCAACGCCGATCTTGACCGTCCCCCGGTTACCGGGTGTGAGGGCCTGGTTCCCGTAGGGATACAGGTCGATTTCCTTCACGCCGTCCGAACCGCACGAAACCGTCCCGTATTGCGAACTGTAAGCGAATTCGTCGTTTCCAGATCCCGCCAGCAGCGCGTTCCAACTCGGTTCGTCATAGGCAATGGGGAGGATGCCGCTGGTCAGGGTACTGGAGGGATCGACCCGCACTCCCACCGCCTGGATGAGAGCCGCGGTGGAGGCGGCTTGAATCTGCGCGTCGTTTTGACCGATCGCCTTGGCGAAGAACAACGGCAACTTCGATTGCGAAGCGGATGAGCCGTCCCGTCGAGCCACCACCGAGACGACGTCGTAAGGCGACGCACCCCAGGCGATATCCCAGGTGGCCGTCGCGGAGTTGTAGGTCCGCCGCCCGAGTTGCATGTCGGTAGTGGGAGACACGAACGTCGACTCTTCCCCAAAGTGGGGATTGCCCGCCGCGACAGCCACGGCGGCGGTGCCGACGAGCGACTCGATCTGGGCGGGGGGCACGCCCCCCATGAGGCCGTCATACATCTCGAGCGCACCCGCCAGGGCGGCGGCGTCGCTGGCGTTCTGCAGCCCGGAACGGGTCAAGGTGATGATGCCGATGTCGACGGAGAAGGCCGTGAACGCCAGCACCGCCATGATGCAGCAGGTGGCCAGCACGAGGATGGACCCTCGGCGGCGTTCTTCATGCGGTGTCGCGGTCGCGGGAGAGCGAACACTCCCCCGCGATCGGCGGACAGCCCCTCGGGAAGGATGGATCGGAATCATGATGAACACTCTGAGGTGAAGGTACGCAACCGGTGGCGATCGTGACCGACAGCGGGTGGATCAGTTTCCGGACAGGGCTTCCGCGGGGCGCGGTGTGTCGTCGGTGCGCACGAGTTGTTCGCCCGAGTAATACCGAACTTCGACGAGCGTCAGCTCGCGGACGCGGTTGCCGCCGAAGCCCGGCTTGGAATACTTGAGGGACGCGGCGCTGGTGTAGGCGTTCAGGTCGGAGACGCCGAAACTGTCTCGCAGGGAGAGCGAGTTCCCTTGGCCGAACGCGCCCCACGTTGTCGACTGGCCGTTGGTGACGCTCATCACCAGGTCGCCGTCCACGGTGGCCAGGGACATCGTGAACGTGAGTTCCTCGCCGGGGGTCGCCAGCGAATTGACCCGTTCGTGCGGCACGACACGCACCGATTGGTCGTTGACCCACGATTGCAGTTGCAGGCCCCCTGCCGCGAATTCGGGTAGATTCTGATAGTTCAACTCGAACACCGCATACGGACCGACGAGGTCGCCGTCGGGCGAACAGACGACCGTGATCTGCGGCGAGGTCGTTTCCAGATCGGGCTGATCGACGACGATTCGCCAATCCTCCTCCACGCGGGTGATCGTTGACGATCCCTCCTCGGCGGGGGCGTGGCCGGTCCACCCGACGCACACGGCCAGGGCCGCCAACAACACCGCCGAACGACGACCGTCGCAGTGGGTGACGGCCCGCGGAGCGCAGGCTCCGGAACTTTGGGCGCGGCGCGGCATGACACGCTTCCTTTACGCAAAACTCTGGGTGCGAATTTCAAGGTGTGAATCAAGAGTTCCGACAGTGCGCGAGTCCTCCGGCCGGAAGTCGCCAGGACTTCGCGGGTGCGCGGTTCATCATGTTTCGCGAGAGAGGGCGGGGACGGTTCGGCGGGAGGTCCGTCGCGGTCGCGGGGAGGGACGGCAAGTCCCTTGCGGGAGGCCGTTTCGAGGGAGCAGCGTGAAGACTCGGGCGACCGAGGCCGCATCGGGGGTGATGGCGAGCCTTCACAAATCAAACGTAGGTCGCCGGGAGTGCAACGCCATTGCGTCAGGGGAAATTCCCGAAGAATGCGGAGAATGCCTCATCCGTGGCGTTTTGGCGACACGGGCGTGCATTGCACAGACATCGCGACGGCCCAGCGCTACCGTCGGCCCGTCGGGGCGGCGGAGCCGGCCATCGGGCCGCCGAAGCCGCCGAGGAACTGCCGCAGCGCGTCGTTCAGTCGCGGCGCCGCCTGCACGTCCGCCACCGGGTTTTGCAGCGAGCCCCGCACCGTGACCCCCCACAGCCCCGCGGTGCTCTCGCGCAGCACGTCCCGCAGGAACGGAATGGGGACCTGGTTGCGACCGGCCGTCGAGAAGAAGTCTAGCGCCAGCGGTCCGTCGAAGCGGACATAGCCCCGTCCGCGCAGACTCATCGTGTCGCCGATCAGGTCGATCTTGCGAAACTGGAACTGCCCACCCCCCACGTCGAAGTCGAACAGCGCCGTGCGGAACGCCGTGTTGTCCGGCGCTCCCGACAGCGCGGCCCGGAAGATCGCCACGACGACGGGCAACTCGTACAGCGCTGCCGGGCTGATCACCAGCTTGCCACGACCGGTCAGCCGCTGGGAGTTCATCCCCGCCCCCTGCAAGTCGAGCCAGCCGTTCATCACTCCCATCAACCGGTTGCGACCCGGCAGGTACAACTGCGCGAAGCGTTCGAGGCGACCGGACCCCAACTGCAACCGCACGCGGTACGAC
>JBIKMW010000153.1:0-12099 GCA_044359065.1 Planctomycetales bacterium | reverse complement strand
TTCCGCATCGAAGTGAATGGCCGTGAGGTCTACAACCGCTGGAAAGCAGGTGGTTGGTTGGCCCGCATCGGCTTCGGCCAACTCCCCACCCTCGAAGGCGCGGTCGCACGCGTTAAAGCGGCCTTGGATATTCGAACATGACCATGCCCGCCCCCGCCGACCCTTCCGAAGAGCCTGCTGCCAACGGCCCGACTCCGGGGACGATTTTCCTCGGGCTGGTCCTGTATCACGTCGGCTGGCTCGCCTGTGTGAAGGAACCGACGCTGGGGATCGGTGGCTTCGGCGCGGCCTCGGTCGCCATCAGCACCGCAGTCCACCTCGCGTTGTTTTCCCGCCGTGCGGAACTGCTCCGCACCGCCGCATGGGCTTCGATTTGGGGCCTGCTCGCCGACGCCGTGCTGATGTGGACCGGCGTGCTGGTCTTCGCCTCCCCCATCGCCGGAGGTTGGCTCCCCCCCGTCTGGATCGTGGCCCTGTGGTGGAACTTCGGCCTGTTGTGCGTGGCAGCCCTCGATTGGCTGGCCAAATCCCCCCTGTGGGCCGTGCTGTTCGGCGTGATCGGCGGCCCACTGGCCTACTACGGCGGCGCGGCGATGGGAGCGGTGACCTTCGGTGTGCCGCTGCCCTATGCGCTGGCGGCAGTCGCGGCGGAGTGGGGACTGACGATGTGGTTGTGGACACGAATGGGGCTAGGGGGCCGCCAAGCCTGACACCCCCTGACGAGAGCAATGCCTGTCACCCGTCGGTGCCCGTTCGCCCCGTCAGTAGAGGGACCAGCTTCGTTTCGATTTCTTTGAGGAATTCGGCCAAACCATTCCGTCCGCCGTTTTCTCGAAGCTGCTCCAGCGACGCTTCAACCCAACAGCGACGCTCGCGATCGCGATCATCACCCGAAAGCTTCCTCAAGACACGTTTCGGGCTGCGTTTCGCTTGATCGTCCTTCGTCGCAGTGAGTTCATGGGGCGTTGTCGTCGGATCGAAACCGAGTTCCACGCACGCCTCACGCAAACGCTCCAACTCGGTGTCGTTCTTTGCCTCAGCGACAAACCCGGAGAGCACCCAACTCTCTCGTTCGTGAATCGCCAACCCCAGCACGATCGGCAGTCCGGACCTGTCCGCATCGCGTGCCTGATTCAATCCCTTTCGCCGCCGGAGATCGTTGTCCGAGTCCCGAATCAAAACCAATGCCGAGACTTCCGGCAGCGTGTTCCGGATGTACTCGATGGCCCGCCGTGCCGCCTTGGCGTCCGCCGCCCCCGTCTCGTTGTTGAAATGTCCGCGCACGGCGAATCCCGCCTCGCGTGCCAGTTCAGGCAAATACTTCCAAGCGAGCAGTCTTCCGGACGCGGTCGCGCCGACCCATATGCGTTGCGAATCGAGCAACTCGGCTTCTAGCCAATCGATCCGTTCCGACAACACCCGGTCCGCCAGTTCCGTTGCGGTTCGGAAGTCGGCGTCCGCTTCGTAAACCACCACGAATTGCCGAGTCACTGGGCCGGCGCTCCTTCGGCCAGCCATTTCTCGCCGAACAGGCTCCACATCTCACCGGGGGCCATCTCATCCCGCCATTGCTCGAAGTCCGGATGCTGACTCAGCATCTTGCACGTCGAATAGCCCTCCGCGTCAAGCGACATCAGCCGCACCTCATTGTGATGCAGACAGTCCAGCAGGTACGGGGAGTGCGACGTGGCGATAATCTGCAAATCGGGGAACCGCTCCATGAACCGGCGCAAGGCCTCGATCAACTGCCGCTGGGCGAGCGGATGCAGACCGCGATCGATGTCGTCGAGGAGGAGGACTCGAGGACGATCCGGGGCCAATATCTGGGTCAGTAATCCCAAAAGGATCAGAGTCCCTTCACTAACCAGATGCGCCGAAACATCCTTAGCGTTGACGAAGTCAAACAACATGAAGTTACCCGGATACGACTTCTCTAGCGTTCGTGGAATCCTCTCGTCACCAATCCGCAGGATTTCAGTTTCAGTGATCAGAACGGGTACACGGGTAAACCGGACTCGCAGGAAATGCGGTATTAGCCGGCGAAGCTCGCTGCCGATCTCTTCAAACCGATCAGGATCATTTAGCGCAATCTGCGCCAAGTACGAAGCAAAGCCGAGTCCCGTGACCGACATTACGGGAGAACTCGCTTCCGCGTAGCTTGCCAAAGCCATTTCTTTAGGACTCAACTGAAGTCGCCGCAACGAGTCTCCACGACTTCTCGACCAGACGGCTCTTCCTTCAACGCGGACCGAACCAACTCCAAACATACTCAACTCTGGATGGTCGTCTCCGGTAGCGTCCGTAGTGCTTGCGGATTTAACAGATACAGATATTTGCTGTCCATCACCAAGCCGGACAACGAAGGACATACGTCCTTCACCACCGACAGTGTACCGGGAATCGGCCCAATCCTTTTCGGAGAAAATTCGTGGGGTTTGTGAATCCGGCAGGTGAGACAATTCGACGCCCGCTTCAATCGCCTCCAGAACGCTCGTCTTTCCACTCGCGTTCGCCCCCACGAAAACCGTCAGCCGCTCGAGATCGATCTTCTCGTGCCTAATGCTCTTGAAGTTCGTGATCTCGATGGACTCAATCATGTCCCGGCTCCCACAACGTTCGTCAAACCCCTGCGAGCCCATCCTATCCCTCGCCCGCATCACGGTACATCCCCACCCCATCGACTTCCTCCCCCCTCGGTTGACGCCCGCCCCCTCCCGCACGATATTGCATTCGTACGCCGCGACATTTCGTCCGACGTGCAAACGATTCCGGACGAACGGCGCAAGTGCCGTCCGTCCTTCCCTTTGTGTTGATACTCACCAATCCGGCGGACTTTCCGACGGCCCGGTGACCGGCACTCGGGGAGAGAGGGTACGAAAGTCCGCACCGGCCGGGTTCCCGCGCCACAACCTCTTCCACCACATTCCCGCAACTTGTTCCCCGCAAAGGGGTTCGGTATCGCGGCAGCGGTTGAGGCCGTGGCGCAGCGACGCCCGACCGGCGGCTTTCCGGGTTGATGATTCCATTCGGTTATGGTTCGCCGATGAGAGTGGAACAACGTTCATCCGCACACGGAGCGCGACGGGACTGGAGCCAGCTCTGGTGTCTGGTGTGGGCCTGTGTTCGAGTCTGCCAAGGCGGCGCGATCGCGCTGTGCGAGGCGGTTCGGGCGTGGTCGCATCACGGCATCGAGTGGCATTCCGTTTCGTCGTGGGGTCGTGGCTTCGGGGAGGTGTCGGGACTGGTCCCGGCCCTCGTTCCCGTCGTCTCGACCTGTCCGCCGCGACCGATCCCCAGGGGTTCGGGCGCTGACGGCCTGCTCCTGAATGCGGACGGCACGCGAGGTCGCGTCTTCGCCGAGATCCCGGCGATGTGGTGGCGGGACCGTCGCGCACTCTCTCGAGACTTCGTCATCCCTGCTCGGCTCTCCCGTTAGTCGTTGACATTCCGCCACGACGGCGCGACATCCCATTTTCCCCCGCACGAACAGGGCAGGGGGGTGATTGGCGCGCCTATGGCGGACCGTGAACGACGCCGGTCCTCATGCCGCCCGTTCCGCCGGTCCCATCCCTTACCGGCCCGTCCCTGACCGGGCAGTCTGGACCCGCGCATGTCGACTCCTTTGTGGCTGTTGGTTGTCTTCGTCGCTCTCGCGGCGGGGCTGTTTATCGGGCTGTTCGTGGACCGCGTGCTCCGCGGCGCCGCCTATCAAACGCGCGATGAGATCCTCGCCCAGGCCCAGCGGGATGGCGAAAACATCCGCAAAACCGCCGAAATCGGCTCGAAGGAAGACCTGATCAAGCGACGTGAAGGCCTCGAAAAGGAGATCGAAGGCCTGCGCGACGAACTCAAGGAGCAGGAGCGCCGCCTTGATCGTCGCGAATCGACGATCAACGAGATGCAGCAGGACATCACCAAGAAAGAGCGGCTGCTCGAAACCAACCAGCGCAAGGTCGCCGACCGGCAGGAACAACTCGAAAAGAAGGAAGAGGAACTCACCAGCGTCCTCAAGCAGCAGCAGGACCAGCTCTTCCGCATCACCGGCCTGTCGCAGCCACAAGCGACCGAGATGCTCCTCACGCGACTCGGCCAGGAACTCAAGAACGAGACCGGCAGCCTGATTCTGCGGCACGAGCAGGAGACGAAGCAGCAGGCGGAGAAGACCGCCCGCGAAATCGTGGGCATGGCCGTGCAGCGCTACGCCTCCGCTCACACGTCCGAGACGACGACCTCCTCCGTCGACATCCCCAGCGACGAGATGAAAGGCCGTATCATCGGTCGCGAAGGACGCAACATCCGCGCGTTCGAGAAAGCCACCGGCGTCGATGTCATTGTGGACGATACGCCCGGCGTCGTCATCGTGTCGGCGTTTGACAGCGTCCGCCGCGAGACTGCCAAGCAGTCACTCGTGAAGCTCATTCAGGATGGCCGCATCCATCCCACGCGGATCGAAGAGATCGTCGCCGAGACCGCGAAGGAGATGGAGCAGCACATTCGCCGCATGGGTCGCGAAGCGGCGGAGGAAGTGGGCGTCCACGGCCTGCACGAGAAGCTCATCGACCTGATGGGACGGCTGCACTTCCGCACCAGTTACAGCCAGAACGTGCTGCGTCACTCGGTTGAAGTCGCGTTTCTCACCGGGATGCTGGCCGAGCAGATGGGGATGGACGGCAAGCTCGCGCGACGTTGCGGGTTCCTGCACGACATCGGCAAGGCCGCCGACCACGAGATGGAGGGGGGTCACCCCGCCGTCGGTGCCGAACTGCTCAAACGCTACGGCGAAGGCCCCGAAGTGGTGCATGCCGCCGCCGGTCACCACGACGACATCCGGGTCGATCACCTGTTCACGGTCCTCGTCGCCTCCGCCGACGCCGTCTCCGCCGCCCGCCCCGGTGCCCGCCGCGAAACGCTCGAAAAATACGTCAAACGGCTGGAGGAACTGGAAGCCCTCGCCTGCGGTTTCCCCGGTGTGGAACTGGCGTTCGCCGTGCAGGCGGGTCGCGAAATCCGCGTCGTCGTCGACGCCAAGCGCGTCAACGACCGCGAAGCCGCCCGCATGAGCCGGGATATCGCGAAAGCCATCGAGCAGGCGCTCACATACCCCGGCGAAATCCGCGTGCAGGTGCTGCGCGAAACGCGGTTTGTCGAGTACGCGAAGTGAGCGGATAAAGCCGTAGGGCAGGCTCCCGCCTGCCGTTGCGGAAACGCATCGGACTTCCCGCCGTTCACGAACGACTTTCGACGAGCTCAGGAAGTCAGGCAGGAGCCTGACCTACACAACTAGGCCGATTTGGCGCCATCGATTGACACTCTAATCAGCTCGCGGCATTTCACCACCGCACTTCGGCGGTCAAATGCCCTTTCTTTTGAAGAGAACTGGAGATGCAACAAAATGACAATAACGCTTGAAGAGGTATTCAAGATCGGTGGAACGCCGACGCACACATTCGTTCACCCGAATGAATACCCTGCATTGCTCGTTGCACTCCGCACACCGGGGCGCGGGGTTGTGATCGAAGGCCCCTCGGGTATTGGAAAGACCACTTCAATCACCCAAGCGTTGGGAGAGCTCGGTCTTTCGGACAAGGTAGTATCATTGTCGGCTCGCAAGCCAGCGGACTTGGACCTTATCAAAGAGCTCCCTTTCATGAGCGATTTTGGGACGGTCATTATCGATGACTTCCACCGTCTGGATGACGGCACCAAGCAATCGATTGCGGATCTAATGAAAATCCTCGCGGATGAGGAACGCCAAAACGCCAAGATTGTGATTCTTGGCATTAACAAAGCCGGCGAGGCGCTGGTTCAGTTCGCGCATGATCTAAACAATCGCCTTGAGGTCATTAAGTTTGAAGCCAATCCAATCGAAAAGGTGAATCAGCTGATCACACTGGGCGAGGACGCTCTGAATATTAAAATTAATGTAAAACCCGAGATTGCAGAAGCGGCCAACGGGAGTTTTTATATCGCCCAAATGCTCTCTCATCAGACATGCTTAGATTCTGGCGTGCTCGAGCGGCACAACTGCCAGTTCAACACCACTGCTAGCTTTGAGCTTACTCGAGGAAAGGTGTTCGAGCGGCAGTCGCGAAGTTTTCTTCAGAGAACCCAGAGGTTTGCCCAGGGCACAAGATTCCGTCGAGAAGGACGAGCTCCTTATCTGCACCTCCTCTACTGGCTCGCGAAATGCGATGACTGGTCGCTATCAGTCAACCGTGCGATACGAGAGAATCCCTCACTCCGTGGATCAGTGACTCAGATTGTCGAAAAGGGTTATTTGCAAGAACTTGTTCAGCGAGACTCCGAGATCGCAGCTGTGTTGCACTATGATCCCACATCGCGGCAGTTGACTATCGAGGATCCGCAATTCGTCTACTTCCTCCGCAATATCTCGTGGTCTCGCTTTGCCACTGACGCGGGTTTTTTGACTATGGACTTCCCTTCTCGGTATGACTTCGCCCTATCGTTTTCGGGAGCAGATCGCGACGTAGCGAAGTCGCTGTTTGACTGCCTCGAAGAGCGGGAGTTCGAGGTCTTCTACGACAGGAATGAGCAACATCGGATTCTTGCCGAGGACATTGAGGACTATCTTCGCCCCATCTATCACTCGGACGCCGAGTATGTCGTGGTGTTGCTTGGGCCTGATTACCCGAAGCGGATCTGGACGCGTTTTGAATCGCAGCAATTTAAGGAGAGGTTTAAGTCAGGCGCTGTGATTCCAGTTTGGTTTACCAACGCGTCGGTTGGTGCTTTCGATGTCAGCACTCAGGTTGGTGGAATCACTTTCGACCCAAAGGGCGACAAAATCCGCCAAATTCAAGAGATCGCAGCACTTCTCGGCAAGAAGATCGAAGTTGCACGTGCCGCGAGGCCTATCGCGTAAGTCTTCTGGCGAACAAGGTGTTGCGGCAATTTCTGAAGTCAGTCGTCTCACTGACGTTGATGGTTTCTGGCTCCGAAGACGAAAAGGGGACCGGTCCATTTTGTCGTTGTTGTCCAACTTGCGTTAACTTCTGAGTGGGCGAATTGCGTCACGCAAATGGGCCATTTCCATCCCGTACGACAGAGAGAACCGGTCGGCACCTGATCCCGCAACGTTTCCCGACCAGTTCAGGAAGTCAGGCAGGAGCCTGACCTACGGGCTGCGAATTCCCCATCGACAAGCAACGGCCCCGCGGACCACCCACCTCCGGAGCACACTCCCTCCCATGGGCCTCTTGACCTTCAGCTTGAACCTCACCCTCGACGGCTGCGTCGACCACCGCGAGGGAATCGCCGACGACGAGACTCACACGTTTTTCACCCGGCTCTTGGATGAGGGCGGGGCCATGCTGTGGGGCAGCGTCACGTACGAGATGATGGAGAGCTATTGGCCTGCGGTCGCCCGTGGTGAAGTGGAAGCACCGCCAGCCATCCACGAGTGGGCGATCAAGCTCGAGGCCAAGCCGAAGTATGTGGTGTCGTCGACGCGAACGCATTTCCCGTGGACCAACAGCCACCACATCGCCGGCGACCTGCGAAAGGGCGTGCAAGCACTCAAGGACGCCACCCCGGCGGGCGTGCTTCTCGGCAGTGGCCAGCTCGCGAACGAGCTGGACCGGCTGGAACTGATCGACGAGTACAAGTTCCTCGTTCACCCCCGAATCGTCGGCCACGGCCCAACGCTGTACCAGCACGGGCTACCCGCCACGCGACGCCTCGAGCTGATCTCGGCGCAGCCTCTCCGCAACGGCGCGGTCGCCCTGCATTATCGCAGGAGTTAAGGGATCAAGAAGTGACGGTGTGAGGAACCGCTCTCGCCACGGAAAACCCCGCGTTCGCATTTGCCGGATGAACGGGCGTTCTGATGGGTCGCCCTCGCGGACGCGGCGCGTGGCCGTATCGATCACAGCTTCTGCGATTCCCGATCATAAAACCGGTTCGCGACCAGGTGTTCCCCCGCGAAGACCAGCGCCAACAGCAACACCAAAAACGAGAACGCCTCCTTCCCCACGCGTCCGGCCCGGACTTCCCGGCGTAGGCCCTCGATGCTCGTGGCCAGCGCGTAGCGGTCCTTCCCCAAGCGCTCCGTCATTTGCTCCGCCGTCACACGCGTCAGGTCGCTCTCGACGCCCGGAATCGTCACCGACAGTCCCGCCTCGAACGGCGAATCGGGTTCGTCTCCCAGCAGGCGATAGTTGCCCGGCTGGGTCAATTCCTTGACCGCCAGCGTCCGCGCGTTGGCGGGGACTTCCAGCCGAATCTGTCGCATGTTGGGGGTCCGCATCAGGACCCGCGCCGGGATCGGCTCCGTGTCGAGCGGCACGCTCACCGTGTCGCCGATCGTATGGTTCCACGACACGTCCGCCCCGCGCGACACGTGTCGCACGATCTGATCACACAGCGCGAGGAACGACCAACCCGACGCCGCCAGATCGTTCCAGCCGGCGCGGTCCAGTCCGGTCGTCCACAAAGCAACCCGGCCATTCCCCAACGGCCTGTCGAGCAGCGCCGCGGATGTGCGCAAGTCGGTGAACCGCGCGACGACGGTGGCGTCGACCAGTGGTTCCACCCTCCAGTACTTGAGGATCTCGACGGCGGTCAGTTCGGTGGTGCCCCAATCGGCGAACCGCTTCACCATCGGGTGCGTCACGTCGGGGATTTCAAGGAATTCGGGCGGACGGAAGGAGAGGGCCGCCTTGAGTTCGCCCGGCAGCACGTCGCGCGCGGCGGGGGAGAGGTAGGCGACATGGTCGACCTTGCTCCCCAGTGCGACGAACACCCCGCCACCGTCGGTCGCGTATTGGAGCAGCGCCTGCCAACCGGCGGGGGTGGGATCGGGGACGTTCACCAAACAGACCGCCGCGTATCCCGCCAGCGGTTTGTCGAGCATCTTGCCGGGAGTCGAGAACGTGCAGCGATAGCGGGATTTGCCCGCGTCCACGAGTGCCGCGGGGGCCAGCGCCTCCATCAGGAACTGGCCCGTCGCGCGGTCCGGCGCGACCACCAGCACCGACCGAGGCGGGCGGACCCGCACGGTGAATTGACGGGCGTTGTCGAACGCCAGCGGGTCCGAGGCCGCGACGCGCACTTCCCCCTGTCGCACCTTGCCGGACACCTGCGACAGCCGGAAATCGACTTGCGCTTCGGTCCCCGGTTCGAGCTTCACGTCCTTCTGTCCCTGCTTGACGAGTCGCCCTCCGTCGTCTTCGACCAACAGTTCGACGGTCCGGTCCTGCGCTCCCGGTCCCTGCCAACGGACGAGCGCTCTCAGGGAGAGTTCGCCCCCTTGCGAGACGGTTTCGTCGGACAGTTGCAGGTCCGTCACGGCGGTGTTCTGCGGCTTGTCGAGCCCGGTGTCGATCAGGTACACCGCCACGTCGTCCTGCTCGGCGAGCAGTTCGCGCAGCCGCGGTTGGTCCTGTTTGGGCCAGGAACCGGCGGTGAGGTCGGTAAAGACGTACACCTCGCGCAACGTGTCGGCGCGATTGCCGGGACGTTCTTTGTCTTGCCGATGCGCGGCCAGCGCCGCTTCGAGGGTTTCGGACCAGGCCCGCGATTGCGCGGAGATCGCGAGGCCGGTGATCCGCGTCTGGAGCGACGCGAGTTCCGACTGAAACCGGATCGGTTGTTCGCCGGAAGTGTCGGCCAGCGCGACCCGGCTTCCTCCGGTCAAGGTTTTGAGGTGGGCGTTGGCGATCGTCTTCGCCGCCTCAAGCCGCGACCGGCTTTCAAACTGGTACTCCATGCTCGGGCTGGTGTCGAACACCAGCACCGCGGAGACCGGCAACGATTGGTCCGCCTTGATCGTCGGGCTGGTGATCGACGCCGCGACACGCTGTCCGTACGGCCACAACACCGCCAGCCCGAACGCGAGCACGCCGATCCCCGCGACCCCCGCCCCCAGCCACGCCCGGCGGTGCAGGAGGGTCGCCCGATCCAGTTTGCGGCGTCCCCAAAACCATTGTGGACCGAACCACGCCCCCGCCACCAACACCGCGATCACACCCGCGCGCAGCCAATCCCCCGTCGAAAAACCATAGTCCGCAGCCGGAACCGACGGCCGCGCCAACACGCACGCCGCCGCGCCGATCGCCAACATTCGCAGCAGCAACAGCCACAGGTGCCGCAGCCGCATCCGTTGGGAATTCATCTTCCGCCGCTGTTCGATCAGCCGCAGCGCGGGAAACACCAACCGTTTGGGCTTGGACCGCATGAGCAAATGCAGCACGACCGGCACGACGACCAGCCCGGCACCCGCCAACAACCACGGATTCAGAAGGATCATGCCGACCTGTGCTCCCTCTCTCCCGCTCGCGATCGACGTTTCTAGACAGACTCACTCTGTGGGGGAGAAGGGCATTCACCTCCGCCCCCGCCGAAACTCGCGTTGACCTAATCCGCGAATTGTACAGAATCCGCCCCTCGATGCCCTCAGGTCCGTGCCGAGGGAGTCGCGATCACGCGAGGCGAACGACCCAGTCCGCCCCGCGACCCGAGGTTGCGCTTCCCGAAATACGGTCACCGTTCGGCACACACATTCCGTCTCCGGGTATTTCGCCCGTCGACCACCCACACCTCCCCACCCGCACGGAGGCCCAGCGGTGTCGTCTCTTGTTTGTCTGACGCTGGCTTTGTCGGCGGCTGCCGGTCCCGGCGCGCCCCCCGATTCCGCCACCGATTCCCGCTTCGAAACCCGCTACTCCCGAGCCGCCGACCGCGCGCTCGCGGAGCCGGAGTCGCATCCCGTTCCGCGCCTGCGCTACGCGCCGGCGGCACAGCGCGCGGCTCGCCCCGTCTTTCGCGGCCAGGCTCCCACCACCTACGACGAAGGGGCCGCCGCTGGCGCTGCGGCCGGTCCAGCCACCACGTACGTGCCACCGGGTGGCGGATTGCCCCCACCGGGGGGTGTCTACGGGGCCGATCCGTTCCTCGGCGGCGGGGTGGTCGATCCCAATGCCGGCTATGGCGGGGGACAGTTTCCCGGGTACGGCCTCGTAGGACCGCAGCCGTATCAGTTCGGCTGGTCGTCCCGGTACGACGTCGGCTGGCTGCCGATGCAGCAGACGGACCCGAACGTCGGCGACCTCGAAATGCTGGAGGCGAACGCCGCGTGGCGACATACCTCGCCGTGGGGTAACGGCTGGATTTTCTCGTGGACACCCGAAGTGAATTTCCGGTCGCTGGAAGGGCCGGGGCGCGTCGATCTGCCGGGCCAGTTGTACCGCTTCGCGTCGGACTTCGAGCTGTCGACCCCCGCCAACAATCCGTGGAGTTTCCAGTTCGGGTTCACTCCGGCGATCGTCTCCGACCTGCAGGACAACCTGAATTCCGATTCGTACCAGTTCGACGGACGGGCGGTCGGTTTCTACCGAGCGAGCCCGGAGGTGATGTTCGCCTTGGGATTCGTCGTGTACGACCGGGTCAAGGACTACGTCCTGCCGTATGCCGGGGTCGTGTGGACCCCCAGCCCCTGCTGGGAGTTCCGGTTGCTGTTCCCGAAGTCGCGGATCAGTTACTTCCTCGGCGATTGGGGGGGGACATCCGCGTGGCTGTACACGGGGGTGGAGTTCAACGTCGAAGCGTACTCCATCGATCTGGCGGGACCGAACGGCGAGAACGAGAAGATCGAGTTCGTCGATTACCGGGCGGTGCTCGGGATTCGGACGGAAAGCTTCGGCGTAAGCAGCTTTGTCGAGGCGGGATACGTGTTCGGCCGGGAAGCGAACTTCCTGAACGGCACGCCGGACTTCGACATCGACAACGGCTTCATGGTCCGCGGGGGTTTGCGGTTCTGAGTCGCCTGCGGGGGAGAGGGGTTGGTAGCCCGACGCGTGAGCGAGGGATTCCGCTCTCCCGGCGGATCACGATGACCCCGTAATTCACGCCGAGTCCTTCGCTTACGCGTCTGGCTACCTGGGCGTCGACAATGTGAAAAACGTCCTTCTCAGCGGGTCCGGATCATCTCCACTGCGCATGCTTGCCCCGCAAAGCCGGGCCAAGCATGGCACGCTACGGCGTTAACCCTTTTTGAGTGAATCGAAAGAAGTCTCGATGCGACAGGAGTTTGCGGTCATTCTCTTGGTTACCACGCCAGGGAATGGTCCGGAACTTCCACCC
>JBIKMW010000061.1:0-38488 GCA_044359065.1 Planctomycetales bacterium | reverse complement strand
GTCGTCTCCGTCGAACAACGGAGGCGTGGAGGGTGGTCAGCTGATGGCGATCAACCAGCATGTTGGGGGGGACACACGCACTGTTTACGTTCGTTGTCGAAGACTCTTGCCGCGTAAATCACTCGCCCGGCGGGGTTGGAGATCGAGATGAGCAACCAGCGGCGGGAGTGGTTACGACTGCGGTGAGTGATCGGGGCGGGGGCCTGGCGGGAATCGCTGGATGTGTTCGGCGAACTGGCCGTAGTGGAAGGTGCCGTCTTCGCGGGGGTTTTCGAGGCCGTGGAGTTCGGCGATGCGGCGGAGCCTGAGTGCGCGGGTGAGTTCCGCGTAGGCTGCGTCGTGATCGCCGACGGCCCGCAAGCAGAGTCCGTGGAGGTTGGCGAGGCTGGCCGAATCGGGGAACGCGGTGCAGGCGGTTTCCAGGAGTGCGAGCGCGGCGGGGGTTGGTTCGAGCGGTCGCAGGTGTTCGCGGATGGCTTCGCTGAAGACGGCAGTGGCGGCGGGGAGTTCATCTGGTGACAAGCGTGGGCGATGGTCGAGGATGACTTCGCGCAGTCGGTGGAGTGATTCGGGCTGGGGTAGAGGTGCGTGCCCAAGAGGGCGAGGCCGATGTTTTCGGGGTGATGCTGGCGACAGAGTTCGTCCCAACGGGCTGTGTCGTGGGCATCGGTTTGAAGCGGAGGAATCGCAGCAGGTATTGCCAGGAGAGCGCGAGGCAGGGATTGGCTTGGACTGCGGCCTGCAGCAGTGCGCGGGCGTGGTCGTCTTCGCCGAGCAGGTAGCGGGCGCGGGCCAGTTCGGCTTGTGTGCGGGCACTCTCTGGGAACAGGGTGCCCGTGCGTTCGAGACTGTCGGTGGCGGCCCGAAACTGCTTCAGGTCGTTGTATTGCTGCCCGAGCGTCTGCGCGGCTTGCAGGTAGCCTGGCTCCTCGCGGACGAGTCGTTCGAGAGAGGCCACGCCCTGCGGCGAGGCGGGGGCTGAACGGGCCTGAATAAGCGGTTGTTCGCGTGGACCTGACACCAGTCGCAGGTACCGACCTCGGCGCTCGGCGGCGGCGAGCACTTCGCGGGGCAATTGGCCGACGCGAGGTCGCTTGGGGAGCAGCTCCTGATGGAAGGTGAGCCTGCTGCCGATGTGGTCGACCAGACGCCGTTTGCGGGCGACCTCTTCATAGGCGCGAGCCCGCAGGGATTCGCGAAAGGGGGCGTCGTCGACGAGTCGATCGAGGCCCGCGAACAGCTCGTCCTCGTTGCGGTACAGCAGGCCGGTTTGACCGGGGACGACGGCGTCGCGGTAGGGTTCGAGATCGGCGTAGATTCCAACGACACCCCGTGACGCGTACTCCAGGAATTTCACTGCGGAGCGACAGCGGTTGTAGTCACGGGGTAGCAAGGGCGCGATGCCGATATCGAGGCTGTCGAGAAAGCGGAAGTAGTCTTGCAGCAAACAGAACCGCACGAACCGATACCGTTCCGGCGGCTGGCGGAGAAATTCGCGTGCGCACTCGGCGTCCATCACCGCGAGCTGGACATTGGGGCGGCGTTCGAGCGAGCCAACCGTGCAGTCGCGACGCGAGTTGAAACCAGTCGGCGAAGTGCCCCTGAGACCCGCCCCAACCGATGGTGAGCGGCGCGGTGGGTGCCGGTCGCAAGGGCGGAATGTCGATCAACTGATTCGGAAACGCGAGCACGGGACGCGGGGTTTTCAACCGCCAGCGACGAGCCGGTTCCGGCATGCTCCTCCCCGGAAGGGACCCTCTTCGAAACAATGCGCGTCATTTGTTTGGGTTGCCGAGTTGACGAAACCTGCTTTGGTCCCGTGAGTTCTGTTTTCCAAGTACTTGGCAGGGATGGTCAAACAGAACGCACCCTTACCCCAGAATAAGTGTTTGCGCAGGCCACATGAAAGAGAAGTGCTTCCGTCCAGTGACGCGCGGCCGGGCGGCCGAACGAATCGGCGCTGTCGGGAGCACCGTGGCCGTAGACTGGGGCCTCGTGATAACCATCCAGTGCTCGCCGGTCAGAGATCGCCGTTGTGAGCAGGCGGCGCGGGCTTCTTTTGGGATACGCGCTTGGGGTTTGCGCCAGAAATGTGTTGCGGGAAATGTAATCGCTCGCGACGGCAGCGATCGTGTCGGACCGTTTCTTACCAGAAAACCCCCAACCGCATGCCAACTGTGTGGACTACGCTCGTTTCCGTGTTCGAATCGTCCGGCATGAACACCGAGTAATTCAGCAGCACGCGCATCCGGTCCGCCAGGTACCAGTTTAGCCCGAGCGTCGTCTGCGGGATTTGTACCCCGGCCTGCGCGCCGGTTGCAGCGGGGGGGATGTCGCCGTCAAAAAAGTCGAGATAGCCGAAGCGTGCAGTGAGTTCCCACGCCCCCGGGCCGCGCGGGGCGTGGTGCTTTCCTGGCGATATTCCAGGGAGGAACGGCCTGGCGACTTTCACACCGTCGAGCGTCCCGGAGGACGCGTTGTATTCCCGCGACTCGCCCGTCAGAAAATAGCCCCCTTGAATGTAGGAGCCGTGGAGGAACACGGGCGAAATGCCGTCGCCGTCGATCCACGATCCGTACCACTCGATCTGAATCGAGAAGGGGCCATTGGCGAGCGCCCACTGCGCGTTGAACAGTTGCTGAAGTCGCGCTGGAATCCGCAGGTTCTGGACGAACGGCGAGGTCGTGGAGTCCCCCAGGGAGACCAGCGGCGAATTCGGACCTTGGTCGACAAGGACGACGCCATCGTTGGGGAGTCGCGTCGACAGCGCCCCGCCGACGTGCATCCAGCGCGCGTGCTCATGGTCGGCCCAGGGGAGCGCGGTGACTTTGGCTGTCAGGGCGGTCTCGGTCCCCGGCCCTCCCCGCAGGTCGGACGAGTCGGTTCCCGACTGGAAAATCCCCGCGCCCAGCGTCACGGTCTGTTCGGGATCGCACACAAAGTAGCCCGCCCCCCAGTTGCGGGCCGGGTCGAGCTGGTTAATCCCCGAGCGTTCGAGAAACGCGAACGAGTTGGCGCTTGTGGCCCCTTCGAGGCTGAACGGTTCGCGAAAGTGTCCCACGCGCACTTCGCCGCCGTCCGAGACCCGCCCCTGGCCGACGAACAGGTCGCGGATCACGACGTTTCCGGAGGCCAGGTCGATCTCCGCAAGATACCGGGACTCTTCGGTGAACCGGCCCTCGATCCCGACCCGGGCGCGGCGCAGTCCCCCCGAGTCTTCAATCGCGCCGTAGGTCTGCTCATTCCGCTCGTCTTGAAAGGTGGAGACCCAATCGGTGTCGATCCGCCCGCGCAACCGAATCCGTTCTCCTGACCGGAGTCCGGCCCACCGTTCGATCCGGCCCATGAAGGGAGACTCGATGAACGGGTCGGGCGCGGGAGGCGGAGCGGGGGCGACTTTCGGTGCGTTGCCTGTGCTCGGGGCCGTGCTGCTGGCCGGGGCCGTGTTCGGGAGCGAGGGGGCGGAAGACTCCGGCTCGCTCCCCCGGGAAGTGGCCGCACAGGCAACCGCGCACCCAAGGCAAATCGCCGCAGTCAGGGTTCGCCCCCAAGCCGCACCCCGTCCCGCTGCGGAGATTCCCGCCGAAAAGGCCCCGCCTCCGGTACGTTTGGCATGCAGGGCGTACACAGCTCATTCCGGGCGACGACTTCAAACATGGACTCTCGCCGAACGCGGTGTGCGGCGACCGCGCTCCTCATGACGAATTTTCCGAGTGGGCAATTCCCGGTGACTGCGCCGACGGAGGGAGCCTTCCACGGTGAGTTCACACCTCTTGAATCGGTTCCGTCGCGTCCGCGCATGACAGGGGGGTGGGCGAACGGAGGTGTTTGCAAGAGAATGCGGCCTCTGGGCGGATCGGGTTGCCAAACCTCACGAACCGCGTCCAATTTATCCCCGACCGCAGAATAGTCTGGACGATAACTTTTCGTAACGGATTGGCCGCCCTTCTGGTCTGTCTCAAGCGGGAACGGGGGCGGTGGCGAACAAGGAGGCGGGCGCTCATGGGGGTTCGAGATCGGATTGGCGCCGGGCTGCTTCTCGCGGCGCTAGCTGGAGGATTTTGGGTAGGGCCAACCTCGTACGGCCAGGATCTGTGGGAGGACGCGGCCGAGGTCCTGACCGAACAAGAGGATGTGTTCACCGAGGCGGGGCAAGGCGAGATCGAAACAGACCGGGACTCGTTCACTCCCTCCACCTCGGTCGTCGGTCGTCGCCGTGTGCTGGCCGAGACCTCCTACTCGTTCATCGACAACCGTTCGGGGTCCGAAACGCACAGCTTTCCGGAACTCTTGACGCGGATCGGTGCGACCGAACGGATCGAGTTTCGTCTCGGCTGGAACTACGAGCTCGGCGGTGGGGGTTCCGTCAGCAGCAGCGGTTCGCCGGTCGAAGAGGAGCCGTTCTCCGAAGAAGCGGGAGGCGAGGCCAACCTGCTGTATGGCTTTAAGGCAGCCCTCACCGCGCAGGACCGTTGGCTGCCCCGATCCGCGCTGATCGTTCAAGCGAACACGCCGACGATGGGCAATGAGACCGCGACGCAGTTCACCACGGGATACATCTGCGGCTGGCAACTGCAGAATGGCTGGGTCGTCGATACGGGGCTGCGATATGGCGCCGCCTCCGAGCTGGCCGACCACTTCGATGTGTGGGCTCCGTCCGTCGTCCTCAAGATCCCCGTTCACGAGCGCTGGAACACCCACATCGAATACTTCGGGATTTTTACCGATCAACGGGAAATCGAGCGGGGCAGTCAATACGTGAGCCCCGGACTGCACTATCTCATCACACCCGATCTGGAGGTCGGCGTGCGGGTGGGCTGGGGTCTGACCAACGACTCCGCCGAGTTCTTTTCCAATGTGGGGGCCGGCATTCGGTTCTGAACGTCTCCTTCGGACGCGGGACAGTCCCGTGAATGACTAAAGATACCGTCTTCGACACGGATGTTGTCACATGCCAGAAACCGGAATCCCCCTTCGGGGACTGTGGGTTGCCTCCTTGACCCTCGTCGCGCTGGCGCAATGCGGCGACCACGCACGGAGCGAAGGTCGCGGCGTGCCGCCGTCGTTGTTTACGGCCCCCTCGGAGTTCCCGGAGAGCACCGTAGCTGGCGCCTGCGAGGACCGCGCTGAGTCGACTCTCGCTCCTCTGCCGCCCCTGTGTGAACCGCCGGTTTCCGGTTCCACGCCAAACTGGTGCAGCCCGGCACCCTCGGCAGGAAGCACGTCACCAGAGGGCCTGTGGGAGCGGGCTCGTTTGGGAAGGGACCTGGGGGGGTTCCGTCCGCTTGCCGCGGAGGTGGGTGTGGATGGCCGAGTGGAAACCACACAGTTCTATCAAGGGATCGTTTCCGGGGGGATCGACCAGGTCTTTCGCTATGGGGGACGCAACGACTACTACATCGCGCTCGACGGCGGAAAGGCGGGGCTCCAGCCTGGATTTTTCCTCACCCTGCATGGGGAATCTCGCTACGGGGAGGATGTCACTGACCTGGACGGAGTGCTGCTGCCGACCAACTTCGCCATGAACGTCCCCTCCCCCGGACGATCCATCACCGCTCTCACCGCCGTGAAACTCACGCAGGCGCTCAGCGAAGACTTCGTGCTGTTTGGCGGGAAGCTGAACCTCATCGACGATTACACGCTCAACTATTCAGGAGGCCGCGGCGTCGACCGCTTCCAGAACACGTCCCTCGTGTTTCAGCCCATCCTGACGCGAGTCATGCCCTACTCGACCTTTGGCATGGGGGCTGCGATGCTTCACGAGGGGGTGCCGGTGGCGTCGCTGGCCATCGTGGACGCCGTCGACCGTTCCACGACGGCAGCGGTCGATGATGCCTACGAGGAAGGTGCCGTGATCCTTGCGGAAGGTCGGCTCCCGGTGGAGATCTGCGGCCTGCGCGGAACCCATGTCGTCGGAGCCGCCTGGAGTTCCAGAGAGTACGTTGCGCTGGCAGACACGCCGTTGCTGGTCCTGCCTCCGGCATTCGGACAGGTCGCCGGTCGGCAGTCTGGATCATGGGCGACCTACTATAACTTCGACCAGACCCTGTGGGTCGACCCGAGCGACCCGGCCCGCACGTGGGGAATGTTCGCCACGGCCGGCGTCGCCGACCGTGCGACCAGCCCCTTGCATTGGGCCACCACCATCGGGATGGGAGGAAACGTCCCTTGGCATTTTCGCCCGCAAGACGAATTCGGGGCCGGGTATTACTACCTCGGTGGCAGTCCCGACCTCAAGAACGCCTTGCCGTTGTTACTCCCGCTGCAAGATGGTCAGGGAGTCGAGCTGTACTACAAAGCAAACGTGACACGCTGGTTCGCGCTGACGCCCAACATTCAGTTCCTGCAGCCGGGTCAGGAACGGGTGGACGACTCGGTCATCGCAGGACTTCGCGGCAAGCTGACATTCTGACGGTGATCCGCCTGGTTCGCCCGCCTTGGGCCTTTCACCGAGCGAAAAAAAAAGTCCTGACCCGAACGGCACTGTCGAGCGATAAAGCCACAAAAGATTGTTGTCTCAAGGTGATCGCAGCCCCCCACCTGTTGTAGTCGCAAGGCTCGGCGACAATGCCTTTCGACGTGACCCATTTTCTGCCCCAGGCCTTCTCAAGAGGGTTTCGTTCACCCGATAGATGTCCTGACAAGTAGAAAGTCCCCTGTTTTCCCACCCGCGGCGAGGACGAAGTCCTGCGAGCCTTCTTTCGCAAACTTCTCCATAATGCTGATCATGGATTGTTTCGCCTTGGCGTCGTTCCACGAGGGCAACGGATCGGCGGCGCGAGTGACGGTTGGCGTGAAAGTCACCGCCGCGAGAAGCGCGTTGGCGATGACGTGTTGTTTGTGTTTGTCTTTCGTGGTTTTGCTTGTTGTTTGGTCGATTTGCAACGCCGTATCATGACTTCCTTAATGGTTTCAGCGTCCGAAGAACCGCACCCGTGTTTCCACGGGTGCGGCCCGGTGGTTTGGAGAAGAGCGGCTTACTTCCCTTCCGCGCTCATCCCCTTAATCTGCTTCTCCAAAGACTGAAGACTCCAGTCGCCCGGGGTCTGGCTGGGTGGGTATTCCTTCAAGGTCAGCAGGAACCGGCTGGCGATCGCCTGCATCGGCCCAAGCACATAGGCGCGGTCGATCATCCAGTCGTGGTAGGTGTTCGAGTTGTGCTGCGCACGCTCGAAAGGATCGCGGCGGAGATTGAAGAGCAACGGTAAGCGGAGCTGCACGAAGGGCTCGCGCCAGACCTGGAGTTGCTCGGCGCGGTTCTCCAGATAGACGGCCTTCCAGTCGCCGACACGGATGGCGACGATTTCTGCGGCGTCATTGAGGTAGATGAACTCGCTGCGCGGTGACTGGTCGGTCTTGCCACGGAGGTAGTCGAGCTGGTTGAAACCATCGAGGTGGTTCTTGTAGCTGCGGCCGTTGAGTTCCACGCCCTTGAGGAGTTTCTCCTTGATGTCGGGCGCGCCGGCGGCGGCGGCAAACGTTGGCAGCCAGTCCTCGTGGGCGACGATGCCGTTGAGCGTCGTGCCGGCGGGGAAATGACCGGGCCACTTGATGAAGCAGGGAGCGCGGAAGGCACCTTCCCAATTGGAGTTCTTCTCGCCACGGAAGGGCATGGTGCCGGCGTCGGGCCAAGTGTTGTAGTGCGGGCCGTTGTCCGTGGAGTATTGGACGATGGTGTTGTCCGCCAGGCCGAGTTCATCAATGAGCTTGAGCAACTCGCCGACATGGCCATCGTGCTCGATCATACCATCGGTGTATTCGTCGTTGCCGGGATGGCGGTTGTCCCTCTTCACGTGCGTGCGGAAATGCATCCGCGTGCCGTTCCACCAGCAGAAGAAGGGCTGGCCAGCGGCGTGCTGGCGCTTGATGAAGTCTTTCGCGGCAGCGAGCGATTCCTCATCAATTGTCTCCATGCGTTTCTTCGTCAACGGGCCTGTGTTTTCAATGGTCTGGCCCCCCTTGCCGTCGGCCTTGCACTTCATCACGCCGCGCGGGCCAAAGACCTCGCGGAAGGTCTTGCCGTTCGCCAGCTTCGTGTCACCCGGATAGTCTTCATGCTCCGGCTCCTCCTCGGCGTTTAGGTGGTAAAGATTCCCGAGGAACTCATCGAAGCCGTGCATCGTCGGCAGGTGCTCGTCGCGATCGCCCTGATGGTTCTTGCCGAATTGGCCGGTCGCGTAGCCCTGGCTTTTCAGCACCGTGGCCATAGTGCAGTCGGTCTTCTGCCAACCCTCCTTGGCATTGGGCATGCCGACCTTGGTCATGCCGCTTCGCACCGGCACGCTGCCGCTGATGAAGGCGGCGCGACCAGCCGTGCAGCTCTGCTGAGCGTAGTAGTCGGTGAAGGCGACGCCTTCCTTCGCGACGCGATCGATGTTCGGCGTCTTGTAACCCATCATGCCGTGGTTGTTGTGGCTGATGTTCCAGTAGCCGATGTCGTCTCCCCAGATGACGAGGATGTTGGGCTTCTTGTCTGACTTGGTTGCCTTGGTTGTCTTCTCGACTTGAGCCAGCGCGGCAGTGTTGGCCTCGGCGACCGCGTCGGCCAGAGCCAACGTGCGGTCGATCTTCGCATCACAACACGCCGACTTGCCCGCCGCCGTGACCACTCGCGATTCGGCGACGACGCTGCTCACCGGCCGAGTGATCTCTGCTTGCGCGGCAGTTCGTGGCTCGCTCGACGCGGCTACGAAGCCGAGGATGGCTCCCGCCACGAGCACGACCGCGGTTTGAATTTGCTTTGAGAATCTCACGGATGTTTCCTTTCAAGGAGGTTCGATTCATTCGTGGCCGACGCTGCTCCCGTCGGTCTGCTGCGGACGCCACCAGCGTCCGCCACGTTAAGGGGACTTGACGCATCGAAATCCGACGTGGGACATCCCGGTGTCGGACGATAAACCGTGCCGAGCACTCGGTCGATATCGCGAACAATATCGGTCATTGCACAAAAATGATCCTCCGCGCTGAGCTCGGCTTTCAGATCGAGGATTGCGGGGATCAAAACCACGTTCAAGAACGGGGCTGGAAATCACGTCCGTGCCGGCTCGACGAGCGTAGGCATCACGATCGTAGGCATCCGCACACCATTCCCACACGTTGCCAGCCATGTCGTATAAACCGAAGCCATTGGGCTTGAACGATCGCACCGGCCCGGTACGCAAGAAGCCGTCCGTCCGCAAGTTCTCGTGCGGAAACGCCCCCTGCCAGATGTTCGCGAAGACGCGTGAATCGCTCGGAGCGGCGTCGCCCCAGACATAGGGTTTGTCGATCAATCCGCCGCGTGCCGCGAATTCCCACTCGGCCTCCGTCGGCAAGCGTTTGCCAGCCCACTTTGAGAACGCGACCGCGTCATCCCACGAGACATGCACCACCGGATGCTGTTCGCGGCCATCAAGATCGCTTGCAGGCCCTTCCGGATGTCGCCAATTCGCGCCCGGGGTCCACTTCCACCACTGCGAGTAGTCGTGGAGGTCAACCGGTCCGTCCGTCATGGTGAAGACCAGTGAGCCCGCTACGAGATTCTCGACTGGTGGAGCAGGCGTTCCGGGCGGCGATTGCGCCAAAATCTCCTCGGCCGAAGGAATCTTCTCCGCCGTCGTGACGTAACCCGTCGCCTCAACGAACTCTTGGAACTGCGCGTTGGTCACTTCGGTTTCGTCGATCCAAACGCTGTCGACTCGCACGCGATGCGCGGGCTTCTCATCCGGCCAACCGAGTTCCGAATCCGTCCCCATCGTGAACTCGCCACCGGGAATCCAGATCATTCCTGGCATTGGAGCGCCGGGCGGCTCGAGCGTCGGTTGCCGGGTTGACGAGTCGCTCGCCACATGCCGATCACGCGACGCGTTCCAACTCCGCGTTCCGACGAAAACGAGCGCGAATGCGACGATTCCTCCAAAAAGGGTTAAGAGATGGCGATTCATGGTGGCGTTCAATTGTTCAATCGCAGGTCATTCAGTTCGACGGGGCCAAATTTGGCGTACCTCACACAGGGAGTCAAGGAGTTGCCGGCAGCGGCAGGGAGCGACTTCACAGACCGGAAGCCGACTGACGTTTGTGGCAAATGAGCGAACGTCCGGGACAATCGAAGGTGATTGTAGCGGATCGACATGATTCTCGTGTCGCGGCTGAGGTCTGAATGCGGGGATGTCTCAGATCTCCACGCCGCCCGGCACCCTGCACCCTGCCCGCGACATTCAGCAGGTCGGCCTTCACGTAGAAGATCTGGTGCTCGCGGTGCCATTGGCTGGGGAAGAAGTTCTTCAGGCGGTTGGCCTTGAACCGGACGGGGCAGTCGATAAAGCGGTTCTGGTCGGCGCGGGTGTAGTACCAGAACGAGACGTGAGTCGGGTCTGGGAATGCGCCGCGCCGTCGGTGCTGGGCGTCTGCGAAAGCAACCAGCCCTGCGGGGCCAGGCAGCGATGGAGTTCCTTCACCGGGTGGATCGGATCGCGGAGGTGTTCGAGGGCGTCGTGCGCCCGGAAGACGCCGACTTCGCCGTCACACTCGGCCAGCGGTCGTTGAGATCAGCGGCGATCTGACCGCCGTGCAGGTCGACCGACTCGTAACCAGGAGCCGAGTGGATCCCGACACACAGGTCGATCTTTCGCAGGCCATTCTAATCACACCAGCGTTCGACCAGCGGGTAGATGTATTGGTCGTGCAGAGCCAGTTGGTGAACCCGTTCTGCTCGCCTCGGCAGGTGTCGCCGGCGTGGATTTGGTAGACGTACAGGCAACCCGCTTCGCCGATGGCGAACGCCACCGAATCGACTCGCAGGACGAACAACGCCGCAACGGGACCGCGTCGCAGGTGGCTATTCCGGCGTGACGGCGGCCCCAGTGGAACGCGGGTCAGGTGACCATCGCCACGGCAGTTCTCCAAACTGAATTTGCTGTGAAAACGCGTCATACCTCAATGTGGAGAGTGGTTATCCGACACAGGGTCATGTGACCAGGCCGTCTTCACCCACGGGCCAGTGCGACAACGCGGACGGTCTTGCATGCACTCGGGTCGGCAATGTCCGCGCGAATGCCGGTGGCTGGTACACTGGGCATCGGACTGCACCATGTTTTCCGGAACAACACATGTCAGACGTCACCTTCGCCGACAATGCGTGGCTGCGTCATCCACTCGTGGCGGGCCAGTGGTTCTATACGCTGCCGCCAAAGTTGATCCAGCACCTCGGTACCGAACTCCGTGGTGATAATTGGGACTTATCGCGGATCGAGACGCCGGCGTCCCATGCGGCTGAACGCTTCGGTCAATGTGTCGGGTTTCGTGATGGCAGTCCGATCAACGACCACTATCTACGGCCGGTTCCCCCCTTAACGAGTATTGCCCCTTTCGTTTCCGAGACGATGGATGAGTGGA
The DNA here is from genome assembly GCA_044359065.1 of Planctomycetales bacterium. Taxonomy (GTDB): domain Bacteria; phylum Planctomycetota; class Planctomycetia; order Planctomycetales; family Planctomycetaceae; genus JAIXZD01. The sequence goes on along the minus strand of JBIKMW010000061.1, from coordinate 27,115 downwards.
AGTCCGCAGGACGGGTCAGCGAACAGACGACCTTCGAAGCGATCGAGGCAGCCGTTGAGATCCTGGAACGGCTGCGTGGTCCTGAAACCGCGTATCTGGGATGGCTGTTCACCAACCGTTCCTTCCTTGCCGAGTTTCAGGAACTGCTGCGGTCGGAACCTCCGGGCGGGGAGTCCGCTCCTGCCTTTCCGGTCAATCTGGTTGCGGGGCCCGTTCCCGTTGCATCATCACCGGATTCAGAGTTTGGAATTGTCCCGGTTTCGTCAGACGAACAGGCTCAGCAGATCGAGGCCACTCGCGATTTCTGCATCCGTTGGCGGCTTGCTCGAGTCGTTGGTCGTCGGACGGTCGTACCGTTGAGCATCCAGGTGCCCACTCCTCTGCCGCAGAGAAGCGCCGAAAACGCGGAATCGAGCGGGGTACTCCTCTACATTCCGGACATCGCTCCGTTACCGGGACGGGATGAGCTCCGTGCGCTGGTGGAGTCGGCCCGCACGGCGACCAACGCGAACGCGCCACTCCTGCGCGAATGGTTTGAGTTGGTTGAGGCGGACACACAAGGGCGAAAAGCCCTGGTGAAGTACGCCTTGTGGTACCCGTACCAGCATTATCTGCGGGTGCTCTTCGAGAGGCATGGACACCAACTGAACGGGTCGTTGAATGCCGTCGACCGAGCCTTTTCGAAATTTTTTGAATGCACAGTGAAATCGGTCAAGCGTCACCGTCGCGAGATCAGCGAACGCCTGGAACCGAATTGGTGGCTGCCCCAGATTCGCGACTGAGCCGGCGTCGCCGGTCACCGCCGGCAAAAGATGACGGGACCCAGATGCGATCCCGCGCGCCGTCGGCTGAAACGTAGCCCGTTCAACGTCCTTTCAGACCGGGAGCTGCGGGGGGGTGCGCATGTTCGCCCCGATTTCAGCCATCGCATTGATTCGATTTTCTGCTTTCCTGAGCGTCTCGCCGACCACCTCGGTTGCGAGCACATGCATCGGAAAGCAGGGATCGCGATGGCTCAAGCGGAAATGCTGACGATTGACGAGTTCGCTCGTCGTACGGGTCTTTCGCGAGCGACGGTTCGTCGTCGCATCGCGGACCGCAGCCTTCGCGCCTGGCAGCCCGGCGGGCGCCGGACAGCCGTCCGGTTGGCCGCGTCGCAGATCGCCGAGGCGTGCGTGCACATTTGCGAGGAAAAGGCCACTGCGCCGACGAAGCGCCGGACAACACCGCGGTGGCAGAACGACTAAACTCTCATTCCTAACGAAGGCGAGGTGGTGCATTATGAGGCGCCCGAATGATGATCGTGAACGCATTCAGTGTCACTGGTTTGTTTGGCTTGTTTACTTGCGCGGCGGGATGTATTACGCCGACGGCCGGGGCAATCGCCCGCCTCTCGGCCGCCGCTCTCTCGGAACGAACGATCGCAATGATGCGTTGGCGACGCTTCGAGAGCTCGATTTGAAGATGGCCGTCAAGCATGGCTTGGCCGATCCCGACGAAATGAGAGAGAAGCCCGAAGGCCTTCGCCTTGGTGAGGGCCGCGCGCTGTACGTTGAGCATGCTTCTCGACCCGCAGTCATTGGGGGGACCCGCAAGTCGACGCAAAGACGCTACCGCCAGGTGCTTGATCAGTTTCTGACGTTTGCTGCTGAGAAGAAAATCGAGACCTGGAATCGCGTTGACCGGCGTTTTCTTGAAGGATACGCGCGATTCCTTGTCGATCAGCGGTACGGGTCGGCGTCGATTTACCTCGCCCTCACGGTCGTAAAGCAGGCACTCAAATGGTTGGTCGCTGAAGGTCATCTTCCGCCGAGCTGTCTGGTGCGCATGAAACTGTCACGCAACAATGAGACGTCGACTTACTGCTGGTCGGACGTCGAGGTGCGGGCGATGATCGATCACTGCCGAGGCAATCCAGATCTGCATTGGCTCGGAGACATCTTGTTCACGCTCGCGATGACGGGCATGCGGATCTCTGAACTCGCGCAGCTAAAGTGGTCAAGTGTCGATCTCACGCAGAACATGATTCGACTTGTCGACGAGACGTATTCGCAACAGAGGGCCAACAAGGGACCAAGGCAAACTCTGAAGGGCAAACGGGGTCGGTCGTTTCCGATTCACGCGAGACTTCAACCGCTTCTGGCAGAAATGCACCGTCATTCCGACGGGAGGGTTTTTCACGGTCCGCTCGGCGGAAAGTTGAAGCCCGATGTGGTTCGGCGGGCATTAATTCAAGAGGTGCTCGAACCGCTCAAAAGCCGCTTCCCGACAAAGGAGGGGGAGCGCGGCTTCGAGCATGGCCGCTTGCACAGCTTCCGCCACTATTTTTGCAGTCTCAGCGCAAATCATGGTGTTGCTGAGCGAGTTTTGATGGCTTGGCTCGGACACGCTGATGCGGAGATGGTGAGAAGGTATTACCACCTTCGCGACGAGGAGTCCCAGCGCCAAATGGATCGGTTGTCGATCCCGGCTGGGGAGGACGCCAACAATTTGGCGTCCTGATTGAGAAGAGTCGGAAACCAGATCGGGTAGAGCATACTGAAGACGCGGTCGGTGAAGCGATCGACCTCAGGCTGCGGGCGCAATTGGCACAGTCTTGACACAAAGCGAATGTGCCAAAAACGGCGACTCCGTAACTCATGACAGAGAAGTGGGTTGCGGAGTCAGGAGACGCAGCGTGAAGAATCCGGGGTTCGCACCCGGGCGTTCGCTCCGCCGAACGCAACGATACGCGGGAAACCTCGATACCCTCGAACGACAGCCCGGAGTCCGTCGGGATATTCCGGCGTTCACACTCGGGATCGACCGCGACCTGGCGACTTCACCACCACGAAACGATCTCGAAACCCGCCCTCGGGCCGTGTGAAACCTTCGGGAAGCGTGTGCGACGGTGCCGGATCGCCGACGATTTCGGCTACGATCCGGTCGTTGTGGCGACCGCGCACGCGTCATTCGCGCGGGCTCGCGACCCCGGCCCACGGTCCTTGGCCACCATGTTTCGAGGGGAGCTTGGAATGTCGACTCGACGACAGAATTCGTCCGGCCTGGGTTGGTCCCGTCGCCGTTTCCTGACCGCCTCGAGAGCACTCGTCGCGTGGCCCGTGTTGTCGGGACCGGCCGCCAGTCTCGTCAAAGCGCATGCGAAACTCGCCGAGTCGCCGTTTTCGCTCGGAGTGGCCTCGGGGGACCCCACGCCCGACGGTGTTGTGCTGTGGACGAGGTTGGCCCCGAAGCCGCTGGAAGGCGGGGGGATGCCGCGTGAGAACGTCGCGGTCGATTGGCAGATCGCGGACGACGACGGCTTCACGAAGATCGCCGCGAGCGGCACTGCCGTCGCCACCCCCGATCTGGCGCACACCGTGCACGTCGAGGCGCGAGGCCTGCGGCCTGACCGTTGGTACTTCTACCGCTTCCGCGCCGCCGGCGAGACCAGCCCCATCGGTCGCACGCGGACCGCCCCCGCTCCCGATGCTCTGGTGGCGCGGCTGCGCTTCGCGTTCGCATCGTGCCAGCATTTCGAGACGGGACTGTACACCGCGTGGCAACATGCGGCGCGCGAGGACCTCGACCTGATCGCCCATTTGGGGGACTACATCTACGAGTACGGCACCGGAACCGCCAAGGACCTGGTGCGTCATCACGTGGGGAAGGAAATCGTCGCGCTTGACGACTATCGGACGCGACTCGCCCAGTACAAAACCGACGCGGATTTGCAGGCGGCGCACGCGCTGTGTCCGTGGATCGTCACCTGGGACGACCACGAGTTCGACAACAACTGCGCCAATGACATCAGCGAAGAACGAAACGTGCCTCGCGAGAAGTTCCTGGCCCGCCGCGCGGCGTCGTATCAGGCGTACTACGAACACATGCCGCTCCGCGCGGCGCAGCTTCCGAAGGGGCCCGACATGCCCCTGTATCGGGTCGTCAAACACGGGCGGCTGGCCGAGTTCGCGGTCCTCGACACCCGCCAGTATCGGACCGATCAACCGTGCGGCGACGGCAACAAGCCCCCTTGCCCGGAGGTGTATTCCGAGAACGCCACGCTGCTGGGAGCCGCGCAGGAGAAGTGGCTGTACGACACGCTCGACGCGTCGAGTGGCGTCTGGAACGTGCTGGCACAGCAGGTGATGATGGCGCGCGTCGACCGCAAGGCGGGGGACGAGGTTCATTACAGCATGGACCAATGGCCCGGCTACGAAGCCAATCGCCAACGAGTGCTGAAGTACTTCGCGCGACGCCCCGAAAAGAACCAGGTGGTCATCACCGGAGACATCCATTCCAACTGGGCCAACAACCTGCAGGTGGACTCCGCCGACGAGCGGTCCCCCGTTGTGGCAACGGAGTTCGTGGGAACCTCGATCAGCTCGGGGGGGAACGGGCAGGAAGGAACCGACGCCGCCGCCAGGTTGCTTGCCGAGAACCCGTTCGTGAAGTTCCACAACCAGGAACGGGGCTATGTGTCGTGCGAGATCACGCCCAACAAATGGACAACGCACTATCGAACGGTCCCCTACGTGAAGGAGGCGGGGGCGCCGCTAGTCACGCGGAAGAGCTTCGAGGTGGAGGCGGGGAGGCCGGGTTTGGAAGAGGTCTGAGGAACAGATTGGACATGCCCGAACGAGAGCAAATGGTGCCTGTGAACCACCGTTCGTTCGACGAAAGAGGTGCACCGCGCCAGCCGATTGGCCAAAGTCAGGTTGCGGAAGAGGCGTTTAAGCGTTCCTCCGGTCGCCTTGCGACCCCCTTGGAACTATTGCACCAGGAGCCAGCGCATGAGCGGAGTTTTCTGATCGATCGGTCCAAAAGAAAAACCCGCAGACGCCACGGAGACATCTGCGGGTTCGGAATGTCAAACCAATTCGGTCCCGACTCAGTTCAGCGTCTTCTGTCCCGGCTTCCAACCGCAGGGGGTCAGCTTGTCGGTCTGCAACGCGTCGAGGACGCGGAGCAGTTCGTCGACGTTGCGCCCCACCGGCAGGTCGTGCACCGCGCTGTAACGCAGGTTCCCCTTGGGATCGATCAGGAAGATGCCCCGGTAGGCGATCCCCTTGTCCTCGTCGAGCACGCCGTACGCCCGCGACAGTTGGTGGCCGGTGTCGGCCAGCATCGGGTGTTTCAGCTTGCCCAGATCGGGCAGCGCGTCGCACCATCCCTTGTGGCTGAACACGCTGTCGGTACTGGCCGTCAGCAGGGTACAGCTGCGCTTCTCGAACTCGCCGACGGCGTTGTCGAACGCGACGATTTCGGTCGGGCAGACGAAGGTGAAGTCGAGGGGGTAGAAGTACAAGCAGACCCATCGCCCGGCATAGTCGGAGAGCCGGATGGTGCGGAACTGTTGGTCGGTGTTGTCCTTGGTGCGGTCGTAGGCATCGCACTCGAAGCTGGGGGCCTGGCGGCCGATTTTCAGACTCATGGGCTCCTCGACGGAAAAAGCGGCGGGACTAACGCCGGGGACCGCCCCGACGCCGGAGGCGGATTGTAGGCCCGTGACGAGGTGGGGACAACGAGCGGCTTGCGGCGCGCGGGACGCCCGCGACGGGGCGGGTTTCACTCGCTGCTGACCTGAATCTTGCGCGGCGCCGTTTTGGGGAGCCGCGGCAACCGCAGTTCCAGCACGCCGTTGGCCAGCCGCGCGGTGATCCGTTCGTGGTCGACCTCCTCCGAGAGGATGAACGACCGCAGGTAATCGGCGTGCTCGAACTCCTCGTGCCGCCCCGCCCCCGCGACCTCCGCTGGCAACGGTTCGGCGACCCGCCCGAACAACGTGAGCTTGTTGTCCTGCACCTGCAAGTCGAGCGTCTCGGGGGAGACGCCGGGAAGGTCGGCGATCAACACCAACCCCTCGGGCGAATCGAAGATGTCGACCGGCGGCATCACGACCGGACGCTCGACGGGAGCCGGTTCGGTCCGCACCGCCACCTTGGGGGCGGGTGGACGCGCGGCCTCGGGGGCTTCCTGGGGAAGGTGCGGTGCGTGCGATTCCGGAGACGACATCTCGAAGGGTTCCTCGTGCGCGCGTCGGACGCCGGTGACGGAGGGGAGCGGCGCAAGGATTGGCCGCGGGCGGTCCGATGTCAACCGCGAAGGGGTGACGGCGACACCCTATCACACTTGTCCCATCCACTCGCGAAAGCGCCGCGCGGCGCTGTCGAGGTTCTCCACCGCGCCCCCCCCGCGAAGCATCGAACACATCTCGTACGCGACCGCGCCCGCGTACCCGACCTCGCGCAGGGCCGCGAAGAACGCCCGGTGGTCGATGAAGCCCTCTCCCATCGGCACCGCGCGGACCACATCCGTCCGCGGTTCGTAGTTGACGAGGTTGGGAACGTACTGGAATCGCGGGCGCTTCACGTAGTCAGCCACGGTCGTGTGCAGAATTCGTCCCCCCAGCCGCCGCACCCCCGCGACGGGATCGACACCATGCAACGACGGTGCCCAGGCGTCGAACATGACGCCGCAGGCGGGGTGGTCGATCTCGTCCAAAAGGTCAGCCAGCAAGTCGTGATGCACGGCGAAATCGTGGTGGTTCTGCACGCCGATGGAGACGCCGAACTCCGCCGCCCGGATCGCGCATTCGCGCAGGGCGTCGGCGGTGAACCGCCAAGTGGCGTCGAACGAATGGTGGGGGCTGTCGTACGACGTGAATACGCGCACCAGCGGCGAACCGAGTTCCGAAGCGAGCCGGGCCAACTCGCGGACGTACAGAATCTGCATCTCGCGGAGCGGGATTTCCGGACGATCGCCGCCGATCGCGAACTCCGTGTAGCCCGCCAGGCACGCGACCTTCAGGCCCAGATCGTCGAGCCGTTGTTTCAGTTGCCGCGCCTCGGCGGGAGGGTGGTCGAGCACCGACAAATGCGGCCGCTTGGCCATCAACATGACTTCGCCGTAGCCCAACTCGCGGGCCTTGGCGAGGAAACCCGGGAGGTCGAGCCGTGCTTGACCCGGCCAAAAGCCGGCATAACTGACCGAGTGCAGGGCGAGTCGGAACGTGGACATGAGGGGCTACCGGCGTGGGGAGGGGGACGCACCGACAAGCGACGCGGGGGGCGCGGTTGGGGTACGATCATAACCTCGGAGAGTCGATGGGTTGATGCCGGTGGTTTCTACGGGGGGAGAACGCCACGTGTTTCGGGTGCGGGTGACGAAAGACCATCTCGTGTTCAGCGCGGCCCATTTCATCACGTTCAACGGGAACGTGTGCGAGCGGTTGCACGGGCACAACTGGCGGGTGGCGGCGGAGGTCGAAGGTCCGCTGGACGAGAATTCGTACGTGTTCGACTTCATCGCCCTGCGCGACGCGTTGCAGGCCATCGTTGGCGAACTCGACCACTCGGTGCTGCTTCCCCTGCGACATCCGCTGATCCGCGTCGAAGAACGCGAGCGGGAAGTCGAAGCTCGGTTCGAAGATCGGCGTTGGGTGTTTCCCAAGGAGGATTGCCGACTCTTGCCGGTCGAAAACACCACGGCGGAGAAACTCGCGGAGTGGATCGCGGGCAAACTCCGCGCGAAGATCGCGGCACATCCCGGCGGACACCAGCCCACGGCGCTGCAGGTGGAAGTCGAAGAGAACTTCGGCCAATGGGCCGTGTATCGGATGTCCTTGTGAGCAACTCGAGGTTGTCGCTGTAGACGCCATGCTGTGCCTGACGAACCGTTGAGCAGACGTGTCGCACGTCCGGTCAGGCTCAGCCTGACCTACGGCGGAGATCGTCGGAAGCTCGTTCTCGACTCGCATTTTTCGGGACATCCCCCATGACACGACCATCGCGCATCGGCCTCGCCCTCCTGTTCGCCGCTCTCGCGGCGACATCCTTCGGAACGCTCCGTGGCGTGGAACCAACCTCGTCCGCCAAGACCGGCGCCGCTCCCACTCCCTCCGCGACGGACGGACCGTCGTCACCCTTCGCCACATGGGAGGGGGAGTGGACGTTCTCCAAGCAGTTCAACCGAGCGCTCGGGTTTCCCGAGACGTTGCGGCGGGGAGAGAACCACGGCGGCATGCCGCCCGCGTTTCGACTGACGCTCGACAAAACGCTGGGAGCCGGTTTGCCCGAAGGTGAACTGGAAGCTTTGCGTCAACACGCATTCGACGATTGGGGCCTCAAAGTCGTCGCGACGGGGCGGTGGGTGTCTCGCGATTTCGCCGAAGTGTCGAAGGAGCGGGACGTGGCCGACGAGACGTCCTGTTATGTGCTGCAGAAAGAGGGGGCGACGTACGTGTACTTCACCGTGCCGTATGCGGTTGTCCTGGGTGGTCGGGTGTCGCATCTCCAGGGGGCCACACCCGACAAGGACCTGTTGGCGATCGACTTCGGGGCCGAACCGTGGCGCAAGACATCACCGCCGCGCTCCGAGAAGACTTACGTCTACGAACGTGTGGTTCGAAAGCCATAGACTCGGTCTGTGCCTGACGAACCGTTGAGGACACGTGGACGACAACTTGTCCGGCACGACCTGGCCCAAGAGGGGACTCTTCCGACATGCCCCCCCTGACCCGATTGGCGCAAGAGTTCGTGGCGGGGGCATTGCGTCCGGGGGACCTCGCGATCGACGGGACCGTCGGCAACGGTTGGGACACGCTGTTTCTGGCTCGGGCGGTCGGTCCAGCGGGCCGGGTCTGGGGCTTCGATGTTCAATCCGCCGCCCTGGAGCGTGCGCGGACCCGCTTGACGGAGGGGGCGATGGACAATGTCCGACTCGTCCTTGCCTGTCATGCGGAGATCGCCCGATGGCTGACGGATGCGGACCGGGGGCGGGTGCGCGGGGCGATGTTCAATCTCGGCTACCTGCCGGGGGACGGCGCCGGTGTGCAAGACGATCCGGGGCCGATCACGCAACCCGACACGACCGTGGCCGCGCTCCGCACGGCGCTGGAGTTCCTGGCGAGCGAAGGCCGGCTGACGGTTCTCTGTTATCGAGGTCACGCGGGAGGCTCGAGCGAGTCGCAAGCGGTGGAAAACCTGCTGGCCAGCCTGGATTCCACGAGGTACCGCGTGGACCGAAATGTGGGGCCACGGGACACCCCCACAGGCCCGGTGCTGTGGACGGTCGCGAGCCTGATGTCACAAACAGCGACCCCGTAACGGTTTGCGGAAAATGAACGGGGAGTTCGGTCGAGCATTGCGAGTGGCGCGAAGATCGGTACAATTGTCGGATTGCGCCCCCGGCCACGACGACTGCGTGTGCGACCGGGTGTTGCGGTGATGGTCCGTCGCGACTTCCCCGTTCATCGGGGCCTCCTGTGAGCAGGAGCCCCCAGAAACCGGGAGCATGGTGGCGAGGGACCTGCCTTCGACTCGTACGAAAACAGTAGCGCCTGCCGGGCCGTGTCGACCTTAATCCTGGTTTCGACCGTGTTCCGGCGTTGGTTGCGTGGTTTCACCGGCGGGTTGGGAATGATTTCGGACGAAAGGTGTCCTCAGTGATCGCTGTCAAAGAACCGGTGAACGTGCAGGGAGTGTTGCGGGGTAAGGGGGGAGTCGGGGCGGAGGAAATCCGGCAGCTTGAGCAAGCGGTCGCCGCGGATCAGATTCGCGAATTGCGCATGGAAGCGAACGCGCTGCTCAACGAAATCGAAGAAGGGGACAAGTCGAAGGCCAAGACGATCTCGGCGGGCCTCGCCTTTTACTTCGTCGGCGACCACGACGCGGCGGAAGCGCTGCTCGGAAAAGCCGCGGCGTCGGACGCCATCGCGGCGTTTTACCTGGGCCATGCGTTGCACGCGCTGGGCCGTTTCGAGGAATCGGCGGCGGCGTTCGAATCGGCGCGCAAGCAAGGCTACGACGCCGTTCAAAGCCTGCTGTTCGAAGCGGGTGCGGCCCGTGCCGGTCGCGATGTCGACCGGGCCGAAAAGCTGCTCAAGCAGGCCTCGCAAGGGGGGGCGACCACCAAGGCTGGCGCCGAATACTGCTACCAGATGGGTTGCGTCCTCGCCGACAAGGGGGACACCTACGGCGCCGTCGAGTACTTCGAGCGCGCCATCGACATGAGCCCGCAGCACTCGCGGGCCTTGTTCTGGCTGGCCAACGAGAACGCCCTGCGCGGCAACGACGAAGAGGCGATCAAGCTGTACGAGCGTTCGTTGTCGAAGGCTCCGATGCACCTCTCGGCGCTGATGAACCTTGGACTGTTGTACGAGGATGCCGAGAACTACGGCGCCGCCGCCTTCTGTTTCCGCCGCGTCGTCGAGGTCGATCCCACCCACCAGCGGGCACGGTTGTACCTCAAGGACATCGACGCCGCCGCCGACATGTACTACGACGAGGATTCCCTCAAGAACCAGGCGCGAATGCAGCAGATTCTCGAGATCCCCGTCACGGATTTCGAGTTGTCGGTGCGCAGCCGCAACTGCCTGCAAAAGATGGGCATTCGCAACCTGGGGGACCTGACCCGCGTTTCCGAGCAGGACCTGCTGGGCGGGAAGAACTTCGGCGAAACGTCCTTGCAGGAAATCAAGGACATGATGGTCTCGAAGGGCTTGCGGCTGGGCCAAACCCTCGTCGGCAAGGACCGTTCGCGCGACCTGAGCTTCGTGCACGAACAACTCGACCCGGCGCAACAGGCGCTGCTCGGCCGCACGGTGTCCGACCTGAACCTGTCGGTGCGGGCGCGGAAGTGCATGACGCGGCTGGGCATCGCTTCGCTCGGCGAACTCGTGCTGCGGACGCCGGACGAACTCCTGGAAAGCAAGAACTTCGGGGTCACTTCGCTCAACGAAGTGCGCGGCAAGCTGGCCGAACTGGGCCTCAAGCTGCGGAACGACTGAGTGACACTCCGAAAATGCTGGTCGGGACACCATCCTGTGGGCTTCTTGCAAACGTCCGCCACCAAGGATGAGGGACGATCCAGCTTTTCGGAGAGCCTCTGACCGGCTCCCCGATCGACGATTTTGACCGCGAGGGACGGGTCGCAAGACCCGTCCCTTCGCGTTTTCGGCCCCCCACTCCCGGATCGCGACCGCCATGTTTCTCGACCGCATCACGATTCATGTCCGGGGGGGCGACGGCGGCGACGGTTGCGTCGCGTTTCGCCGCGAGTTCAAAACCCCCAAGGGGGGCCCCAGCGGAGGCGACGGCGGCGATGGCGGCAGCGTGATCCTCCGCGCGGAACGGAACACCGACAGTCTGTTCGGACTGACCGGCAACAAGCAGTTCATCGCCGAGTCGGGCAAGCCGGGCCAGGGCAGCAACTGGCAGGGCAAGCGTGGAAACGACATCGTCCTGCTGGTTCCGCCGGGGACGATCGTCCGCGACGCCGCCACAGGGGAACTCGTCAAGGACCTGGCCGCGGAGGGTGACGAACTGGTCGTCGCCAAGGGTGGTCACGGCGGACGGGGGAATAGCGCGTTCGCGACCTCCGTCAATCGGGCACCACGCGAGGTCGAATTGGGCGTGCCGGGCGAAGTGCGCGTCGTCGCCCTGGAACTCAAGGTGATCGCCGATGTCGGGCTGATCGGCAAGCCGAACGCCGGCAAGTCGACGCTGCTCAGTCGGATGTCACGCGCGCATCCCGAAATCGCCGACTACCCCTTCACCACGAAGTATCCGAACCTGGGGAAGGTGCATGTCGGGGCGGACGATGGCTTCGTGCTGGCCGACATCCCGGGCCTCATCGAAGGGGCGCACGCCGGGCACGGCCTGGGACACGAGTTCCTGCGGCACGTCGAGCGGACGCGCGTGCTTGTGCACCTCATCGAACCGGACCCCGCCGACCAATCCGACCCGGTCGACAATTACACCTCCATTCGGGAAGAATTGCGGCTGTACGACCCCGCGCTGGCCGAAAGGCCCGAAATCCTCGTTGTCTCGAAAAGCGAGATCGCCATCTCGGGGGACGTGGCCGAGATGTTGGAACAGCGTTGTGGCGTGAAGCCGTTGTTGCTGTCGGCGGTGACGGGGAAGGGACTGCCGGACCTGATCGGCCGGGTCATGGCCGAACTCCGCAAGCTCCGGGGCGAAGCGTAAGCCCCCTCGAGGCCATGAATCCGAAAACGGATCCGGAACGGCTCCAGCCATGCCTGTGGGCGGACCCTCTCGAAACCGTATTCGCGACACAGGAAAGTACGAATGGCCCGAACGCCGAAGTCGCGAGCCAAGATCGAGGAAGCCCCCGTCCCGGCGGCGCCGTCCCGCAAAGGGGCGCGCACCCGTGCCGACGTCCCCGAGGCGATTCGCAAACAACTGAATGCCGGCACGCTCGAGGCTGTCACGCTCGTCGAAGTCCTCGTCGTCGACTTCGCGAAGCTGATGCGCGCCGTCGTGCCGGACCTCCCGGCACAACAACTCAAACGGCTCGACCCCGAACTGGGGGTGACCCAGCGCATGGCCACCGCCGGCGAACTCCTGCTCGAACACGCCGGGGAGACCGCGTTCGACACGTTCCGCACCCATCGCTCGGACACGGTCCGTGGCTGGGCCGCCTATGCGCTGGGCCGGACGCCGGAACTCTCTCTCGAAGAACGCTTGCGCCGCATTCGCCCCTTGGCGGACGACCCCAACAGCGGTGTGCGGGAATGGGCGTGGATCTCGCTGCGGCCCCACGTGTCGCGCGATATCGAGCGGGCCATCCCCCTCTTGCGCCCGTGGACAGCCGAACGCACCAACATCCGCCGCTACGCCGTCGAGATCACGCGTCCGCGCGGCGTGTGGTGCGAGCACATCGGGCGGCTGAAGGAGACCCCCGAACTCGGCCTGCCGCTTCTGAATCCGCTCATCGAGGAGACGGAGAAATACGTGCAGGACTCGGTCGCGAACTGGCTCAACGATGCCGCCAAATCGCGCGGCGAGTGGGTCCGCGAAGTCTGCGCGGATTGGTCCGCCCGCTCGGAAGCCAAAGCGACGGAACGAATCGTGAAGCGGGCGCTGCGGAGTTTGTGACGCGGAGTTCCGGAGCGTGGGAGGTTCGCACGCGTTGGCGCATGTGCCGCACGTCGGGCAAGCCCGACGGCGAACGGCGTGTCCTCACCGCACGAACAGGAACTGCTTCGAGTTGATGAGTGCCCAGAGCAGGTCCTGGTAGCACTCCGCGGGCGATCCGCTTTCGGCGAGGAACCGTTCCGATTCCTTGACCTCTTCGGGCGTCGGGCGGCGGCAGAGCGTCGCAAGATACAACTCGTTCACGATCTCGCCGTGCGGCTTCTTCTCGGCGACCAGCCGCGCCACGCGTCCCTTCGCGTCGACGATCTTCCCCTGCAGGATGTCGCCGTTGAGCGTGTGCAGGGCCTGCGCGAGGTTCTCGTCGGGGATGCGTTCGCATTCGCACACGCTGACGCGCTTGGGCTTGCCGAACGTCTGCAGGAAGTAGTTCTGGTACTCGGCGTCGGGGAGTTCGATGGCCCGCGTGCCGGGGGGCAGGTTCGTGAACTTCGTGCTCGACTGACAGGCCGCGTCGATGGCGTCGAGCAGCGGCTCCGCCGAAATGCGCTTCACGAGGAAGTGGCTGTAGAAACGGTTGTCGGAGGCGTTGGCGGGGAGCGGCTGCGAATCGAGCTGATACAGGCGGCTGTGCATGATCGTCCGCATCAGGTGTTTGACGTTGAAGCCCGACGAACGCAGATCGCGGACAAGCGCGTCCATGAGGGCGGGATTCGAGGCGGGATTGGTGGCCCGCAGGTCGTCCACCGGTTCAACCAGACCGCGACCGAGCAGGTAACGGACATAGCGGTTGACGATGTTCCGCGCGAACGGTTCGTTGTCGACCGAGGTCATCCATTTGGCCAGCGCGAGGCGGCGGTCGACGGGATCGTCGACCGGTTCGGCATCGAGCGGCGTCGGCTTCATGATCTTGCCGGTTTTGGGATGCCCGACCTCGCCGCCGGAACGGACGATGACGACCGTCTCGCCGCCGAACAGGCCGAACTCCTGGCTGGTCTTGTTGCCGACGCGTGCGAAGAACGCGGCGAAGCCGTAGTAGTCGTCCTGGCTGTACTTCTCGAACGGGTGGTGGTGACACTTCGCGCAGGCCAGCCGCGTGCCGAGGAACAGTTGCGAAACCATCTCCCCCTGATCGGCGGGGTTGTTGGCCACGCGGAACAGGTTGGCGGGGCCGTTCGAGAAGATCGAACCCTTGGCGGTGACGAGTTCCGTGGCGAATTTGTCGAACGGCTTGTTGGTGCGGAACGACTCGCGCAGCCAGTTGTGCAGCGCCCACATCCCCTGCTCACCCAGATCGCGGCTGTTGTTGCGGATGAGGTCCGACCACTTGATGGTCCAGAACGCGGCGTATTTGTCGTTGTGGATGTCCTGCGCGGGGTCGCCGGTGAAGCCCAGCAAGCGGTCGACCAGTTTCTTCCGTTTGTCGGGGTCGGACGAATCGAGGAAGGCGACCGATTCTTCCGGCGTGGGGAGGGTCCCGACAGCGTCGAAGAACGCACGCCGCAGGAACGTCGCGTCGTCGCAGACGGGGGACGGCGGAATGCCCAGTTCGGTGAACTTCGCCGCGGCCAATTCGTCGACGAAGTTGTGATTCGTCCACCCCGCGAGATCGACCGTCGGCGCGTACGGAACGGTGACCAGGCAGATGTCCGCCTGACCCTCGAAGCGGACCATCACCGATCCCTGCCCGGGACCAACGGTCGTCGACAGCCCGGCCGGGGTCACCCCCACAACGCCATCATCGAGCGAATCGAACTTCGCCCAGTGCGTGACATCCGTCGTGCGACCATCGCTCCACAGTGCTTCGACGCGGATCTGCTGCGAATTGCCGACGGCCACGACGCGGCGGTTGGGGAAGACCTTGAGCTTCGTCACTTTGGCGGCGTCGGCCTTCGGTTCCGGACAACCGGCCCCCACCCACGCGGCGAACAGTTGGTAGTCGGGCGAAGTCGCGTCCAGCCGCTTCCCCCCACCGTGCGGGACCGACAGCGCCGGCTTGCGGAGCAGCAGGCTTTCCTCGGGCTGCAGCAGGTTGACGCGTCGCTGCATGCGGTCGCGGACGATGGCCTTGTGGTCGGCGGGGGGATCGTAACCCATTACCGACAGCGTGAAGCCCCCCTTGCCGTGTTGACTCGCGTGACAGGCCCCCGCGTTGCAACCCGCCTTGCTGAGGACGGGAAGCACCTGTTCGACGAAGTTGATCTTCGGCTCGGCTTCGATGCCCGTCACGGTGACGGGGACCTCGCGGGTCGCGCCGTCGACCGCCACCGTCACGCGCGCGGAGCCGTTGGCCACCGCGATCACACGTTGATCGGGCAACACGCGCACGACGTTCGGATCGCTCGATTGCAACGTCGCTTTGGCGGTCAGGTCGGTGGAACGTTCGTTCGGTTCGGCGGTTCCCTCGGTGACCAGCAGGCGACACTGCGCGAAGTTACGGTCGAGCGCGACCTGCGCGGGAAAGACGGTGAACTCGACGGCGGAGGCGGAACCGGTCAGGAGCGTGGCGAGTATCAACGCCGAATGCGGGAAACCAAAGCGCATGGGGTGATCCTTGCGGCGACGACGATGCGGTCGAGCGCGTTCGATGGGAAGCGTCGACAGCCTCGAAACCGGTGACGTTCTTGGGGGGACTCCCCCGACGGTCCGTCGAAAGACCCGGTTGGCAACCGGGAACCCGCGCGAAATCACGCTCGATTCGCGTTGCGCGGGGGTCTTCTCAACAGTCCGCCAAGGGAAGCGGCTTTCAGGTGGGATCGGCAATCGGCGCGGAACGACGCCCAAACGGAGCGGAATCCCGAACCGATCAACGGCTGTTGATTATAATCGACCTTAGGGGGCCGTCGCCAGAGGCGATTGGGGGATTGCCACGGGCTTCATCGTGTTCCGTGGACTTGGGGCGGTGGGAGCGTTTCCGCCACACAACGCCCGTCCCTCCCCAAGAATCGAGCCCCGCGAATGTCCCGACATTCGCCCCTTCGCGGTGGTCGAACAGGAGTCGACTCGATATTCGTGAGGGACGCTCTCGAACACTCCCTCGAACGATTTGGAACCGCGCATGTCGACATCGTCCGTCGCCACCCCCTCCGAGTTGCCGCGCGTGTTGGGCCTGTGGGACGCGGTGGCGCTGGTGGTGGGGGGCATCATCGGTTCGGGCGTGTTCTTCAAAGCGTCGGTGCTGTCGCGCGAGTTGGGGAGCTTCGGGCCGATTCTTGCGCTGTGGGTGCTGTTGGGGTTGCATACGCTGTTCGCGACATTGTCGCTCGCGGAACTGGCCGGAATGTTGCCGCACGCGGGGGGGCCGTATGTGTACCTGCAAGCGGCCTATGGCAGGCCGGTGGCGTTTCTGTGGGGCTGGGGCGAGTTCTGGATCATTCGCACAGCCTCGCTGGGAGCGCTCTCCACGGCCTCGGTGATCGCGTTTTCGGAGATTGTGCCGCTCGACCGCTGGTGGCAGATGTTCGCGTCGGTGGGGCTGGTGACCGGACTGTCGGCGATCAACCTCGTGGCGACGCGCGGCGGGGCGTGGGTGCAGAACGTCACGACGATCCTGAAGGTGTCGTTCCTGCTGGTGTTGGTGGCGGCGCCGCTGTTTGTGGCGCGAAGCGGACTGGCGAATCTCGAACCGATCTGGCCGGAGCGTGTCGACGGTTCCTTTTGGGCGGCGTTCGGGATCGGCGCGATCGCGGTGATGTGGCCTTACGACGGATGGATCAACGTCGCCCCCGTGACGGAGGAGATTCGGGACCCGGCCCGCAACGTGCCCCGGGCGCTGATCCTCGGCGTCGGGCTGGTGATGGTCGTCTACATTCTGGTGAACGTGAGTTACCACCTGTTGATGCCGTTGGGGGCGATCGCGAAGTCGGAGGCGGTGGCGGCCGAGGCGGCGGCGACACTGTTCGGCGATTGGGGGCGGCGACTGGCGGCGCTGGGGATCATGGTGTCGACACTGGGGGCCACCAACGGCAACCTGCTGTGCGGACCGCGCATTTACTTTGCGATGGCGCGGGACGGCGTGCTGCCGGCGGCCTTCGCGCGGGTCCACGAAACCTGGCGGACGCCGGCGAACGCCATCCTGCTGCAAGGGGCGTGGACGACGCTCCTCATCATCGGGGCGTTCGTGTGGCGGAGCGGTCCCGACGACAAACCGATCGACGCCTTCGACGACCTGACGGCGTTCGCGATTTTCGGGGGGCTGCTGTTTTATTCGCTGGTGGTGGGAGCGGTGATTGTCCTGCGAAAGAAACGACCCGACTTGCCGCGACCGTACCGGACCTGGGGCTACCCGTTCACGCCGCTGATGTACCTGGGAGGTTCGGCGGCGGTGTTGGTGTCGATGCTGCTGGACTATTGGCGGCAGACGTCCATGGGGACGGTGCTGATCGTCGCGGGGATGGTGTACTACGCGCTCGTCGCGCGGAAGCGGCGACCGGTTTGACGCACCGTTCGTATCGAACGTATGTGCCCCCGAACTCGTTGCCAAAACGCCACACGGATGTCGCGCGGGCGTCGCCGAAACACCACACGGCGACGGAGGGCGAAGCCGCCCACGGAAAAACATTTCCCGACAAACCCTTGCCCCGACTGCGGTTGCGTCGCTCGTGTAGGAGATTCTGAACACACCGGCACCCGGTTTGTTAAGGGGTGTTGATGGACCGCACTTGCCTTGGGCTGCGGTCCGTCAATTCCCGTCCACCGAGAGCGTGTCATGACCGTTTCCGCGCCGCTGGCCGTCTGTTTGATCTCGTGCGATCGAGTTCTCGACGCCGAAATCCGCGCCGCGCTGACCGACCGCTTCACTTTGCACACCTTTTGCTCGTTGACGGACGCGCGGGTGTGGAGTCGCGAGAACGATCCGTTCGCGCTCGTGGCCGACCTGCGCAAGCCCGGTCACGGCGGGCACGCCGAGGAGCGGTTCCTCGACGAGTTCGAAACACGGCATCCGCACTGCGAACTGGTCGCGCTCGTCGGCGTGAATCTTCCCGAACCACTCGAACGACACCTGGCGACGGGCGCGTATCGACAGGTCTGCGACCCGGTCCGGGGTGAGGAGGTGGGCCGTCACCTCGTCGAGAACGCGCCTCCCGTCGAAGGGGAAACAGATCCCGCGTCGACGGCCGACATCGCGGAGGTGGCGGCTCCCGCCGCGGTTGGCGGCGAAGCGCGCTCCGCCGGTACGGCGGCACGGGTGGCCGTCGTGTCGGAGTCACCACCGCACATCGGTTTGCCCCACGCCCCCGAGATCGACTTCACGTTGGCGGGGCTGACTCGCAGCTTCGAGACCAACAACCCCCGCCTGCGGATGATGCTGGCCGACCTGGAAGTCGCCGCGCGGCACGACGTGACGGTGCTGCTCATCGGCGAAACCGGGGCGGGCAAGACGTTTCTGTCGCGCCTGATTCACGAGATTTCGCCGCGTCGCAACGAGCCGTTCCTCCCCGTGGCGTGCGGCGCGCTGCCCAACGACCTCATCGAAAGCGAACTCTTCGGGCACACGCGGGGGGCGTTCACCAGCGCCCATGCCGACAAGGACGGCAAGTTCGTTGCCGCCCGCAAGGGGACGATCCTGCTCGACGAAATCGACGTGCTGGGTCTCGAACAGCAAGTCAAACTGCTGCGGGTCATCGAGTCGGGTGAGTTCGAGCCGGTCGGCTCCAACAAGACCCACAAGTGCGAGGCCCGGCTGATCGTCGCCAGCAATCTTGACCTGCAACCGCTCGTCGAACAGGGGCGGTTCCGGCCCGACCTGTACTACCGGCTCAACATGCTCAAGTTCGACCTCGCACCGCTCCGCTCGCGCCGCGAGGACGTGATTCCGTTGGCCCGCAAGTTCGTCCAGCTCCTGTCGATCAAGCACGGCATTCGGGTCGAGCACATCGACGACAGCCTGTTCACCTCGCTGCTGAAGTATCCGTGGCCCGGCAACGTGCGGGAGTTGGAGCACGTGATCCAACGGGCGGTGATCTACTGCCGCGACGGACGCCTCACCGCCGCGCATCTGCCGGCGCACGTCGTGATGTGTCAGGCGGGGCCGGGGAACGACGGGCGACAGATGTCCGAATCGGGCGATTCGCACGACCGGACAGGGGCTCCGTCGCTGGGGGCACAGGTGGCGCTCTCCGAGCGGGAGATCATCGAGCAGACGCTGTTCAAGAACAACAACAGCCGCACGAGCACGGCGAAAGCGCTGGGGATCAGCCGCGTGACGCTGTACAACAAGATGAAGAAGTACGGGATGATGAAGTGAGGGAGTTGGTTCGCCCACGCGGTGCGTCAACCCTCACGCCAGCGTCGCCCCTGTCACGATGTCCCCGTACGTCGACTGCACGATCGCGAACAATTCGGCGCGCTCCGCCGCCGGCACGCCGAACTTGTCGAGCGTTTGGCCGAAGTCGTCCAGAAATGCCTCCCACTCGAGCGGCGTGATGTTCAGGTGCCGGTGCGAGTCGGCCATCGTGCGACCGGTGTAGCGCTGCGGCCCACCCGTCACCTGGCACACCAGCTCCGTCACCAGGTACTTGAAGCCGGCGGGGGGGACCTTGTGGTGCGCTTCGTCGACGGCGGGGTTCGCGTTCAATCGGGGATCGACCATGATGCGGTCGATGAAGTCGTCGACGACGACGGCGATGGGGTACACGCCCCCGAGGCGCTCGTACAGGGAAGGCTTCGCGGCGGTTTCCAAGGTCGGCTCCCGAAGTGACCGGCGGTTCACGCGGCACAGGCCCGCGCTCGATTCCGCAAGATACCGAGCGCGCCGGAGTTTTCCCAAGGGCGCGACGCCCCACGGAGCCCGATGACAAAAGCAACCGCCCCGCGGCGCTCGGAAGCGCCGCGGGGCGGTTGCTGTTCGGGGCGAGTTCGCTTGGCGACAATCATGTCGCGAATTCGGGACGGCGTTGGCGCAACTGGTCCTTCAATCGTTGCACGATGCTGCTGTGCATCTGGCTGACGCGGCTTTCGCTGAGGCCCAGCGTGTTGCCGATCTCCTTCATCGTCAGTTCCTCGTAGTAGTAGAGGATGACGATCAGTCGTTCGTTGCGGTTCAAGCCGCGCGTGACCAGCTTCATCAGGTCGCGCTTCTGGATGCCGTTGGTGGGGTCGATCCCCTTGTTGTCTTCGAGGACGTCGATCTCGCGGACATCCTTGTAGCTGTCGGTCTCGTACCACTTCTTGTTGAGGCTGACGAGGTTGACCGCGCTCGCTTCGGCCTTGAGCTGCTCGTACTCCTCGACGGGAATCTCGAGCTTGGTGGCGATCTCGACATCGGTCGGCGGACGGCCGCAGGCAGCCTCGACCGCTTTACGGGCCGCCTCGACCTTCGAGGCCTTGCTTCGCACCAGCCGCGGCACCCAGTCCATCGTGCGGAGTTCGTCGAGCATCGCTCCGCGAATACGCGGCACGCAATACGTTTCGAACTTCACGCCGCGGGTCATGTCGAACGCCTCAATGGCGTCCATCAGGCCGAACACGCCAGCGGAGATGAGGTCGTTCAAGTCGACACCGTCGGGCAGCTTGGCCCACACCCGTTCGGCGTTGTACCGGACAAGGGGAAGGTAGCGCTCGATGAGCAGGTTCCGGAGTTCCTTGCTGGTTTGGTCCTGCTTGAACTCGACCCAGACCTCGGAGATATCGCGCTCGACCTTCGTCACCATGACACCCTCCCTGGTGTGATCCATCGGCCTCGATCGCCAACGTCCCCGGTCCCGTCCCGTTTATCGGGCGGCGACCGCGTCCGTCGGCTTCGTGCCGTCCATGTTTGTTTGTTGTTCGGCGGCCCGCTTGAGTTCGAGCTGCACGCTTTCCTCGACGATCCGCCGTGCGATTTCACCGCACGCCAGACCGACCGCGAAGAATGCGACCGACGCCCCGACCGCCGTTGGCACCGCCGTCTCGAACGGCGTCGCCAACAACGTGTTCTGGATGCCGACCGCCGCGAAGGCGATCAGACCGAGCCGCAATCCGAATTCCATTCCCATCGGAGCACCCGGACCCGCCTGCGGAACCTTGCCGGCGGGCGGCGTCGCGAATCCTTCGCGGCACACACCTTCCGGCAACAATCCTTATCGGCCGATTCCCGCTCCGTCTTCACTAATTCCGCAACTCCCGGAAAAGTCCACCCAATCGGTGGGCACACAGAGTTCAAAAAAGTGTCGACCACCAAGACACGAACGCAAATGTCGTTAACCACAGAGGACACGGAGTGACACAGAGTTAAGCGGGGAGAGTCTTGTGCAAGCGATACTCACTCTGCGAAACCCCCCGGTATTCTCTCTTCTTATGTCTTAAGGCTCCCTGCATCGTTTTGATTTACCACTGAGGACACAGATAACGCTGAGGGAATCAGCGAGTGCATCCCCCACCAAACCGCCACTCCGTGCTACTCCGAGTCCTCTGTGGTTGAAACATTCTTCTTGGGTGTCCTGGTGGTTCCCTGCCGCTAGGTCAGTTCTCCCGCTGAAAGCGACCGAAGAACGGTCGCCCCTCGCGGGCACGGGACGTGTGCGCGATCAATCGCGCCAATTGGGCAATGGCCCGGCTGGCCGGGGCGTCGGGATGCGAGAGCACGAACGGGACGCGCTGCCGAAGCGAAGCGGGCACCACCGGATCGCGCGGCACGACTCCCGCCGATCCGATCTCGCGATGGAGAAACGACAGCGCGGTCCCCTGGATACGCGCCAGCACGTCCCGTCCTTCGAACGGTGTTTCCGCCAGATTCGCCAGCACCAAAGGCTCGGGCGATTCCGGCAGCGCGCACAGCGATTTGACGGTCGCGTAGGCGTCGGCGATCGCCATCGGCTCGGGCGTCGCCACCACGAGCACGCGGTCCGCCGCTCCGACGATCCGCCGCGCGTCGCGCGGCAACCCCGTCCCGGTGTCGATCAGCAGGAAATCGTGCTCTTGTTCGAGCGGTGTCAGTTGGTCAAGCGTTTCGCGGCGCAGTTCGGGACTCAGCTCCCGGAGCGCCTCCAGCGCTCCGGCGCCTGGCACAATGTGGATGCCGCGCGGCCCCTCGAGGAGCACTTCGCCGACGGTCCGAGACCCGGTCGCCACGTGGGACAGATTCCAGTACCCACTGAGCCCGCACATCAGGTCGATGTTCCCCAGTCCCGGATTCGCGTCGAGCACGCACACCCGCTTGCCGCGCAGCGCGAGAGCCACCGCCAGGTTCAGCGTGATCAGACTTTTTCCCACGCCCCCCTTGCCACTGGTGATCGCGATCACGGCCCCGCGCGGGCCGATGGAAACGGGTTCCATTCCCCCCCGCAGCGCCGCCAGTTCCCCCGCCACCCGCCGGGCGTCGAGTTCCGGAGACGCGCCGCTTGGGACGGCATCCGCGACCGTGACCTTGGCACGCGGCGACCCGTCGTCCGTCGGAGCGTCGCCCCGTCGGTCCAGGAGATGCCGCAAATTGGTGGCCTGGTCGCGCATGAAACAAGAACGTCGAGGAAGAGGGACTCGTCAAACCACGAAGAACACAAAGGGGGTCACAAAGGACACAACCAGCCGACGCGGACACCGAAGCGAGACACGAACACGTCAAGAAACAAACCGAAATTCTTATCGCCCGAAATCGACAGGCATCCGACGTCGATGCAATCTCAAGACAACGACTCTGGAAATGCTTGCTCCTGCGGGCATGGACGCCCCCTTCGCGGAAACTTTGTGCTCTTGGTGGTCCCCGAGCCTCCCTGTCATCCCGCCCGCCGCGCCGTCAGCCTGTCCTCGCCGAGAATCAGTCTCGACAACCGTCGTGCCGAAGCGGTTTCAATGTCGTCGGGTACGTCCTGGCCGGTCGTCACGTAGCTGATGGGGAGCGGCACCTTGCGCGCGATCGACAGCAAGCCCCCCATGCCGAGCGCCTCGTCGAGTTTGGTCAGGATCAGTGACGTCACCCCCGCCGCCGCGAACTTCTCGACCCCCGCCTCCAGCGAGCGCGTCGAGGCGGTGAGGCTCAGCACCAGATGCGTTTCGTCGACCTCCGCCTCCTCCAGCAATTGTCGCAACTCCTGGATGCGCGGCTCGTCCTTGGGGCTGCGCCCGGCGGTGTCGATCAACACCAGGTCCATCCCCCGCAGTTCCGCAAGGGCGCGGGACATTTCATTCGGACCGGTGACAACCTTCATGGGGAGATCGATGATCTCCGCGTAGGTGCGAAGTTGCTCGACCGCCGCGATGCGGTACGTGTCGACGGTGACCAAACCCATGCGAATGCCGTCGCGCAGCCGAAAGTTGGCTGCAAGTTTGGCGATGGTGGTCGTCTTGCCGACGCCCGTCGGGCCGACGAGCGCCACCACTTTCCGGCGACCGGGGGTCACGGCGATGGGGCCGCCGCAACGCAGGTCCGCCTCGACCATCGACGACAGTTTGCGGCGGCAACGGACCGCGTCGGTGTGACCGGCGGCGTCCCCCTCGTCGCGCAGGCGACAGGTGAGTTCCCGCGCCAGTTCCTCGTCCACTTCCGCGTCGATCAACTGCGTGTAGATCTGGAACAGGTCGGCGGGAATCTCTTCCCGTTGCGCCAGCGCGCCGCGCGACAGGCCTTCGACCATCTTGCGGATGGAGTCGAGTTGTCGTTGCAGCGAAGCCTGGGCCTCGCGGGACGAAGTCTCGACCGCCGTCACTCGGGGAGCGGGCGCGGCAGGTTCGGGAAGCGGCGCATAGCCGGTGACCGGTACCGTCCGAGTGGGTAGCGGCGCAACGGGACCGCGCGTCGCCGGTGCGGCCGAGTACGTGTCGTCATCGGCGACAAAGGTCGCGCGATCGGTGAAGGATCGCGCGTCGGCGGTCGCGGACCGGGACTTCGCGCGGTTCGTCGGCTCCGTCGCGCGGGGTGGCGTCGGCAAGTCGGGGGTTTCCAGAGACAGGCCCCCTTCGCCCCATTCGGTCCGTCGCGGAGAGGCTGCCGGGGTGTGCGACGCCCCGGAACCGCGTGCCGCGGGTTGGGCGCCGGTCGAGACCGGAGTCTGAGCGGCGGGTGTTCTGCGCGGCACGGCGGCCACGCGCGGCGTCCGCACGTTCACGCCCGTTCCGGCGGTGACCTCCACGGTGTCGCGGGTTTTGCCCCACCACTTCCAGGCGGAGGTCGGCAACTGCCGGGTGTGAAGGATCACGGCGTCGGCGCCGAGTTCGCGCCGTACCAGATCGAGCGCCGCCTGCATCGAGGCCGCGCGGTATGTGTGCACCGTGGTCTGTTCCATGACTCGCCCGCAATCCAGAAACGTCGCTTGAGTGTTTGCGCCGACAGACGGTTGATCCGCAGTGTCGAGAACGGGGTTTCAACTTTCGAAGAATCACATTCTTGAGAAGGACATTCGCTGCTTATCTCGCCCCCGCCAACGCCCCTCGTCTTCCCCGCTCGCCGTTGAGCGCCTCGATTCCCACCGTCGATACCGCTTCGATCTGTGTGTCGCGCGTGATTTCGTTGAGGCTCAACACCGCCAGCTTGGGAAGCGTCCCTTGCGTGACCTGTCGGATCGCCCGGCGGATTTGCGGGCCGCACAGCACCACCGCCGGCTTGCCTGCCGCGGTCAGCCGCTCGCATTGTTCGGCCACGCCGCGGGCGATCGATTCGGCGATTTGCGGGGAGAGCTTCACGCTCATCCCGCGCTCGGTGTATTCGACCGCCGCCGCCACAATGTCCTCGACCGAAGGGTCGAACGTGACGACGTAAATCGTATTGGTGGCGTCCCGATACTGCTGGCAGATCGTTCGCGCCAAACCGTTGCGAACGTATTCGGTGAGCAGGCCCAGGTCCTTGATGCGGTCGGCGTAGTCGCCCAGCACTTCGAGGATCGACTCGAGTTGGCGGATCGGTACCCGCTCGCGGAGCAGGTTCGTCAGCACCTGGTGCAGTTGCGACACCTTGAGCGTTTCGGGGATCAGCTCGTCGACGACCTTGGGAGAAATGCCCCGCAGGTTGTCCAACAGTTGGTGCACCTGCTGCCGCGAGAGCAACTCGTGGCTGTACTCGCGGACGAGTTCGGTCAGGTGCGTGACGATCACGGCGGTCGGTTCGACGACGTTGTAGCCGAGCATTTCGGCCCGTTCCTTGGCCCCTGCTTCGATCCACACCGCCGGGCGTCCGAAGGCCGGTTCCGTGGTTTCGATCCCTTGCAAGCGCCCCGTCACCCCCCCGGTGTCGATCGCCAGCAACCCCTCGGCGAACACCGCGCCTTGCGCGATCGGAATGTCTTGAAGGCGAATCTGATACTGCCGCTGGTCGAGGCGGATGTTGTCCTTGATCCGCACCTTCGGCAGGATCATTCCCATTTCCTGGGCGATGCGATGCCGCACGCGCGTGACCCGTTCGAGCAGGTCCCCCCCCGACGATTTGTCGGCCAGCCGAATGAGGCCGAAGCCCAGTTCGACGGTCATCGGGTCGACGACCAGGTTGTCCTCCGGTTTCGGTTGCGGCTTTTCAGCCGGCTTGTCCGCCTCCGCCTTGGCCTGTGTCGCGACCACCGCCTGTTTGCTTTGCGACTTGGTCACCTGGCGGGACGCATACAACAGCCCCCCCGCCAGCGACAAGAGCGGCACCGCCGGAAGTCCCGTCAGCGACAGTGCTCCTAGGAACACCGCCGAAACCACCAGCGCCTGCGGATGCAGGAACATCTGGCCGACGATGTCCTGGGAAAGCTCCGAAGCCGCCGAGGATCGCGTCACCAGCAAACCAGCCGCCAACGAGATCAAAAACGCAGGAACCTGCGTCACCAGCCCGTCGCCGATCGTCAGCTTCGTGAACACCTGCATGGCGTCCATGACTTGCATGCCGTGGTTGACCATTCCCACGTAGATGCCGCCGACGATGTTGATCAGCGTGATGACGATCCCCGCGATGGCGTCGCCCCGCACGAATTTGCTGGCCCCGTCCATCGCCCCGTAGAAGTCGGATTGCAGGCCGACCTCTTCGCGCCGCCGCTTCGCGTCCGCCGCGTTGATGATCCCCGCGTTCAGGTCCGCGTCGATCGCCATTTGCTTGCCGGGCATCCCGTCCAAGGCGAA
Organism: Planctomycetales bacterium; assembly: GCA_044359065.1. Lineage (GTDB taxonomy): Bacteria > Planctomycetota > Planctomycetia > Planctomycetales > Planctomycetaceae > JAIXZD01. The sequence goes on along the minus strand of JBIKMW010000061.1, from coordinate 1,238 downwards.
CCGCGCCGCCACTTCGCTGATGCGCGTGGCCCCCTTGGTGATGACCAGGAACTGGATGGCCACGATGATCACGAAGATGATCAGCCCGACGGCCAACTCGTCCCCGGCGACAAACGTCCCGAACGCCTCGATCACCCCCCCGGCCGCCGCCGTTCGATCCTGCGCGCCGTGCGTGAGGATCAACCGCGTCGACGCCACGTTGAGCACCAGCCGCGCCAGCGTCGTCCCCAGCAGCAACGACGGAAATACGCTGAAATCCAGCGGCTTCGACACGTAAATCGTCGTCAGCAGGATCACCACCGCGACGGTGATGTTCGCGCTCAGCAACAGGTCCAACACGAACGGTGGGAGCGGAACGACGATCACCAGGACCGAGGCCGCGATCAGCACCGGAAAGATCAACCCGCGCCCGAAATGCAGCGCGCTGAAGACGGCGGGTTGAGGAACCGGCGGCATCCATGCCTCCGCGGTACGGGAACGGGTAAACACCGCGCGTGAATCCGCGCGACGACGGGGCGACCGCGCGCCGGTCGACGCAAAAATCGCGCGACGCGGTTCGAGGCCGGACTTGTGAGGGCCGGTGGGATCCGGGGGTGGTTAAGGGGAGTTCTCGAAGAAAATCCGGCGGGAAAGCACGCGGTCCGTCGCCGAAAGCGACGCACCACGCGGGCCGAACCTTGGGAGAGGTCAGGGTGATAGCCGAATTCCGCCCCGCGTGTCCAGACCGACTGAAGTCCCAGCCCCCCCGCTGCCGAGGCCGGCGGCTCCCGGTGCGAATTCGGGTTTCCAGTCAGAGCCTGCAAGGCGTCTTGACTTCCCACCTCTACACCGTGGCTGACCATCCGACCGCGATCCTTCTCCCCCACATTCAGTCCGGAACAGCACGACAAACGCGACCGTGGGGGAGAAGGTGCCCGAAGGGCGGATGAGGGGGTCAAGAGGAAACGTGGCCCCCTCACCCCAACCCTCTCCCCTGCATGGAAGGCTGTTGGTGTCGGCGGAATCGCCAGCGGGGGAGAGGGAGCGTCACGCAGATCGCCATCGATCAATCACTGCCGAAGCGCAACACCCTTGACCCGCCCAACACCCCCAAACGCCAAGACACGGCAAGGTTTTGACAGGCCAGACCGCCCCTCGCGGTGACCCACCGACTCGGCGACCTGTCCGCCCTCAAACACTTTTCAAAACTTCCTCCGCCGTCGCGATGGCCCGGTCGATGTCCGCGCGCACGTGCGCGC
>JBIKMW010000088.1:0-28470 GCA_044359065.1 Planctomycetales bacterium | reverse complement strand
CGACGACCACCGCGAGAGGCTTTCAAAGCCCCTCCAGATTGAGGTCCGGAACCGACCTCGGACAAGATACAAGGGGGTCAAGAGGAAGCGCGGCCCCCTCACCCCAACCCTCTCCCCCGCAATGGAAACGGTTCGCGTTGGGACAATCGCCAGCGGGGGAGAGGGAGTCGCGCTCTGACACATGGATGATCACAATCCGGGGTTCACATCCGAATTCGGACGGCGGAGCACAATGGCATGGGATCGCGACGGTTGATTCCGTAGACTTGGGGGGGCGTCGGGCGCGTGTCGCGTCGGGCGGAAGTGGACGGGTTTGGCGACAGGTGGCGGGCCATGACGGGGATCGAGATTGCATGTCCCGGTTGCGGGAAGACGTTGAAGATTCCCGACCGGAACCTTCTGGGCAAGAAGGCCAAATGCGGCCAGTGCGGACAAAAGTTCGTGCTGGAACTGCCACCACCTCCACCCGCTGACGAGGTGTCGTTCGAACTCGCGCCGCGGACGGGTGACGAAACCCTGGTGGGAATCGCCCCAAGGTTCGTCACCGAAGGGGCCGCTGCGGCGAGCGAAAGCGCACCGCGGCGCTCGGCACCCGCTGCCGCTCCCTCGTCCCCGTTTGAAACACCGGCGCCAGCCGGATTTGCTCCGGCCGGAATTGCGGCAGGGGGGTTTCCGGCCGAACCGTTGTTCGGCGCGACGGAGGATGTGGAATCGCCCGGGCCACTCCTCAAGCGGCGCAAAAAGAAGCGCGGCAATGGCGGAATGGTTGCGGGATTGGTCGTGTTGGCTGCGATTGGCGGGGGTGCGGCCTGGTACTTCCTCGGTGAAGGAGCCGCGCCCGCCAAGTCGACCAAGGGGAAGGCCCGGAAGTCGTCCGTCGCCGCAACGAACCGCGCCCAAGAGGATGCGGACCAGGGTTCCGCCGACGATGGCAAATATCGTCCGTCGGCATCCGCCAAGCCGATCGAACTGCGGATGATTCCCGGGGGAGCCTACGGGTTGGTCCATCTGCGTCCCGCCGACCTGTGGAAGAGCGGCGGCCTGTCCGAAGAGGTGCGGGCCTGTTTGGGGCCGCTCGGAAAATGGGCCGAAGAACAGATCGCCACACGCTGTCTGTTTCCGCCGGCGGATATCGAGGAAGCGTTGTTTTGCCTGGTCCCCTCGATCAAAGGGGAACCGCCCGGAGTGGCCGTGGTGGTGCGGACGCGAAACGAGATGAAGCGTTCGGCGCTGCAGGACAAATTCAACGGCGAGCAGGTGGACGAAGGAGGAGTGTCGTACTTCAAGGGGAAGGATTTCGCCTATTTTATCCACGACACTCGCACGTTCGCGGTGTGTCCGGCCTCGTTGGCGACGGACATGGTCGCGTCGGCCGACGAGCCGTCGTCGTTCGACCCGGGGATCGAGGAACTGCTGGCCAGGACGGATCGTTCGAGGCACCTGACCCTCGCGTTTAATCCGGCCCGCGTGCGGGACGACAGCCCGTTCATCGCGCCGATCGCGGGGGTGTTCGTGGGGTCGCTCCTCGATTGGTTCGGGGACGATGTCGAAGGGGTGGTCTGGTCGGCCTCGTTCGGGGATCGATTCGACAGCCGTCTGTTGTTGAGAAACTCGCTGGTGACCGGCATCGGTCCGCTGGCGGAAGAGGTTCGCGGGAAAGTCGCCCGGACTCCGCACGACCTGCTCGAAGTGGTCACCAAGACACATCCACGGCAGGCGGGCCGCCGAAAGGTTGTCGGACGGTTCCCCGCGATGACGCAAGTGTTCGCGAAGTCGTCGAAGGTTTCGACGGGACCGCGTTTGATCGCCATCGAAACCAGTCTGCCGGACCGCGCGGCACCGAACCTCGCGTTGGGGGCCTTATTGACCTGGGACCTGACGATCCAACCCGATTTCGGGAGCGAGCGTCAACCTGCCTCGCCGACAGCGACCGGCGATGGTTTGCCGGCGACGGTTGCCGAGCGTTTGAAGAAGAAGATCACGGTCGATTTCCGCAACGAATTGTTCGACACCGCGATGGCGTTCGTGTGCGAGGAAGTGGGGATCGGGTTCAAAATGTCAGGGAACGATTTGAAGGCGGCGGGCGTCACTCAAAACGAGAAAGTCGAATTCAAGATGGAGGAACAGCCGGCCACCGCCGTGTTGTTCAAAATGCTGCGGGATCGCAAAACGAAACTGACCATCGTGGTCGACGAGGGGGCGAAGAGCATCACCATCACGACCGACCTTGCCGCCGAAGAGAAGAAGTTGAAGACGTTCCCATTGGAACCGGCGGGGGGATGAGCGCCCGCCGGGTGTTGTCGACGCTGCGGGGCGAACGTCGTGATTGAGGAAAAGCCTTCGCGGTTCGACGCGTCACGAGAATTGCCGTCCCAAGGCGCGACCTGTTCCGGGATTCCGATCGCGTTCCATCCGATCGCTTTCAAGAAGCGAACGTCCGGTTCCCATGATCGCCGCAGGAATCCCGGCTTCAGGGCGAAATCGACCAGGTGACATGGACCCCATCGCCACACACTGCCCGGTTTGCCGAACGTCGATTCGCGTCCGCGACCCGATGTTCGTCGGTCGGAGCGTGAACTGCCCCGAGTGCCAGGCCCAGATCGAAATCTCGCGGGCGGGGGAGGTCCGTCAAGTGGCGGCGATGTCGGCGGGCGCGACGATGAAGTCGATCGAGGCGGGGACGTTCCCGACGGATGGCGACAGCGATGCGGTGCCGCTGGCGCGTCGCGGCGGGGCGGTTTCGGCCCGCACCGTTGCGTGGGGGGCCGCCAGCCTGATGGCGATCGTCGGCTTGGGCATGGCGTGGTGGAACCGAGCGGATCGGACGGTCGGCGCACCGTCCGCAGTCGCTCCGGCGGTCGTCGACAAAGTCGCGCCGGCGGGTGCGGGTAAGGCCGATCCCGAAGCCGGATCGCCACCGGTTCGAGTGCCGGACGTTTCCCCCCCGTCGCGCGGCACGGTCCTGGAGCGTCGGTTGGAGGGGTTGGGGCGAAGGATTTCGGAACCAACGCGCGAGCAAGAAGTGTTCCCCGGCGCGCTTGGGAGCGATGCCTTGGCTCCCGGCGAACGGTTGGGTTGGCTGGCGCGGGTCTTCGCAGCGTCGGGGCCCGCGCCTCATCCCGAACTGTCGTGGAAGGACCCGCTCAACGAAGGCTTCGTGCGGCGGCGCATGGACGAGCTGCTCAATCCGGCGGTCTCCGCGATGGTGGGGCCCGATGGATATCCGTCGACACATTTCGTTGGCAACGCGGGGTTCGGCCGGGGAGCGCGCCGATTGGCCGCCGACGATTCGCGGGCGGGACCGTTCGGGCTGGAGCGTGTCACGCGTTGGAGTGACGCGCGGGACGGACTGTCGCAAACGATCCTGGTGTTCGGGCTGAACGAACCGGCGGGAGGTTGGGCGTCGCACGGGGACGCTACGCTGCGCGAACTGACGCGAGAACCGTTCGTCAACGGTCCCGACGGTCTGGGGACCGGCCAGAAAGATTCGATGCTGGTGCTGATGGCGGACGGGAGCGTGCGGACGTTGGCCCGCGATATCGATCCGATGGTGATGCGGGGGCTGGTCGCCATGTCCGATCACTCGATGCCGGACATGCCAACTCCGGAATCCGGAACGGGCGAAGCCCAGCAAGTCGCCGCGACCGCTCCCGCTGAAAACCCGTCGCCAGCGAAACCTCTCGCCAATCCGCCGGGGCGCGAGGTCGCGCAAGGGACGCTCCCCGATGCGGCGGACCTGGCGGCACCTCCCGTGGTGGACAACCCGGTGGAACCGGCCAAGGTGCCCGCCAAGAGCCGCAACGAAGTGGTGACGGCCTTGTCGCGGCGCGTCGTACGGTACGAGGCACGGGGTGAACGCGGAAAGCTGGCCAAGGAACTGGCGGACTTCGCCGGAGTTCCCGTGCTCAAGAACACAGGCGACGAGGCCTCGGTGAAACGCGGCTTGGCAGAGTCGACCACGCTCAAATCGGGCCCCGTCAGCGTGGGGGACCTGATACAACGGCTGTTGGCGCCGGCCGGACTCGAGGCTTTGCCGGTCGACGGCGGGATCGAAATCCATCCGCTGGACGCGAATCGCTGAGGCACGCACGGCGCGAGCCCGATGGGAAGCTTATGGAACTCGACGACACGGTCTGTCATTGCTTCCACATCACCAAACGCAAGGTGATGAATTTCATCCGCGTCGAGCGCCCGCGCGTTCCCAGCCAGATCGCCAATTGCGGCGGCGCGGGGACGGGTTGCGGCTGGTGCGTAGCCTATTTGCGGCGGTATTTCGCGGAGTCGATGCGCGGCGAGTTGAATCGCGCTGAGTCGAACCGCGGGAGGGCGTCCGTCGCGGAAACATCCGGGGGGTTCGATCGGTCGGCGTTACCGGTCGACGCGTCGATCGAGAACCAGGCGCCGGAGATCACCGCCGCCGAGTATGCCGCGCGCCGGGCGGGCTACATCCGAGCGGGCAAAGGCAAGCCGGCCCCCGGCGCGATCCCTCTTCCCCCCGAGGGATGATCGCCGCCGTCGAACACCCGCGCCGTGGTTCACGCGTCCACGCCATCACCACGGCGGCGGTTCTCGTTGCGGGGCGCGTCGCTTCGGTCGGCGTCGCGGAAATGTTCGTCGAAGTCTTCATCCGCATCGTCTTCGTCAGCGTCGTCGAACCCCATATCCGATTCGGTGATGGACAGCGTTTCAGCGAGTCGGTCGAACACCGGTTCCACATCGGCCAGTTCGCCGTCGTTGACCTGGCACAACAGCACCACGGTGCAGTGCTCGGTGTCGAAAGCGCGGAGACGCGCCGTGTTGGTGAGTTGATGGCAGAAGAATTCGATGTCTTTGGCGACGGCGGGGCGGTCGCACAATCGCGTGCGGACGGTATGCACGTCCATGTCGGGGTACTCCGCTTCGAAGGTGTCCAAAGCCGCGTCGACGACAGTGGCGGCCCCGGGCCGGTCGAAGAGCACCATCAGCGTGGCAAAGGCGGTCCCGGGGCCGTTCAACGTGATGGACAGTTCGCCCGACTTCCGTTCCCGCGCGACTTCCCAGTCGACGGGGTACTGAAACGCAATCCCGTCGTCGCGATACTCCCGTTCGTCCCGCATCTCGATGATGTCCGTCATGCGATCCCGCGCCGCCGTTGGTGAAGTGTCGCGCCGCCGCCCGTCGACGGGCGCGCATCGCGCGTTGCGACGGGGACGATACGGGACGAAGCGCGAATGCGGAAGCGCCGTTGGGCGTTCGGGCGGAGGGAACAACTCAAGCGGGTCTTGTCAAACGGAATTGAGGGTGTCGATATCGCCGGATCACGATTCGAGCTGGATCGACCTGACAGCGGGAGACACTTTCGATTAGGATCAAATGTACGGGTGGCGCGGGGGTTTCCCTTGTCGCCGAATGAGCCGGGGTATGGTCGCCCGGGGTTTGTTATTCGAGGTGTGTCAATGGCGTCGTCGCGTGCCGAGGAAGTGGCCGAGGTTCTGTTTGAACTGAAGCGGGCGGGAAAAGTGGCGCTGTACAGCCACATCGCGCGCCGCGCGGGGTTCAGCGCCGGGTCGAACGGCAAGGTGATGGACTCGTGTCTCAAGGTGGTCCGGCGGGATTGGCCGCACCTGCACTGGTGGCGCGCGGTCAAGGATGGCGGTCTCCTCGATGTCAGCGGGGAGCAGGTGGCCAAGTTGAAGGAAGCCGGATTCGAAGTCGAGAAGAACGGCGACAAGTGCACCGTGATCTCGCTTCAGACCCACCTGATGGTGTGGGAAGAGGAGACGGTTCCACCCGCTCCTCCGGCGGAGCCTGCCGCCGAACCGACTCCGGACGAAGAGTGATTGGATTGAGATCGGCTCCGCCAAGCCCTGGGTGGCTTCGGCGGGGCCGTGTGCTTTTCGACGCGTTTGCCAATCAGGGATGATGGGCATGGCGCGGGAGATTCGCTCGATCGCGGCATTTGTCGCCGTGTCGGGAATTGTGGCCTTGCTCGTCAGTTATGGCGTGGTGGGCGCGGGCGAAGGTCCCCCCACAAGCGCTGAGCGGCCGTTGCGGGATGCCGTTTGGGGCCGTTGGGTGCAACTCGAACGGATCGTGGATGGTCGCGTGCTGGACGATCCTGCGGGCGTGACGGTCGCGTTTACGAATCGCGCCTTCGCGAATCGCGGCATGCTGGAATGGCGTGCTCCCGACGGCGTGTTGGTGCGGAACGTTCACTTTGAATTGGACGAGACCGTGACCCCTATGAAGATCGACTGTTGGGGGCGGTCGGATCGCAGTGACCTGGAGCGCGGTATTCTCCGTGTCGACGGGAAACGGATGTTGTTGGCCTTCTCAAGGAGTGGGGCCGAGCGTCCGTTGCGATTCGAGTCGGTCGACAAGCCGGGGGACGCTTGGCTGGCCTACGAGTTGGGGCGTAGCAGAGGGCGATAGCGAAGCGTCGTCGTGCGGCGGCTTCGATGGTGCGAGAGTGACCACGATTGTTGGCGGGGGGAAGCTCGCGCGCTGAAGCCGTTTCACGGGAACGGTGTGCGTGTCTGTGTGCGTTTTCCTGGTGGATGGACGCGGAAGGGGCGGCTTCTTGTCGCTGCGCGACCCGGCCACGAGGTGGCCGGGCCACCCACGAATGCCAGCATTTCCCGAGAGTCGTCAACGGCGCTCCGTGCCATGGTGGTCCCGAAAAGCCGGGCTAGGCACGGCACAAAAAACCATACTCATTCGCCGCCATCGGAACGTGACGGCATCGATGTTGCCGATCCGAGCGGTTGGCGCGGTTTTCGGGATTTTTCCCGGAATGCGATCTCTGGCGTCAATCGGGTTGCGCGCTGAGCGCGATCGGGAATCCTCCGCTCGGGAGCGGAGTCGAAATTGCGTTTCCCCGGCCCCCCGATGAAGACTGGGATTGCGATCCGGTCCGCGTGCCGATGTTGTACGGTATGGCGAATCCGTCGTCGGAGTGGTATTTTCGATGGAGACGTGTCGGGTGACTGTCGCCGTTCGGCGAGGATCGTCACAATCGGTCCCCCGGCTTGCGTTTCCGTCGACGATCGGCCCGCCGGGACGAATGGCGGCGAACGGTCGTGAATACGGAAGTCTCCGTATCGGATCCAACGGGATGTGGACGATTCCGGACCCAGCATGAGCATGAACATGATGTCGCGGGCGAGCATTCGGAGCGGACGATCCGTCCTCGGCTGGGCCGTCCCCGGTTGGTGCGTTCCCGGACGGTGCGTCAGGGCAGGGTCCGTCCTCGGTTGGGTGTGGCTGGTGTGCGCGTCGGTCGCCGTGGCCCAACCGGCCCCGAAGCCCAAACAGCCCGGCCAACCGAAAGGGGCGCCCAAAGCGGCGGCTCCCATTCCCGCTCCGGACGTGGAAAAAGCCGACGAGGTGAAGAAAGACCTGCCACCTGGATTCAAACCCGCCGGGCAGACGCACCCGCATTTTTTGATCAAGGAAGAATGGGATTTCAATCCCTTCAAGGATAAACGCGACCAAAGCATTCAGACGCAGAAGTTTCGTCAGATGCTGTCGCTTGGTTCGTTTTCGTCCGGTGAGGACGAACGCAAAAAGGATGTCCGCATCGTTCAGGACAACATCCGCTGGCGATTGTCGCAGCTCACCCTGGAGTCCAGTCGGGACTCGATCCAGGACGTGCGTCAGAAGATTCTCACCGACCTGCGAATTAACGGCCGCAAGGCGGACTCGAATCGGGAAGTGCGGCAGGAAATCATCGACACGATCCTGCGCGAAGTCCCCCAACTGATGAAGTATCACTTCATTGCCCGCCTCAACGGCGCGATTCTGTTGTCCGAGCTCAACGAATTCGAATCGGACGGCAACGCGCAGACACCTGCGGTCCCGTTGACCGCTGCGCACGACCAGCTCATCAAGATCCTGTCTGATGCCAGTCAGTTGGACCCCGTGCGATTGTACGGCGTGATCGGCCTGAACCGCATTTTGTCCGGTGTGCCCGAACTGAAACTCGCGACGCGCTACAAGATCGTCGACGCGTTGGTGAACCAGGTGGATCCGTCGAAGTCGCTGTCTCCGTGGTTCCAATACCGACTGATGGAAGCGCTCGGGTCGAGTGGCACGTTGGAGAACCAGAACCGCGAGTTGGTGGTCCCGCAAGCGCTCGGCCGAGTGCTGACGGATTCGTCCCGGCCGCGGATCGCAAGAGCGGAAGCGGCCTACTCGCTTGGACGATTGCCCCTCACCGAGAAGATCGACGTGAAGCAGGTGGCCAACGAGGTGGCATGGCTCGCGCACGAAGGGGGCGAGGTCTACTTCAAGCAGGGGGAGTCGACCGAAGCACGCGCGGCGATGTTCAAGTTGCACGTCGTGTTCCGACCGATCGAAGAATCCGAGAAGAACCGCGGTCTGTTGGTGCAGGTCGAGAAAAAGCAACAATTGAAAAAGTTCAAACCGGATGTCGAAGAGGCGTTCAAAAAGGTGAGCCCGCTCATTTCGGCCACGGCCAGCGCCCCGAATCCCAAAGAGGCCGCCAAGGCGCTTGAGGAACTTGCGGCGTACCTCAAGGCCAACCCCCGGCAAGACAAATCGTTTGTCGAAGGGATGCCTGCCCTCCGCGCCAAATCGCCAGAAGCCCCGGCGAAGAACGCCCAGGCCGGGAAATGATGCCGGTGCGCCATCCGAGGCAACCCTCGGTGATCCATTCCAAACACCGTTTATCGGGTTCGACAATCCATGCCCGAATTTGCTTCCCGCCGCGGGGCCTTTCCCGCTTCGATGCTGTTGGTCGCAGCCTGCTTTTGCTCCATCGGAGTCAAGGACGCGGCTGCCCAAAACCTGATCGTCTCGCTGCCCGAGCAGGACGGCGCGTGGATCCGCTTGGAGGGGAGCCATGTCGAGCGCAAGGCCCGTCCCAAAGCGACGGGGGGCGAAGGGGATCTGGAGGTGGCGTGGCGCAGCGATCTCACCATCAAGTCCGTCGGCAAGGAAGATGCGGAGTTCGGTGGAAAATCGGTCCCCTGTCGTTGGGTGGAATTCAAGGTGGAATTCAAACCCACCAAGGCGACCGCCACCGAAGGAGCGACCCCTCCCGCCCCCTTGGGCAACCGGCTGTACAAGGTCCTGCTTCCGGAATCCGCAGTAACGGGGCGACATGTGGATGAGGGGGGCCTCCCCGTCACGTTCCTGCCGATCGTCAAGGGTTGGCGGAAGATCGGCGACCGCGATGCGGAACAGGTGAAGGAGTCGGCGCTGATCGTCTATCCGATGATCTCGCTGCTGACGCATTACCCGAACTTGCAAACGGACGGGGCTCCCGGTTCGGTCGACGTCACGCTGGGGTCGTTCGAAGCCCAGGCGTGGAAAGGTTCGCGGACCTTGTCCAACGCCACGGTTCGGTCGGTCAACGAAGGTTCGATCTGGACCTCCGACAAGGTGCCGTTTGGAACGATCAAGGTGGCGGTCAAGGTGCAGCGGTTCGAGAAGGACGCCACCGCCCCCGAAGACACGTTCAAGCTCATGTCCGAGGTCAGCAGCGAATTGGCTGCTGTTGAATCCGGAGCCGACGCGACGAGCGACCTGCCCGACGCGAATTGAGCGGGCTGATTCGGGCGCGATTTGATAGGGAGTCTTGGCGACGTGCCCCGGTTCGCGATGGCGGCACATTCGCTCCCATCGGGAGGACCGTGAACTCCCGCGCGGCGAATTCAACCGGCGGGTGACGGTCTTCCTCCGCAGACTTCCCCCGGATTGCCCGATCGCTCGATGCGAACCGGGTTTACTCTGGATTGCGGTGTGTGCCCGCGCAACGACCTTTGTGGCGGTGCGGCAGAGCCCCCGAGTGCTTTGTCACGACGGAAATTGGGGGCCGTGAACGTCGCCAGTCGTTCGCACTGCTGGACAAGCTAGCAGTGGCACTCCCGAATCAGGCTGTGACATAGCACTCATCGCCTCTCTTCGGAGTTCGATCGCGAACATCGGGCACACCGGTGGAAGTCGCGCGAACCGGATCGCATGGTGGAATTCGAGGACGAGCAAGATGATCAGGATATCGGTGGCGAAGGCGGGGATCGTGGTGCTCTGCGTCCTCGGAGCGATGTGCGACGAACGGGCGGAGGCCCGCGACCATTTCGCCAACAATCGCCTGGGAAGCGACTCGAACGACGGCACGAGCGCCGCCCCGCAGGGGAACGGCGTGGGACCGACGCGGACGATCCAAAAGGCCCTGCTGCGCGCGCGACGGGGCGACACCGTACGCGTCGTGAACACCGGGACCCCCTATTACGAGACGGTCTCGCTCAACGGCGCGCGGCATTCGGGATGGCCCGGAGGCCGGTTTTGCCTTGTCTCCGACGGGGCCATCGTCAGCGGCGCCCGGCGCGTCCCGCCGTCGGCTTGGGTGCACATGGGAGATGATGTGTGGCGGTTTACGCCGGACGGCAAGGGAACGTTCCTCTTGCTCCATCAAGGGCAACCGCTGCCTGAAGTCCCGCTGGATGAAATGACCGACGTGCCGGCCACGATGGCCCCGGGAACCTGGGGCAGCCTGCGTGGTTCGATCCTCTACCGAGCCCCCGTGGGATATCGCACGTCTCCGGTCGACCTGCCGCTGGAATACGCCCACGACCGCACCGGATTGACGCTCGTGGATGTCACGAACGTCGATGTCGAAGGCTTGACGTTCCGGCATTTCCGGCTGGATGGCGCCTGTGCTCACGACCGTGCGACGGATGTCGTGCTCAGCAATGTGAAACTCGTCGAGAATGGCCGGGCGGGTCTTGCGGCGTCCGGGACCAGCGTTGTCGGACTTCGCGGCGGCGAACTCCGGGGCAACCGACGGGCGAGCGTGTGGATCGAAGAGCGGGGGTGGGTCGAACTGCTCGACACCACGCTCGAGAACGGTCCGTCCGCCAGGGATTTCGTCCGCGACGTGAAGACGACGCTGTTCCAAAATGGCGTGGTCGTGCCGTTCGAGGAGCCGGGCGACTCCGCCTTGCCGGGCCTGCCGTCGGACCGTTGAGCATGCGAGACGACGGGGCGAAGGATTCCGTGTTCGTCCGCGACATCCGCGCCGCTCAAACGCCGTCGTCGAACTCGAGTGTTGGCTGACCGCGCCGAGGAGTCGTGCGGGGTGTTGTCACCGCCGGGGCTCTCACAGCGGGGTTTGTTACTGCGGGGTTTGTCGCCGCGGGAGAGGTTGAAGTTCGGTTCGGTACCGGGGACGGTGTTTCGGGACGCTCGTCCGAACTCCACGCTGCGCGCCGCGACGGGGCGACAAACAGTCCCGGCCGCCGTGTCGTCGGGGCCGGTCCGAGCGTAGGGCCAAGCGCAGGGGTCTCGCTGCCGCCCGGCGTTGCGGGGACAGAACCGGCCTGTGGGGGGGCGCGGTACTCGGTGCGAACGGGTGTTGATGTGTCACTGGAGACCGAGGGGGTCGGTCCGGTCCCGGACAGGGGGATCCAGCCGTCGGGCGTGACGGTGGGAAGGTCCTGGAATTCGGCGAACGGAGCGACGGCCGCGCCAATCGCCGGACGCGAGTAATACTGCGACATGTTGTGCCCGCGTCCGATCGCGGCGGTCACGTCGAACTCGGCGACCTTCGCGCCCAACGGCCCCAACACCCCGCGATCGCACGGCGACAACCCCGTTCGTCCGAGCGCCTGGTCACCGAACGGCTTCCTCAGCGGATACACCGACAGCCAGAAGTCACGGTGGTTCCGCAACAGGAGCACCCGTTCGAACACGCACAGCGAGCGTCCATAGCGATCACCCGGATTGAGCCAGTCGTGGTCGACCGCGGCGGCCAACAACACGGCGCGGATTCGCCGGGGGGGTTGGGGGCCGTAGACGAACACCTGTCCGTTCTCCAGACGCCCCCCTCCCAACAGGTGGGTCGCCGCGATCGCGGCGCGAGCACCGTGGCTGTGACCGACCAGCGTGACCGGTTGACCGGAAGGCAGGCGCGAGATCAAGTGGGCCAGATAGGCCGAGTGGTACGAGCTGCGACGCCCCAGCACCGCGATTTCGAGTTGCAACAGGATCGGCACGTATCCGTCGCTCGGCCAGGTGAAGTAGATCATCTGCACCGGTCGCCCCGCTCCGCGCGACAGCCAGCGGTGCATGTTGCGGCTTTCCACCAACACGTCCGCGTCGTAGTTGTAGCTGCCGTGGATGACGATGGAGACCGGTCGCGCGGGGTCGAGCCCCGCGATGACATCGTCCAGAGACGTGCGCAACACGCGTCCGTCGCAAGTGCGGCGAAAACAGGCCGTGCAATTCGCCGCGTAACCCCGGTCGCACGGCGGGCAGCCGCGACTGCTGACGATCCAATAGTCCGAGGGAAACGACGCGGGGACGCAGGGGGATGTGCCGCACCTCGGAGCGGAAAACGCCGGAGCAAGCATGTGCGGACCGATGCCCGCACCCGAAAAGCCTCCAGGGGAAACGCCCCCGCGCGGCGCGACGAACACGGGAGAGGCGGGCGCGTACGTACCCGCCTCCGGATAGGCTTGCGCGGTGCGCGGCGCGGAACCGAGCCGACCTTCGGCGCGAATCTCGCGACTTGCCGGCGCGCTCGCGCACAAGAGCACGCCGATCAGCAGCATGCGCGCGATTCGTCGTAGCGGTGGGCGACGCCAATCCATGCGCACAGGTCTTCCTGGGGGTCGACGGACGCGGGTGGGTTCTCGATGGCCCGATGCCGCGGCGCGCGGAGTCGAACACTGTTGAACCTACCACGCTCCGAGGCACGCGGCGCGACAACCGATCTCCGTCCGACCGCTTCCGCCGGTCGCGACGTGCGCCTGTCGGTGCTGGCGAAGCCGTGCCACCGGCGAAGACCTTGCCGATCCTGCCGGATCGAAGGGAGGGCATTGCCCGACGGGCCTGGGGGGCTGCGACGACCTCGGGGGCGTACAGGACGCGGCGTCCCACCGTCCCTCGACGCCCCGGTGCTCAGGACGGTGCAAACTTGCGCGTGGGGAAATGGATTTTCGATATGCCGGTTGTCCCAACGGGATGTCCCAAAGATTGCAAACCGCAATAGTCCCAAACACGGTCGGTCCCGTCGTCACAAATTCCGCCTGCGGGAATCTCCCGCTTGCGGGCGATATACTGGTGGTTTGCGTCACACCGACGTTTGGACCGGGCGGCGGAGTTGGCCGCCTCGGGCCGAGCAACAGTCCACCTCGCCCCACTCTCAACGTTGCCGACCACGGCACTCCCCACGAAAGTTGTCCGACGTGTCCCGACCGCAGATCGAACCGCAAACGCTCAAGGGTTTCCGCGACTTCCTCCCCACGCAGGCGCTGGCCCGCGAGCGACTCATGGAGATCGCGCGGTCGGTCTATCGCAGCTATGGATTCTCACCCATCGACACCCCGGCGCTGGAATACGCCGAGGTCTTGACCGGCAAGGGGGGCGAGGAATCGGACAAGCAGATGTTCCGCTTCCGCGACCAAGGGGACCGCGATGTGGCGATGCGGTTCGATCTGACCGTGCCGTTCGCGCGGTTCGCGGCGCAACACCTGCACGAGATCGGCATGCCGTTCAAGCGGTACCACCTGGGGACCGTTTGGCGGGGCGAGAACACGCAACGTGGCCGTTACCGCGAGTTCATGCAGTGCGACTTCGACACAATCGGCACCGACTCGAACGCCGCCGACATCGAAACGCTGTTCGTCATTCACGACCTGATGACGGCGCTGGGCTTCGAGCGATTCACCGTGCGCGTGAACAACCGGTTGCTGCTCAATGGCCTGTTGGACAAACTCGGCCTGGCCGGCGCGACGACCGGCGTGCTGCGGGCGCTCGACAAACTGGGCAAGATCGGCCCCGAAGGGGTGTTTGCCGAAATGACCGACCGGGCGGGGGCGACGCGGGAGCAGGCGGCGAAGGTCCTGGAGTTGGCCGCACTGACCGGCTCCAACGACGAAATGCTCGCCGGCGTCGACGGATTGGTGGCCGGCAATTCGCTCGGAGAAGCAGGGGTGGCTCGGCTGCGCGAACTCTTCGCGGCCACGCGCGCGGCGGGCATCCCGGAGGCGAGGGTCGCGCTCGACCTGTCGATCGCTCGCGGCCTGGACTATTACACGGGGACGATCTACGAAACGCTGCTGCTCGACGATCCGAAGATCGGATCCGTCTGCTCTGGGGGGCGGTACGACAACCTCGCCGCCCTGTTCACGAATCAGCGACTTCCGGGCGTCGGCGCCAGCCTCGGGTTGGACCGTCTGTTGGCCGCGATGGAATCGGCGGGATTGATTGCCGCCGAAGCGACACCCGCCCCGGTGCTGGTGGTGCAATTCGACGCCAAGCGGATTCCCGAATACGCGCGGATCGGCCGCGTGCTGCGTGCCGCCGGGCTGAACACGGAGGTCTATCCCGACGCCATCGCCGTCGGCAAGCAATTCAAATACGCGGAGCGCAAGGGCTTCAAGGTGGCGCTGGTGGCTGGCGAAGACGAATTCGCGAAGGGGGTGTGGCAGGTGAAGAATCTTGCGGCGCGTTCGCAAGTGGCTGTGGCGGAGTCGGAACTTGTGACCGAGATCCGCAAGGTGCTGGGGGGTTGACCCGCCCACGGTGTTGCGAGAGCGAGTGCGTTGGACACCCCAGGTTTTCTACGGAGAGGCTTTGACTGCGAAAGTGATGTGAAAACATTGGCGGGAGAGGCTTCCAGCCTGTCGCTCCAGTCCGTCAAGGGTGTTCACTCCGCTGCCGAGGCGACCGGCGAGTTTTTTTGCCACAGGACATGGCGGGGGAACTGAGTGTCGGGGCATGCGAGTTTCGACTTCAACAGGGTGGCGCCGATTGCCCGGCCCCCTCATCCGCCCTTCGGGCACCTTCTCCCCCGCAGTGAGTTTTGTGCTGTTTTTCTGCACCGACTGTGGGGGAGAAGGATCGCGGTCTCGGGTTTGTCCAATTGCGGAGTTTGTCCCGAAGCCCGCGACCACTCGTTCTTGCACAGGCACTTCACGGCGGACCACAGCTTTGCGACAACCGTTTCTTGCCACGAATGAAGAGCTGGCTGGAAGCCTATCCCACGAACGAATCACAGCCTCGACGAGAGACTGGCTGGCCTGCATCGACCGGTGGGAACGGATGTTGGGAGGTTTCGGCAACTCCGCGCATCCCGGAAACGTCGGATGGATTCCGGCCGTCGCTTCAGTCGCCGCGCCAATCCCGTTCCAGCCCGAGGCCCCTGCCCACGTCGCACCCTCGCCATGCGGATTCGACAATCCCCGCGTCCGACCAGCGTCCGCGACGTTCGTCCGCGTGTTCGCCCGCGAGGAACAACAGCTGGTCGGCGGAAGACCATTCCACTTCGTCGTCGGTAAGGTAGTCGCTCCAGCCCAACAGACGCTTGACGAGTCTCCAGCCCGACAGCAACCCCCACAACGCGGCGAGCATGCCGACAAACACCAGCGGCAGGAGCGGCCCGAAGAACGAGAGCATGCCCTCCACCGGAGGGTAAAACCAAGGCCAACCCAACAAGATCAACAGCGTTGACGCACTCAGGTACGGACCGAACGGCAGCTCGTGTTGACCGTTGAGCATCCATTGCACGCCCGCCACCACCAGCGCGATCATCGGAGCGTACACAAACACCGCGACCACCGGCTGCCAGCCCAAATACAGCCCGATCATCCCCATCAAGGTCACGTCGCCGAAGCCCATCGCCTCCTGACCCAAGGCGCGGAATCCGACGATGCGCAATCCCCAAATCACCCCGGCACCGGCCACTCCGCCCGCCAGCGCGACCGTCAGCGCGTGGGCGATCGGCCAAGCGGAGGTCCACGCCGGAACTCCCTGGAGCGATATCAGCCACTCGCGCCACGCCGGGTCGGGTACGCCGTCGACGGAGAAAAGCGTCCAGGCCACCACGTCGGTCAGTCCCAAGGCTCGAGGCTCCTGGTACCACACGGGCACCAGCCAGACGCAGCCGAACGCGACCTGTGCCGCGAGGCCAAGGATCGCCCCCGGCAGCGTGATCGAATCGGGGATGATCTTGTGGTCGAAGTCCACAAACGTCGCCACGACGAGTGCGAGGATCAACACCGCGTGCGTCAGGAATCGAAGATGCAGCACCAGTCCGGCCCGGGCGTGATTAGCGGGGTCGGTCAAGGGACTGCCGTAGTGCGCGGTCATACTGCTGGTCAGTGGCGTGGCGGACCAGGTCGTCACCTCGACGACATACAGAGTGGCCAGCAAAAGACCGGTGAGCAGTTCGATGCCGGCGCGGCGACGGCATTCGGCGGGAGAGAGTCCCGTGGCCCGATACCAACCGACGATCGGCAAGTGTCGCCACCAAACCTGCCGCACGCGCAGATCGCGAACCGCGTCGACCACGCATCCCTCCCAGCATCCGCCGAACGTTTCGCGGAAAGGGAGTTTGCGAATGCAGCGGTTCAACCAGCGCCCGAAGACCGTCCCGGCGAGGAACACCGACACCAGGCAGGCGGCATACGCGGCCGTCATGACGAGGCTCCCTCGGCACCCAGTGCCGCCAGGACTTCCGCCAGGATCGAGTTCGGGGCTTTGCCCGCGACATCGACGACCACGCTGGCGACTTCTCGATACAGCGGTTCGCGCCGCGACAACATTTCAGCGACTTCCGCGAGACCGCCACCCGCCAGGTTCGGGCGACGCGCCGTGGTCGAAGGGTCCCCCGCGATCCGCGCGTGAAGCTCCTCGGCGGACGCCCGCAGCCACACGACCGGCCCGGCGCCACGCATCTCGGAGCGAGTCGTTTCGTTGAGCACCGCCCCTCCCCCAGTCGCCAGCACGAGACGGTCTTGTCGCAAGAGTTCGGCGACCAAATTCCGCTCCCGCGTGCGGAAGCCCGATTCTCCCTCGGTCTCGAACAATTCTTTCACGGAGCGACCCGCCTGGCGTTCGAGTTCGACATCCGCGTCGATCCAGTCCCAACCCCACGCGCGGGCCAACAGAGGGGCGAGCGTCGACTTGCCGCAGCCGCGATAGCCGACCAGGCAAACCACGGCGGCTCCCGGCGCGCGGGTCGAGGAGGTCAGCACTGTCTCCGGAGAAGCGCGTCCGGCCATCACCCGGCCCCCGCGCCCACACCGTCGACCTTCACCACCGAGATCGCCTTGCGCACGATGCCGCGAAACAAATCGAGGGACGGTTCTTTACCCGCGAAGCGTGCATACTGCTTCGCGGCCTGACGGACGAACATCTCGATCCCGGTGACAACGCGACAGCCGCGTTCGCGGGCCTGCCGCACCAGCATGGTCTGTTCGGGGTTGTAAACCGTGTCGAACACCAAGGCCCCTTCGTTCAGCAGGTTTTCGGGAAGCGGCGTCTCATCGACGTTCGGATGCATGCCGACCGAGGTGCAATTCACGAGGATGTCGAAGAAGCTCGTGCCACGGTTTTCCCACGACACGAACTGGCAGCCAAGCGCCGCGGCCAACTCTTTCCCGCGCGACGATCCGCGGTTCGTGACCGTGACCGCCGCGCCCCCTCTCACCGTCGCCCAACCGACGGCCCGGGCCACTCCTCCCGCCCCCAGGATGAGCACGCGTTTGCCTTCCAGTTCCTTGGCGGAAGCGGGGGTGTTTCCATCGCCCAGCCCCAGCAGGATCGACTCCAGCGCGGCGTCGTAGTCGGTGTTGGCAGCCCACCACGTTCCGGCGTTGTCCAGGTGGAGGGTGTTCGCCGCGCCGATCTCCTGAATGGGACCTTCCGTGTTGGTGGTGAGCGTCAGTGCCGTTTCCTTGTGCGGCAAAGTCACGCTGAGGCCGCGCAATCCAAGGCTTTGAAACTGGTCGAACATCAGGGGAAACATTCCCTGCGGGACGCGGATCGGCAGGTACACCTTATTGAGGCCGTCGCGGGCGAACGCGGTGTTGTGCAACAGCGGACTGAGGCTGTGCGCGACGGGATCGGCCACCACCCCGTACACCTCGGTGTCGCGATCGATGGACTCGTAGCGATAGATCGATCGAAGCTCATCGAACGCCAACTGGCCCGGCGCGACTTCGCGGTCGCGACTGACCGCCGCGTAGGTGAACGGTCCGCCGAACTTCGCGGTGAGGATGCGGCTGGGGACCCCGAGGTCGCCCATGCAAAACCCCGCCGTCGGGATTTTCGAGCGTCCCACGAGTTGGAGCATCCGCACGTTGTCGTTCGGATGATTGGCCAGCGTGGCGAGCTTGATGACGTCGGGATCGAGCTTCGACAAGCGGGCGTGGATCTCGTCCAGATCGTGCGGCGTTTCCTCGAAGTTGTGGTAGCTGACGATTCGTTTGGTTTTGCCGTAGCGGCGAATCGCTGCGGCCGTGTCTTCCTCGAGGTCGACGTACTCCACCCCTTGCACAATGGCCGCGCGGAGCAGCGTCAACCGGGCGTCTTCGGACGCCCGCCAGAGGCCCCGGTCGGAAGCACGGCGGCAGGTGACGATTACCGGAGTGGGTCGAGCGGGCAGCAGGCGCCCCAGGTCCGCGTCGCGGGCCAGGTAATCGAGTCGCAACTCGCACAACCGGGCACCGCGTTCGGCCAACCATTTGTGTTCGGCGGCCACCATTTTGTGACGGCTACGGGCGATCGTGACGCAAATCGACGACATGGGACGGACCGAGGTTGTGGAGAAACGGCCAAGCCGCGTCAACGGGCCGGTCCGACCGCGGCCGGCCGCCCCGCGCACGGGAGCGAACGACATCGGTCCCGGACGGGCATGGCCCGCGCTGGCGAATCCGCAAGTCTACCAGCCGGGGCAAGTCGCGGCGACCCGCTACCGCCCAACGAGTGTCGCGCGCCCGCGGCGGCGGGCCAATGTCTCGAGCGTTCCAAACATCAACACGGCCAAGACAACCGGAAAGCCCCACGGGCCGATCGCTCCGGTTGCCCATAACACCGCGCCCGCCACGAGCGCACCTCGCCACGCGCGGGCTTGCACCCAGACGAGAAATCGCCCCAACGGGAGAAAGCGGCTCCCCGCAAGAAACACCAGGGAAGCGGCAGTACCCGCAAACAACAGACTCCAGAACCGCGCAATGGACACGAGTTGAAGTTTCAATAGAGCCGCGCCCGATGTGGCGGCTCCGGCCTTCCCGGTGGCAACCTCGGGGGACACCGCATCGGCCCCGGCGCGGGTCGACGACGCAGCGACCGGTTCGATCAGGACGTAGTCGATTCCTTCTCCCGCCGCGATCAATCCGGGATTGCCGTCGAAGATCGGCAATCCCCGTCCGCTCCGCAGCAGCGTTTCCTTGGCGTGACGTGGCTTCTGCGAAGCCGTGTCGCCTTGATCCAACCGTTGAAGGCGTTGCGAAAGGGTCGCCAGTCGTGCCGCCATCGCGGGGCCATGGTCGGTGGCGACCGTTCCGGGAACATCCAACAACGCTTCGATGGCGAACCTCCAGGCCGACCATTCCGCCGTGGGATGATCCGGCTTGTTCGGGTTGCCAACGCCCCCGGACTCCAGGGCGACTCCATGTTCGACCAAGTCCAGCAACCGACCCGCTTGCGACATCCGGAACGCGAGACGACCGGCGGCCGACGGAGCAGGCAGCACTCGGGTCGACCATTCCGGAGCGAATGCAATGGCAAGGGGTTGCGGGCGGGACGCCGACGGACCGGAAAACGTAATGGCCTGTCGTATGATCGACCACGGTGACGACAACGGGTCCCCAGGCGCCGCGGGGGAAGCGACTCGCACCTGTCCGCTTGTGGACGATGTTCCGCCGGTACCGGATCCATTTTCCGCGGGTACATGGACGGGGACGCGCCAACGCACATGCTCCATCCGCATCGAGGGAGGGATTTCGTCGGTCACGCGAATTCGCCGATCAACCGATTGTGTGGCGATGCCCCGCTCGCCCACGCGTGCAAGGACCTCGACGGAATCGGGAAGCGGTACGAACGTGGAGTCGGAGTCACCCGGGAAAAATGCCCAGGTCTCGCCGTCGATCCCCCCGTCGGCACCGACGCGCACCAAATGCTGCCAATAGTCGGGGAAGTCCCCGATCGTGTTCCTGTTAGGCGTCTGCTCGACCTTCCCGGATACCACGACTCCACCCGCGACCAATGGCACGATGTCGCCTGTTCCGGAATTGTCGAACACCTTCAATAAGTCGGAGGAGGGGGGCTGCGCCGGGGGGGATTTCCCCGCGAGCCCCAGATTGCGATGAGCAACCCAAGCCGTTTCCAGCGTTCCCACGCGCGAAACCGCCGGGGGAAACACACGCCAGACGGGCTCCCCTTCGACCGCGGGGACTTCGGCGGTCCACACCGCCTCCAAGACCGCGTCCGGACCACCTTCGGCCGGACGTATCTCCCACGCGGTTGCGGGGGGGGCCGGCCGAGCGGTCGTCACACCGGAGAGACTGTGAGGGGCGATGTTTCCCCAGGCTTTCGGAAACACGACGGTCGGAAACTCGACCACCAACGGAGCGCCGAACAGGCGGAGTCGATACTCGATCCGCATCGCCCCGGTGGCGGTCGTCCCCAAGCCTCGCACGAGTCCGTAAGCGGACCGCCCCGCGTCGTGCGTCGTGCGACGAAACGAGGCTGGAGCGTCGACGCCCGTCCAACGTCCGACGAATTCCGCGGCGGGGAACGGACCGGCTCCAGGCTTCGGTTGCGAAGGAGGGCCTCCGGCCACTTCGATCGGCGCGATCCCTGGAACGGACCACAGCGACACCAGGCCGATCTCGGCGACTTCACCCGGCCAATTCCACGTCGGCAGCGACGTTTCCGTTCGATGCGAATCGACGGCAACCGTCCCGCGAACGACCAGGCGTTGCCGCTGTCGGGGGCGATCGGAGAGCAACACATTCAACCCGTCCACCTCGCGCGACCAGCGCCACAGTCGCGAGACCTCGCCGTCCAGCACCTCGACATCGGTGACAACCATCCCTTCCGGCAAGCGCGGTCGATACACCATTCGCGATCGGGTCGGGTCGTCGATCCACGCGGACAGCACCACCGCGAGACGATCCCGTTCGACCAGTACGTCGAGATCGGTTTCGATCTTCAATTGCGATGGGGCCTCTCGGACCACGAATCGCCACGGCACGTTGCGAACCGCCTGATACATGCCCCAGGCCGGCAGGTCGGACGGGACGCGTGCGGACAGTTGGGCGTCCGGCGGAAGTGGCACGGCAAAGGGGTCGCTCGTATCGGCGAACTCGATCTCGAAGCCCGGCAACGTGCGCAGCAAGACCCGCGGCGCCCCCCCTTCGACGACGAAACTCGCCGCTCCGTCCCCCGCCGTTCCGGAAGGGATCCAAGCCGGTGGCGGCAGTTCGACCGATTCGTCGGACAACGGCTTCGGGCGGCGGAGCGTGAATTCGACGGACCATTCGATGGGCGCGGCGCCGATCCGAACGGCATCGACGAACACTTGTCCGTCGCGATGTTCCACGGAAAAACGAGGGTTGGCGGCGGTTGGCGACAGGCTGCCGAGTTCCCAGCCCGCCGGGATCTCCCAACGCCATCGACCGGGAGCGGGACCATTCGCCGCGCCGGACAGCGCGACCCGCACCAGCGTAACTTCGGAGCGTGCCTCGACAACGGACTCGGCGGTACACGTCAATTTTGCCCGGTCGGCGGAGTTTGCGTTCGACGGACGAATCTCAATGCGTTTCGACCGGGGGCCCGTCCTGAGAGGTGCCGCCCCGTCCCAAGGGCGATTCGAGTCGCCGTCGACCGACACCAGGAGCGGTCGCCTGGTCGTAACGTTGCCCGCCTCGGGGCCGCCGTCACGCGTCAACCGATGTTGCGTTGCGGAGGGGAGCGGCAACGTCCAACGTCCTTCAACCAACGGGATGTGAAACGCCAACACCGCGACCTCGCGGTCTGGTTTTGGGTTTGAGTCGGTTGCGGGATCGCGCGGGACCAGCAACGCGACGCGACCGTCGTTTCTCGCAAGCGTCGCGGGACGACCGTTGACCAGGGCGGGTTCGGTGGGGTCCCAGCGCACGTCGTTCCACGGCAATGCGACCAGAGCCGGAGCCGAAGGCGGCGAGCTTTTGGATGCGTCGGCCATTTGAAACTCGATTCGTGCGATCACGCGCAACGAACCGTCCGATCCGGGGGCGATCCGATACTCGGCGGGACCGGCCAAATACTCCCCCGTCGCCGGTTGTCGTGAGGCGTCGATCGCCGGCAAGAGTTCGACCGGCACATAGGCCTTGGCTCCATCGGTGGGGGGCCGGCCCCCATCATCCACGGGAATCAGCACTTCAAGTGTGGACGACTTTCCAGTGCCCTTTACCTCGCTGGCGGGTATGCCGGGTTGTGCCAGCGCCGCGGAAGGGCCGACGAGAAGAGCGCACAGACAGGCGACCGTGGCGGGGAGCACGCGGGAGATGCCGGAACGATCTCCCCGTGGGCGGACTCGGGCTTCCCGTTTATCCGGTCTCAACCAGCGAGCGGGCAGGATCCAACCCAGCGCGTAGGCGGCCAACCCGGCAGCAGCGACCGTCCTTAACGGCTCGGGTGCGACCGCCACCAATGGCAACAACATCAGCGGCACGAACAGTCGCCAACGTCGCGTCGACGGGCCTCGGAATCGGCGGATGGCCAAAGCCACGGCCAGACTCAGACAGGCGACAAACCATCCCAACACGTCCCGGTGGGAGGTGTTGTAGACCGAGACTCGGACCCGCGCCGGCGAGCCAACGACGTGAAATCTCCGAGCGGAACGACGTTCCACCGGCGAAACGAAGTCGCCCGCGCGGAACGCCTCCGACGGATTCGACTCCGAGTCGTTCGAGGCCGCTGCGTCTCCGAAGAACGACACGATCGCATCGAACAGTGCGGCGTTCGACGGAGCCTGGTCGCTCGGAGTCGCGCCGGCCGCCGCAAGGACCTCGTTCCAAAAGCCTTGCGGTCCCACCGGAGCCCCCGCCAATTCACGATTCCGAGGCAGGGCCACCGACAGCGTGCAGGCGGCGACTCGCGGCGACCAAACCGGAAGCGGCAATTCGGCCGTCGAAATCCAGCGTGGAGGGAACTCGCCGGTTACGTTGCGTGTCGCGCCGTCGGCGTCCCCTTCCAGATACTCGTACTCGACGGTGATCCGACGCACGAGACTCGCCGTGGGCGGGATGGCGCACGTGAAGCGGACTCCGTCGTGAACAACCGGAACGGGACGGCCGTCCGCAATGCAGCGGCAACGGACAGTCTGCTCGGAAAGCTTCCATGCCAAATCGAAGCTTCGCGTCGGCAATCCATGCAGTCGGATTGACACGAGATGCCGCACGAGTTGGCCAGCCGCGTCGTCCCCGCCCAGCAGACATTCGATCTCGGCTTCGCACTCGAGTTCGGACTCCCGCACCGCGCTGGCGACCGGTTGCGTCCACGCAGCAACGGCGGCACGTTCCGGGTACGACCACTCCGTCCGCAGCCGATCCGCTCGGGTATCCCCGCTCTCGTGCCACACGGAGCCGGGACTCCATTCTTCTCCCGTCAATGACGGCGCGCGATTGCGCGGCGCGTCGAGGCGCAACCGCCCCTCGAAGGAACGCGCTCGGGGGGCGCGCGGCAACGCGGTGTCACACGGAGCGGGACGAATTCCCTCGCGCGTTCCAGCGAGTACGATCGGGCCGGCGACGGGTTCGGACAATTCCACCAACCACTCCCCTCGCGAACCGGAGCCACGCGCGTCGAAGGGTTCGTCGGCGCGCGGCGACCGGACTTCGTCGGCAGGGGGCGGTTCCAACCTGCGCACGGTGGCACGCAGAGCGGACGGCGAGATCAGTGTCCAATTCCAACGAGAGGACTCGTCCAGTCCCTGCAAGTGGAAACGATCCACCGATCCCGCGACGGGCCGCGCGACGATTTCGACGTGTTCGGCGAGGCGTCCATCGTCGTCGGCCACCACCGACACGACGCACCGCACAGCCACGGGATCGCGCGAATCCTCCAGTTGGATGTCGATCCGTGCCGAAGCATTGCCGAGCGGAAAACCTTCCAAAGGTGGTGCCTTACCGTTCGCGTCCCCCGGCGGCGCGGTCAACGATGCAAGGCGCTCCGGCCAAGGGGCTGCGGGAATGTCGACGCCGTTGACGCGCACGCGGTAAGGCTGTCCGTCGCTGGTGGTCACTGCAAGGGACGCGGCCGCGGCGGTGCCCGTCAGGGGGATCGCGACGGGAACCGGAAGTGTGTCGGTGGATCCGGTCGACGTTTCTGTTCGCGGCGTGGCCACGACCAGGTCCAACGATATGGGAACACCGGGTGACAACGGGTCCACCAATTCGATATCGACGCTCCGTTCCACAGTGCCCGGTCGCCAGGCGATCCCCTCGGGGGTGACGCCAGGGCCGACGGGGCGAACGTCCAACACGCTCCAGGGTTCTGGCACACGCACGGAAAGCGAGCGGGCCTGACCACCCGTGGCGGTCCAGACGGTGCGCACCGTCGCAGCGGCCAGCGACGGCCCCACATGCACGCGCAAGGCTTGGTCGACCGTTGCGGAGAACGGAGCTTCGCCGATCCGCAAAGTCATGCGGGCGTCACGCCGCCATTGCCGCGCCGAAATCGCGTCGCCGTCCGGTCGCGAATTCGCACCGGATGCGCGCATGCCGAACGGGTCGATGTCGGACAGTCGAAACGGCGGTTCGACACGCACCGCGATGTTGCCGTCCAGGAATACACCCCCCTCGATTTGGGGAGCTTCGACAATCACGGTTCCGGCCTCGCGCGGACCCGCGATCCAACGCACTCGCAACGGACCGAAGTCCCCGGTCAACGGTTCCGGGAATTGCACCTCGACAACCTCGGGACGCTCTACTTCCGGATGACGGGTCTCCAGCGGGGTGTCCTGCAGGTGTACCGAAAGCAATGACGACTTCTCCGGCAGTCGGAGAGTCAGGCCTCCGAGCGGCCCGGCGTCACACGAGACCACGATGTCACTTTGACAGCGTGTCGAGTCCGGTCGCACAGCCACGGCGGTGTCCAGGGTATAGACCGGGCGGCCCGGTTCGAGCACCGTGTCGCGGTCGTTGTCACGAAACGCCACTCGAACCGGCCCGGCGCCGACACCCACCAACCACTCGCGCATCTCACCATCGACTTTTCCCGGAATGACCGTTGCCGGCGACAATGCCACGAGGGTCCGCCCGACCGCCGTTCGCCAACGCAGACGAGTCGTCACCCCCAGGGGAACGTCCAAACCCACTTCCTCGCCGTCCGAGATGCTGTTTGGGGGCGATGGTTTATCCGGCCGACTCCACTTGCCAAGGAGACGTGTGCGACCCGGACCGACTCGCACGAGCCATTCTCCAGCCTCGGACAAACCCCAATCGGGGTTGTGATCGGGGTCGCCCCGCAGTGCTTCCAGAACAATTTCCGTCGACGGGATGCGCAACCATGACGCGTTCCCGCCTGGTGCAAAAACCGTCCACTCGAAGTCCCCGCCCCAACTTCCGTCCGACATCACGCCGACGGAATAAACGGCCCGCTCCAGGAGCGGAGCAACCGGCTCTCCGGGTGCCGCGCGACGCCCACGCCACCAGCGTTCAAAGTCTTCCAGGGGAACGGGAACCCGTTCGCCTTCGGGCCAGCTTTCGGGCCGGCTGATCGGCACGGTCGAACGTAGAATGTCGCGCGGTGCCTCAGGGGGAACGGCCTCCGCCGCTGGCGATTGCGCTCGGACCGTGTGTGGTGCGAACCAAACCACTGCCGCCATGACCGTCAGCGCGAGCCACCGTGCGAGCCAGAATGCGGCAGCCGGCCGTGGCTTGCACGTCGTCATGGCAGGGCCTCCGCGACGGGCCGGGCTTCCAACGTGCTGGGGCCGTCGGCCAAGGCCATGTCTGCTTGGGGTGGCCGAACGGCGGTGAAGTCCTCGGAACCGATGGGGAAGTCAGCCGGACCGGGAATATGTGTGGAGGGCGTCGACAAGTCGGCGTCTCCCGCAGGGGCCAGCAGCGGTCCCCCAGCGCGGCGACGCTGCACCACGCCGTCAATCCACGCGGCAACGGCGGCCAACGCCAAGCCAGGAATCGCCGGTTGCAACAATACCGCGACCGTTTCGGGATACCACAACCCCGCCAGGGCCAGACCGGCACCCAGCACGAGAAACGTGAACACCGACCGCGCGGCCCGGACCCGGACCATCAAGAAGCCGAGCACCAGCGCCGCCCCCGCCCCCACAAGCACCAGGAACGACCGGTTCATTGTCCAGAATTCGAGACTTTCCTCGGCGCGGCCTCCCGAGAACAAATACCGGTGCCCCGCCCGCTCCGAATCGGGAATGGCACCCGCGATCCCCTCGTTGGACGGTGTCGATGCGACCGTGGGCGGAGCGTCGTCATCCAGACCGATCCAGCGGGCCAACTGCGCCGGGGACAGGACCGGACGGCGGGCGAACAACAATCCTTGAAACGACCATCGATACTGGGCCGACCAACCCTCAGGACGAGTCAGCAGGTGCTGGTTCTCGGGGAGCCAGACTTCCCGGAATGGACGCGGCAACCACAGTTCGGGGGGGAACTCCGGCGCGGAAACGCGCAACCGACCGACACCGCCGAGCGCGTCGCCCGCAGCCTGTTCCAGTTCCAATGTGAGCAGCAGGCGGTCTCCCGAGTTCGGACCGAACAATACCACGGACCGCTCGCCATTCGGCAAATCGATCGAAACAGGCCGGTTGACGCGGGCTCCGTTCCAGCGGGCCGACACGAGGTTCGTGCCAACGGGCAGTTTGACGGGAATCGATCCTGGCGGATTCGCCAGCCGATAGTGCGCCAAGGTGCGGATCGAGCCGTCCACCTCCACGAAGTGTCGCAACCAGACTCCCGTGGCCGCGACGGATCCCCAGAACGAGGGCTCGACGCGCGTATACCGCGCGGTCAGCCCTTCGGGGGCCGATGTGCTCACCCATTCCCGCCGTCCCGGCGCGCGCGCTTCCACCGACCACGCGGCGTCCGCAACACTCAGCGCGTCTCCCCCTCGCGATTGCCACACCAATCGCAACGGATGACCGGCGACATCCCCGGCCAAAACAAAGGGAACATGGATCGCTCCTTCGTCAACCGGCAGCGTCGCTCCGCCATTGCGAGGCACGTATCGGGCTTCGACCACGAATTCGCCGCCGGGCGACGCCCCCAGTGCGAACGGTACGGTCCGGTCCGCGGCGGCGTCGTTGACGACGGCCGGGGTGGACGACGCTTGTTCGACCATCGCCAGTTCGCGTCCTTCCGGGCCGAACACGCGCCAGTCACCGCGCGGCGCCTGGGCTGGAAACACCAGGGAAACCCGATCCATGCGACCGTATCTCACGCGATAGCGGAATCGCTGGACGAGCGACAAACGGGCGTCGATCGCCGAAAGCTCGGCCGTGGTCTCGACCTCGACCCGCCTCGGGTGGCGCACCGCGCGAAATGGCACGCGGGACAAGTCCGCCGCCGGGCGATATGTCCCCTGGTGGGTCTCGTCTTCCCCCGAGGACTCGGTCGCCGACTCAACCGTGCCCGTCCGTCGCTGATCCGTCAGTTCGACCAACAGGCCGGTTTGCGACCACACATCGACCTGAGTCCCGCCGGACTGATCGACCAGGACTTTGGGGAGCGACAACCGTCCCGCCTCGGCTGGCGGTTGCGGCGGCGTCCAAGGGCGGCGAGCGCGGAGTCGCACTTCAAAGCGATCCCGCACGGGTTCAGGAAAACCGATCAGCAACCGCTTGGTTCCGACGCTTCCGGGGGCGGTCGCCGACGAATCGGGACCGGTGGTGGGACGGGGGACGGACTCGGGCGAGACTTGCAACTCCAAACCCTGGGCTTCGACCACCCAGCCTTCTTCCTCGAACCCCGGCCAATCGATTTTCAGTTGGCTGAGCGACGCGCGATACACCTGCCCCGTGATGGCCACGTTTTGTTCGATCTCGCGATCGCGGAACGCCACGCGCACGCGGGTCTCGGCCACCACGTAGGGGGAGGTTGGCGTCAAACTCACGACGGTCGACCACTGGTCGCCAAGGATGCGGAACGCGGCGGCGACTTGCGGCCTCCGCAGGGGGGCGGGGAGTTCGGACACTCCCGCGCGAAACAACAATTTGGAGTCGTCGGCCGTCTGGCGCAGTCGATAATCCCCCATCACCGCGATGGCCAGATAACCCGATTGCACGCGCGCGCGTTCGATCGCGATTCCCTGCAAGGCAACCGGTTCGTTGGGCGCCCCCATCGAACCGCGCAACGTCCAGCGCAAGTCGACCGGACCTGTCGGTGGCCTGGAAAAATTCACCCGCACCAGTGCTGCGTCCGAAGGCTCGCGGGCCGTGTCCTTCAGGTCCGTTCCTTCCACGGTCACCAATTCCGCGCCGGGTGGCAGGCGCGCGACGAGCGTGGCGGCGGCAGGACCGCCTCCGGTCGGGAGCAGGCGCTGCGTGACGTTCCACATCAGGGAGCGGGCCTCGACCAAGCTGACCAAGGTCTGCGACACCACTTCCCACGACGAGTCCTTGGGGCCGCTCGACGCGGTCGACACCCAGCTCAAGTCGAGTCGAGAGCCCAAGCCACTCGCTTCGATCCGCGAACCGTCCGTCTCGCGCGTTACCCC
>JBIKMW010000007.1:0-114695 GCA_044359065.1 Planctomycetales bacterium | reverse complement strand
TCCGGCACCTTGAGGGACACCGTCGAGACCGTGGCTTCCGGGATCGTCATCACCAACCGGCGTCCCGGATTGGTTTTGCGGAGCGACACGGCCACATCCATCACCAGTCGGTGCTCCCCCAACCCCTTGAGCAACCAGTGGTGCCCCGCGTTCTCGTCGCGTGGTTCACACAAGCCCTCTCCGGCCCCTTCGTGGCGTGCGTCGACCAAAACGCCCTCCACCAATCCGGCGGGAACGCGCACCCAAGCGTCCGTTTCGAACACCCGGACCACGAGCACGGCGGAAAGTCGCGCCGACTCCTCCCGCGTCTCGCCAATCAGCGACAGTTTTTCAACGGCGAATTTCGGCAAATTTGTTCGGGTGGCGACTCCCTTGTTGCGGAGGAACTCCAGATACTCCCGCAAAGAGGCGCCGGCGGGTACCGGGAGCAGCTTTCCGCGCTCGTCGGGCAGGTACATCACATCGGCCGACACCGGCGGCGGATTGCGGGGCGCGGCGTCGGTGTTCCCGTTCGCACCAACCGGAGCGTCGGATTTTGACGGCGAGACTTTCGCGGGGACGGGTTGCTCGGTCGCTGGCGGGGTTTCCGGCTTCTGGGCGGAGTCCTCTTGCCCCCGGATCGTGCCCGCTACCAAAAGGAACAGCGCAACGACCCGCCAAGCGGACCACGCGCAGCCTCCAACGCGGACGCGGGGCGGATTCCGCTCGTTCCATAGCCCCGCCGGTCCCATCCGCCTCACTCCTGTAATGAATCGATTCCGCGACAGCGGATCGGGCGCACAGCCCGCCACCGTTCGATCATACGTCACACGGCGGAACCCCCGATAGAAAAAACGATTGGGGGCTGTGCGCAAACCTTGCGACCGATTTCTTCGTTGTGTTCGTTACGTCAATCGCGGTCTGCCACGTACACTTGCCGGTATGGACTCTCCATCGCTGATTCGTCTCACGTCGTCCGGGTTGTTTTGCGAGGCCGGGGGCTTTTTCGTGGACCCGTGGGGCCCGGTGGCCCGAGCCGTCATCACGCACGCGCATGCCGATCACGCACGTCCGGGGTCCCGCAGCTATTTGACCGCCGAGCCCGGGCGACACGTTTTGCAAACGCGCATGGGGGCCAAAGCTTCCATCGAGACCATCCCATACGGCGTACCGCTAGACATCAACGGTGTGCGGGTGTCGCTGCACCCGGCCGGGCACATTCTCGGGTCGTCGCAAGTGCGAGTCGAGCACCGTGGCGAAGTCTGGGTGGTGTCGGGCGATTACAAGGTCGCCCCCGACCGGGTGTGCGACCCGTTCGAGCCGGTTCGTTGCCACACTTTCATCACCGAATCGACGTTTGGATTACCCATCTATCGTTGGCGGCCCGAGCAAGAGATTCACGACGAGATCAACGCCTGGTGGCGCGACAACCAGACCCGAGGGCGGGCATCGGTGATTTTCGGGTACTCGCTCGGCAAAGCTCAACGGATCTTGTCCGGCCTCGATCCTTCCATTGGTCCGATCTACACGCATGCGGCCGTGGAGACGTGCAACGCCGACCACCGGGCCACCGGCGTGCGGCTTCCACCCACTCGAACGGTGAGCGAGGCTCCTCCGCGATGCGATTGGAGCAGGGCCATCATGGTGGCCCCACCCTCGGCCGCCGGTACGGCCTGGACGAGGCGCTTCGGAGAGTCGTCCTCCGCGTTCGCGTCCGGCTGGATGGCGCTTCGTGGCGGGCGCAAGCGGCAAGGCATCGATCGCGGCTTCGTCCTCTCCGACCATGCGGACTGGCCCGAACTGTTGGGGGCCGTGGAAGCCACCGGCGCGGAGCGTGTGCTGGTGACTCACGGCTACGCGACCACCCTCGCACGTCATTTGGTGGAAACCGGGCGGGACGCGCGCGTGTTGGCAACGCGCTTCGGCGAGCGCGAAGAAGAGGGCGAAACGTTGGAACCCGCCGCCCACGATCCGTCCACCGCGATTCCCGCCGTCGCCGATCCCGGGTCGCTCCCTCTTTGAAACGTGACGCGCTCATGAGAGATTTCGCGCGTCTCCACCGCGACCTTGGCGCGTCGGCCGATTCGTCCGACAAGATCGCGACGTTGGCGGACTACTTCCGAGGAGCCGAAGCTGCGGACGCCGCGTGGGCACTGACGCTGTTGTGTGGCAGCCCCCCCCGCCGCGTGATGACGACCGCCCAATTGCGGCGTGTGGCGTGCGAAGTCGCCGGCGTAGCCGAATGGCTATTCGACGAATGTCGGCGGGTGGCGGGCGACATGGCCGAGACGATCGCGCTGCTGATTCCGCAAGGATCCGAGGGAGATACGCGGCGTTTGTCTGTTTGGATCGAGGATGAGCTATCGACATTGGCGAGGTGCGACGACCGGCAGCAGTTGGGACGGCTCGAAGCGGCATGGCGACGACTCGATGTGGACTCGCGCTGCGTGTGGAACAAGTTGCTCACCGGCGGATTTCGGGGGAGCGTCCCAAAGGGCTTGGTCCTGCGCGCGCTGGCGGAGGCTTACGGCTTGCCTGTGAGCGTGTTGGCGCGGCGTGTTTCCCGAGGCTGGACCCCTGATCGAGCCGGCTTTGAGCGGTTGGTCGCCGCCGTCGAAGAGCAGCAGCACTCGGACCGCCCCCATCCGTTTTGTCTGGCGCATCTCTGGCCTGGCTCCCCCGACCAAGATTCCCTTTCCACCGACGATATCTTCGTGGAATGGAAGTGGGACGGGATTCGCGCTCAAGCGCTGCGCCGCTCCGAACATACATCACTGTGGTCGCGCGACGAGGAACTGTTGGACGACCGATTCCCGGAAATCGTCGAGGCTCTGCACGGATTTCCCGAGGGAACCGCGCTCGATGGTGAAATCGTGCCGATGCGCGACGGTCGACCGCTCCCTTTCGCGCGGCTTGAAGAGCGCATCGCACGCAAGCACGTCACGCGTGCGGTCCTCGAGCACACGCCGGCGATATTCCTGGCGTTCGATGTGTTGGAGGACGCCGGCGCGGACATCCGGTCGCTCCCGCTCATCGAGCGCCGTGGCAGGTTGGAGAGACTCTTCGAGGACTCTTCACCCGGTGCGGTCCGGTTGGCGGAACTTGTTCACGGTCGGACCTGGGAGCAGCTTGACGAATTGAGACGGGGTGCGCGCGGTCGTGGCGTCGAGGGGCTGATGCTCAAACGGAAGGACTCGCCCTACACGGCCGGGCGGGTGCAGGGTACGTGGTGGAAATGGAAGGTCGACCCGCTTTTGGTGACCGCGGTGCTGGTCTACGCTCAAGCCGGAGAGGGAAACCGGAGCGAGCTGTTCGCCGACTATTCCTTCGCCGTCTGGAACAACGGCGAACTCGTCCCTTTCGCCAAGGCCTCCTGCGGGTTGACCGACTCGGAAGCTGAGGAAATCAACACGTTCGTCAAACAGGCGGCCGTCAAAAAGTTCGGGCCGGTGCGCGCGGTCCGACCGGAGTTGGTGTTCGAGATCGCCTTTGAAGGGCTCTGCCGGTCCGACCGCCACAAGTCGGGGTTTACGGTGCGAAGTCCCCGGATCCTCCGTTGGCGACGGGACAAAACCATCGCCGACGCCGACACACTCGAACGAGTCCTGTCGCTGTTGCCGACGCCCCCGTCTCCACCGTCACAGTCTGGCCGCGCGCGGCCGAGCCCTATGAATCCGGCCCCCCGCCAACTTCGATTCGAGTGGCGGGACTCCGAACCGTGAATGGTCAACCGCATCTCATTCACAACCGAGCGAACAGTGACTCCTCACCGACCGAGTATCGGACGTTCAAGTGGGGTGTGTCCATCCGCCCCCCCTTCTTGACCGACTTCAGCGCAGCTTCCACCAAGCCGCTCGTCAATAGCGTCCGCTCGATGGGCGTCGGAGAGGCACCGGTCGTGAACGTCGTTTCGGCCATGCGCATGAGAAACGACGAGTACGCGACGTTCGGCGGCGGCGGCAGGTGGAACAACGTCGACAACGGCTCGTCGCGGCCCTCGAGCGCGGCCGCGAACGTAAAGTCGAGGACCAGTCCGTTCATGCGCAAATGACTCGCACGCGTGCCGTCCGTGTACTCGACGCGGTACGCCACTGGCTCTTTGACCCATTCGCGAACGTCGCGCTCGGTCGGGTGGCGATGGCTGTGCGTCTCGGCTTGCGACAGTGTTTGACTGCGGCACAGGCACGCTTCCAGCAGCGCGGGGTCCCATCCTCCCGCTTCCCACGACCCGGAAGCGTACGCCTTCCAAAACGCATCCCCGGTCAAGGCTTCGACGGATGCGACTCCCGTCTCGCCCCCCTTGCGCCGCTCCAGCATGCACTGCAAGGTCTCGAACGCATGGAAGTCGTAGCTGTCGGGGCTTCCCGCCGCGACGCACATCGCCTCGCGGACCCGCGCCCCGTGCGGCAGATCGACCGACGGCATCCGCCACGTCACCGGCAACGACGACCCCGCGCAGAATCCGAACTTCAACGATTTGGAAATCGCGACCATCTCGGACGCCCAATCCCAGCGCCAGGAAAGATGTTTGTCGCTGAACATGGGCACGGCACGCCCGTCGGCCCGGAACACGTCGGTCGCCTGCTTGAAGAACTCATAGCGGGGCCATTGCGTTTGGCCGTATTCGTTGACGGGATACGTCCCGTGCTCGCCGATGATCAACACGGCGTCGACCGCCAGGTTTTTTCCCCCCAGCCTCAGCGCTTCGGCGATGGAAGGAAAGATTGTGAAGCCAAACTCTGCCGCGCGCTGGCGCGACAGATCGCTTTCCGGAAACTGGTCGACGTAGGCCGACACAACCCGGAATGGAGGGCGATGCCAACGCCCGTCGCGCGGATAGCCCGCCAGAAACCGCTCGGCCATATGCCAAGCGTGCGAGCGATACCGCCACTCCGTGGTGACGACGGCCAGTTTGCGGGGCTGAGCGTCGGCGTCCGCCGCGTTCAAGGCGAAGCCCGTTCCCCCGAGGATACCCGTCGCCGCCATCCCCGCGACCTGGTCCAAAAACACGCGTCTTGTCGACGGCATGCCGTCTCTCCCGTCGAAATGGTTTGAGCGCGACGAGGGTGGCGGTTCCGGAGGACCGCGCAAATCACAATAGATCGAAAATCGGTTGCCCGGCGTCCAACAGGTCGTACGGGCGGTTTTGATTGTCGTACGCGGTGAGGTCCCGAATCCCCATAGCCTCGTACACCGTCTTCGTGACATCGGCCGGTGTGACCGGTTTATCGGCGGGGTACTCGGCGTACTTGTCGCTGGAGCCGTAGGTCAGTCCCCCGCGAATCCCCCCCCCGGCCAGCACGTCGGTGAGGCAATGCGTCCAGTGATCGCGACCAGCCCCTTTGACGCCCCCGGAACGCGGATCGCCGATCTTTGGCTTGCGTCCCATTTCGCTGGTGACCATCAGCAAGGTTTGGTCGAGCAGCGAACGCTCGGCAAGGTCTTCGATCAATGCCGAAAAGCCCCGGTCGAATTCGGGCAGCAAATCCTCTTTCAGGCAGCCGAAGTTGTTGCCGTGCGTGTCCCAACCTCCGCCGCTGGCACATTTTTTATTGAGTCGGTCGGGATCGCCCCGCCAGAACACGGTGATCCACGGGACCCCCGCCTCCACCAGTCGCCGTGCGGCGAGGAGGCTTTGTCCGTTCATCGATTCGCCATACCGAGCGCGGGTCTCTGGGGACTCGCGCGACACATCGAACGCCTCGGTTGTACGGGCCGAAACCAACAGTTCCAGCGCTCGCCCTTGCTGAGCGGTCCACAACCTTGCTCGCGGGTCTTGCTCGAAATCGCGCCGCACGCCGTCGATCGCCTTCAGCAGTCCTGTTCGATGCGACAGCCGCGCCCCCGAAGTCCCCTCTTGCAACACCAGGGAGGGGGCCTCGAACTTCACTGGGCCGGTGCTGTTCCCTTCGACGAACAGCGGCTCGTGGTCAATGCCCAGACGGGCCGCGAATTGTCCGGGACGCGTGTAGGCGGGCGCCCCCTCTTTGTGGGGCAGCGTGATGAAATTGGGGAGGTGCTCGTGCGGCGGACGCTTCGCGGCGACCACCGCCCCCATGCTGGGCCAGTCGTCCGCGTACGGTGTCCGGCTATTACCCAACGACAGGAACGTCGGGTCCGGCACGTGCCCGGTCAGGTTGTAGTAGTAACCCGCGTGATGATCGTTGGTGCTGACCGAACCTCGGATCGAATTCACCAAGGCCAGGTGATGCGCCTGCCGAGCCAGAAGCGGCAGATGTTCGCACAACGTGACGCCTGGAGCGGAGGTGGCGATCGGCGCGAACGGCCCGCGATACTCCAGCGGGGCCTTGGGCTTCATGTCCCACAGATCGATGTGCGACGCACCGCCACTCAAGAAAAAAAGGATCGTGGAGCGCGCCGTGCCGTCGGACTTTCTGGCGGTGGTCGCGGGCACGCTTCCGTTCGTCGCGTGCGCAACCGGCGTGCCAAAAGCGAACCCGGCCACCCCGGTGCTTGAAGCCACGAGAAACGCGCGTCGCCGCATGTGTTCACTCCCGCTCGCACGGACTCCGGCTCGAACGTCTCGAACCGATCGGACTCCTGTTATGTGAGTATCGTCCATTGGCCGACGCGTGTCGACGCTTCCCGCTGTGCGGCTGTCGGGATTTCACACGGTCGACCGGTTACGCTGTGTTCTCGTCACCCCCTTGCGATCACAAACCGCGATGCTGCGGCCCGCCGATTGTCGAAAAAGGGGTGCGAGCGAGACGATTCCCGGGTTGGGTGTGGTCGCGACGTGTTCTTGACGAAAGGTCCGTGGGATGCCTCCTCCACTCAATCCCCGACATGCTGTCTACGCTGGCAGCTTCGACCCGGTCACGCTGGGGCACATGGACATTGTCCAGCGCGCCGCACGCATGTTCGACCGCTTGACGGTGGGTGTGGGGGTCAACCCGGAAAAGGCACCGCTGTTCAGCCCCTCCGAGCGAGTGGACCTGCTTCGCGAATTGGTCGCGCCGTTCCCCAATGTGCGGGTCGAGTCGTTCACCGGGCTGACGGTCGATTTCGTCAGGCAATGCGGCGCGGCGGTGATGGTGCGCGGCCTGCGGACGCTGACGGACATTGAATCCGAATTCACGATGACGCTGGCCAATCGGGCGCTGGCGGCGGAAATCGAGACCGTCTTTCTGATGGCCAGCGAACGCTATTCGCACATCTCCAGCTCGCTCATCAAACAGATTGCGAAGTTCGCGATCCCCGGCGTCAATGGTGGGGCGGAACCCTTGGCGGCCTTCGTTCCGCAACCCGTCGTCGCGCTGCTTCGCGAACGGTTACGTTGACCAGGCGGCGCCGCAGTCGACATTCCACAGGGCGCGTTGCAAAGCTCCGAGCGAAAAAAGTGAGAGCGTTCCGGGAACAAGTCCCGGAACGCTCTCGATGAGGCCATTGGAGAAGAGAGCGGGCCAACGCCCTTCCCCCGGCTACCCCTCAAATAGGTCGCATCTTGCGTGCCAAACCGGGAGCGAGTTCAGTCATTTGACGTAAGGCATTTTCTATAAACGCATTACGTCAAAGCGACCTGCTTTGCGGAACTTGGCCCAAGATTCACGTGTGTTGCAAAATGCTTCACTCGCGTGGCGTCTTGCGTCGCCGCGTCGGCGTCCCGCGTGGGACGGCCCTTGGAGAGCTTGGAATCCGGTTCGATGCCGCGCGTATTCCCGAGTCTTCATTCGGCGTTCGCCGCAGGTGTTTTACTTCGACGCTCGATTGCGGACCGCCATGCCTTCCGCGTGGCGGTCCGTTCGCTTTCCGGCCATGCATCGAACGGCGCGGCGTCCTCTCGCCCCCGCAGGACCAGTTCGATCCGGCGGTCGAGCCGGGCCTGGATGTCGCGAGGGAGGCTTTCGACGACGCGTGACAGGCGGAATGGGCTGAGACGATGCCGGAACAGGCGGGTATGCAGATCCAGGGCGTGCAGACTTCCGTTCGCGTCCGCCGTCGGGTCGATGACGCCGCGCGACTCGAACCACATTCTGAATCCCGAAGGTGCGAAGGCGTCGTGCGTGGCCCTTCCATCCACTGGGGCCTCGTCCGCCCCCAAGAGTTCCCGCGCCAGCCGATCCTCGGTCGCCTCCGTCGGACGCCCCAACAACGACTCGTACCGCAGGCGGGTTGACAGGTTGTGGACCTCGACGAGGTGCGAAAGCACAAGCAGCGCCGCGATGTCGCTCTCCAAGGTCGGATAACGCCCGGCGGGAAGCTCGACGGGGAGCGTGACGGGCGAGTCGCGTTCTGCCGAAGCGGCCCGCGCGGCGGACCACGCCGTCGATGCCAGCCGGTCGTTCCCTCGGTGAAGACCCGGCCCGCGGTCTCCCGTGACGAACCACGCCCCGAATCTGTCGATAGGGGCCAGGTTGCGCGACAGCGGGACGAGTTTGGAACTCTTGCCGTCCGGAGAGACCACCAAAGACGAGAGGATCAATCCGGCCACGCCCCGCGTGGTGGCAGGGCTGACGTGGCATTGCAGGCAATTGTCCTCGCGCTCGATACGCGGCGTCTCCGACGCCAATTGCCGCAAGGTGTAAAACACGGTCCCGCGCTGAGGATCGAACGCCGTCAGTTCCAGTTCGGGCGTGCCCGGCACATATCCGACCGTCGCCTCGTCCGAAAAATAGATCGCGCGCGGTTGCTCGTAGCGCACGTGTTGGGCGTTGCGGGCGGCGGCGGTGAAGTTCAGCACTTGTGATTCGACGGGAACGTCCAACAGTCCCAGGAGGGACCGCAAATACCCTTGCGGCGACGTTTCGTCATAGACCAACCGGGCCTCTCCCCGTTCGAGCTTCGCGGCCAACGCCGCGACAACGTTGTCGGTCGACTCGCCGAAATAGTCGATCGGCTGTTGGCGGAGCGGGAAACGGTCGTCGGCACGTGCCGATCCCGAACTCGTCAAACACGTCCACACCATGCCCACGACGACAAGGCAACGGGCATATCCGCACGAACCCCACCGCTCGTCCCGTCTCCACATCATGCGATTCATCCCCCCCCCGCGATGTCGAACAATTGCCCGAACCGCTCCATGACGCGCAGTTTGAGTGGGGCGAATTCGGGGGTGTCGATCCGTCCCGTCTGGACCAATTCGAACGCGGCGGCGCGCGTGTCGGCCAATTGGGCCTTGTCGCGCGAGAGATCCGCGAATCGCAAGGGTAACAGACCGCTTTGCCGCGTCCCCAAAATGTCCCCCGGCCCGCGCAGTTCGAAGTCCGCCTCGGCGACGTCGAACCCGCTCGACTTCGCTTCCAGCGCGGCCAGCCGCGCGACGGCGTCGGGATCGTCCGACTCGGAGAAGAGGAAGCAATAGCCCTGGAATTCGCCCCGCCCAACCCGACCGCGGAGCTGGTGCAGTTGCGACAGACCGAACCGCTCCGCCTGCTCGATGACCATGATCGTCGCATTGGGGACGTCCACCCCCACCTCCACCATCGTCGTCGCCACGAGGACCTGCGTCGTTCCTTCCCGAAACCGCGCCATCGCGGCGACCTTGTCGTCCTGCGACAGGCCCCCGTGCAAGCGAGCAACCTGAAACCCCTTGAGTTCCCCGTCGACCAACTCGCGATAGACCGCTTCCACGGCGCGGTTCTCGGCCCTGGTTTCGTCGATGCGCGGCCCCCCCTCCTGGTGCTCTCGCGGGGAAACCGGTTCGTCGCGCGCGGGGTCCGCCACGATGCGGGGACAAACCACGAACGCCTGCCGTCCGGATGCCAGCTTGCCGCGAATAAACTCCCAGACCTTCGCACGGGCTTTGCCGGGGGCGACACGGCTGGTGACGACCGGTTGCCGTCCCGGCGGGAGGTCGGTCATCAGACTGGTGTCGAGGTCGCCGAACTGGGTGAGGCACAGACTGCGCGGAATCGGCGTGGCGGTCATCACCAACGTGTGGGGCGTGCCGCCCGTCGAAGCGAAGCGTGCCCGTTGCATCACGCCGAAGCGGTGCTGTTCGTCGATCACGGCCACCCCGAGTTTGCGAAAATTCACTCCATCCTGGATGACGGCATGCGTGCCGACGACCAGTTGCATGGCCCCGGTGGCGATCTCCTGCCGCACCGAAGCGCGTTCGTTCGGCGACAGGGTCCCCGCCAGGAACCCGCGTCGGACGCGGCTGAATTTCAGCAGGCGGTCGACCGTCCCCCAATGTTGCCGCGCCAGTAGCTCGGTGGGAGCCATCAGCACGGCTTGCCGACCGGCGGCCACGGCGGCCAGCATCGCGTACACCGCGACCACCGTCTTGCCCGCCCCCACGTCCGCCTGCAACAACCGATGCATGGCATGCGGTTGCGACAGGTCGAGGGCGATCTCATGCACCGCGCGGTTCTGGCCAGCGGTGAACTCGAACGGAAACAGTTTGCGAATCCGCAGGTCGACATTCGTGGGAACGGGAATCACCGGAGCGATGGCCGTTTTTCGCCACATCCGTCGACGGAGCGCGACGCCGACCTGGAACTCGAGCAGGTCGTCGAACACCAGCCGGGCATGACCAGCACGGAACTCCTCCAGCGAGGCCGGAAGGTGCAGGTTCTTGAGGGCCGTCGCGACGGACGGAAGTTTGAGCGAGTCGCGAAACTCGGCGGGGAGCGGATCGGGGACCAGGTCGGCGTGGTCCTCGGCGATCTTGCGGGCGATGCGCCGCATTTCGTGCATCGCCAACCCCTCGGTCAGGCGATACTTCGGCAACACGCCTCCGACCGCGTCGTCCGAATCCTCCTCGAGCCATTGCAACCGGGGGTGCGAAAACTCCCAGCGTCCCGCACGGCGAGCGCATTTTCCGGAAACCAGCGCCACATCCCCCGGACGCATGCGCCGCAGCACCCATTCCTGATTGAACCACACACCCCGGACGAAGCCCTTGCCGCAATCGAACAGCACGCTCGACAGCAGCTTGCCGCCGGTCAGCTTGCGGGAATCCATGTCGGCCACCCGTCCCTTGACCGTCTGGACGGCGTCGGCCACGAGTTGGTCGGGGGTGACGACCTTCGTCAAATCGAGCACGTCCCGAGGGACCGCCCACAGGACATCCTCGACGGTCACAAGTCCCATCTTGGCCAATAGTTCCGCCCGTCGCAGCCCCATGCCGGGCAGGAACTGAACGGGAGTGAGCAGGGGTGACTCGGCCATCCCCCAATATTAGTAGCCGTCGAATCGCCAAAACAGGTCTTGTCGTCGACGGGCCTCGCAGCTAACGTCCCGCCTCTTTCTCTCCTCCAGAAGTTCTTGGCGAACGCACTCCCGGTCGGAAAGTCGTTCGCCACTCCCCGCCTGTTCCTGCCGACACTCCCCGATCACCAACACCCGCTCCTCCGGCGGGGCGATCGGTGCGAGCCGTCGGACAAATCCCCGCGACATTCCCGTCGAGTCATGCCGACGATGTTTGCCCCGGTTCGGCCCGCGCGGTCGAGCCTTGGCGACATCCACCGCAAGCCTTTGACCGAAAAGGATTCCACAGGATGTTTCGACACCTGTTTCGCGACTTTCCCCGCCGCGTCCGGACCGCCTCGGGACTGCTGTCGCTCGGCCTCCTGACATCGCTGGCTTCGACTGGCTGCAACTCGACCAACGGCCGCCTGAACAACACGGTCGGTCAGATGTACTACCGCTCCGGCAACTACCAAGCCGCGCGCGGCGAGTTCAAGCGGGCCGTTGCCAACGATCCGTGGAACGCCGATTACATGCACAATCTGGCGATGTCCATGCGCCGCCAGGGGGACGCCGCGTCCGCCGAACAGGTGTTGCGGCAGGCCGTGGAACTCGACCCCGGTCATCAACCTTCCCACCACGGCCTAGCCCTGGTGCTGAAGGATCAGGGACGCACCGCCGAAGCGCATTCGCACCTGTCCGACTGGGTCGCTCAGCAGCCGTATTCGGCCCAGGCGTACACGGAACTTGCGTGGATTCAACGCGAATCGGGGGACTACGCCGGCGCTCAACAGTCGTTGCGTCAAGCGATGCAGATCAAGCCGAACGACCCGATCATCGCGTCCCAGATGGGACAGATCTACGAGGACACCAACCAGCCGGCGCTCGCGCGGTCGATGTACCAGAAATCGCTGTACGCAAAATGGTATCAGCCCGAAGTGCAGGCCCGCATGGCCCGGCTGGACGGCGGTGCGGTCGCCGGGGGAACCATCGCCGGGCAACCCGCCACCTTTACGAACGGTGCGGTCACCGCTTCCGGGCTTGGGACGCCCGTGATGGGGCCCAACCCGCCATCG
Organism: Planctomycetales bacterium; assembly: GCA_044359065.1. Classification (GTDB taxonomy): domain Bacteria; phylum Planctomycetota; class Planctomycetia; order Planctomycetales; family Planctomycetaceae; genus JAIXZD01. The sequence continues at coordinate 102,489 of JBIKMW010000007.1, read as the reverse complement.
TATTCCTATTACAACGGCCCGAACGGCATTGCCCAAGGTCCGATCGACGGCGCAACCGTTTCCGCCGCGACGCCGTTGCCGACCTACTCGGCGACACCCGTGACGTACGACAATCCGGCCCCTACCGATCCGAATTCGCCGCTGGTTCCGATGCCAATGGACATTCCGGCCGCGGGCACCGCGCTGGGGGGAGACCCCGCCCATTCCGGAACAGCCGCCGAAGCGCCGCTGGTGCAGCCGTATTGATGGCGTGAAAGGGGGCAGGTGCGGATTGCCCGTCTGCCTCGCGCGCGTCTACTTCTCCGGCACTTCCACGACCGCTTTGATCACCCCCGTTTCCGGGCGGAGCCATTTCGGGAAGTCGCCGATCATGTCGCCGAACGACGAGCGATGCGTGATCCACGGACGCGTGTCGATCGTGCCGGCCTCGATCAGGCCGATGATCCGAGCAAAGTCGGCGGGAAGCGCGTTGCGGCTCGCCAGCAGAGTCAATTCGCGGCGGTGCATCAGCGGGTGAACGAACGAAATCTCCTGCGTGGTGATGCCCACAAACACCAACCGGCCCGCGAACGCGCAGTAATTCAGCGCGTGCGACATGCTCTTGTTGTTGCCGGTTGCGTCGATGACCACTTCGGCCAAAGTCCCCCCGGTGAGATCGGCCAGGGCGTTCAGCTCGCTGCCATCGCCCCGGACCTGAATCGTGTGCTTGATCCCCATCGCGGATCGCACGAACGCGAGGCGTTGTTCGTTGAGGTCGAGGACGATCACGTTCGCGCCGGTCAGCTTGGCAAACTCGATGACCGCCAACCCGATCGGCCCGGAACCGACAACCAGCACGTTCTCGCCCGGTTGCGGGTTCCCGCGGTTCACGGCGTGACAACCGATGGCGAGCGTCTCGACCAGCGCGAGTTGCTCGAACGCGAGCTTGGCCGAAACGTGCAGTTTGCGGGCGGGGAGGCGGAAGCGCGGGCGCAACCCGCCGTCCCGGTGGACTCCCAGCACTTGCAATTCCTCGCAGCAGTTGGGGTGTCCGTGGCGACTGGCGTAACTGTCGGGATTGTTGATGTACGGCTCGACGGAGCAACGGTCGCCGGGTTTGACGTTCGTTACCCCGGCGCCGACGGCGACGACTTCGACACCCAGTTCGTGACCCGGAATGCGCGGGTAGCTGTAGAACGGCATCTTGCCGAGAAAGCCGCTGTAGTCGGTGCCGCAGATACCGACGCGATGCACCCGTACGAGGGCCTCGTCGGGACCAGGAGCTTCCGGCTCGGGGATGTCAATGACGCGGAATTGCTCGGGCTTTTCAAGCTGAATGGCTTGCATGGATCGTCCGTGTGCGGGAGAGCGCGACGTGAATGAGTGGCGAAGGGGTTGGGACTTTTCCACAGCCCGACGCGTGAGCGAGCTGTTGAATTTCGAGGCTGAGAGTGCGGGTTCGGCCTCCAACCCGTACGACGGACTTCCAGTCCGTCGCCCTAAAGGTCGAAAAATCGACGGACTGGAAGTCCGTCGTACGAGAACGGTTCGCGTACCGGCCCACATTTTCAACAGGCCCGTAAGCGAAGGATTCGGCGCGAGTTGCCTTGCTCGCGAATCCGGCCGCAACGGGCAGGTCTCGGGATGTGTTACACGTCGCAGAGGCGGATGGCTTCCGTCAGACCGGCCAGCGGATCCCGCGTCGGAATGAACTCTTGTCCGACGTACCCCTTGTAGCCGACCTCGAGCAGCGCTTTCATCACGGCGGGGTAGTTGATCTCCTGCGTGTCATCGAGTTCGCCACGGCCGGGGTTGCCGGCGGTGTGGATGTGGCCGAGGTATTCGCGCTGCTCGCGAATCCGCCGGATCACGTCCCCCTCCATGATTTGCACATGGTAGATGTCGAACAGCAACTTCAGCCGGGGGGAGCCGACCGCCTTGATGATGTCGATGCAGAAATCGGTGTGGTCGCCCAGGTAACCGGGGTGCCCCTTCATCGGGTGCGATGCGTCGCGCGTGTTGAGCATCTCGAGACAGAGGGTGACTCCCTGTTTTTCGGCGTGCCCGACCACCCGCTTCAGCCCTTCGATGCAATTCTTCTTGCCCTCGTCGAGCGACTGGCCGTCCACGCGCATCCCGGTGAATGTGATGACGCTGGGCACGCCGGCGGCCTTGCACTGGTCGATCCGTTCGACCAGCACTTTCGTACATTCGTCCCATTGGTCCCGATTGCCGAACCCCTTGGCGAAACCGTGACTGCCGGCGATCGCGCAGACCATGTTCCGTTCTTTGAGAAGCGGCCAGAACTTCGGATCGATCAGCTCCACGCTCGGAATCCCGAACGCGTGAGCCACGTCGATCATCCCCGGGACATCCCACGTCGCCCCGTAGCACCAATGCACGATCGACTGTTGGATGCGACCGTGAGAGACGATTTTGGGGGGCAGCTCCTTCTTCGGCTTGGAGGTGTCTTGCGCGCCGACCGTGCTCGCGGCGGCCAAACCGGCCAGTGAAGCGGCCCCCAGCGCCAGGACATCGCGACGATCAATCGCGGAGGAGTTGTCGCGGGGTGTGGGTTCGCCGGCCATGAGCGCTCTTTCCGGTGGATGAACTCTTCCGATACTCCCCGCCGAACAGACGGCGGGCCATGCCACAACCTCAGTCAAGAGGCTGGACGCAATCCCAAGCCGAGCGTTTCGCGGCAGTAGCGAATGCTCTTTTCGATCTGCGACTTTTGATAGTCCTTCTCCGCCTGGGCACGGTCGACCCCCTCCGGCGGCTTCCAGCCGTCGTGCGGCGTTCCCTTTTCGGCCGCCTTGAGAATCGGCGCGAGACCCTGCATCCGGACATCGCGGTACAGGTCGGCAAATTCCGGCTGGAACAGGGGGAGTTCCCGGTTGAATCCGGAAATCGTTTCGATGCAAACCGGGGCGCGGGGGCACAACTGGGCGAAGCGCTCGAAGTACTTCTTCCAGTTGACGTACCCGTCTCCCATCGCGGTCCATTGCACGGTGACGCCGTTGTCCGATTCCCAGACCCACGAATCGCGGAGGCTGGTCGTGAGCGTGTACGGGCCAAGTGTTTCCAAAGTCGCCAAGGGGTCCTCGAAGGTCCACACGGCGTTGCCACTGTCCATGTTCGCCCCGACGAAGTCCTTCCCCGCCAGTTCGATGAGGTCGACAAGTTCCGCGGCGAGCAGGTCGCCAGCGTGATTCTCGACGGCGATCTTGATTCCTTTTTCAACCGCCTCCCCCCGACACGCCTTGAGCACTTTGACGGTGTCCGCGATGCGGGCGCGAATCCCGCCTTCGGTTTTGCGGTCCTCCCACGAGCCCAGGATCACCCGCAACACGGGAGACCCGAGCGCGACCGCCGAACGGATTCCCAGCCGCAGCAGTTCCTCGGCCGATCCCCGGTTGTCCTTGAAGCGCTTCGACGTGGGGCAAATGCTCCAGGTCCCCAGGTAGATTTGCACCTTCTTGTCGTCCGCGTGCTTGCGAACCTCCGCGAGCTTTTCGGGTTCAAGACTCTCGAACGAATCGAGGTCGGTGATGAACAGCGAATCGCACCTGAGGCTGTCGGCATAATCGACGAGTTGTGTCCCCTTCCAACCGAGCGCTCGCACGGCGAAATTGTCGATGCCCAACCGCAGACGGGTTGCGGCGCCGTCTTGAGCCGCCGCTCCGGGAAGGTCGGTTGCCACCGGCGCGACGGCGCTCGCGGCGGCTCCGGCGGCCAAGGTGCGAATCAGAAAGCGGCGGCGATTCGAGCGGAACATCAAGCCCATAACACGTCACTCCGAACTCTTGAACCACTGTAAACACACGACCGCGCCTGCCACCGAAGTACCCTGCGAACGGCTTCACGTGGAGTTGACTCGGTCAGCGTAGGACCGGACGCGAAACCTCGCAAGCGCCCCGCGCTCGTGGTGAACGTTCATCGTTCACAAGAACCACAAGCAACCCAGAGCCAACGTCCCTCCCAAGCAGACCCACATGCCGATTCGGTACCACGACGCCCACACATTGCGCTGCGTGTCGTCCACGACCGCCAATTCGGTCCATTGCTCGTCGCCGGCGTGGCTTTGAGCTTTCTCGAACACGCTGCGCACGAACGCCTGTCGATCGGGCGTCTCGCCGGTCGCGGCGAAATACACTCCCGCGACCGGAATCGCATCCCGTCCCGCCGCGCCGGGGTCCCCAGCCCGAAAGCCATCGACGAGCAATCGTTCGATCCGTTCGCGATAGGCCGAGCGGACTTGGGCCACGAGGGCATACAGCGCGATATTGCCCGGCTTGACGAGCGAATCCCGTTCGCGAAACAACGACAGCGCCCAATCCTCGAACGCGCCGCACGCGTGCAGGACCAACGTGCGGAGCGTCGTCAGGTCCGCGATGGCCCCCCGGGGCAGACCTTTGCCGAACCGTTGGCGACTGGCCACGGGGACACCGATCCGCCGCATCAACTCGCGAAAACCCGGTTCCTGTTCCCAACCGGTCAACAGGCTCACCACCGGAACCGTCACCCCCGCCCACTGCCGGACCGACGCGATATCCAACGCCACGACGCGGGATGTTTCGCTGGTTTGAGCCGGAACGGCCCCGATCAAGGCGTATGGCACCACCGCCAAGATACCCGCGCACGGCGGGACCGGCGCGCGGTCCCGTCGCATCAGGCGGCACAGAAATTCGAAGCGGGATCCATACACGTCCTCATCCGCGGCGGACAACTTCGACAGTCCCCGTCGACTTTCCTCGGCCATGCCCGGTCGCTCGTCACCGCGTTGCGGGTCGAGGATCAATCCGGCGTCCGGGCGATACCCGCCGAACGCCCGCGTCGCCGACGGAGATTGAACAACCGCCCCGACAACCGTGTCGACCCCTTGAGCGGGGGGGATTTCCGCTCCCTCGACCGGGCCGATGAACGTCTCTCCGGAGGCAGGGGTGGGCTGTGGCCCCATTCGTTTCGACGAGGGACGCTTCGAGGACGGCGTCTTCGACGATGGGGTCTTCGAGGACGACTTGGGAGTCGAACGGCTTTTTCCCGAACCGGCCTGTTTTCCCGAGCCGCCGGAAGCGTTCAGAGGCGGGGTTTTGTTCGAGTCGCGTACGTCGGGGCCGTCCCCCGATTGACCGAATTTGCGCTGGATGGTGCTGGTGCCGGGCCGGTGCCCGCTCGCGACTTTGGGGACGGCCGATTCGTCCGGCGTGTTGCCCAACTGGATCGAATGCTGCAGCAATTCTTCCCACTCGACCTCGGCCCGCATCGCCGACAGGCGACTGATCCGGCAGGCGTCGAGCACGAACAGCCAGATCGCCTGCGTGGGATTGCCGTCGTCGTCCTCATACTCGCCGATGGCCCAGTCCATCGGCCCGTCCTCGGGCAAACCGTCGATGTCGAAGCGCAACCCGGCTTGCACCATCATCAGACGGCTTTGACGGCGGTCGCGCACCCCCAACACCAGAAACAGCGGCCAACGGGCCGTTCCGGCGGAGAACGCCAACAGCGCCTCACGCCCCTGACGCCAACTCAGAGCGATGTCGTCGGCAAAGCCTTCGCGCTCCGCGTTTCTTCGACGCACGATCGCGGCACCCGCCCAAGTCGCAGCCAGCGCTCCCCCGATAGCGCCGAAAATCCCCAAGAACGGGCGGCCCCCGCTCCAGGCCGACAGCGCTCCCATGCCCGCCAGGCCAAGTCCCGACATCAGCATCCCGCGACTGGCCCGCCTCAAACTTGCCAGTCCCGAAAGATGCAACCTTGGACGACCGAGTGCCCGGTCCACACCCAACGCAGGCCGGCCCGGATCGCGGCGAATCCGCGTCGCCGTCCGTTTCAGCCAGTCCAACAGCGATCGGGGCAGCGACAACTCTTTGGCCCGTTGCTCGGCGTCGGCTTCGCGGAAGAAGCCGCGAAACCCCAGTTGCACGCAGATGTAGTACACCTCCAGCGCGTCGAGCAGTCCGCGTCTGGCGGCCTCTTCGGCCTTCATGAAGAAGCGCACGTCCGCTTCGCGCGACTGGAAGAACTCGAACTCCAGTCGGTAATAGGCCCACTTGTCGCGCCCCTGCCAATCGACATCCGACAGCACGTCGTCGATCCACGCGACCAAGGCGTATTGTATGAAGGGCCAGTCCTCTCGCGCCGCCATGTCCGTGGCGGCCTTCTGCATCCGTCCCAGCAACAGCGAACGCTCGTGCAGACGTTCGACGGTGTCCTTACGGTCGATCCGCGCCAGCAGATCGGCCATTTGGATGAACACACCGTCGATGGCGAGCGCCAATTCGGGGGTCATGACACGGAGGACGCGAGTCGCGAAAAGTACAGGGGAGCCGCCACAGAAACTCCGTCTTCCGTGACGTCGATCTCCACACGTTCCGCGACAGGCACCGTGTCGTCAACGAACCGGAGTCCCGTGCGACGAGTTGGCCGGTTCTTTGACCCTGCGCGCCGAACTTTCAGGAAACCGCGATGCCCTGGAAATGTGCGAAAGTCGCCACGATCCATGCGGCAAATGAAATTGTTTCACCAGTTGCGGGGGAATACGCGCGGCGGCTTGCCGGGTCGCGGCGGAACGAGGAATGAGTGCGGCAAGGAAGGGCTTTATGCCGATTGTTCTGGTTGTACCGTTGCCGGAGCCAAATTGGCCGGCTCCGGGCGATGTTTCCGGCAGACCCAATCAACGGGCTGTTCGGTGACGGAAGTCCCTGTCAAGAAACGGGATGAGGCGTTTTTTATGCCTTTCGATCGCGGACCAATGTCGTCGGGATCCCGCCTGTTTCTCCATTCCCGCACCCCTTGGCGGACACGTTTCGCCATGCGTTTGGGTGGACGAACAGGGTTGATTGCGGCTTTCCTGGCGTTGTCGTCGGGACCTTGGCTGACGGCTCGGGGTGACGAACCCGCATTGGCCGAAACGCCTGCTGGCGGAGCATTTTTTCTCATTGCCGACACCCCGTCGTCCGAGGCGTCCACGCCGGATGCCGCCGGCTCCGAATTGGGAACAGGTTCGATTCGCGAACTTTTGCTCAAGAATCTCGGTTCCAAGCGACCGACCCCGACAGCATCGAAAGAGTCTCCTCCCAAGGACTCGACCTCCAAAACCTCAGGTGGCAAGGACGCGGACGCCGACGAACCTCAGATCGCGTTCGAAACCGCGAAAGGTTCGTCCTCCGCGGCCGTCAGACGATTGGCCGCGTCGGAGGTCCCGCTTGCCGAGTTGGCTGCCGCCGACCAAATCCGGGCCAAGTCGATCCTCGATGAGACGGGATACTTCCGCCGCTTGCCGACGCTCACCGTGCCCGTCGTCCCCGAAGTCTATTTGCATTTCCTCGGGCACCCGGACACCGCCGCGTCCGTTTGGCGCGCGATGAACATCTCCAAGCTCAAGCTCCGTGCGGTTTCGGACACGGCGTATGAGGGGGACACGGGTGACGGCACGACCGGCCGCATGGAGTTGGTCCACCGAAGGCTGGGAGGGGACGGCGTCGAACAGCTCGTGGTGTTGTGCGAGGGAAACTACAAAACTCCGTTGCTCACCAAGCCGATCCAGGCCCGGTCGATGCTGGTGATGCGCACGAAATTCACCCGCGAAACGGACGGCCAGGTGTACGCGACCCACCGGGGAGACGTGTTCGTGTCATTCCCCTCGCAAACGATAGAGGCCGTTTCGAAGGTGATGACCCCCGTCACCGCGGTGTTGTCCGACCGGACGTTTTGCGAAGTGACGGTGTTCCTCAAGCTGATGTCGGCGGCCATGTCCCGTCGCCCGGATTGGGTCGAGCACGTCGTCGAGAAGATGGAGGGAGTCCCCGACGAGCGCAAGCGCGAGCTGTTGGTGCTGACGGCCCAAACCTTCGTGTCTCGCAACCGGGAAGCGCTGGCGAAGGGAGCCACCCGTGTGAAAGCGGTGCCGGTCGGCGGCAGCGCGGCGAGTGACAGCGATGCCGCGGAACCCGAACGAGCGACGATCCGCCCCGCCGCCGCCGAACAAGCCGCGTCGGAGCGAGCTCCCGGCAAGGCGGAGTAAGCTTCCGCCGCTCCGTCGGCTCAAGACCAATCGGGTCGCGTGCTGCCGAGCCAGGTGCCAAAACACCGCTTGGACGGGGGTTGGGAAAGAGTTCCCGAAAATGCCGGTAAACCGGGGCGGATACGTGCTTGACAAAGCGCGGGACCTGCGATATTCAGTCCCCTCACGCCCCGAAAACGGGGGGGCCGACTCGACGTAAGTTGAAGCGCGGACGAAGGAAGAGACTCGAATTCGGGCGTTTGTCCGAGCCTTGGGCGAGATCGCGCCTTTTGGCGTTCCTGGCTCAACTTTTTCGTTCCGACCGCCGAAATGTTCGTGGGTCGATCGCCGAAGGTCGGCGTGGCGGCGATAGGCCGCAACCTTTTCCAGGCGGGTTGAGCAGGTCAACCACGATGCCCGGTCGATTGCCGGTGTCGTTATTCGCAGCTTCGAGGATTGTTCCACTATGGCGCTTGTGACCACGGAGTTTTCGTCCCTCCTGTTGCCCGGTATGGACCCGCTTGCGCCCACGTCCGACCGTGACGGGTGGCTTGCGCCGTGGGGCACGCTGGATGCGGCGCGTAAGAAGGGGGACGAGGAGGAAGAGGCCCCCGAAGCCGAAGGTGAAGAAGATGTCGCCGACGGCGATGATGCCGACGAGGAATTCGACGACGAGGACGAAGAATTCGACGACGAGGAATTCGACGACGAAGACTTCGATGATGAAGACGATTTCGACGACGACGACTTCGACGATGACGACGATTTCGACGACGACGAGGATGAAGACGCCGAAGAAGAGGAAGCGGACGAAGAGTATTGATCCAACACGTTTCGCCATCCACCCTTGTCGGCCGCGCCGGCGATTCGATGCCGGTTTCCGGTACCGATCGGTTGTGGAGGCGGGATTCCTCGAAACCTGACCGCGCCCTCTCGGGGCGTCGCGGAATGAACGATACGAGGGGCGCGATCCTTGGTGAGGACCGCGCCCCTCTTTCATTCCGTCGAGCGTTCCGTGTCGAGCGGGACTTCGCGACCGTCGACTCACGTCGCGGAGCTCGAACGGTCTCCTGCGCGCGCAAATCCACTTTACGTCGGCATTGCACGCCTCAGACCACCCTGTTTTGTGCGTTTCCCGGGAGTTTTCCATGTCCGCACGCCACGCTCGCCGTCGACTGCTCCTGGCATTGGCGACTCCGCTGGGAGTCGCGGCGCTGACCGGGGGGGGAGTCGACGCCAGGCAAGCCGCCGTACAAGACGACGACTCGGTCGATGTTCCGCTCAAGACGACCGCGGCGCTCGCCGTGGCGTTTTCGTTCCAAACGCAAACCAATCTGGGCATGGCAGCCGACGCGTTTGTTCACAAGGTCTACGACAAGGGAACTTGCGAGCAGGTGCTGAAATCGGCGCTTGGTTTTCTGATGCCGATCGTCGGACAATTGGAAGACGTTTCGGAACTCGAATTGGACGAAGCGGACAAGGCGTTCTTCGAGAAACTCGTCGAAGCTTTGCGTTTGCTTCGGGACGAGGCCGAGGCCTTGGGCGATTTCATCCGTTCGAGCAAAGAGGCTGACCGCAAGAAATACCTGGATTTGCGGGATCAGGCGAAGGGGGTGCTCGATGGCGTGGTGAAAGGGGCTTCCTGACCGGTCGCGGGCGCGTGAGTCCCACGCGGGCGCGGAACAGTTGAAGACGCTCTTCATCGATCAATTTGTCATGGCCCTCCTTCGCGGCTACAACAAACCGCACTTGTGGCGAAATCGGTGGCGCGGCCCGCGCGGCCGCGAGATTCGTTGAGATCATCTCCCGGAAGGACGGTTGGTTCGTGTCGATCGACGCCGCAGCCTTGATTCAACGCCTTCGCGACTCCATTTCGTCCGCACTTTTGGGCAAACCCGACGCCGTCCGCCTCGCGATCGTCGCCCTGCTCGCCGAAGGACACATCCTCATCGAGGACGCTCCCGGCGTGGGCAAGACCGTGCTGGCGAAGGCCCTGTCGAAATCCCTCGATTGCGATTTTCGGCGCATCCAGTTCACGCCCGATTTGCTCCCCAGCGACATCGTCGGTTCCAGCGTCTTCCTGCCGCAGCAGGGGGTGTTCGAGTTCCGGCCCGGTCCGCTGTTCACGAACATCCTGTTCGCCGACGAAATCAATCGCACGACCCCCCGCACCCAAAGCGCCTTGTTGGAGGCGATGAGCGAGGGACAGGCGTCCGTGGACGGCAAGACCCACAAGCTCATGTCGCCGTTCTTCGTGGTGGCCACCCAGAATCCGCACGAGTTCGAGGGGACCTACCCGCTTCCCGAGAACCAACTCGACCGCTTCATGATCTGCCTCGACATCGGCTACCCCGACCGGGCCACCGAAAGGAGTGTCCTCACCAGCCATCGGGGGGGGGAACCGGTCGACGCGGTCAAACCCGTGGTGTCGCGAAACGAACTGGTCGCGCTGCAACAAAGGGTGCGCGAAGTGAGGGTCGACGATTCCCTGAACGACTACCTGCTCGACATCGTGGACGCCACGCGTAAGCACGAGGAATTGGCACTGGGTGTCAGTCCCCGCGGCGCATTGACGTTGTACCGGGCCGTGCAGGCTTTGGCCCTGTTTCTGGGGCGCGATTACGCCATTCCCGACGACATCAAGGCGCTGGTCGGTCCTGTGCTGGCGCACCGCGTCGTCCCGAAAGGGATGTTGCGCGACGGACTGCGACAACGGAACCGCGCGATTCTGCAACAACTGCTGGGCCGGATTCCCGTTCCGCGCTGACCGCGAACTTCGTCCCCGTCCCGCAGGCGACACCACCACATCCCGCGCCCCCGATGCGGCGCCGTCCTTTCGTTTTCTGTACCGGACTCATCCCGATGAGCGAACGCTGGATCTCCGACCGCCTCCGCCGCATTGACGCGTCGGGCATCCGCAAGGTGTTCGACCTCGCCGCCAAGATGCGCGATCCGATCAACCTGAGTATCGGGCAACCGCACTTCGACACGCCCGAGCCGATCCAGCGCGCGATTGCGGACGCGATCGCTGCCGGCAAGAACGCCTACAGCCAGTCACAAGGGATCCCCCCGCTCATCGAGGCGCTGCAAAAGCGGGTCGACGCGGAACTGTCGCAAACCGACCGCAAAGTGTTCGTCACGAGCGGCACGAGCGGCGGATTGGTGCTGGCGCTCCAAACGTTGGTGAATCCGGGCGACGAAGTGATCGTGTTCGACCCGTGGTTCGTGATGTACAAGCACCTGGTGACGATGGCCGGGGGAACCGTCGTCGAGATTTCCACCTATCCCGATTTCCGCATCGATGTCGACAAGGTCCGCGACGCGATCACTCCCCGCACCAAGGTGATCCTGTTCAACAGTCCGTCCAATCCCACGGGGGCCGTGGCGACCGCTGAGGAGACCGAGGCGCTTGCCAAACTCGCCCTTGAAAAGGACATCGCGCTCCTCAGCGACGAAATCTACCGGGCGTACTGTCACGACGGCCCCTTCGTGACCCCCGCGAAGTGGAATCCTCAAACGATCGTCATCGACGGGTTCAGCAAGTCGCACTCGATGACCGGTCTGCGGCTCGGTTGGCTGCACGCGCCCGAGTATCTCGTGCAGCAGATGATCAAGCTGCAGCAATTCACGTTCGTATGCGCGCCGCATCCGGTGCAGTATGGCGGATTGGCCGGGCTGGATTTGGATTTGTCCGACCGCTTCGCGGATTACCGCCGCAAACGGGACTTTATGCTCGCGGAACTGCGGACCGACTTCGAGATCGAAGGTGCGCAAGGGGCCTTCTACCTGTTCCCGAAAGCTCCGTGGGGCACGGGGTCGGAGTTCGTGGCCGCCGCCATCGAGAACGGCCTGCTCATCATTCCGGGCAAGGTGTTCAGCCCGAGCGACACGCACTTCCGGATTTCCTATGCCGCCGACGACCGGACCCTGGAACGGGGTTGCGAAGTGCTCAAAAGGCTCGCCCGCAAGCGCTGAGCGGATTGACGCCATCGCCCGGTCGGGTGGGAATGCCCGTTCGCGACTCGTCCCTCAGTTTTTGTCGTACTCAGCCACAAAGCCGAACAAGGCTACCGTTCCGGGATCGCCCGGAATACCGAGATCGTCGTTGATCTTCGAGTGGTTCGTATCCTTCCCGGCGTACATGCGTACCGGCACCTTCGCCTCCCGCAGAACACTGGCAAGCCTCTCCGCCTGGGCGGACGTGTCCGGGTGGCTGGCCACGTACACGATGAGGAACGGAGGGACGCCTTTGTTCGGGGCGATGTGTGTGACCGCCGAGAAATCCTTGTGCTTGGCCGGGTCGTTGCCGAACTTCTCCCGGTGGCCGTACTTCGCTTGCGGTTGACCGTGAACGCGGCGACGCGTTTCCGCCGTCTCGATCATGGCGGGAATGTCGTAGGTGTCGCCATCGACCGGCACGCACCCTTTGAGTGCCGAAAACGGGACGGCCTCCGCCTTCAGGTAGCGATCATCGGTGCACAAGATCGCCGCGAGTTGCGCCCCCGCCGAATGCCCCATGACGAATATGCAATTTGGGTCCCCCCCATGTTCGGCGATGTGCTTGTGGACCCAGCCGAGCGACTTCGCCACATCCCGAATGAGCGTTCCCATGTCGACGTGCGGCAGCAGGCGGTAATTGGTCGACACGAAAACGTACCCGCTCTGCGTGAACGCCTCGGGCTTGAGCGCGACCTGAGTTTTATCGCCGACCTGCCAACCACCTCCGTGAATCCAGAACACGACCGGGGACGCCTTCCCCGCTGGCGGCTGCGACGGCACGTAGATGTCCAGCACTTGTCGTTCGTGCGGTGATTCCGCATACGGCACGTTCTTCTTCGACGGCTCCAGGACCTTGGTCGGCTCCAACGCAAAAGCGGTCTGCGACAACAGTACGACGATCAGCGTCGCGCAACCGGCCAGAGAACGTCGGATAATCGTGAATGGACTCGCGGGAACCGTGGTTTCCATGAGAGAGTCTTTCAAAAGGATTTGTGAATCCAGGCCGCGCCAACAGGGCGCGATCCGTCACGGGGCCGCGCAAAACCGATACAGGATCTCGACGGCTTGGTCGAGTTGAGACAGTTCGAGGAATTCATCCTTCGTGTGCGCTTGGTCGATCGATCCGGGGCCGAAGACGACGGCCGGGATGTGGCCCAGCACCAATCGCGACGCGTTCGTTCCGTACGGTACGCCGATTTTCGATCGCGGACCGACCACCTGTTCGATGTGCTGCATGAGGCGATCCGCCCACGGTCCGTTATCGCGGTCGGAAAGCGTCGCCCCTTCGATCCACGGCGGCAGCATTTCGAAATCGTCGTCGATCCGCCCCCTCAAATAGCGCTCGACATGCGGGATGACTTCGGCCGGGTTCTCGCCGGGAATCACCCGGCGGTCGATCTCGATCACGCACTCGTCCGGAACGGTGTTGACGCTGATACCCCCCTCGATCCGTCCGACGCTCAACGTCGCCGTCCCGCACAACGGATGGGGGGGCACCATCCGCGGCAATTCGTCGGCGTAACGCTCCAGCGCCGCCAACACGCGCGACATCTTGTAAATCGCATTGACCCCTTCGTGAGGTCTTGAACTGTGACACGCCACCCCGCGCGTGCGCAACTTCCACCTCACCGCCCCCCGGTGCGCGACGACGATGTCGAGGTCCGTCGGTTCCATCACGACCGCCAGGTCCGGCGCGGCGGGCAAGAGCGATCCCGCCCGGGCCGGATCGGTCCACAGCTTGACCAGATCCCGCGCGCCGCTGGCGTATTGCTCTTCGTCGCAAGTGCACGAGACCACGACGTTCGCGCGACCGGGCGGACGCTCCCGGATCAACCGCGCGAGCACGCTCATAATCGTGGCCAGTCCCCCCTTCACGTCGCACGAACCGCGACCGTACATCCGCCCGTCGCGCACCGTCGGCGTGAACGGGGGAATCGTCATCCCCTCGACGGGAACGGTGTCCTGATGCGCGTCGAGCAGCAACGTCGTTGTCGCACCCGGATTGTCGAATCGCGCGACGACGTTGTGGCGTCCCGGCAAGACTTCGATCGACTGATGCGGTACCCCCAGGCGTTCGAAAAACGCCATCAAATAGGCGGTCACTCGTCCTTCGAGATACTCGGGACCTTCGACCTCCCTCCCCATTGGGTTGACGCTGGGAATCGCCACGAGGTCGCGCAGGAGGTCGGCGGGGGACGGAACGGCATGGGTCATAAAAAAGGCATCCGGTGGTGTGCAACACCCGCGATCACCCTGGCGCGGAAGCGATCGGGATTCGATTCACAAGGCGCGGTTCTCGACGGCATGAAGCGGCCAAGAAACCCGGTCGACACGATGGCACGAGCGATCCACGCTGTCCAGTCGGAATCAACAAACGCTGCTTCGTCCTCGCCCCCGTCCCGCCCGCACCTCGCAACACCGATTCGGCTTCGGCTTTCGCGTGCGCTGTTCGCAAAGAATTGCTTGGCGTATTCTCGTGACTTGGCCTAAAAGGACTGTCCTGATCGGCCCTTTCGTTTTGGAGCGGGTGGGTTGTCGCTGTGGAAGATGTGCGACATCCATCGGCCGATTTCTGTCGATCACTTCCCGTTATCGGGGATTCTCCATGCCTCTGTTGGTTGTCGTACTGATTTCGGTCGTGGCGGTTTCGCTCGCTTATGCGATTTACGCCCCGCTCCTGGTCCGACTGTTTCGCCTGGACGCCAACACTCCCACCCCCGCCGTCTTGCAACGGGACGATGTCGACTTCGTCCCGACCGAGCCGAAATTCCTCATGAGCCAGCACTTCTCCGCGATCGCGGCCGCGGGGCCGATCGTGGGTCCGATTCTGGCGGGGATCACGTTTGGCTGGCTTCCCGCCCTCCTGTGGATTCTGATTGGCTCGATCCTGATCGGTGGCGTACACGATCTTGCCGCCCTCACGGCTTCGATCCGACACAAGGCGCGGTCCATCGCGGAGGTCGTTCGCGAGCACATGAACCGCCGCTCGTACGTGCTGTTCCTGCTGTTCGTCTGGATCGCGCTGGTCTACATCATCGTCGCTTTCACCGACGCCACCGCCTCGTCGTTCCACGGCCTGCGGGCATTGGAAAACGGCGACAAGATCAACGGCGGCGGGATCGCCACGTCGTCCCTCATGTACCTCGTCCTGCCGATCGCGATGGGCCTGTTGCTCCGCTTCACCAAGCTCTCGCTCAACGCGGCCACGGCGATTTTCCTGCCGCTGGTCGCGCTGTCGATCGTGGCCGGTCAGTGGATACCGTTCGACATCGAAAGCCTGTTCGCGATGTCGCCGAAATCCGCCCAAAAAGCCTGGAACGTCTCGCTGCTGGTGTATTGCGTGATCGCATCCGTGCTGCCGATGTGGTTGCTATTGCAGCCGCGCGGGCATTTGGGCGGGTACTTTCTGTACGCGGCGCTGGCGGTGGGGGCCGTGGGAGTGGTCTTCGGTGGGCACACCGCCAAGTATCCCGCATGGACCGGTAAGGACCTGATCAGCTTCAACGCGGCGACTCCCGCCATCTTCCCCATGCTGTTCATCACCATCGCCTGCGGTGCGTGCTCGGGCTTCCATTCGATCATCGCCTCCGGCACGACATCCAAGCAGTTGCGCCGCGAGACCGACGCGAAGGTCATTGGCTACGGCGCGATGTTGCTCGAGGCGCTTGTGGCGGTGATTTCGCTGTGCTGCGTCATGATGCTCGCGCCCGACTCCGCGCTGCTGACCACCCCCGGCAAACCCCCGGAACCGAATTTGATCTACGCGCAGGGGATCGGCAGCTTCACCGGGTTGCTGGGGATTCCGGCGGCAGTCGGCGTTTCATTCGGGCTCATGGCCTTCACCACGTTCGTGTACGACACGCTCGATGTCTGCACCCGCCTGGGTCGGTACATTCTGCAGGAATTGACCGGTGCCCAAGGTGCCGTCGGCAAATGGCTGGGGACCATCGCGACCGCTGGCGTGCCGATGATTTTCCTGATTTGGGAACCCACCAACGCCCAGGGACAACCGGCGTGGAAGACCTACTGGAATCTCTTCGGCGCGAGCAACCAGTTGCTCGCGGCCCTGACCTTGGTGGGGGTGACGGTTTGGCTGTGGCGGACGTACTCCAAACCGTGGGTGTTCCTGGTGACGGGGCTTCCTGGCGTGTTCATGTATGTGATGAGCATGTGGGCGCTCGCCCGGTCCATGGTCCCCATGCTCACCGCGTTGCAGGCATCGGACTGGAGCGCCGAGTCTGCGGTCCGCAATCCCGTCCCGTGGGTGGCGACGGTGCTGGTGTCCCTCGGGGCGATGATTTTCGTCGAAGCGATCGTGGCTCTCGCCTCACGCGGCCCCGGCCGGACCCCGACGCCGCTCCCCGCCGCCGCGTGATCGGCCCATTCCAATCCTGCGCCCGCACCCGTTCCTTGTTCGACGCCGCGCATTCCCTCCCTCGGTGACTTTCCCCCATGCCCGCTCCCCAGATCGATGAAGTCGCCGCCATCAACCGTGTGACACGCCTCATGGCGATCCCCGGAAAGAGTTGTCACGAAGGGGCGATTTCCGCTGCGATCCGCGAGGAACTCCTCGCGGCGGGGGTGTCGGCCGCTTGCATCGAAACCGACGACGTGACCAAACGCAGCCCCGTCGGGGGGGAGACCGGCAACCTGATCGTCAAGCTTCCCGGCACGAAGAAGGGGCCGCGAAGGCTCTTGATGGGCCACATCGACACCGTCCCGCTGTGTGTTGGTGCGAAGCCGGTTCGCGACGGCAACGTCATTCGCTCCGCCGATCCCGCCACCGCCCTGGGAGGGGATGACCGCTCCGGCGCGTCGGTGGTCCTCACCGCCATCGTCGAGATTCTGCGGCAAGGCTTGCCGCACCCGCCGTTGACGCTGTTTTGGCCCGTGCAGGAGGAGATCGGCCTGTACGGTGCGCGACACGTGTCCCTCGCGCGACTCGGGGGACCGAAAATGTGCTTCAATTGGGACGGCGGCGACGCCTCGATGGCCTGCATCGGCGCGACGGGTTCCTACGACATCGAGATCACGATCCGCGGCATTGCCAGCCACGCCGGAGTCCATCCCGAGGCGGGCGTCAACGCCCTCACCGTCGCGTCCCTGGCCATCGCCGACCTGCAACGCAACGGCTGGCTCGGTCTGATCGTCAAGGGGCGCAACCGGGGCACCAGCAACATCGGCATCGTCCGGGGTGGCGATGCCACCAACGTCGTCATGCCCGAAGTGTTCCTGCATGGCGAGGTCCGCAGCCACGACGCGAAATTCCGCGACCGTCTGGTCGAGGAGTTTCGCAAGGCGTTCGCACGTGCCGTCAAGGAAATCCGTAGCGACTCGGGTCGTCGGGCCGAATTGGTCTTCGAGCACGACCTGAAGTACGAATCGTTCCGGTTGGACGAGTCCGAGGTTTCCGTACAGACCGCGCTCGGGGCGATGGCGCTCTGCGGCCTCAAGGGGGAGACGCGAATCAGCAACGGCGGACTCGACGCCAACTGGTTGTCGGCACGCGGCTTGCCAACAGTCACGATGGGGAGCGGACAAGAAGACGTACACACCGTCGACGAAAAGCTATACGTCGACGACTACCTCAACGCCTGCCGCATTGGCGTTGCCCTGGCCGCGGGATTGGTGTGAACGGCATGCCCGCACCATTGGCCACCGGAAATGATGGCCGCCGCGAGAGTGTCACTCTGCGGTCGCGTCGGTGAAGCTCGGGTTGGCCAAAAAACACCCCATCAGGTCATGGCCGTGGCGCAGGCGAAGGCCTCCGGATGTGGCCGATGGTTCGTCGTACGAGGTTTGTCCGAGGGGCCGCACGCCCGCGCCACACATCGCGAACGGAACATCGCCGTAGCTGTGGGTCTTCGTGCGCAAAAACGTGGGATGGTCGGGCGAGACGAGAATGCGATACTCGCCGTGCCGCTTTAGTGCCGCATGCACGGGACCGACGATGTGCTCGTCGATTCGCTCCAGGGCCTCGACCTTGGCGGCGGCGTGGCCTTCATGAGATGCCTCGTCCGTCGCCTCGACGTGGACCACGACCAGGTCGTGAGTCTCCAAAGCGTCCACCGCGTATCGTCCCTTGGCCGCGTAGTCGGTATCGAGGTAACCGGTGGCCCCCGGCACAACGATATTCGTCCACCCGAGCAGCCGCGCAAGACCGCGCAGCAAGTCGACCGCGGTGATCATCGCGCCTCGGACTCCGTATCGCTCCTCGAAGTTCCGGAGGGCGGGGCGGCGACCTTGACCCCACAACCAGATTTGGCTGGCGAGGTGTCCCTCGTCCCCTCGGGGACGATTCTCGGGGACGCCGGCAAGCACTTCGCGACTGGCGTCCATGAGATCGAGCAACAACCGCGATCCGGTTCCCGACGGCAGGTGCGCGGCGATCTCTTGATCGGTGATGTCGTGCGGCGGCGTGGTTTTGGTCGAGCCGTCGAAGAGTCCGTCCCCCCCGCCCCGCAACACCAGCAGGTTGCGGTAACTGACACCCAGGTGGAACTCGCGCCCCGCCGCGCCGAGGGTGTTTCGCAACGCCTCGATCAACCGGGCCGAGAGTTCGGTGGGAATCTGTCCGGCCGTAAAGCTCTTCATGCGGCCGTGCGCGACCGTCACGAAATTGCAGCGGACGGCCCAGTCGCCGTCCTCCAGGGGAATGCCCTGCGCGGCGGCCTCGATGGGGGCGCGGCCGGTGTGGAAGCGGAGCGGGTCGTAGCCGAACAGGCTCATCGTGGCCACGTCGCTTCCGGACGGAAGGGACGGTGGGGTGTTGTTGGAAAGCCCCGCAAGACCGGCTGCGGCGATGGCGTCCATATGCGGCACGCGGGCCGCCTGGAGCGGAGTTTTTCCGCCGAAACCGTCTTGCGGTTCGTCGGCGCAGCCGTCGGGAATGATGATCGCGTATTTCATGGAGGGGAATTCCGAGTCCGCAAGGAAAAACGAGCGTTATAGCAATCTCGGCGGCAAATCGGATACTTGCTCGGGGGAGGGCGAAAGGTTGTGCCTCAGCGCGGCTGTCGCCGACTTCGCCCGTGGTTGCACAGCAAGGACGGCACAAGTGGCTGGCCTCGGAACCCGTCCGACCTCAGCTGTACCCGGCGATGCGGACCGGTGGAACTCGCGCGGCGCTGGCGACGCAATCCTCTGTGGGCATCGTCGCACCCGACTCGGTCGGAGAGCCGCGCGAGGGAGATCCGCACGTACGGTTCGATGAGTGGGGAGTGGAAACGGTGCGGCCTCTCCCGAGGGAACAGCGCCACTGCGCCGCTTCTTGGCACTACTGCGAAGTGGAGTGTCTTTCCGGGAACCGGTGAAGTCGAGGGCTCCGACAGGGTCACGCAGAAGTCCTTGGCCTGAGAGGTGACCGTGGCTGTCGCGGTCGCTTCGGGCTGCGAGCCATGGCCGCGCCGGCTCATCCCCGAACGGACAATGCGTGGAAATCGTTCTTGGTGACGACTTTTCTGAATGGGTCGAATGGGTGGTTTGAGTTGGATGTTCCTTCGGAGGCCGGTAACGTATTGGCATCGCACGGATTATGGCTTGCGAGAGAGCACGAACTGCTGAGGATTCGTTTGCGTTGGTGCGGATCCCATGTTCAATTTGGGTGAACTGCGGGTTCTGGGTCTGTTTTCTGAAATTCACACCTGCGAGGGGCATTCATGCGGTGGTTCCACGGTTCGGCGTTCGCGGTGTGGATGGCGGCTTGGGTGTGTGGTGCGGGGCTGGCCTCGCCGGCGTCGGCTCAGGACAAGCCAGGCAAAGGGCCGGTGTTCGTCGATCCCATGAACGTTGATGCCGACTTCGGTTTCCAGGGGGAGTACACCGGGGATATCGAAGTTGGCATGGCGGGGATGAAGCCGCTGGCCTTGCAGGTTGTGGCGTTGGGAAAAGGCCAGTTCGATGCGAGGTTCCAGGTGGCGGGATTGCCGGGGGCCGGGTGGAACAAGTTCGGTCTGATTCCCGCCCAAGGGCAACGGGACGGCGAAGTTGTCACCCTGACCAGCCGGACCTACACCGCCGTTCTCAACCGGGGGGGCGTGGCCACGCTGCGGTACAGCACCGGCAAGAGCGAGTTGGGAACGCTGCGCAAGGTCGAACGAAGCAGCCCGACATTGGGAGCGTCTCCGCCGGCCTGCGCGATTCCGTTGTTCACGGGGGGCGATACGCTCAACTTCAGCAAAGGTCGCCTGGCCGCGGACGGGTCGTTGATGGCGGGCACCGAGACGCTGGCGAAGTTCCAGGACTTCTCGCTCCACGTGGAGTTTCGGACTCCTTACATGCCCGAAGCCCGTGGGCAAAACCGGGGAAACAGCGGCGTTTACATCCAGAACCGGTACGAAGTGCAGGTCCTGGATTCGTTTGGCCTGTCGGGCGAATTCAATGAATGCGGGTCGGTCTATCGCGTACGCAAACCGGACGTGAACATGTGCCTGCCCCCTCTCGCATGGCAGACGTACGACATCGAGTTCAAGGCCGCAAAGTTCGACGCCCAGGGAAAGAAGTGCGCGAACGCGCGATTGACGGTGAAGCACAACGGTGTGACGGTGCAGTCGGATTTCGAGCTTCCGGGCAAAACGGGAGCCGGCGCGGCGGAGTCTCCGCTCGCGGGGCCGATCAAGTTCCAGGACCACGGCGATCCGGTCACGTACCGCAATGTCTGGATCGTGGATCACTGTCGTCCGTGTTGCGTACCGTGCGTTCCCTGTTGCGTGCCGGTGTGCCCGAAATGTCGCCCGTTGCGCCGCAAGGTTTGCACGCTTCCCGGCTTCGAGGAAGCCGAGTTGGTGTGTCTCGATGGCAAGTCGGGGTGGTGAACGTCGCGATATGTTCGCACTGCGGGATGAGCCAGCAGTGGCGCACGGCGTGATGTCTTGGGAAAAGGCGACGGACTGGAAGTCCGTCGTACGAGAACGGCTCGCGTTTGGAACGACATGTTCGACAGCCCGTGACGCGTCGGGTTTTAAACGAAGTACGGGCTGCGAGCGATCGGCTACCGAGTGCGGCGGAGCACCAGGAAGACGGATTGGTCGGTGTCATCAACCGGCTCCCACGCGTCGGGGCGGGTGGCGAACTCCTTGATCTCGTCGAACCGGCGGATCGTGCTGTAGGGGTGTGTCGTGTCAATCACGATGTAATCGGTGTCGTCGAGGACGACCGGGCGGTAGTCGCTGTAGTCGTACGAGCGGGCATGGTGGGTGAAGCGGGGGTGGATGAAGTCGGTGGACGCCACGCGGGCCGTGAGCGGAATGCGAGCGACGACTTTGGCGGCGGCGGCACCGCGGTCTGATGGTCCATAGAGCCGTCGCCAATACGCTCGCGAACCCGAGTCCCAGAAGGGGAGGCTGCCGGGGGACAAGCCGGTGAAGAACATCGCACCGAACGAAACACACAGGGCATAAACGGCCCGTCGTGCAGGACTTCTCGGGCTGTCCGGCGGAGTTCGGGCCGAGGGGGCCGGATGGGCACCGGGCGAGATCTCCGAGGTGGGGGTTCGGCTGGGCCTGGATTGGATTTGAGGGGTGTTTTTGCCACGCCGAAACGCGGGGTGGTTGGAAGCGTGCGGTGACGGATCGCGCGGGTTCACGTTCGGCGGAGGACTTACGTCTTCCGCTACGGAGTTTCCCGGGGCGCCGACTTCGTTGGGGGACGCTACGCCTGATTCAGGGCACGTCGGACCTTTGGCCTCCGGTTTGGCGGTCGGGAGCGATTTGCCGGTGGGGCGCACGGCCTCGGGGGGAATGCGGCGACGCGAAATGTCTTCAGGAGAACGTGGGGTTCGAGCGCTGCGTGCGAAGAATGTCCAAAGGAAAAGGCCGGGCGAACGCCGTCCCTGGAGGACGGTCCCCAGGCCCGCGGCGGCGCTCCACAACAGGACGGGGACCAACGGGGCGTGGAAGTGGTGCACGGGGGACCGGGACAACTGATTGAGTCCCAACACCAGCAGCAACGGGAGCGCGACAAGAAACCGACCAGGGGCCAGCAACGACAATCCGCCCAACGGCAACAACAGCGCCGCGGCAAACAAGCCGGCCCCCGGTGAGAGGACCTTCCCGAAGAACAACCACGGTTTCGCAAACAGGTTGGTGACGATCTCGCCGGTCGAACCGCCCAAGTCGCTGAAGTAAGTGGCGAAATGAACATCCGCGCCGCCGCGAAACCACGGCAGCACCCACTTGATGACGGCGACCGTGTAGAGCGTCGCGAAGACCGCCAAGGCGGTGCCCAGCCACAGCCAAACCCGCTCCGACCGCAGGCCCGGACCGGGAGTAACCGAGGAACGGTTCGACCAAGCGACGAACGCGATCCACAATCCCAGCGGCGCGAGCACGGGAGCGATGTCTTCCTGACAAAGCAGGGCGAGGAAGACGCACGCGACGAACGTGCGCACGCGACCGCGCTCGTAGGCATCGAGCGCGAACAGCAGCACCGGAATCTCGAAGGCGTTCGGGCGGAACGTCTTGAAGTCGATCGCGATGTCGAGGAATTGCAGTGGGGGATACGCGAGCGCGGCGAGGGCGAACAACGTCGCCGCGCTTCTGTCGCCGGTGTGCCTCAGAGCGATCCAGTAGACGGGAATCGCGGTCGCCGCGAGTGCGGCCGATTGGGAGAATTCCAACAGCAAATGATGCGGCCAGACGACGTAAGCCGGGGCAAGCAGCAGGTGGATCACCTGCACGTGCTCGCCCAGGAACAGGCGTCCGTTGTCGAGGTAGCTGCGGAAGCCTTTGCCGTGCAGCAGGTTCCACAGGTGCTCTTCGTACATGGCGGAGTCGCCGTGGGGAATCCACAGGTTCTGCCACAACCGCACGTTGAGGGCGAAGAACGTCGCCAAATACAACGCGGCAGCGACCCAGACGGCACGGGGAACGCGGGAGTCGGTTGTGCCGTCGGGACATTCCGAGGCGGGGGACAGCGGCCACAGCCGCGCGAGCCACGCCCCCCACGCCAAAAGCGGGACATAGAGGGCAACGCTCGTCAACATCGCCAGCGCGGTCGTCAGGCCGAACAGAGCGGCTGAAAGTCGGGCAAGTTCCCACGCACCGGGGAGCCACAAACACCACCAGGCGGTGGCCTGCCACGGGGACGCCGCGAGGCCGAAGAGGTCGGACAGGGACGGTGCGGCGGTCCGCTTGAGACGTGCTCGAAACCCAATGGCGACCAATCCGAGAGTACACCCAAACAGCGCCAAGCCGAGGCCGACAACGTACGGCACCTCGGCGAATTCCGGGGGCGGAGTGTCCGCCGATTCGACAGGAAGGGGGCGCGCCGGAGTCCCCGCGAGTTGCATCAGGCCGCGCCATGTGGCGCGGCTGAGAAATTGTTCAGCGAGCGATCCGTCGGACAGCACCGTCTGAAAGAACAGTCCCTGGACCAACAGCCCCAACACCGCGACGACCAGTCCCCCCGGAACGACCAGACCGGCGGGACGGGGTCGCTCAGCGGACCGAGCAGCGGGGGGAACGGGACGGCCGGGAGGCAATCTGTGTGTCCGGAACGGAGTCGAAGCGGGATGGTTCGTGCGGCGGAAACGGACTGAAGCGGTGAACGGACGGGCGGGTGGCTGATGGCGACGTTCGTTCCAAAGCTCTCGATTGGAGTCAATGAGAGGGATTGGTGCGATGCTTCCGAGATCGTGAGCGGAAGGTGTGGCTTCTTGTCGCTGCGCGACCCGGCCACGAGGTGGCCGGGCCACCCTCGGAAAGCGGGGGAAATCTTACGATTTCCGTTTTGGACGTCACACGGCGATGGTCAGGGCTTCACTTCAAAAATCGCTTCGATTTCGACGGCGATGTTGTTCGGCAGCGGGCCCATGCCGACGGCGCTGCGTGCCCCCTTGCCGGTTTCGCCGAACACTTCGACCATCAGGTCGCTGAAGCCGTTGATGACGAACGGATGGCGATAGAAATTGGGGGCGGTATTGACCATGCCGAGGGTCTTGATCAGGCGGGAAACACGGTCGAGGGAACCGAGCGCGGTCTTGAGCGTGGCGAGGATGGCGAGGCCGGTGACCTTGGCTGCCTCGATCCCCTCCGCCTCCGTCAGGTCCCCCCCGACGACGCCAGTGATGTAGGTGCCATCGGCCTTGAGGGGGCCGTGGCCTGAAACATAGACGAGGTTGCCCACCTGGACGATGGGGACGTAAGTGGCCACCGGCTTGGGGGGTGTGGGCAGCGTCAGATTGAGTTGTTGCAGGCGGGCATCGATGCTCATGGCGAATTCCGGGGAGAATGACCTGGTGGAAGATGAGATGGCGGACGAGTCGCAGTGAACGAGTCGATGGTGAAATCGCCGCTCAAGAATCGGAGGAGTCGAGCGAATCCGTTCTGTGGGGAGTACCGCCGGGACTTGCCGCACGGACCTGTCGCCCGGAACTGTCTTTCGGGGGGGTGACGCAACGGATCGAAGAAATCCAGGACCGCTTTGGTAACGGAACGTGGGCGGCTTTGCAAACGGGGTGCGGTTCGCCTAATTTGACGGAGAATGTGCCGCGGGCGGGGGCCTGTGGCGTCGAGTGTCGGGGGCGGTTCCGCAGGGGCCGCCCGAAGGGACGAATCGCTTTCCCGAGGATCGGGTTTCCATGGACAGAATGCTGATTGTCGCGGGTGTGTTGGTCAGCGTGTTCGCGATCCTGATCGGGATCATCGTCTTCTTCAAGTATTTCAACCTGTGGTTCCAGGCCTACACCACGGGCGCCAAAGTGAGCATGGGCTCGCTGATCTTCATGTCGTTCCGCAAGGTCAACGCGCGGAACATCGTCGAGTCGAAGATCATGGCCAAGCAAGCCGGCTTGGACACTCACAACGACATCACCACCCGCGCGCTGGAGGCGCATTATCTGGCCGGGGGGAACGTACGGCGGGTCATTCAGGCGTTGATCGTCGCGCAGCGGGCGAAGATCGACCTGAATTGGGATACAGCGGCGGCGATCGATTTGGCGGGCCGCAACGTGCTGGAGGCGGTCCAGACGAGCGTCGATCCCAAAGTGATCGACTGTCCCGATCCTCGGCGGACCGGTCGGACGACGCTCGACGGCGTGGCCAAGGACGGGATTCAACTGAAGGCTCGGGCGCGGGTCACGGTGCGAACCAATATTCGACAGTTGATCGGCGGGGCGACGGAAGAGACGGTGATTGCCCGCGTCGGCGAAGGGATCGTGTCGGCCATCGGCAGTTGCAGCACTCACAAAGAGGTGCTGGCCAACCCGATGTTGATCGCGAAAGCGGTGCTGGACAAAAGCCTCGACTCGCAGACCGCGTTTGAAATTGTTTCCATCGATATTGCAGATATCGACGTGGGGGACAACGTGGGTGCCCGCCTGCAGGCGGACCAGGCGGAAGCGGATGTGCGGGTTGCGCGGGCGCACGCGGAAGAGCGGCGGGCGATGGCGGTGGCGGCCGAGCAAGAGATGAAGGCTCTGACCCAGGAGAACCGCGCGAAGCTGGTGCTGGCGGAGGCGGAGATTCCGCTGGCGATGGCGGAGGCGTTCAAGACGGGGAAACTGCGGGGCGACGCGTAAGGTTTTTACGGCCCCCGGACGATCGTCGTAAGTTGTTGCGGCGTCTGGAGAAACCGGCTGCTACGGCAGGCAGGTCGGGCGGGTGTGCATGGAGTGGGTTGAATCCGCGAGGAACACGGGATTCCGAGCGGGTCACGATTTCGCCCAAATTGCGCGCCGAATCCGTCGCTCATGCTTTTTGAATTTGCGCTATTCCCCGAGGAGCCGCAGAGAACACTCGGATTTCAAAGGCTTTTATTCTCACGCAGAGACGCAAAGGATTTGTCTCTCCCTGCGCCTCTGCGTGAGACCAGAAAAACCGATGTTTTGCGATTTCTCGGCGATTTCCCGAGCGAAACAGCGCAACTTCAAAACTCAAGCTACGGGCTACCGGGGGTGGTCGCCGTTCGGGCAACTTTCCTCCCTGGTGACGTTTTCCCGAGAAAACTTGAGCCGAATGTGAGGGAGAAGGAGTTGCTCGGCGCAGCTGCGGGCCGAGTCCCTGCGGGCGGGACCGAGGAATCGCGCGGGGTCAACCGGATTCAGCGCGTGATTCCCGAAATTGGGGGCCGGCACCCCCGATTGGGGCAGTAGGGAGCACGGCATCGGACTTGCTGTTCTTTCCCGGCGTGCCCGTCGTTCGGCAAGCGGAAAACTTCCGAAAGGTTGTGGTGCTTGCAAACGATATTGGGGGGAGACATGATTCGGCGCAACGGACATGGCGCGGACTCAACAGTGCGGCGGGACCTTCCGAAGGGCTTCGGGTGGTTCGCTTGGCGTCAATTCCGGGGGTGGCGTTCGGAGGTGGTCTTTGCCGAGGGCAAGAACGACCGATGAGTGCCGCAGCGTCTTATCAGGTGTCACCATGCAGGAATTCAATACTCACGAGCGTGACCTCATCCTTGAAGGGTTGCGGTACGTCCGCAGTGCCCGCAAGTTGGAGTTCCGTCCCGCGACAGCCGGTCCCGATCCCAAACGCGTCGCCGACCTTGAGGCGATCGCGATGTTGCTGTCCAAGTTGGACGGCGACGGTGAAGGTCAAGCGCTGCAGACGGCGAGTCCCGGCGCGCGGTGACGCGCGGATGTGGTGGTCAATGCGGCTTGCCACGCCGAATCAAGCGCGCGATTTCTTTTGATGACGGGTCGACATGCGTTTCGGGCGGGTGTGCGTCGAGGGGTTCTTCGCCCACCTGCCGGACGAGATTGTCACGTCCGCGGAAATCGAATCGCGCTTGAAGCCGGTCTACGACCGCTTGGGACTGCCCGAAGGGCGTCTTGAGTTGATGACGGGAATTCGAGAGAGGCGGTTTTTTCCGCCGGGAACGAAACCCGGTTCCATCAGCGCCGAAACCGCGCGCGTCGCACTGGAACGAACGGGCGTTCCCGCCGCGAAAATTGGCTGTCTCATCCATGCCTCGGTCTGTCGGGATCAACTCGAACCGGCCACGGCCAGCCTGGTGCATCACCGCGCGGGGTTGCCGCAAGCGTGCCAGGTGTTCGATGTCAGCAACGCCTGCCTGGGACTGCTGAACGGCGCGCTGTTGATTGCCCAATGGATCGAGGCGGGGGTGATCGAGGCGGGACTGGTGGTGGGAACGGAAGATGGCCGGGGGTTGGTGGAGGGGACGATCGACTCGCTGCTGGCCGATCCCGCCACGTCGCGAAACGATGTGAAATTGGCGTTCGCTTCACTGACGATCGGATCGGCGTCGGCGGCGATTTTGTTGACGAGCGAGTCGCTCAGCCGAACCGGTCACCGCTTGTTGGGGGGCGTGTGCCGCGCGGACACTTCGGCCCACGAACTGTGCGCGGGGGGGGTGGCGGCCGAACACGGTGACGATCGTCCCCGCATGAAGACCGACTCGGAAGCCTTGCTGCACGCGGGAGTCGATTTGGCGGGGAGGACGTGGGACGACTTCCGACGCGAGTTGGAGTGGTCGAACGAGCGGGTCGACAAGGCGTTCACGCATCAGGTGGGGCGGGCACATCGCAAACTGCTCTACGAGCGTCTGGGACTCGACCCGGCCCTCGACTTCGCGACCGTGGAATGGCTGGGCAACACCGGGGCGGCGGCATTGCCGGCGACGGCGGCCATTGGTGTGGAGCGCGGGCATCTCGCGCCGGGGGACCATGTGGCGCTGTTGGGTATCGGCAGCGGATTGAACTCGGTGATGTTGGGGCTGCGCTGGGGCGGGGCGGGGTAGGAGTTTCGGGGCGCGATCCGGTCGTTCTTGCGCGGCTGGCGTCGGATTCCCGCGGTTGGAAACAGGGAAGAGAGCGAGACGGAGCGAAGTCGTGGGACGGTTCGCGCCGACGGGTCGCAGGAGGTTCGATGCGAGTGAGCGCGTCGCACGGCTGGGCAAGCCAGCAATTGCACACGGCGGGTGTCGTTGCCTGGGTTTGATCGTCAGCGCGTTTTGACCGCGTTTCGCGGAGCGAAACGGGACACAGGGAGTACCCGAGATGCCGCGAGTCGTGTGGATAACGTTCGACCGGCTGCACACGGGTTACCTCGGGTGTTACGGCAACGATTGGATCGAAACGCCGCATTTGGACCGGTTGGCCGGCGAAGGGGTGGTGTTCGACGAATCGTTCGCGGACGAAGTCGATCCGGCGTTCGCCGGGGAAGCCTGGTGGCGGATCCCGCCAACGACGGGGAACGCGACTTCCACGGATGTGTGCGAAGTGCTGCGTGGTCGTGGCGTACACACGATTTGCCTGTGCGAAGAAGAGGCCCTCGAATCGTCGCGGCGGCTGCCTCGATTCGATGAATTCGTGAGTGTTTCCGTCGACGACCGCGAGATGTGTCCCGAACGCGAAACGTCATGGGGACGGTTCGCCGACGCCGTCGCCGAATTTCTGGCGAGCCATCGGTTGCCGGACAATTGTCTGCTGTGGCTGCACAGCCGCGGCATTCCGGAGCCGTGGTACCCGCCGGCCGAGTACCAGGACCTGTATTTCCCGGAGTTCGGACTGGCGGACGATGAGGAGGAGGTCGCCGAGTCGGACGAGAACGAGGAGGACGATCTCGAAGAAGGCGATCTTGAGGAGGACAGCGCCGACGGGTTCGGCGAGGGGTTGGAGGGGGACGACGAAACACCGGCACTCACAGAGTATGCCGAACGGGGAACCGCCTTGGGCGCGGAAGAGGTGGTTGAGGCGGGCGACAGGGTCGAGAACGACCTTGAGCCGGACGACGAGTTGCAGCGTCGATTGGGACGGGCTCTGTATGCGGCCTGCGCGACGGCGGTGGATCGGCTCGTGGGACGTGTTGTGACGGCGCTCCGCGAAACCGGGGTGTTGGACGAATGCTTGCTGGTGATCTCGGCGGCTCGGGGGCAGGCCTTGGGGGAACACACGCCGATCGGGATCGACCCCGAATTGCCGCACGCCGAACTGACACACGTACCGCTGTTGGTGCGCGGGCCGAATCCCGACTGGGAGGGAGTTCGACATCGAGCACTCGTGCAACCCGCCGATGTACGTGGACTCGTGCTGGACTGGCTGTCACCCGGCGGCGTTGGGGGTGACTCCCCTTCATGGATGACGCGAATGCTTGGAACTGCCCAACTTTCGGCGAATTCGTCACCCACGACTGTCGACGAGAGTCCTCGAGTGGCGATCGCCGGTTGGCGCGATCGGGGTTGGATGGTGCGGGACAGGAACGCGGTCTATCTGTGTCCGTGGGCGATCCCCGAACACGGGGACGATCCGGAGGGGCGGCTGTACGCGTTGCCGGCGGATCGGCACGAATTCGCGGACATTCTGGGACAGGCGGCAGACGAAGCGGCGCGGTTGTGGAATGAATTGAAGTCGCGGGTGGGAGAGCGGGGGTGAGACGAGGGGCGGCAGGGTGTTGCCTCCGAGAGGGATGCCGAACACCCCGACCGGGCAAGCCAGAGTGACTTACGGCGCGATTCGTGGAGGCTTGCTATACTCGGAAAGTCCGTCGGCGGCGCTCGCGATCGGACATGGCTCCCCGCTCCGCCGTTGTGTCCGCTTCCTTGAAATGAATCCTTCCGCGAATCCCCCCGCCCGACAGCCCGAGGCGACCCCGACCGACTCCGAGCGAATGCTGGCTGTCGCCGACGCGGCGCTGCGAGCGGCGGACCGCGCGGCGTTCGCGGTGCCCGCGCGGGTGGTGCGTCGGGTCATCGCCCAGGATTTGGGTTTAGCCGGTATCGGCTTCTCGGTCCCGCACCGCAAATCGTGGGTCATCGCGCTCGAACGGGCGCAACGACTGATGGACCCGGTGGAGTTGGGGATCGACGGCTGGGACGCGGTCCCCGCGTCCATCTTGCTGTTGGCCCGCCCCGACGAGGACGAGGTCGAACACCTGACGCTCGACCAGATGCTGCTGCGGTATTGGCGGTTGTTGTTTCACGCCCGGATCGATCTGACGTTGAAATCCCGCGTGGAATTCGGGGACTTGTCGATCCCGGCTGTTCGCGCGCGGATCGACGAGATCGGGCAGGTCGAATTCGACGAAGCCCAGGCGGTCCTGGTTCGCGAACAAATGCTCGTTCCGGACTTCACACGGTCCGATGTGTTCGCCGAATTCGCCGCGGTGTTTCTGGAGTTGTGGTACTTTTCGCCGAAGTGGTTGTCGGACTGGTTCCCGTCGATCGAATCGCCCGAACCGATCCTGGCCATGTTGCGGCGGGACGTGGACGCGGAGGCCTTGTTTCGCACCGCGCGACTCGCGGGAGCGCCGGACCCCGACGACAGCGGCGTGTTGATGACCGCTACGGACACGTCTCCGATGGCCGACGCCCAAACCGCGGGGTCGGCCCGACCGGAACGGGTTGTCCGGCGTTGGCTGCGTTCCGCCGAGAGATACGCGTCGCGCGGCAATGCGGTGCGTGCGGCGCGGATGTTCCATGCCGCGCGGGAAGCGGCGTCGGGAGATGTTCGCGAGGAGGCGGAGACGGGATTGCGGGGGGCGGTGGGATCGCTGGCGGTCCGGTTGCGCGGCGCTCTCGGTCAGCAGGAGAGTGACGAGGCGGAATGGCGCTCGGTGCTCGCGGCACTGGTGCCGAAAGCGGCCGAGGGTTTCTGGAACTCCGACGCGCGATTGTTGTACGACCTGCAAAAGCTGTGCGTGGACGCCGAGCGGGAAGTGTTCGTGGTCGACGCGCTGGTGTGGATGCTGTCGTTGGGGCGCCGGCCGCTGCGTCGACCGTTGCCGCACCAGCGAGAAGTGCTGATGAGTCGGCACCTGCGCGGGGCGATTCGGAGGTTGGGTCGATCGCGGCTGTCCGGAGAAGACCGGGATTTGTTGACGCGATTGCTGCACGACGCGTCGAAATCGGTCGAGCACGCGTCCCGCGAGCGGTTGCGTCCGGTGCTGGGGACGGCACTCGACCGGGTTGAATTGATTCCCCACGGACTTCCCGAGCGAGTCGCGCGGCGAAAGGTGGTGGAAGAACTGCTCGACCTGGTGGTCGAACGGGGGTTTTTCACGATGGGCCAATTGCGCGACACGTTGTCGCGCAGCGATCTGAAATTGCGGGATGTGGCCAATTGGCGGGACGTGGTCGTCGGGGACCAGTTGTTGCGACTGAATCGGGTGTTGGATGTGGAACTGGACGGGGTGTATCACCCGGGCGAGTTCTATATGCGCTGGCTGATCGGCGTGAGTTCGCTGTTTTTCGGCACGGTGGTCGGGCGATTGCTGACGCTGTGGGTGTTGCTGCCGTTCGGCGCGGCGTTCGTGATCCTGGAAGGGCTGAACCACATCGCCCACGCTGTGGCCAAGCATGTTTCGGAGCACCAACCGAACTTGATGACGCGGGAGACGTTGATCGGCGCGGGGGTGGTGCTGTTGGCGCTGATCCATAGCGAACATGCGCGACGCGTTGCCGGGCGGGTGCTGTGGTCGTTCCTGCGAGTGGGTCACGGCCTGTTCATCGCGCTCCCCGCGCGATTGCTGAAGATCGCGGGAGTCAAGGCGTTTTTGCGCAGCACGCCGGTGCTGTTGTTCCGGAGGTTCCTGGTCACACCGATGATCTTGACGGCACTGGCATGGATCCCGCTGTCGAGCATGGAAGGGGTGCAAGCACACCGGTTGATGACCGTGGCCGCCACGTTCGTGGTGTTCAACGTGGCGCTGAACTCGCGATGGGGGCGGGTACTGGAGGACGCGACGACGGAGTGGTTCGCGTGGACGTGGTACACCGTGCGGGTGCGGGTCTTCGTGGCGCTGTTCGAAGCGGTGATGGACGCGTTCAAGCGGATGCTCGAGTGGGTCGAGCGGGTGCTGTACGCCGTCGACGAATGGCTGCGGTTCCGCAGCGGCGAGTCGGCCGTGAGCCTGTGGCTGAAGGCGGTGTTGGGGGTGTTCTGGTCGGCGATCGCGTTCGTGATCCGGTTCCTCGTCAACCTGCTCATCGAACCGCAGATCAATCCGATCAAGCATTTTCCGGTGGTGACGGTCTCGCACAAAATCATCCTGCCGCTGCAACCGATGCTGGCGGGTCTGTTGACGCCGACGTTGGGAACCGCGTGGGGGCAAAGCATCGCGACGGCTGTGATCTTCGGATGTCCGGGGATCTTCGGGTTTCTTGTGTGGGAGCTGAAGGAAAATTGGCGACTGTACGGGGCGAATCGGCCCAAGCGGTTGCAGCCGGTCCGTGTGGGGCACCACGGCGAGACGATTCTGAGACTGATGAAACCGGGGTTCCACTCGGGGACCCTGCCGAAGCTGTATGCGCGGCTGCGCAAGGGGCACCGCCTGACGGATGCGGCACGGCGACAGGCGAAACTGACCCGGAATTCGGAGCAGTTGCACCACCTGGAGGAGGCGATCGAACGGTTCGTGGAGCGGGACTTGCTGGCGGTGCTTGCCGAAAGTCCCGAGTGGCCGCATCGCAATTTGGCGGTCGGCAATGTGCACCTCGCCTGCAATCACGTGCGCGTCGAGATTCTCTGTCCGCCGCTCGGAAGCACGGCGCTGCGGGTGACGCTGCAAGAGCAGGCGGGGTGGGTAGTCGCGGGCATTTCGGGGGCGGGGTGGATCGGCCGCCTGAACGAGTCGGAACGGATCGTGCTTGAGCACGCGCTGGTGGGGTTTTACTCGAAAAGCGGGGTGGACCTGGTCCGCGAGCGGATCGAGGCGGCGCTGGATCATCGCCCGCTTCCCTATGACATCGCCGAAGGGGAGTTGGTCGTTTGGCCGGGGGATCGCTTCGAGCACGAAGTGAGTTATGCCGTACAGGACTCGCGGCACTTCTGGCCGCGTCCGGCGTCCATCGCCAACCGGTTCAGTCTGCCGCGGATCGACGCGGACGAGATCCTGTTCAGTCGCGCGCCGACGAGTTGGGAGGCGTGGTTGGAGATGTGGAAACCAGCAACATCGGCGGCGGATGCCCTCGCGCGGCGCAACCGGTTGTACCTGTTGCCGGACACGAACCGCGTACCGCTGTCGGGATGAGCGTGGGGAAGTCGGGCGCGGGACCTCGCGAGGATCGCGTTCGTCCTTTGCTTGCCCTCGCGTTGAATTCCGCGTTGAATGGCGTTTCCGCCCGAATGGTTTGCCCGATCCGAGTGGCCAGCCCGATCCGAGAGGTCCGCTCGTGACGTCCGTCGGTTGTCGAAGGTGATCCCATGGCCCGTTATTCGCGAATGAGGCGACACACAACCGCAGGAACCGGCGGTTGGGAGTATCGGCGGCTGATGTCGCTGGTCCTGTTGTCGATGGTGCTTTACGCGCTGTATCAGTACGCGCGGGAGCCCTCCACATGGCGGTGGATCGAGCGGGAATCGGAAGCCCGCGCGTCGCGTCTGGAGGCGTCGGCAAAGCCCGTCGCCAAGGTTCCCGCGTGGAAGGAGACGCTCGGCAACGGTCCACCGCAGTCGGCTCCGGACGAACTGGACGGGTTCAAACACCAACTCCAGGCCGTCTCCGACCTGGCCCCCCTGGTGCCGGCCGAGATGCCCGCCTATTGGCGCCTCATGCGCTGGGCCTTGGCGGAACCGATGGCGGACCTCGAACGCCGCGCCCTGCCGTCGGTGATCTTCACACAGCTTTACGAGGACCCGAATCGTTATCGCGGCAAACTCATCCGCCTGCGACTTCACATTCGGCGGATCCTCGATTACGAAGCCCCCGAAAACTCCGCCGGAATCAAACGGGTTTACGAGTTGTGGGCGTGGACCGACGATTCGCGGTCGTACCCTTATGTCGTTGTCGTCCCCGAAGTCCCACCGTGGTTCAAGCTCGGTGACGAACTTCGCGAAGAGGCGGTGTTCGTCGGGTATTTCCTGAAAACGATGAGCTATATGGCGTTCAACAAGAAGCGGGCCGCACCGCTGCTTGTCGGACGATTGCGGCCCCTGTCCGGAAGGTCGGACTCCGCCCCCAGACGCATCGCGGCGGGAGGCCCCGGAGAGTGGATCTGGGGTAGCGGATTGGTCGTTGTCGTCGGGGTCGTGCTGTGGTTCTGCCGACCGGTACGGCGCGCCCAGCCTTCGCTCGTCCTGTCAGCCCCGGCCGGGCCGGACGTGGACTTCGGCGAGTGGATGAGCGCTGCCACGGGACCCACCGAGGTTCCTCCCCATGTCCCGCCGGCGGTCGAGCCCGCCCCCTCAATGCCAGCCACCGGTATTGCCGAGTCCCCGCCCGAAACTCCCGGTCCGCAGCCGTCGGCCGAAGATCCGCCGCCCGCGAGTGGGTGACACTGTGCCGCACCCGCTGTGGCAACTTTGGAATCGAACCATGCGGTCGTTTGGGGAGTCCCCATATGTGGCGAACCGGCGTTCGTGTCGACCCAACACCTCCCGCGGTGCCTGCGGAAGGTTCAGCGCGGTGGTTGGCACGCTTGCCGCTGTGGCCGTTTTTGGCGTTGTCTGTCTTGATGATCGCGACGGCGTGTTGGTGGTGGGTCTGGGGTGACAACCTCCTTGAGCGTCGCGCGCTCGACCGGCTGCGACGTACGCGCCACGTTGAAGTGCTCGCGATCCCCGCCGGTTGGCCGTTTCGCTTGCCGGGGCCGGCGTCGTGGGTCATGGCGGGCATGGCGTGGATCGTTCCGCCGCCCGTTCCGTCCGTGAAGTTGCGCATCGCCCCCGAAGCAGGGCGTGCGGTGTTCGAGGAACTTCGGTTCGTTCGCGACGTGACGGCCCTCGACGCGCGGGGGACCGCGATCGTCGACGAGGACTTGCGGCACCTGCGACGCGGGACGGGGGTCCAGGAACTCCTGTTGGACGATACGGCCATTGGAGATGCGGGTATCGAACATCTGCGCGGACTGCGAGTGTGGCGGATGTCGTTGGTCGGCACCCGCATCTCGGATACCGCCCTCACGGTGATCGGCACGATCGAGCCGCTGGAGGAACTCGACCTGAGACGCACACGCATCGACGGATCCGGCCTGGTTGCCCTCGCCGCGCTGAAGTCGCTCCACAGACTCAATCTGGGGGACACGCGGGTGACCGACGCGGGCTTGCGCGGATTGGCGGGAATGCGATCGCTGACTTGGCTCGAATTGAATCGCACACCTGTCACGGACGCCGCCATCGAAACGATTGTTGCGCTGCCCAACGTCATTTCCATGTCGCTCGACCGGACGAACGTGGGGGACGCGGGACTGGCCCTGTTGCCCAAGGAAAGGTTCCTTTGGGACAAACTCTCCTTGCGCCATACGCGTGTGACATCCGCCGGCTAGTGTCGCCTGCCCCTCGAACCCTCCAACCTCTACCTGGCGGGGACAAAGGTCGACGACACGGTGCTCCCGTGGCTGCTTTCCAATCGGTGTTTGACCCGATTGGACCTGTCGTCCACGGGACTGACGGACGACGGGTTGACCCGGCTCCGCGAAATCTCCACGTTGCGCGTGCTCGACGTGAGAGGTTGCCCGATCACGGATCGGGGGGTGTTTCGGCTGCTCCTCCCACCGGAGAAACTCCCCGTCGAAACCGAATCGCCGGAAGGCCGGGGCGCCGCCCGGCACGCGTTGTCAGCGGAGAACAGCGTCGATCGGCTGTGGCTGCATCCGCAGGACGTACGCGGAACCGCAGTCTCCGCCGAGGTCGTCGATTGTATCCGCCGCTTCGTGTCGACGGTCGAAATCCGCCGCTGAGTCGGTCTTGCGCGGGCGAAGATCGCAGCGCCATCACTGGGCCCCGATCGAATGCAAAAGGGGAACGCGACCACTGCCGGCCGCGTTCCCCCATGGATACTCCACTTATCGCCGTCACGATCTCGGCTTGAGTCGTGCGGTGTCACCGCTCACAACGACAAAAGCCCCTTGGCTTGCAAGTGGGCGATCACTTCATCGGCGAGTTCGTCGATCGATTTGGTGTCGCCATCGAGCACCAGTTCCGGCTTCTCGGGGGCTTCGTACGGATCGTCGATCCCGGTGAACCCCTTGAGCTGACCCGCGCGGGCTTTCTTGTACAGCCCCTTCGGGTCCCGCTTTTCGCACAGTTCGAGCGAGGTGTTCATGAAGATCTCGAGGAACTCTCCCTCGGGCAGCAGCGCGCGGACGGCGTCGCGGTCCTTGCGGTACGGAGAGATGAACGCCGTCACCGCGATGACGCCCGCCGTCGAAAACAACTTGGCGACTTCGCCGATGCGGCGAATGTTCTCGGCGCGGTCATCGGCGGAGAAGCCGAGGTTCTTGTTCAGCCCCATGCGGATGTTGTCGCCGTCGAGGACGAAACTCCGCTTGCCCATGCTGTGCAGCTTGTGGTCGACGACGTTGGCGACGGTGCTTTTGCCGCTGGCGCTCAGGCCGGTGAACCAGAGAACCGCCCCCTTGTGCCCGGCGAGCTTCAGCCGCTCATCCTTGGAAACGGCGTGTTCGTGCCATGTGACGTTGGTTGCCTTCTGTTCAGCCATAATTCGTCGTCGACTCCTGAGTTGTTGGGTGACTTTCCGACATTGGCCCCGGCATGTCCCACCGGAATCGATGGTGGCCGCAACCGCCCGCCGACCGTTGTCGGCATCGAGCGGTCGGAAAGCGTTGAAGTTCGATCCGCGGCCCGCGCGTGCTTCGCCATGCGCATGCTTCGCCTTGACCGTCGGCCCCCACCCTTGAGTGGGGAAAAAGAATCGTAGGGGATTGACGCCCTCAATCGAAGGGCAATCCACCACCATTGCCACAAGGGGGGGTGCTTGGTGCTTCCAGCGGCGCGGCGTTATAACCGGGCGGGCACGTGATATGAGTGAGAACCTCCCGCCAGGCGGGGGGCTGCGTTCGTTGGAGGACGTGGTCCCGCGCTGCGCGGCTCAACCCGCCGTCCAGACGCTGTTGGACGCTCTCCACGCCGGCCGCAGGGTGGCCGTGGACGGAGCGTGGGGGTCGGCGTGCGCGCTGCTTGCGGCCACGCTGGCTCGCAATTTCGCCGCCGCGCAATCCGGAACGCGTCCGTCGGCTTCGTCGCCCGGGACGATCGTGATCGTCTTGCCGCGACTGAACGAGGTCGACGATTTCGCGGTCGACTTCCGAGCCTTCGGCGGGATGGTGCCGTCCGTGTTTCCCGCCTGGGAAGCCGCGCCGCGCGACGGGGAAGGCTCGCTGCGCGATCCGATTCTCGCCGGGCGAACCCGCCTTGTCCGAGAGCTGCTCGTCGGTGGCGACGTGGCAATTCCCTCCACCGGCGCGGGTGGGGGCGGCAAACCGGTTGCGTCCACCAGCCACGCGGCCAAAGCGAGCGGCGCCGCCAAGAGCGGCGCGGGGCCGCTCGCCCGCATGCGCGGCGCCGCCAAGAAGTCCGTGGCGGTCAAGTCGGGCGCTGGTGAATCCGAGGCGAGCGACGCGACCTTTGTTGCCCTCCCTCGGGTGGTGGTGACCTGTCTGCCCGCGCTGTTGCACCCGGTCCCATCGGCGGCGGACCTCCGCGATTGCACGATCCGCTTGTCGGTCGGGCAATCGATCGCGCCGCAAACGCTTGTCGATTGGATCGTCGCGCGGGGGTGCGCGCCGGTCCCCGCGATCGAGATGCCGGGGGAGTTCAGTCTGCGGGGAGGGATTCTCGATGTCTTCTCTCCGTCCGAAACGGAGCCGCTGCGGATTGAGTTCTTCGGCGACGAGATCGAATCGCTCCGCCGCTTCGACGCCGGGACACAACGCCGCACCGAGGAACTCCGAGAAGTCCATTTGACGCTCGTTGGAGAACCCGAGTCCCTCGACAACGAATCGGATTCGGCGGCGTCCCCCGACAGCGCGGCGGCGCTGGCTGAACGTCGTTCGCGGCTGGAAATCCTGCGGGGGGGCCAAGGGGAGCACAGTTTCCTCGACATCCTTCCGGAGGGGAGTTGGGTTGTTCTGCACGAACTGGCGGACCTGGTCGAAGAGGGGAAGCGGTACCTCGACCGGCTCGGCAATCCGCGCGGGTTCTTCAGCGTTCCGGCGCTGCTTTCGCGAGTGGACCGGTTTCCGGGGGCGACACTGTCGGCGCTGGGTGGGGGGGACGGCGAAATCCGATTGAGCGTGGAGTCGATCGAGCGGTTCCAATCGCCGCACGACCGGCTCGTCGAGGAGCTCCAGCAAGTCACCGCCCGCGACGAGCACGTGCTGATCGCCTGCCACAACGCGGGGGAATTGCAACGGCTGACGGAGATGCTGGCCAAAACCGACCTGGTTTCGACGGGGCGGGTGCAACTTTGCGAAGGACAGTTGCTGAAGGGGTTCCGGCTCGTTTCGGAAAAGCTGTGCCTGCTCAGCGACCACGAACTGTTCGGGCGGCGCGACATTCGCCGCGTGACGGAACGACGGTCGAAGCTCGAAGGGCGGGCGATCGACAGCTTCCTCGAGCTGAATCCGGGCGACTTGGTCGTTCATCTCGCCAAAGGGATCGCCCGCTACCACGGGATGAAAGTACTGCGCAAGGACGAGCAGGAAGAGGAGCACCTCGCGCTGGAATTCGACGGTGGCGCGATGGTGTATGTGCCGGTATCGCTGATCCATCTCGTGCAGAAGTACGTCGGCGGAGCGAAGGCCAGCCCGAAGCTGTCCCCCCTGACGGGAGGGGCGTGGGAACGGAAAAAGCAGAAGGCGGCCGAATCGGTCCTGGACCTCGCCAGCGACATGATCCGCTTGCAGGCAGCGCGGGCCGGTTGCCCCGGCTTGACCTTCCCCCCCGACACCAAGTGGCAGCACGAATTCGAGGACGCCTTCCCCTACACCGCCACCGACGACCAGGTGGTGGCCGTCGCCCAGATCAAAGAGGACATGGAGCGGCCCCGTCCCATGGACCGGTTGATTTGCGGGGATGTCGGCTACGGCAAAACGGAAGTCGCCATGCGTGCGGCCTTCAAAGCGGTCGATGCCGGCAAGCAAGTGGCCGTGCTGGTCCCGACGACCGTGCTGGCCGAGCAACACTACCGGACGTTCACGGAACGGATGGCGGAGTACCCGTTCCGTATCGAGGTGCTGTCGCGATTCCGCACCAAGTCCGAACAGAAGGAAGTGCTGGAGGGACTCGCCTGCGGGTCGGTCGACATCGTCATCGGCACGCACCGGCTGGTGCAGTCCGACATCAAGTTCCACGACCTCGGCATGCTCGTCATCGACGAGGAACAACGGTTCGGCGTCGACGCCAAGGACCGCCTCAAGCGCTTGCGACTGGAAGTCGACGTATTGACGCTGTCGGCCACTCCGATCCCCCGGACGCTGCACCTGTCGCTCGTCGGTGTGCGGGACATCTCGAACTTGATGACACCGCCGCACGACCGCCAACCGGTCGAAACCCGCATCTGCCGCTTCGACGGCGAGCTGATCCGCCACGCGATCGTGCGGGAACTCAACCGCGGCGGGCAGGTCTACTTCGTCCACAACCGGGTGTACAACATCGAGGAGATCGCCGAGACGCTCCGACAGATCGTCCCCGAAGCGCGGATCGGGATCGGCCACGGGCAGATGGGGGGGGACGAACTTGAAGACGTGATGGTGAGCTTCGTCAACGGGCAGCTCGACATCCTCGTCGCCACCACGATCATCGAGAGCGGACTCGACATCCCCAACGCGAACACGATCTTCATCAACGACGCCAACAACTACGGGTTGGCGGACCTGCACCAACTGCGGGGACGGGTCGGTCGCTACAAACACCGCGCGTACTGCTATCTGATGCTCGCCCCCGGGTTGTCGCTGACCGGCAACGCCGCAAAACGCCTGAAGGCCATCGAGGAGTTCAAGGAACTCGGCTCGGGCTTCAAGATCGCCATGCGCGACCTCGAAATCCGGGGCGCCGGCAACATCCTGGGGACGGAGCAAAGCGGCCACATCGCCTCGGTGGGTTACGAGCTGTATTGCCAACTGCTCGAAAACGCGGGGCGCCAACTCCGGAATTTGCCCGTCCAGGAAACCGTCCACGTGTCGGTCGACCTTCCGCTGGCCGCGTTTCTTCCGGACGAGTACGTGCCGCCGGGTCGGCCCAAGATCGAAATGTACCGCCGCCTGTCTCGCGCTGAGAACCTGGAGCAACTGCGGGACATGGAGAAAGAGATGGCGGACCGATTCGGAGTTCCCCCGGCTCCGGTGGTCCACCTTTGCGAGCTAAGGCACCTGCAAATTCTGGCGCGGGAGTGGGGGATTGACGATATTCACTTGGAAGAAGAAGCCACCTCGCGCATGGAGGCGGGATTCGCGGTGCTGCGATATCGCGACGCCCGAAAGATGCAAACGTTGGTGAAACGACACGGATCGCGCCTGCGGATCGTCGACGGCAAACACGCCTATCTGGTGCTTGCGTCACCTCTGCCGCCGGTGGATCGGATCGTATTGACGCTCAAAGCGCTCTTGCAGCCGGAAAACTCTCCCGCCTATTCTCCCGCCCCTTCCTCGGCGGCTCGCCCTGATTCCCCCCGGTCCCAACGCCTTGCGTAGCCTGATCTACGAACGATAAACCTCGGCGGCGCTTGTTCGCGCCGGGATCCGCCCGACTTATAAAGACTGTGATGGTCATGGATGACCTCCGTCAGCCGCCGACAGCAATCCTCCCGCGCGGCGGCGCGTGGCGCGGCGCGGCGTTGTGCGCGCTCTTGACCGTGTCCGTGCTTCCGGCCCTGTGCGGGTGCGAGCATCTGGGGGTCTCGAAGAAGTTCAAGAACCCGGTCTGTCCGCCTCCACCATCGCGCGTCGCCAATTTGGTGGACGACAGTGATTCCGAGGAAAAACTCGCTGCCAACGAGGATGGGGGGGTCGCCTGGGTCTCCGCCTCCGAGGACGGCAAAAACGCGGTTCCGCTCCCCAACGGAGATGTGGCGGCCACCGTCAACGGCAGCCCGATCTTCGTCGACGACGTGCTGACCCCCTTCAAGGTGCCGCTGCTTCGCGAAGCACGGCAACGCTCTCCCGCCGAGATGGAGACGATCCGGCAGGAGATCGTGCGGCGGCATTTGCGGCATCACATCGAGCGCGAAGTGCTCGTGCAGGCCCTCAAGGTCAAAATGAAGGAGGACCAGCTCAAGGGGCTTGAGGCGTACCTTGAGAAGGAATGGCAGGCCGAAGAGACCGACATGATCAAGAAGCTGCGTGTGAACACCCGCGCCGAACTCGACGCCGAACTCCGCAAACAGGGGAACAGCCTCGCGGCGATGAAGGGGACGTTCAAAAACCAGAAGATGGCACAGCAGTACCTGTCCATCAAATCGGCCCCCAAAGAGAAGCTGGGCCGTCCCGAACTGCTGGCCTATTACAACGAGCACATCGCCGATTACGAATTCCCCGCCGAGGTGAAGTGGCGACAGATCGAGATACCCTCGTCCGAACACGGCGGCCCTAAAAAGACGCAGGCGTTCGCACGGCAACTCGTCCTCGAGATTCGCTCCAACCGACGCGACTTCGGCGAGGCTGCCCGCAAGTACTCAAACGGCGCCACCGCGAAGAAGGGGGGCGAATGGGAATGGACCAAGAAGGGGAGCGTCGCTTGGGAGAACGTCGACGAGGCGCTCTTC
Source organism: Planctomycetales bacterium (assembly GCA_044359065.1). GTDB lineage: Bacteria > Planctomycetota > Planctomycetia > Planctomycetales > Planctomycetaceae > JAIXZD01. Next base: position 61,110 of record JBIKMW010000007.1, on the reverse strand, counting down.
TCGATGGAAGTCGGCGAGATCAGCGATCCCCTGCAGACGCCTCAGGGATACCAGATCGTCCAGGTGGTCGACCGCAAAGACGCCGGACGCCGTCCCTTCGACGAAGTCCACGACGAAATCTCCGAATCGATTCGCAAGGAGCAATTTCGATCCGCGGCCGGGACCACGATCGACACGCTCGTCGAACAGGCCGATGTGAAGCTCATCTTCGGGGAAACCCCGGCCGACGAGTCGGCGGGGGTCGTTCCGGCCGGTCGGGAAGAATCGCCACAGACCCCCGCCCGCAAGCGAACCGTTCGCCCCCTGTGACGTTCACGCTTCACGGCGTGCCAGGCAATCGGAGCGACATTCACCCTGTCCGGCCGAGTTCCGCGATGGCACGCCCCGCGTTGATGATCGGGGTGGGGCGGCCTTGGTGGTCGGGGAAAGCGACGCGTTCGTAGTCGATGCCCAGGTGGCGGTACAGCGTCGCCAGAAAGTCCTCCGGTCCGACGCGGCGTTCGACGACTTCTTCTCCGCGACCGTCCGTCGCGCCGATCACTTGACCCGTGCGAATCCCCCCTCCGGCGAACAGCATTGTGTTCGCCTGCGGCCAGTGGTCGCGACCGGGTTGCACCGTTCCGGCGGGGCGACTGGCGACACCTTCGCCACTACTGGCGACATGCGTGATCCGCGGCGTCCGCCCGAACTCGCCGGTCACCACGACCAGCACGCGCTTGTCGAGCCCTCGCGCGTACACGTCCTCGATCAGGGCCGAAACCGCGCGGTCCACCGTCGGCATGCGGAACTGCAAGGCCTCGAACACGTGCTGATTGACCGAGTGGTCGTCCCAATTCTGAACCCGTCCGCACAAGGGGCCGTCGAATTCGGTGGTGACGATCTCGACTCCCGCCTCGACCAGCCGCCGCGCCATAAGGCACTGCTGGCCCCATTGGTTGCGGCCGTATCGATCGCGGACGGCGTCAGGTTCGCGTCGCAGGTCGAACGCCTCCTGGGCTTCGCGGCTCAGAAGCAAGCCCACCGCTTGCGACTCGAAGCGGTCAAGCGCCTCCATCGCCCCGGACTGGTCGATGTCGCGTCGCAACCGGTCGAGGGACGCCCGAACGTCAACCTTTCCGCGCAGCCGCAGCTTGTCGCCGTCCCCCTTCAGGCCGATGTTGGGGACCTCGAAATTCGGATCGCTCGGATCTCCCAAAATACGGAACGGTTCGACGGACGGCCCCAGGTAGGTCGACCCGGCGATGCCGAAGCCGTCGTACTGGTCGACCGGATTGACCGTGACGTAATTGGGGAGAGCCCCAACACGGTCGGCACGCAGGCGATTGGCGACGCTCATCCAGTCGGGGAACTTGGCCTTGGGCTTGTCGGGTGCGTCAGGGTCGCCGGTGAGGATTTGCAGCGACCCCGCCGGGTGTCCGCCGCCGGTGTGCGCGACGGAACGGAGCAGCGAGAATTTGTCCGCGATGGTGGCAAGCCGCGGCAAGAGTTCGGACACGACCATGCCGGGGACGTTGGTGTCGATGGGCCGGAACGGGCCGCGATAGTCCGAGGGGGCGAGCGGTTTGGGATCGAACGTGTCGAGGTGACTGCACCCGCCGCGCAGCCACACAAGAATGATTGCGGTCCGTTGACCCGCAACGGCGTCGCCGGCAGCGAGTGCTTCGCGTACCCGAAAGAGTTGCGACAGGCCCAACCCCGTGAAGCCGTGGAGGCCCAGTCGCAGGACCTCGCGACGCGTGGGCTGAAGGATGGTGTTCGCGCTGTGACGGGAAGGCATGTGGAGCCGCTCGAATCGGTCGGCGTCGTGATCGGCGAAGCGGCCGCGACGACGCATGGATCAATACGGCTTGATGATAACCGAAACTCCAGCGCCGTATCGAGATTTCGTGCAACATCCCGCCGGTCACTCGGACCGTCGGACTCTTGCCCCCCTCACACGCCCCCGCCCGCCACCTCCCACGGCACGTCCAGCTTCCATTTTTTGGCCCACGGTTCGAGGTCCCGCAGGTGTTGGCGGTGCAGTGGAATGCCGTTCACGGCGAATTCGGCCGCGCGGGCGGATTCGATATCACCCGGCAGCGTCACCGCCGAAAACCCCTCGGCGGGTGCCAACGCGCGGATTTCCGCGATCGTCTTGTCGCATTCGGCGTAGAAACGGTCTTCGTCGACGAACTGCTTCAGGTCGATGACGTAGAAGAAGTGTTCGCTGTCCTCGGCGTCGGGGTGCCGCGTTTTGTGCAACGGCATCTTCCCGCCCGAGAGTGGCCCGGCCAACACGGAACTCAAAAACGCGAGGCCGTAACCCCGCGCCCCGGCGGCGGGGAGCAGCACCTTCGAAGCGTGTGGGTCGGTCGTGGGGTTACCGTCCGCATCGAGCGCCCAGCCTGCCGGCATCGACTGTCCGTACAGCTTCCAACTGTCGAGCTTGCCCCACGATGAGACCGCGCAAGCCATGTCGAGGCAAAAGGGGCTGCCGGTCCGACTGGGAACGCCCCAAGCGAATGCGTTGTTGGCCGTGGCTGCCTGGCGACTGCCATACGCGGCGACTGTCGCCCCCCCCGTGCTGGTCGTCGTGTAGCAGAGCATCCCTTCCTTCGCCGCCATCAAGGCGTAAACCGACGATGCCCCGTAGTGGTTGCTGTTTTTGACCGCCACGGTGCCGGTTCCCACCTCGCGAGCCATGTCCATGGCCATCTTCAAGGCGCGCGTCGCGGAAACATGCCCCATCGAGCGCCCGCCATCGAGCACCGCGAACGCGGCGGTTTGCTTGACGACGGTCGTCTGGCCGCGAGGATCGATGTCGCCGTTATCCATCGCCTTGAGATATCGAGGTGTCGCCCGGGTCCCGTGCGAGTGGATGCCGCGCAAGTCGGACTCGATCTGCCGATGGGCGGCATACTCGGCTTCGACCTTGAACATCCCCATTTTGACGTACATGCGGACGACGAGGTCCCGCAGGGCGTCGGCGGGAACGCGGACCTCTTGCGCGGGGTCGTGCGGAACGTCGGGGGTTTCGGACATGCGGCACCAGGGATGAAGTCAAACGTCAAATGCTATGGGCAGTAGGTCAGGCTGTGCCTGACGGTCTTGGCTGAGTGGGTTGCCCGTCACCGTGCAGCACTGCTGGACAAGCCAGCAGTGGCACACGACGACGGTTCGGCGGAGCGAACCCTGCAAGTGGTTTCAAAACCCTCTGCCGGACAGATCCGCTGTGACCCCTGCCGTGGTTCTCATGCCGGCAACTGTGTTTTGAAACGGCTTCTACCAACGTCACTCGACCGCCTTGCGCTGGCTGAGCTTGTCCGCCTTCGGGAAGTCCTCGGGGAGTTGCACGGTCACCTTCCCCGTGGCGGCCCATTCGGTCCCGCGCTGGAACGTGCTCATGAAGCCGACGCACTCCATCGAGTAGTCGCCGTGACCCATCGGCGTGTGGAACACGCGCCCTTTTCCGTAATCGACCGTAAAAATCATCGGTTCGTGACGGCCACTGCCGCCGTGCTTGGTGTCGGCATACGCGGTGGCGAGGATCCGCATGTTGTCGCCGGGGCCGCGCAGGAAGTCGTACAGCTCGTCCTTGGTGTGCAACCACTCGCGGGGCATTCCCTTGACGATGGCGTGATCGGGTTCGCGAACGACGACGCTGAACTCATGTTGCGCGCCGTGGTGCCCGCCCGGCCCCTTGGCCGTGTCGCGCACGACCTTGCCCTCGGCGTCGAGGTACACATACGGGCCGCTCTTCTCGCTGCGGCCACCCCAGCCACCCAGGCCGATCATGGCGTTGTACTCGGGCCAGTCACCAAACGCGTTGTTGGCCGCGTGGACGACGACGAACCCGCCGCCGTTCTTCACGTAAGAGATCAGTCCGTCCTGCGTTTCCTTCGGCCACGCGGCACCGTTGTAGTTGGTGACGACGACCTTGTACTTCGAGAACTCCGGCTTGAAGTCGGAGTCGGTTCCCTGTGGCTTGGTGGTGGCGATGTCGACCTTGAACAGGCCGGTCTCCTCCAGATACCGCTTCATCATTTTGGTCGTCTTGGGCCAGACACCGTGATTATTCTGGCCGTCGACGATGAGGGCGGGGAGGGGATCGGCGGCGCTGAGCGGAGCGGCGGCAACGAGCGTCAGGCCCAGACAAAGAATCCCGAACGGGCGCATGGAGAGGACTCCGGGGAAGTACTGAACAAAGCGGGGCGAATCACGGTTCGTATCGTCCATGGGACGGTGCGAACGACTCTCACCGCACGACTGGTTACACTATCACACCCCGATTCCCGACAGGAGCGTTCCCCCATGCCTTTTCCCCGGATGCTGCGCGTTCGCCAGCACTTCGATTGCCCACGCGTTGACGACATTCCCGCCACCGTTCGCGCCCAACTTCGGTCGCTGAGTCTCGGGGACACCGTCCGACCCGGCCAGTCCATCGCCATCACCGCCGGCAGCCGGGGGATTGCCAACATCGCCGCCATCACTCGGGCGATCGTCGACCACTGCCGCGAACTGGGTGCGGTCCCGTTCATCGTCCCCGCGATGGGGAGCCACGGCGGGGGAACGGCGGAGGGGCAAACGGAGATTCTGGCGGGATACGGCATCACCCCCGCGACGATGGGGTGCGAGGTCCGCGCCTCGATGGAGACGATCATCGTCGACCAACTGGGCCAGGGTGTGCCGGTTCACTTCGACAAACTTGCCAGCCAGGCCGATCACGTGATCGTGGCGGGGCGGATCAAGCCGCACACGGGTTTCGTGGGGGAGATCGAATCGGGCCTGCACAAGATGATGCTCATCGGCTTGGGGAAGCACGAAGGGGCGAAGATCTATCACCGGGCGATCATGGACTACAGTTGGTCCGAGATCGTCGAGGCCGTGGCTGGGGCGGTGCTGCGGAAGTGCCGCGTGTTGTGCGGTGTGGGGATTGTCGAGAACGCCTACGACGAAACGGCGCTCATCGAAGCGGTGCGGCCCGGCGACTTCGGCCCCCGCGAACGGGCGCTTCTCAAACAGGCCCGCGAATGGATGCCGCGCCTGCCGTTCACGAAGACCGACCTGCTGATCGTCGACGAGATCGGCAAAAACATCTCCGGTTCGGGGATGGACACCAACGTTGTCGGTCGCAAGTACAACGACCACCGGGCGACTGACAAGGACGATTACAAGGTCCGCACGATCTTCGTGCGCGGCCTGACCGAGGCGACGCACGGCAACGCCTGCGGCATCGGCATGTGCGAGTTCACCAACGAACGGACGATCGCGCAGATTGATCGCAAGATCACCGCCATCAACGCCATCACGGGCGGGCATTGTCCCATCGCGATGATCCCCATCGCCTACGAGACCGACCGCGAAGTGCTGGAGAACGCGCTGACGACAGTGGGGCTGGTCGCGCCCGAACGGGCGCGCGTTGTGCAGATCCCGAACACGCTGCACTTGAAGGAAGTGCTGGTCAGCGAGGTGCACCAGGAAGAAGTCGCAGCGCGGCCCGATCTGACACTGGTGGAAGGGCCGTTCGACATGCGGTTCGACGGGAATGCGAATCTGTTGCCGGTGGTGGAGGGGCATTGAGGCGACTGGCAGTGACTTGAAACATCACGGATACGCGGGGTTTGCCGGAGATCGTCCGAAAGGCCATAATCCGGGTTTAACCCCGCGACAAGATCAACGGGCCTCTCGAAGCCGTGGCTTTCGACGCGGGCGCATCCGCGAGAACAGGCGACCATCATGTCGACGGACATCTCGGTGTTTCATTTCGGAGAGGACCGTCCGAGCTTCGAGGATCTGGGGCGGCCGAACGGCATCACCCACTGGACCGAGGCGACGCTGCGAGAAGCGTTGGGATATCAAACCGGCGACGCGTTTCAGAAAGCCGTTGTTCGGGCCAAGCAGACGTGCCTCACTCTTGGGATCGAGATCGAGGATCACTTTGTCCGCCAAGCCGACGGTGGTTTTCTCCTGACACGGTTCGCATGTTACCTCGTCGCGATGAACGGCGATCCGAGGAAGCCCGAGGTCGCCTCCGCACAGGCCTATTTCGCCGCGATCGCCGAGACCTTTCAGGACCGGCTGCAACACAGCGATGGTATCGACCGATTGCTGATCCGCGAGGAGATCGCGGACGGACAACGCTCGCTGGCCAGCACCGCCAAGCGACACGGCGTCCAGAACTACGCGTTCTTTCAGGACGCCGGATATGTCGGCATGTACAACATGACGTTGAGGAAGCTGTCGGCTCACAAGGGTTTGAAGGACGGAGAGAAACTGATTGACCGCATGGGCAAACAGGAAATGGCAGCCCATCTATTTCGCATCACGCAGACCGACGCCCGCATCGAGCGCGACGATGTTCGGGGACAGTCCCAGTTGGAACATGTGGCGAAGCGCGTCGGACAGGCCGTTCGCAAAACGATGGAGGAAACAAGTGGCACCCGCCCCGAAACCTTGCCGCTCGCCGAAGATGTCAAGGAAGTGAAGAAAAAACTGAGGGGTACGCGAAAGAACCTGCAAGAACTGGATGCGAAGCGGTCGCGAAAGAAGAAACGAGACGAGTAACCTCATGCCCGTGTATCTCCTCGTCACCTGCGACACCAAAGGAGCCGAAGCGGAGTTCGTCCGCGCGGCTCTCAAATCGCGCGGTGTGGCTGTGCGACTGGTCGATGTCGGGTCGCTGGGGGAACCGTCGGTCGTTCCAGATATCCCTCGTGACGAGGTTTTCCGGCTGGCGGGGTTCACAGCGCCAGGGACCGACCGTGGCGAGGCCGTGACTGCCGCCGCGCGGGGTGCGGCGGCACTGGTGGCGGCAGCGTATGCGCGCGGTGAGGTCGACGGGGTCCTGGCTCTGGGTGGCTCGGCGGGGACGACCATCGGTTCCGCCGCGATGCGAGTGTTGCCGATTGGCGTCCCCAAGCTGCTCGTGAGCACGCTCGCCTCGGGCCAAACGCGTCCGTTCGTGGGGGACAAGGACATCCTGCTGCTCAACGCGGTCGTCGACTTCGCGGGGATCAACCGCATCTCTCGACGAGTGCTGGGGCAGGCGGCGGCGGCGATGGCGGGAATGGTGGCGGGACGGGAGTCCACCTCGGGGTTGGACGAAGGACGGCCACTCATCGCCGCAACGATGTTCGGCGTGACGACCCCCTGTGTGATGCGGGCGCGGGAGGTGCTCGAACAGGCGGGTTACGAAGTGATCGTGTTCCACGCGACCGGTTCGGGGGGCCAGGCGATGGAATCGCTGATCGCCGACGGGATGTTCGCGGGGGTGCTCGACATCACCACGACGGAATTGGCGGATGAACTTGTGGGGGGCGTTCTCTCCGCCGGACCGAACCGCCTGACAGCCGCCGGCCGCGTCGGGGTACCGCAAGTGATCTCGGTCGGCGCTCTCGACATGGTCAACTTTGGTCCGAGGGAAACGGTCCCCGAGAAATTCGCGACGCGGTTGTTTCACCGCCACAATGCCTCGGTGACGCTGATGCGAACGACGGCCGAGGAAAACCGGATACTCGGGCGGGAGATCGGGACGAAGGCGGCGGCGTCGCGTGGGCCGGTCGAAATTCTGCTGCCGGAGCACGGGGTGTCGGCACTCGACAAGGCGGGACAAGCCTTCGACGATCCGGCGGCGCGGCGAGCGCTGTACGAAGGGATCGCCGAAACGGCGGGTCGTGTGCCGGTCACGCTGGTCCCCGCTCACATCAATGACGCTGAGTTCGCCGAAACGGCGGCGCGACGGTTGTTGGAGGTGATGAGAACAGCTCGCGCCGAGCTACCGTAGTGTTTCGATTCAATCCTCCGTTTCGGCGTGAATCACGACTGCCAGAGTTCCATTCCAACTGTATCACTCGACTTGCTTGCCGAAATCACTCTTTAGACCAATAATGCTCGGTTGACTCAGGGTGAGCCAAGGTTGCCGTTACGCGACGGATATCCACTTCGTTTTTTTCGAGGAGACAGAAATGAATATCACTCGAAGGGGTTCTTATCGTGATCGTGGCACGACCTCAATCATCTCTAACCTCTCGCTCGCTTCAGACAGCGATGACTACTGGAAAAACAACATTCATTGGAATCCCAACAACAAGTCCATATACATAAAAGCGGAGCTGGTCCGTTCTCCCAGCGGTCGCTCGCACCACAACTACTCCATTAGACTCACGCTTGAGGATGTGGCGGGACTAATTGATTTGCTGGGACATGCTGGATCCAAGAGCGACGCAAAGCTCCTTCGCGATTGCCTCAGCGACAAAATTCCCGCGATAGTCAAGATTCTCGCTTGTGCGACCGGTGTCCAACCATTGGTAATCGAAAGTGCGGAAGATGAAGAGGGAGGTGAATGATTCCGGCTGGCTGCACTTCAGTCGGCGTGGCAGTTCGAGGGGCACGTGATCAATCCTCTGTGTGGGGGGAGCCTCTCCCTTCCTTTAAAAGCTGTTTCAGTACCGACTAGGTGGCTCGGGAGTCGTTGGGATGTCAACGTACCTCGATTCAACTCGACTCCTGAGAATTTCTCCTCACAACTCCACAAACCGCTGCTTCGCCAACCCTCGCGCGACCGCTCGGTGCTTCCCCAGCAATTCCCATCGCCGCTGCGACGGGCCGGTGTGCAGCAGGAAGAACGTCGCCAACCCTGCGCCGACGGGTGCGCAATACAGGCTCCACGGTTGCCCCAGCAGGCCGATCGTCGACATCCCCGCGCCGTATGCCGCCAACGCCAACAGCGGGCCGACGATCGCCACGTCGTACGATGGGATGATGAGCCGTCCCGTGGCTACTCGTCCCCAGAAATTGATGGGCGAGGCGAACGACGTGACGTACAGCGACAGTCGCGTCAATGTGCCGCCGATCATGCCGTAGGCGAAAAACGCGGCCCCGATGGGAAACGGGTTGCGCGGCTGGAACAGTCGCATCAACGTGACATCCGCCGCATGCAACGCCCCTCCGACGAGAACCGCGATCCAGAGCGCGTCCGCCAGGGGGACGACGAGGAATTCCCGTTGCGGATTCAGCAGGTCCCACGGCCAACCGGCGACCCCCTTCCCCTTCTGCTCGGCCATTTTCTCGGCCCAGTTCGTTTGTTGGAACACCTCGGGGAGGTCGGTCCACGGGAACTCGGCGAGCGTCCGTTGCAACCCGATGGCCGCCATCACGTACGTCACGAACAAACTCGCCCCCGCGACGAGCGGCCATTCGGAAAAGCGGATCGCCAGGACCAAACCAAGCAGCGTGGCGTACCCCAAGTGTCGACGCTGCAGCACGAAAAACGACGGCGTGAGGGCCACCAGATAGGCCCCCACAACCACGAACGGAATGGACAGTGCCACTTCCGGTACCCCGTGCGCCGCACCGGCCAACACCGCCATCACGATTCCATCCTGAGGAACCAATCGGGCAGGTCCGCACGGCAACGGGTGTCGAATGTTCCACGGGGTCAACTCGAGCCATTGCCGGTACTCGCTGGAGTACAGCGGGTGGAACAGCAGCACGCGGAACAGGCCGTAGCTGATTGCCGTGAACATCGCCAACCCCGCGCGCACGCGCGAGAACGGGTTGTCCAACGGCGGAAACGGGTGCCCCTGAAAGAACACGATCCCGTAATGGAAGCCCTCGATGGCCAGGACGGCGACAAAGAACAAGGCAACCCACGTGGGACTGGGGAGCGTGGCGCGGACCCAATGCAAGAACTGACGATGCATGACAACGTCCCGAGAGGTCGGGGAGAGCACTGTTCGGAGTGTAACCAACGTGCCTTGCCAAAGAAGTTGGGAATCCATGATCGCGCCGTCACACCTGCCTGCAAGGGGCGAGTCTCCCCCTGCCCGTAATTCGTCGTAAAGCGATTCCTCACAGGCATTTCCGAGGATTCAGGGCATCCAGACAGCCGCGGCGCTGACAGCCGTAGCGGATCGCCGATATAAAGGGAGGTCGAAGCGTGCTGGCGTGGATTGCGGGTACACTTTGACAAGCGGGCCGGACGCTCGCGACGATTCGTCAATTTGTGGGGACCGTCGATGCTTGGTTTTCGGAACACCCACCGAGTCTGGACGTGGTCTCGGCTGGCACGGACATCATCCCCCGCTTCGTCTCGGCGCGGGGTAAGCGCCCTGTCGTGGACATCCGGCTTGCTGTTGGCCGCGATGTGGTGTGCGATTCCGACCGGACAAGTCGTGGCCGATCCGGAGTTGGCAACGACCGAAACCCAGTCCCAGCCGAAGTCCGATCAACGCCATTGGGCCTATGCCCCCGTGACGCGACCCACGGTGCCCGTCGTGCGCGGGATTTCGAGCGCGGAAGTCGCGCACCCCGTGGATCGGCTGCTTTTGGCGCGGTTGCAGGCCGAGGGTTTGGGGTTTTCGGTCCCCGCCACCCCTTCAGAGTTGCTGCGCCGTCTCAAGTTCGACTTGCTGGGCCTCCCTCCGACGCCCGAGGAAGTCGCCGAATTCACCGCCGATCCGTCCGAGGCGGCGTACCTGCGGTGGGTCGAGCGTTTTTTGGCCAGCCCCCACTTCGGGGAACGGCAAGGTCGACAGTGGCTGGACCTCGTCCGCTACTCCGATACCGCCGGGTACAACGCCGATCCCCTCCGGCCACTGGCATGGAAGTACCGCGACTACGTCATTGCCGCGTTCAACGACGACACCCCGTACGACCGGTTCCTCGCCGAGCAGTTGGCCGGTGACGAATTGTTTCCGGACAGCAAAGCGGCACTCGTCGCCACCGGTTTTCTCCGTTTGCCCCCCGACGAGAGCAACGCCAGCGACGTGATTCTCGCCCGGCAGGACATGCTCAACGACATCACCGCCGCCGTCGGCTCGGTGATCCTCGGCCAGTCGCTGGGGTGCGCCCAATGTCACGACCACAAATACGACGCCCTCGCCCAGACCGAGTTCTATTCTCTTCAAGCGTTCTTCGCGGGGATGATTCCGGTCGAGTCCGCGGACGCGCTGACTCCCGAACAGCGAACCGAGCAAGCTCGGTTGATGAGCGAGTGGGAAGCCTCGACCCGGGCGATCCGGGAGGAATACCAGCGGCTGATGGTTGAGGCCCGCGCGAAGGTGTATGCCCCCAAACGTCTGAGGTTTCCGGAACTGGTTTGGAAGGCGATGGACACGCGGGCCGACTTGCGCGACGCGTTCCAGCACCAGTTGGCGTTCTTCTCGGAACGGCAACTGGTGATCGAGGTGAAAGAAAAAGAGATGGTCTCGATGATGAGCGAGACCGAAAAGGTGCGCTGGCCCGATCTGAAAAAGCAATTTGACGCGGTCTCCAAACAGCGGCCGAAAGCGGCCGGGCACATCGAGGCCATGGCCGCCACCGATGGGCGAGGCATGCCTCCCACACACCTGCTGGCCGGGGGCAATCACCAGAAACCGCTGGACGAAGTCCAACCGGGCTTCCCCCGCGCGATGGACTTCGGTTTTGACATGGCCGCCGCGCGCCGGGAATTGGGCGCGGGCGAAGGTCCGTTCGAAGCCCGGCGCCGCTCGGTGTTGGCACGGTGGCTGACCGACCCGCGGCATCCGCTGGTCGCGCGGGTGATGGCCAATCGTTTGTGGCAGTCGCACTTCGGCGCGGGGCTGCTGGCCAACGCCAACGATTTCGGCGTGCAGACCGCCCCCCCCGTCCTCCCCGAACTTCTCGACTGGTTGGCCAGCGAGCTTGTCGCGCCGACAGAGAAAATGGCGGGAGAAGCGGGTGCGGGAGCCGCGCCGCCGACGGCGTGGTCCCTCAAACATCTGCACCGGGTGATCGTCACGTCGGCGGCATACCGGCAGTCCTCGTTGAAGCCGGGATGCCAGCCCGACCGGGACCGGGCCGAACGTGTCGACCCCTCCAACGCGATGTTCTGGCATCATCCCCGCAAACGTCTGGATGCGGAAAGCCTGCGGGACGCACTGCTGGCGGTGAGCGACCGGCTGAATCCCCGATTGGGGGGCCCGCCTGTGAAGCCCGAGTTGCCCGCAGCCATCGGCAACAAAGGGCTTTGGGAGCTTTCGTCGGTTGAGGACCGCGCGCGCCGCAGCGTGTATATCCTGCAGAAGCGGAACCAGCCTTTCCCGATGCTGCAAACGTTCGACCTCCCCGACACGTTCGAGAGTTGCGCTTGTCGAGCGGTGACGACCACCGCCCCGCAAGCCCTGTTGTTGATGAACAGCGAGCGGGTGGTCGAATACGCCCGGTCGTTCGCGGGGCGGATTCTTGAAGAGGACCCGTCGGGGAATTCGGGTGTGGGGGCCGCCACGGAACCCGCCGGCTCCGGTTGGGTCCGCCTGGCGATCCAACGGGCGTACGGTCGCCCTGCGAGTTCGGAGGAACTGTTCGCGGGCACGACGTTTCTCAAATCGCATGGCGAGGTGCTGTCGCGGCGCGCGGCGGGGGAAACTCCCGCGCGGCTTCCGTCTCCAATGCCGAAATTCGTCGATCCGGTCGACGGCGCGGCGCTCGTCGACCTTTGCCACGCCCTGCTGAACAGCAATGAGTTCGTGTACGTCGATTGACGACGTGTCAGGCCAGGACGATGTCCGCTGTATCCGCCCCGTCTTCCACGGGCGCCACTCTCGCGGAAGCCATCCCGCCCGTGATTTCCGCGCGGCGGCTGAACTTCGCCTTCGGCAGCGGGGATTTGCGAAAGCAGATCCTGTTCGATGTCGAGTTCGATGTCGCCTCCGGCGAGATCGTGCTGCTGACCGGTCCCTCCGGCAGCGGCAAAACGACGCTGTTGACGCTCATCGGCGGATTGCGTCACGTGGTCGAGGGGGAATTGACGGTCCTCGGACGCGATTTGCACCGGGCCACACCCGGCGATCTCGTGGCCGCGCGGCGCGATATCGGATTCATCTTCCAACAGCACAACCTGCTCGAGTTTTTGACGGCGCGGCGCAACGTCGAACTCATGTTCCAACTGCACCCCGAAGTCCCCGCCGCCGAAGCGCGTGCCCGTTCGGCGGCACTGCTGACGAAAGTCGGTTTGGGGGACCGGTTGGACTATCTCCCCGCCCGCCTGTCGGGGGGTCAGAAGCAGCGGGTGGCGATCGCGCGCGCCTTGGCCACTCGCCCGAAATTGATCCTGGCAGACGAGCCGACCGCTTCGCTCGACAGCCAAACCGGTCGCGATGTGGTCGACCTGCTGCGGGAACTGGCTCGGACGAACGGCTGTCCGATTCTGATGGTGACCCACGACAGCCGCGTGCTGGACATCGCTGACCGCGTGCTCCGCATGGAAGATGGCCGGTTGGTTGCCATCGACTGACGAACTGGCCGCAGTCGCGTCACCAGCGGCGAACACCTCAGCCGACCCTCGGGCGCGTGACCCCGATTGATTGCCGCAACATCATATCTGGAATGCGCTTGCGTCGTTGGCGCAGAAGCCTTGGAGCCCGGATTACGAATTGGAAATGCCCCCGTCGGTTCGCGTTGCGATTCCTCAACGCCCCCCCCCGATCGCGCCGTCTCCGCATGTCCGGTTGGTTGGCCAGACGGACTCTCCGCGGAATGTGATCGTGACGGAAACGTAACGGGAGTGCGGACGGTTCCTGACATACCTTTCACGACGTTACGGCACAGACGCTCTCCGCACATTCGTTCCGCAATTGTGCCGCCGCCGACATCCCCATTTCCTTGTTCCCGCTCCTTCCGAGGCCGGTTTCATGGGTCGCGAATTCGTCAGTGTGGTCATTCCCACGTTCAACCGGGCGTACTGCGTCGCCAAAACGGTGGATACCGCCTTGGCCCAGACGCATCGCGACCTCGAAGTGGTGTTGGTTGACGACGGGTCCACAGACGGCACCGAACAATTGATTTCCGAGCGGTACGGGGCCGATCCGCGCGTCCGGTACGTCCGGCAGGAGAACGCGGGCGTCTCCGCCGCCCGCAACAACGGGTTCGCGAACGCGCGGGGGGACTTCGTCGCCCTGCTCGATTCCGACGACCTGTGGTTCCCGCACAAGCTTGCGGCGCAGTTGGCGGTGTTCCGGGCACATCCGGAAGTCGGCATGGTCTGGTCGGACATGGAAGCCGTCGACATGCAAGGACGGGTGCTCCGCCCCCGCTACCTCAAAGAGATGTACAGCGCGTACCGACACTTCCCGGACGACAAGTTGTTCGCCACGCACGAACGTTTGGCCGCGCTCGATCCGGAGGTGGCGAACGCCACTGGCGACGCCGATGTGCGAACCGGTGTGATCTACTCGGCCATGATCATGGGGAGCCTTGTCCACACGTCGACGGCCGTCCTTCGACGCGAGCGGATGGAGAAGGTCGGCGGCTTCAACGGCGAGTTGCGACGCTTGGGGGAAGACTACGATTTTCACCTCCGAACGTGCCGGTTGGGACCCGTCGGCTTTGTCGACCTGCCGACGATCCAGTACACCCGCGGCAATCTGGACCGGCTGACACGCGCGGAGCATCATTTGGACGCGGCCGTGAATTTCTTGAAGGTGATCGAGCCGAACATCGCCCAACACCGTTCGGAGATCACGCTCTCGGACGACATGCTGGACGATGTGTTGGCGGAAGCGAACTTCTGGATCGCCGAGACCGCGTGGGAGCGGGGGCGAATCGAGTTGGTCCGCAAACATTTGCGTTTGGGTTTGGCTTATCGCCCCCGCGCGTGGAGGTATCGCGTGAAGCTGTGGCTGGCCAGCCTTCCGGAAACCGTCGGCAACGCCGCCCTGGCCACGATCCGCGCGATCAAGCCCCCCAGCGCCCGCGTGTCGGAAGCCAACATTCCCGCTGGGTGAGGAACGGACCGTCAAGGTTCGCGCGGACTCACTCGTAACCCAGTGTTCCCACCACGCCAAGTTGCTCCAGCACCGGCAGGCCCCGATTCAGTTTCGGCCCCGTCCCGCGCCCCGACAGCAAATCGGCGTAGGAGTCCAGGAGCTTGGCGGTTTCCACCGACGATTCCCGCAGCAATTCCACTCGATACTGTCGCACGCCGAACTCGAGCAATCGCGGCAGGAAACGACCCGCCGATTGAGGTCGCGCGTTGAACACCGTGTTCCGACAGCCGACATCCGCCACCAGAGGGTGCGCTTCCCCCACGTGGTCCCGCAGTTCGACGCGGTGGCGGTCGCAAGGACGTCCGCACGAATGCCAATCGGTGCCGTCGGAAAGCACATGCGAGAACACGCAGTGCTCCATGTGGAACATCGGCATGTGTTGGTGGAGCACCACCTCGCAGACCGAGGGATCGATCGCCTGGAGCATGGTTCCCAACTGGTCGAGGTTCAGATCGTAGCCGGGGGTGATCGATTCCAGGCCTTCGCCCAGGAACAGATCCGCCGTCAACTCGTTCACGACGTTGAGGCTGTAGTCCCCCCGCAGACGCAGCTTTTTCCCGACGGATTTCGCACCCGTCTCGACTCCGCCCCCGCGAAAAAACTCGAGCGCCGCGAGATTGCGGACGAGCACCAGTTCCGGTTCGCACGCTCCCACCTGTCGCAACAGCCCGGTTTCCCCCGGCTTGATCACGCGGGGTGTCGCCAGACCCACGACCACCCCCGCCTGCCTACCAGCCTCGACCGCCGCACGGTAGCCACGCACGTCCTCGAAGTCGCAATACACCCCCGCGACACACACCGGCTGGGTTTCCGCTTGTCGCGCCTCGATCTCCCGCCGCGCGACGATCCACTTCACCGTCGCGGCGAACTGTTCGGCGGTCCGCGTCAACACGAACAAGTCGCGGGTGGAGGACACGGGACGGGACGGGTTGATCCTGTCGCGTGCGCGCCGCCGCAACCCCTCCAGTGCGGCTACGTCGACCGTACGCCCCAACCCCGTCTGGCGGCGCGCCGCGAGGAGTTCGTCGACGCCGCGGCGACGCAATTCGTTGAGCACGCTCTTCGGGGCCATCACGGGCAATTCGTCGCACGGTTCGCCCGACGGGCTTTTCAGCACCAAATCCCCAAGCACAAACGGCGTGCCCCCCAAGCGTTCCCACTGCTCGCGCGCCAGGGTGAGTGACAGGGGATGCTTGCGGGCCGCTTCGAGCGGTTCCGCCGATTCGACTCGCACCTCGCGACCAGCCTCGTCGCGCAGGCGGCACTCCAACCGGAGCCCCGGCCCGCCCGTCAACTCGACGCTCAAGGGAGAGGAGCGAGCCGAGCGTTCGACGACCGAAGCCCGCTCCAATCGCTTGCGCAGCGCGGGATCGTCCGTTTTCCAGACGATCGCGCCCCGTGCGACCGCCGCGGGATTGATATCCCCACGCCCCAACGACAGCGACAGCAGCACCCCCGTCGCGGCGCTCCCCTTCCGATCCGCCGCCGAAACTTCCCGCACGCCGAAAACCCGGCCTCCTTGCTCGTCCTGTTCGGGGTGTCCCTCGTCGAACACGAGCCCGTCTCCCGGCTTCACGACATGATCCCACCCCCCGGCGGTATCGATGGGGCGAGGCGCATTTGCGCGCTCCGCGTCGAGTTCGACCAGCACCGTCTCCCCCTCGACCGCCGCCACCCTCCCCAATCGCACCCCCCGGTGCTTGGGAAATCGACCCTGCACCAATTCTTGATGGTTCACACCATCCAGAAAGCCATGCGTGAAACCTCGCGAGAAACTTTGTCGTAAGGCCAGGTCGTCTTCGGGGTCGATTGTGTGCGGACGGTTCTCGGCAACGGCGTCCAACGCCGCGCGATAGGCCCGCGTCGTTGCGGCCACGTAGTGAGCGCTCTTCAGCCGCCCCTCGATTTTCACACTGGCGACCCCCAGCCCGGCGAGGTCGGCGATCAGGTCGTGCGCCGCCAGATCCTGCGGACTGAGTAGATATGCCTTGTCCCCGAGGTCGCGCGGTTCGCCATCGACGAGAAGTTCGTACGGTTGGCGACAGGCCTGCGCGCACTTGCCACGGTTCGCGCTCCGCCCGCCGAACGATTCGCTGGTAAGGCACTGCCCACTGTACGCAACGCACAGCGCCCCGTGCACGAACACCTCCAGCGGCAAATCGGTGTGTCGTCGGATGCGTCCAATTTCGTCGAGTGACAATTCCCGCGCGAGGATCACCCTTTGGATGCCGAGACGACGGACGAATTCCACCCCGCGCCACTCCGTCAGCGTCATTTGCGTGGAGCCATGCACCGCCAAACCCGGCGCCATCCGTGCCAGCAAGTTCGCGATTCCCAGGTCCTGCACGATCACGGCGTCGACACCCGCCTCGACGACCAGCGCCAGGTATTCGGCCGCCTTGTCGAGTTCGCCAGAAAACACCAAGGTGTTGAATGCCACGTACCCGCGCACGCCGTGCGTGTGCAAACGGGCCATGATGCGGGGGAGTTCTTCCAGCGTGAAATTTGTCGCGCGATGCCGCGCGTTGAAGTCGGACAGACCGAAATACACCGCGTCCGCGCCGTTGGCGATCGCCGCATCCATCGCCTCCGCATCTCCAGCGGGAGCCAACAACTCCGGCGCCGGTTCGCGAAGGGGTTGAGGGGCCGCGACGCACTCTTCGCCAGGACGGTGGCGCGCCACGCCGGGGGTGGCATTCGGTTTGTCGAGCATGTCGTGCGTGGCAGTCGTTTCGTTCACGAAAGGGTATCGCGTGCTTGGGAATGGGGGACCGTCGGCATGAACCAATCGTCGGCACGGAACGGTGCGGGCCGGACGCGGCAGTATACCCCTCCACAGCCCGATCCCGACCGGAAAACGCCAACGATTCGTCACCCGCCCACACAATCCCGCCCACACAATCCCGCCCACACAATCCCGCCCCCACCTCCCGCCAAGCGTTCGGCATTCGCCATTGGACTTCCTCGTCTCCCCCCTTGCAGTCCAGCTCCCTCCCCGGCATCGTGACTGCACTCGCCCCCGCCTCCACCCCGTGGCCTCCCACCCATGACCTCACCCTACGAACGACTCGGCCTGCGACCGATCATCAACGCCTCCGGCTCCGTCACCCGCCTCGGGGGAGCGCGGATGCCCGACGCCGTGCTCGCCGCGTTTCTCGACGCCGCACGCGACACCGTGCCTCTCGAGCAGTTACAGGCCGCCGCGTCCCGCCGCATTGCCGAGGTCACCGGTGCCGAAGCGGGACTCGTCACCGCCGGTTCCGCTGCATCCCTCGAATTGGGAGCGGCTGCGATTCTCGCCGGTTTGGACCCGGCCCTCATGGAGCGACTGCCCGACACGCGCGGCATGAAGTGCGAATTCATCGTGGCCCGCGAACAACGCAACGGGTACGACCATGCCGTGCGGGCGGCGGGTGGACGGCTCGTGGAGGTCGGCTTCAACGAGATCGTCGGGAACGCGGGCGTACGCCGCACCGAACTTTGGGAGTACGCCGCTGCGATCGGTCCGGAGACGGCGGGGATTCTGTTCAACCATTCCCCGTCGAGTCGCCGATCCCTTCCGGAATTGGTCGACCTCGCTCATCGACACGGCCTCAAGGTGCTCGTCGACGCGGCGGGCGAGTTGCCACCCCGGTCGAACCTGCGGGACATTGTCGCCACGGGGGCGGACCTGGTTGGGTTCAGTGGCGGCAAGGCGATACGCGGCCCGCAGTCGACGGGGTTGCTGTGCGGCCGGCGCGACCTGATCGCCTCGGCGGCCCTGCAGATGCTGGACAATGACGACCACCCCGAGTTGTGGGACCCGCCAGCGGATTTCATCGACCGCTCGCGCCTGGCCGGGCTGCCGAGGCACGGTTTGGGACGCAGCCTGAAAGTGTCGAAAGAGGAGATCGTCGCGCTGTTGACGGCTCTGGAGCTGTTCTCCGACGGCAGTTACGACGCCGACCTGCCACGATTCCGCTTGTGGCTGGAGGAGATCGCGGCGGGTCTGGTCGATTCGGGGGCGGTCTGTCGGATGATCGAATCCAGAAACGGGCAAACGCCCCCGCGTCTGGAGATCGACCTGTCCCCCATCGCGGATGACGCTCGCAGCGCCGCGTTTGCCGCCTGCCGCGCCCTGCGTCAGGGAGACCCGCCGGCGTACGTCGGCCACGGCCAACTCGATGACGGCGTACTGGTGGTCAATCCGTTTTGTTTACAGGGGAGTCAGATCGCATCGTTGGCGCAATGCCTGCGGGAGGTGGTGCCGCTCGCCGTCACACACCGGGATAGTCGCAGCCACGAAAGTCGCTCGGGGAGTGCTTCCTGATGCCCTTCGACGCGATGCCGGGGAGTCTTCCGACGGAACGAGACTTCGATCCCCATGACGGAGATCTCGACGCCGAGTACGCATGGAAGATGTTCGGGGGAATGTCCGTCGACGAAGCTCTGGCAAAGTTCGAGGAACATCCGCTCAACCGGTCCGAAGACTTTCTGTTCATGGGGCCGGTCGCGTTTGCCTTCTACTTCCCCGTGTTGCATCGCTTCGTTCGGGATGCGTTCGACCTCGAAACCCACGGTGAGCGGATCGTCTCGCATTTGGCATTCGTGATTCGCCACCAATTTCAGGGCGATTCCCCGGAGTTGCGAACGCTTCGACCGGACGTATTGGCGCTGGCGGAACACGTCCTCGAAAACGTCGAGCGATTCGCCGACTCGCCGAAGGAGTGGCATCGCACTCGCATCAATTGGCAGCGCATGGTCCGCCGACTTCCAACCCCGGCCGAGTGATGTCGGCGATTTCCACCGCGCTGCCTCATCGCTTCGGGTTGGCCACCAGTTCGTCGAACAGCGCGCGATAGTAATGCATCACCCGCACGGGGTCGGCGGTCGGCGGACTCTCCGAACAGAGGTGCCCGACGTAACCGATTCCCTTGAGCAGCGCGAAGAACTCGCGATACGGGTACGCCTTGTCGTACAGGTCGTGGATGTGGATCGTGCCGCCGAGTTTGTCCTTGAGCAGGTCGAAACCCGGCTTGATCGAACCGTCGATGGTCTCACCGGGATTCGCGTTCCAACAGGCGACGACGTGCGAATGATCGGCCTGCGCGAGGATCTTCCGCATCACTTCCAGCTTCGATGTGCCCGGCCCGTGCACCTCGACACGGATCTCCTGCCGGTGCTGCTTCGCGAATTCGCCGCATTCGTGCAACGCGGCCGCGATCCGCGCGATCGTCGTCTCCTCGGGTTCTCCCTTGACGAGCGCATTGGGGCGGACCTTCACCCCCGTCCCTCCCAGGTCGGCGGACAGTTCGACGAACTTCTTCGTCAGGTCGATGTTGTTTTTGACAACGCCGTGGTCGGGAGAGTGATACTCGCACGCCGAGCCGGGGCCGAGAAACTTCACCGGCGAGTCGTGAAACCGCTTGCGGACTTCCGCCCGCGCTTCGGCGGAGAGGCTCGGCTCGACGCCATGTTTGTGGGTCGAACGGAGTTCGACCCCTTCGAATCCGGTCGCTTCGCAATTCTTGAGGAGCGTGGGAAGGTCCCACTCCGCGCCCCACATGTACGTGACCAAGCCCAAACGCATGGCGATACTCCCGGAATCGACCGCAGCACTGGCGACATCACGATTTCGCCCCGCGCGACGTTTCGCCAGAATAGCCGAATCATCGACCATCCCGCACCGCTCGCGCGTTCACTTTCGCTCCGTCCGAGACTCAACATGTCCCGCCTCACCCGCGAACCGATCGACTACACGGCCCTCACCGAGGGGGTGCGCGGTCCTGCGGCCGGCGCGGTGGTGTTGTTCCTCGGGACGGTGCGGGAGTTGACGAACGGACGCCGCACACTCGCCCTCGACTACGAGGCGTACCCCGAAATGGCCGAGGCGCGACTGGCCGATCTAGAGCGACAAACGCGGGAAAAATGGCCGGTCACCGCGTTGGCCACGTTGCACCGTTTGGGCCGCCTGGAGCTCGGGGACATCAGCATCGCCGTGGCGGTCGCCTGTCCTCACCGTCGCGATGCGTTCGCCGCCGGACAGTGGCTGATGGACCGCATCAAGGAGGAGGTCCCGGTCTGGAAAAAGGAAAACTGGTCCGACGGCACCACGGAATGGGTGCATCCGGGCACGGAGGGGATGCCGGGCTGATGTCGGATGGGGAATCCGTTGCGGGATGGACCGCGCCGGTGAAGCACGAATCCTGTCACCCGGCCCTGTCACCCGGCTTCGTCTGGAAACAAAAAAAACCGCCCACCGGCGGTGTGCCGATGGGCGGTTTGCGTGATTTGCAGAGCGACCACCCAGTGGGTGGTCGTCGCGTCACTCGAGGATCGACTTGGTCTTGCCCACGACCGCTTCCACGGCCTTGGCGTCGAACTTGCCCTTCTCGAAGCCGTCGTTGACCTTCAGCGTGCCGTCCACCCACATCATGACGGTGGTTTCGTGCTGCTTTTGCACGCCGTAGCCCTTGGGACCCGCGTCACCTTCCATGATCGTCAGCGGAACGGTGATGCCTTCCTTCTTGGCGACTTCGGCCAGCTTGGCTTCGGTCTTGTCCGGGTCGTTCGTCAGCACGACGATGAACGACGCCATCTTCTTGTCCTTGTTGTCGGCCACTTGCTTGTCGATCTTCTTGACGAGCGAGACGACGCTGTCGTTCACATCGCGCGTGAAGACCGTGACCACCGGTTGATCGCCGAACTTGCAGCGATAACAGAGAGTCTTGCCCTTGTTGGGGCCGGTGATGTCGCGCACGTTGAACGCGCCGACATGCTCGCCAATTGCCAGTCCATCCGCCGCCACCGCCACGCCGGTCAACGCGACCAGGCACACCATCGCCACTTGCGCCAGCTTCTTCATAGGGACTCGACTCCTCGATGAATTGCGCGGGATCACACGACGCCGGGCCACCGGTCGCGATGCGACAAGAAACCGCACGACCTTCGTGTTCCACGGTTCCGACCGTGGTGTATACGGATGCACTATTGCCAAGTCGGCGAAAATGTCAACCCATCGAAAAAAATCGATGGGCTTCCCGAGCGAACCTGCCGGGGTCGTTGCATCCGCTGGCCGTGCGGTTGCGCAATTCACCCCGCGCTCTCGGATTGTCCGCTTGGCCCGGCTACGCTGGCCGCCGATCAAACCCTCTGGTGGTTCGAGAATCCATCGCGTGCCACCGACGCCGGTCCCACCTCAATCGCTCCGTATCCATGTCCGACGACACCGCTTCCGCCGAACGCCTCGCGAAGATTGAGGAGTTGTTGTCCCACCTGCAGCGGGACCTGGATCAACTTCACGAAGCCCTGCTGGGGCAGCAGCGGCAACTCGGGGAACTGAAACGTTTTGTGGTGACGCTCGACGACCGTGTGCAGCGGTTCGCTCCCGGAGACGACGACTTCGACCCGGTGCAGGACAAGCCGCCGCATTACTGAGTTCGCCCGCACGAGCCAGCCATCGGCGAATCATGCGCTCCGCGCGGTCTCTTCTGGCAATCGCGCCGCGACGGCCGCCAGAATCTCACCGACGTCCGCCATTCGTCCCGGTCCAACCGCGCCGCACGACAGCCAACCGCTGTCCGGTTCGACGATGTGCACGCCGTCTTCCCGAAGTTGCCGCACGTTGCGCGCGACCGCTGGCTTGGACCACATTTCGTTGTTCATCGCCGGGGCCACGAGCACCGGTCGAGTCATCGTGAGCGCGAGGATCGACACCAGGTCTCCCGCGAAGCCGCCCGCCAACTTGGCGAGCGTGTTCGCACTGGCCGGAGCGATCAGGTACAGGTCGGCCCGCCGCGCCAGCCCGATGTGCTCGCCGAAGGGGTGCTCCTTCGAGGCGTACATCGAACTCAACACCGGACGATTCGTGAGGGCTTCGAACGTCGTGGGGCCGATGAACTTCCGCGCCCCCCGCGTCATCACCACCGACACGCGGGCTTGCCGTTGCACGAGTTTGCTGACGAGGTCCGCCACCTTGTACGCAGCGATCCCCCCCGTCACGCCGACGAGGATCTCCCGTCCGGCAAAGGGATCCCCCTCGGACGGCGCGATCGGCGGCGAAGGTGAATGGGGCGACGGAGTCATGCGCGAGCTCCTCAATCGGCCTTGAGGGACGCGCGGACCAATTCCTTGTCGTTCCGCGCGAACACGCTCTGATGGGCGAACGCGGGGTGCGACCATACGACATCGCGTCCCCCCGCATTGCCGGTGGGGGCGACGAGGGGCGCGCGGCTGATTTCTTCGTAGCCCGCGGGGGACAGTTTGGCGACAACCAGCTCGCCCCGTTCGTTGGACAGGAACCAGCGGTCTTCGTGCTTCACCAGAAACGCGTTGGCCCATCGGGCGTTGCGTGCTTTGTCGGCGCCGGTGGCCGTCAGATTTTCCCACACTCGCTTGCCGGTCGCCGCTTCGAGACAACGGAGTTGGCCGTAGCTGCACACACCGAAAATGTGATCCCCCTCGAAGAACGGAGTGGGCATGATGGAGTGCAGGCCGTCGGTGTTCTTTTCGCTGCGGCTCTTGCCCTTCCAAACTTCCACCGCTCCCGGCGCGTCGGATTTCAGTTCAAACATCGTCGGTCCGTCGTAGAAGGCCGTCACGAACAGTCGGTTTCCCGATTGACGCGGCATGGGAGCGGTGAGGCCTTCCCGTGCCGAACAAGGCATCGACCACAACACGGCCCCTGTCACGGGATCGAGCGAGTTGACCGCGTCGGGAAGCCAGACAATCAATTGTCGCTTGCCGGCGGCTTCGCAGATCACCGGGGGTCCATAGCCGGGTCCGTGAGGACCGGTGGCCGTCAGCGCACGCCAACGTTCCTTTCCCGTGGCGACATCGAACGCGACCACGGCGCTCCCTTCGCCACCCACCAGGCAAATGAGGCTCTCCCCGTCCACGAGCGGGTGGGACGAGAAGCCCCATACCGGCGATTGCTTCAAGCCGTACACCTGCTTCAGATCGTGAGACCACAGCACTTTGCCATCGTCCGCCGAAAAACCGAACAGGTGCCCTTCCGCCCCCAAGGTGAACAACCGCCCGTCCGCGATGGTCGGCGAGCAGCGCGGCCCGGCGGGATAGCTGACGGTGTAAGTGCAGGGGTATTCATGTTTCCAGACGATTTTTCCATCCGTCTCGTCGAGACAAAGCACCCGCTCCAACGACGGGACGGCCCCGCGCGTGAAGGGACTGTCCGGGTCCTGCCCCTCGGCAACGCGGTCGGTCAGAAACACCCGACGGCCCGCGATCGAGGGACCCGAGTACCCGGCGCCAACCGGCACCCGCCATTCGACTTTGAGTTTGTTGTCGGGGATGGCCTTCAGGATGCCCGTTTCGCGCCAGACGCCATCGCGCTGCGTGCCGAGCCATTGCGGCCAATCGTCCCCGTGCGCGCCGCTGGTCGCAGCGCTCACCGCCACGACAAAACCCGCGACAGCCAGAACAACGCTCCGGACCGACGGAAAGTGGCCAAGACTCGAACCCGTAGCGTGCGATCTCAACATGGGAGAGGCCTCGGAGGGTGGTTTGGGAGAGGCGATGGAGGGTGGCCGAAGTCACACCCGCCGCAAATCGTACGGTTTTCGCGACGGGAGTTGGACTCGGCGCGAGGAGATTGTCGCCACAACCGCCGTAAGACACGCCGGTCGGCTGCGTCAAAGTGTAGCGATTTGCCGCGCGCGACGCGCATTCTAACGATTCTGAAATGTTTTCTGTGATCCGAACCGTTGGGCGTGCGTTTTGTCATCCGAAGTGCGGTTGCTCGGTCGAACAATGGCCTTCGAGGAAGGGAGTGCCATTCCCGAAGCCGGAAGGGCCTACCAAAACGACAGTTTTGGGGCGATTGCCGAGCGGCGGACGGCAGTCACGATTCTCTCTAACTGATTGAAAATAAGTGATTTGCGGCGACCCAAGAAATCGAGTTGTGCGGGTTGAGGCGATTTTCCAGAATTTCGTTCGTGCGCGAACGTTTTCTCCAAACGCGCTGTCTGTCCCGGACGTAAAGCCAGTGAATTGCACCGGTTTGTCCAATTGGCTGGGTAAGACCACAGAGGGACAGGCGGGGTGGCCGTCTCGCGGGGAATTCCAATGCGCGGAACGGAAATGAGCGCAATCGGAGTTCAAGTCATCGCTTGC
Organism: Planctomycetales bacterium; assembly: GCA_044359065.1. Lineage (GTDB taxonomy): Bacteria > Planctomycetota > Planctomycetia > Planctomycetales > Planctomycetaceae > JAIXZD01. The sequence goes on along the minus strand of JBIKMW010000007.1, from coordinate 36,235 downwards.
GGCGACGAAGAGCGAAGAACGGCTGGCCGGAAATCGCACGGCCACCTTGATCCGACGAGGTCGGGAATGCGTTTGGCCTGAAGATTGCATCTCAGACGGTTGTACGACGAAACGGAAACCGACGGAGTCGGTTGCGAAACTTCTCGCGAATACGTGTTGAAGTGGACGCGGCGGGAGGTCGCGGGCGAACGAGTGCGTTTTTGGGGATTCTCGGAAACGGCAGGCGGATCGGCCAAGGGAGGGAAAACATCATGTCCATCTACAAGAACCCGGCGATCAAGCAACTGAAGGATCAGCAGGTTCGCTTCGCCCCCAAGGACGCGCGGGTGCAGCAGATGCATCGCGCCGAAACGCTGCTCGACACGCTCGAGCCGGAGCGCGAATACCGCTACCCCGATTTGTTCCAGAGCCTGATCGGCTACCGGTCCGAGATGTACCCGGACCTGCAAATCCCTGGGTCCGAAGCGCGGCACGATCTGCGGCTGTTGATCGAAGACCTGTCCGACAGCGTCGATCTGTCCGCCTCGTCGATGTCCGAACCCGTGTACACGGTGGAGGACGTGAGCCGTCAGTTCAACGTGTCGACCAAGACCGTCGACCGCTGGCGCGATCGGGGGTTGGTCAGCTTCCGTTTCAAATTCGGCAGCCGCAAGCGGGTGGGCTTCAAGAAGTCCTCGCTGGAGCGGTTCGTCGAAACGCATCCGCAAGATGTCGAACGGGGTGCCAAGTTCCGTCAACTGACCGAAGTCGAACGGGAGGAGATCATCGACCGTGCTCGGCGGATGGCCCGTCATGGCGGGTGTCCGTCCGAAATCAGCCGCCGCATCGCGAGGAAAATGGGTCGAGCACAAGAAACCGTTCGGTACACGCTCCGCGCCCACGACGAGGCCAACCCGAGCGCCGCCGTGTTTCCGAAGTCCGGTCCGGCGATGACCGACGACGCCAAGTCCGAGATCTTCCGCCTGTTCCGCGAGGGGAAATCGGTTGATGATCTGTCGCGCCGGTTCTGCCGCACGAGGACGAGCATCTATCGCATCGTCACCGAAATGCGGGCCGCGCGACTGCTGGAACAGCCGATCGAGTACATGCCGCATCCCTGTTTCGAAGACGCGGACGCCGACGCGCTGATCCTGGCCCCCTTGCCGGAAAGTCGCGAATCGCACGGCGTCGCCAAGGCCCCGCCGGGTTTGCCGCCGTACCTGGCCAACCTGTATTCGATCCCGCTGTTGACCAAGGACGAAGAGGTTTACCACTTCCGCAAGTACAACTACCTGAAGTTCAAGGCGGCGCGACTGCGGGATCAACTCGACATCGCGAAGGCGAAGACCCGCGTGCTGGCCGAGATCGAACGGTTGCTGGAAGAGGCGACCGAGGTCAAGAACATCCTCGTGCGGAGCAATCTGCGCCTGGTCGTGTCCGTCGCGAAAAAGCACGTCGGACCGAACGGGAACGTGTTCGAGATGATCTCGGACGGGAACATGTCTCTGTTTCGGGCCATCGAGAAGTACGACTACGGCCGCGGGTTCAAATTCTCGACCTACGCCACGTGGGCGATCATGAAAAACTTCGCCCGGTCCGTTCCGGCGGAACACACTCTGCGGGACCGGTATCGCACGGGCACCGACGAGATGTTTCAGTTCTCGGCCGACTCGCGCTCCGACCAATTCGAGCAGGAGTCGACCAACCAACAACAGCGGGACGCGATCCGTGCGATCCTCGGTCGACTGGACGAGCGCGAGCGCAGCATCATCGTGCAGCGTTACGGCCTCGACCACGACGCCGAACCGCTGACTCTGGAACAACTCGGCGACCGCTTCGGCGTCACCAAGGAACGCATCCGGCAACTGGAAGCCCGCGCCTTGCAGAAGCTGCGCGACGTTGCGACGGAAGGGAAGTTCGACATTCCGGGGATCTGACACCCGGCATGGCAGCATTGTGGTGGTTGACGCTTCAAAGCCATGCGCGACGCACGGAGCCGCCGACGAAAACGAACCCGCCGACGAGGGCGAGCACGTTCTGAAAGACGCGTACTCCTTTGCGGGAGAGAGCGCGACGACCCGGCGGGCATCGAGGCCTGTCGGGTCGTTGCGTATGCGGGTCGCGGGAGCGTGCCTGGTTCGGAACGACCGTTCTTCAAGCCAGCGCGGGGGAGGCGCTGTCCGCGCGACTTGACGCTGCGGAACGGGGAGCCGGTTCTTCCGTCGGACCGGAACCGGGGGCAAACAATTCCGCCACGAAATCGGCGATCGCGGCGCTGTCTCCCGTGGCGTCATGCTCGCGCATCGCGGCCCACAGCCGGCGACCGCGATCGACCCACTCACTCACCTTGGGGGACGGTCGGTGCGACGCACTCCCTTCGTTCACCGAGATCTGTTCGCGCAGCGCGGGCACGATCTCGGTGAGTGTCCGGACGACTTCGAAATCGACCAGTCCCACCAGCAGCGGATTGTCCCTTCCGGTGATGAGCGAACGAACATCGTCCTTGTAGGCAACCATTGGCTTCCCCAGCGTCCACGCAATGGCCGCTTCGGAGACCGCTCCCTCGTCGGGGACACGGCCATTGAGGTTCCACACGACGCTGTCGCATTCGTCCACGAGTTGGAACACGTCGAGGGCGAAAATCGCCTGGTGCAGGAACTTCGCCGCCAAGGCCGGGTCCCACCCGCGCGACACCAAACAATGATGCACGAGGCGGAACTCCATGCCGTCGCTGTGGGGCAAGTAGACGGCGAACCCCTCGTCCCGCAGGACGTTGGCAATGGCCGTCATCTCGTCCCGCTCCGACTGATTGAACAGCGGGCCGGCGCAGTACACGCGATGGGTTTTGGTCATGGAGCGACTCCGATTTGCCGGCTGACAATCTCTCCGAACACCTGCTGATGCTTTTGCGGAACCCGACGCACGACGGGATTCCGAGCCAGCGCAACCGGACTTTCAGAGAGGCACTTTTCCTTCTCACCCTTGACGAGGGACGCGACGCCAGCGACAGCGACGCTTTTCCAACCGAGAGTCCTTCGTCAGCGGGAGGCCCCTTCGCGCGAGGACTCCGGTTCGCGGACGGGGACGGGTTTGATGCGGCTGATGTCGAGCGGCACGATGGCGGGACCGCTGCCGGCGCGACCGAACTCGCTCGTCACCCCCGCTACCGGCTCCAGTTCCCTCGGGCCGCGGTCGCCAAACAACGACAACCACGCCGTCTTGAGAAAACCGCCGAACGTTCCGAACGCCTGAGCGACCGCCGTCGGTTCGTGACCGCAGTGCATCATGCAGTCCTGGCACTTCGCATTGCCACTCGCGCGGCCATAGTTCGCCCATTCCGTGGTGTCGAGAAGTTCGCGATACGACGTCGCGTAACCCTCGTCGATGAGGTAGCAAGGCCTCTGCCACCCGAACAGGTTGAACGTGGGCATACCCCACGGAGTGCATTCCAGCTCGTGCTTCCCTTGCAGGAATTGCAGGAACAACGGCGACAGATTGATTCGCCACCGCTTGCCCGAACCGGAGAAAATCCGGCGGAACAGATGCTTGGTCGTTTCGCGTCCGAGGAAATGCTCCTGATCGGGAGCTTTCTCGTAACGGTAACCGGGAGAAACCATCAGGCCTTCGACGCCCAGCTTCATCATGTCGTCGAAGAAAGTCCGCATCCGGTCGGGATCGGCGTTGTCGAACAGCGTCGTGTTGGTGGTGACCCGGAACCCTTTGGACAAAGCGAGCCGAATCGCCCGTTCGGCGATTTCGTAGGTCCCGTCGCGACAGACCGCGTGGTCGTGCTCTTCGCGCGGTCCGTCGAGATGCACGGAAAACGACAGGTATTTCGAAGGACGGAACCGGTCGATGTGTTTTTCGAGGAGCAGCGCGTTCGTGCACAGGTAAACGAACTTCCGCCGAGCCACGATCCCCTCGACGATCTTGTCGATGTCGGGGTGCAGCAGCGGCTCGCCGCCGGGAATCGCCACGACCGGCGCCCCGCACTCGTCGACGGCGTCCAGGCACTGTTCGACCGACAGGTTCTTTCGCAGGATTTCGACGGGGTACTGGATCTTCCCGCAACCCGAACAGGCGAGGTTGCACCGGAACAAGGGTTCCAGCATCAACACCATCGGGTATTTGTCGACGCCACGCAGTCGCTTGCCGACCACATACCGCACGACGCTCCACATCTGCGAGACTGGCACCCCCATTCGCGAATCCTTTCCCGAATGCCGGCCGGGTCACGCACACAGGCGGACCGAACCGAACTCCGCATCGAATCGCACCGGAGCCTCCCCCCGGGCGGCGGGCTTTCGCCCCCAACGAAGCCGCATTAGACCAGACCGCGCGCGGGTTGTCAGCGCACGGTCTCTGACTCTCGTGCCGAATTGCGGTCAATTGTCGATCGCAGGCCCCGCACACGTCTTGTTCGATCATCCGCCGTATTGCGCAGTTGCGTACGTTCGCCGACGGGAACCGTCCCGCGCGAATGGTTCCTTCCCTCCACTCGCGAACTCGTTGTCCGACTTTTCGAGATCGACGTTGCAACGCCGCGAAAATCCGGACAGGATCGCCCCTCGCCGTGACTCGCCACACTTTCCGAACCCCGAGGAATGACCATGCCGGGCTTGGAGGCCTCCCCCCCGCAGGATGCGACAGGCGGGCCATCGGGGTCGCCCGGCAGGGGCATGGCCGTACGACGGTGGTTGCCCTGGCTGCTTCTGATCGCGGCGGGAGTGGCTTGGGGGGCCGACCGCACCGGTTCGGAACCCGCCTCGGGCACGAGGTTTGAACCCGGCCCCCGACCAACGCCCGCCCCCCCCGCCGCATCGGGGGACGCGCGACCGCCCGATGTCTGGAGAGTCGCGAACTTCAACATCCACAGCGCCGTCGGTGCGGACGGTCGCGAAGACCTGGATCGCGTCGCATCGGTCTTGAAAGGGCCGTTTGGTCGACAGCGCGACGAGGGCGTCCCGTGGGACTTTGCGGGGTTGAACGAGGTGCGGGCCGGAGGCTGGTTCGGTGCCGAGCACTCGCAGGCGGAATCGCTGGGGGGGCGGGTCGCGGCGGATTGGCTATTCGCGCCGGCCGAACGGCAGTGGGGAATGGACCACTACGGCAACGGGGCGCTGGCACGTCGCGAAGTCGTTTTTTGGCAACGCATTCCGCTCCCTTGCACGAAGGGCAAAGGGTACCGCAACCTGCTGCTGGCCGAATTCGCCGAAGGCGCCGCCGCTTCCACCCCGGCACATTCCCCTGTCCGTTTGCTGGTGGTCCATGTGGACCGTGGCGCGGACCGCATTGCTCAGTTGGAAATCGTATTCCGGCATTTGCGTTCGCTGGCCCCGCCGGCGGTGCTCATGGGAGACCTCAACACGCGCCGCGACGATCCGCGCCTTCGCGACCTTCTGGCGCAAGGCGATGTAATCGACCTAGTCGGAGCCGGGACCGAGCGGGACGACCCCGAACGCATCGACTGGATTCTCGGAAAAGGAGTGACGCCGCTCGCGGGAGGCATCGTCGCCAACGATGCTTCCGATCACCCGCTCGTGTGGTCGGAGTTTCGTGTGAGAAAGCCGGTGCCGAACGACCGACCTTGAAGTCGGCGTTTTCCGAGGACAGCATTGCATACCACCACTCCGGGGAGCTTGCGACGCGGAGCTGCGCGAGGCGTCCACGTGCTCGTGCGAACCGGTTACGACTCGCGGTCCCACTTCGGCAAAGGTGTGGCTCGCGAGGGGCCATGACGATGTGCATGGCATCGAAACGCCGCGCGGCGGACTATGAAGCTCATTGCGCGACACTGCCATCGGCGCCACGCACCAACACGAATTGTCTGGGTACGCCGCCGGGATTTGGATAGAATCGTCTAACGATCCGAGTGCTTGTTCGGGCGGGTGTCCCTGTCCCTTGGCCGAACGCCCCTGGACCGAGCAACGGATCACAACCCGGGAGTCTCCATGTCACGTTGGTCGGCGAGTTTGGTGATGGCCGCTTGGCTCGTGCCGAGCGTCGCGTCGGCGTGCCCGATGTGCTCCGAAAGCATCGTCGGCGATCCGAATCTGCCGCAGGCGTACATGGCCAGCATCCTCTTCATGCTGGCCACGCCGGCGGTCGTACTGGGGGTGCTGGGAGGTTTGGTCGTGCGGGCGGTGCGGGCCGCGGATGCTGCCCACGAACCGCAACTCGCCCGCGTCTTGGCACGGCCTCGCGGCGCCGGCGAGTCGTGAGCGGCGATCTTTCCGGACCGGGCGTCCCGCACGCTTCGCGTGATGGAATCTCCGGAGGTGCGGCGGATGTCCGTATGCGGGGCTTCGCAACGCGGTCCACCGTGGACGCCGCGCTGGCTTGGGTGGACATGGCCGCACAGGTCCTGGAATCGGAATCCGTACCCGCTGCGGACTCGCACGGACGCGTGTTGGCCCAACCGGCCGTCGCGCGGTGGAATGTACCCGCGTTCGTCCGCGGGGCGATGGACGGCTACGCGGTCCAGGCGGAGGACACGCTCGGTGCGGGGAGCTACAACCCCTTGTCACTTCGGGTCGCGGGAGAGTCCCTCCCTGGTCGACCTTGGCGGGGAACGATCGAACCGGGCACGTGTGTCCGCATCATGACCGGAGCGCCACTTCCCGACGGTGCCGACGCAGTCGTCCCCGTCGAACAAACGGAGACGACATCGATCGCCCCGGTTGCGGACTCCGCTACGGCGGGACGAGGGGCGAGTGGCGGGCCACTCGAACAAAGGGAACACATTCTAGTTCTGGAAGGGGTCCCCCCCGGCAAGCATGTGGGGCGGATCGGGGAAGATGTCATGGCGGGGCGCGAAGTGCTTCCCGCTGGTCGAGTGCTCAGGCCGCAAGACGTGGGCCTGTTGGCGGCGGTGGGCTTGGAGAGGGTGGAGGTGGTTCGCGCGCCACGCGTGCGGATTCTGGTGACGGGGAACGAACTGGTCTCACCGGGGGCGGACAAGTCGCCGTGGCAAATCGTCGACTCCAATACCGACATGTTGCGCGGGTTGGTCACACGCGATGGCGGACGGGTGGTTGCGGCGGAGCGGCTGTCCGACCAGCGGGAACTCATTCGCGAGCGGCTTCTGGCGCCGGGTGCCGACATCGTCCTCGTAAGTGGCGGATCGAGCGTCGGCGCGGAAGACCATGCCCCGTCTCTTGTGGCGGAACTCGGCGAACTCGCGATTCACGGCGTGGCCATGCGCCCGTCCAGCCCGGCGGGTATGGGACGGATCGGCGGCGCTCTGGTGTTCTTGTTGCCCGGCAACCCGGTCTCCTGCCTGTGCGCGTACGACTTTTTCGCCGGTCGGGCCATTCGGCGAATGGGTGGGCGAGGAGGCGTCCGGCCCTACCGCACGACCGTCGCGACGCTGCGCCGCAAGCTCGTTTCGCCCGTCGGTCGCGTCGACTACGCGCGCGTGCAGTGGGTTGGTGGAGAAATCGAGCCCTTGGCCACCAGCGGCGCGTCGATCCTGAGTTCGACGGTGCGGGCCGATGGTTTCGTGATCGTCCCCGCCGAACTGGAAGGGTACGCCCCGGGTTCGCGAGTTACGGTACACCTGTACGACGCCGAACCGACCGACGCTGAAGGCTCTCTCACAGCGGCGGAGGGACCCTCATGAGCGCTTCGCGTTCACTCGCCGGGTCCCGGCAAAACCAGTTTCTGGAGGTGATCGACCGGGACGAGGCCGAACGTCGGTTCCGGGCACATCTCACGCTCGCTCCACTGGGAACGGAGAAGGTGTCCTTGTCGGCGGCGCTCGACCGAGTACTGGCGGTGGACATTGCCGCGCCGGTCGACGTACCGGGTTTCGACCGGTCGAACGTCGATGGCTTCGCGGTCCGCTCGCAAGACACCTTCGGGGCGATGGAGGAGTCGCCACGTTTGCTCGAGCTGCGCGGCGAAGGGATCGAACCGGGGTTCGCGCCGCAGGAGTCGGTGGATCCGGGCATGGCCGTCACGATCGCCACCGGAGGCATGTTGCCCCGTGGCGCGGATGCGGTGGCGATGCTCGAGCACACGGAACCGGACAACGCGACCGACGACAAGACAGGCCCCAGCGCGCAAGGGGCGAGCCTCGTCCGCGTGCTGCGACCGCTATCCCCCGGCGAGAACGTGTCGTTCGCAGGTTCCGACATGGCGCGGGGCGAGACCGTGTGTCGCGCCGGACGGACGCTGTCGTCGCGCGAAATCGGCGTGTTGGCAGCGCTCGGCTTTCGAGAGGTAGAAGTCCACCGCCGACCGCGCGTGGCGATCTTGTCGACCGGGAACGAATTGGTGGCGGCGGGCGAACCACTCCCCCCCGGCTGCATCTACGATTCAAACGGCCCGATGCTGGCGGCGGCGGTGACGGAATTGGGGGGCGAAGCGGTCCCGCTCGGAATCGTCGGGGACGACGAAGCCCGCATCGCCGAGGCGACCGAGCGAGGCCTCGCGTGCGACGTGCTGCTGTTGTCCGGCGGCACCAGCAAAGGGGCGGGGGACCTGTCGCACCGGATCGTGGGGCGTCTGACGAATCCCGGCATCGTCGTGCATGGCGTGGCGCTCAAACCCGGCAAACCGCTCTGCCTGGCGGTGTGCAACGGTCGCCCGGTGGTGGTGCTGCCGGGGTTTCCCACGTCGGCGCTATTCACGTTTCACGAGTTCGTCGCCCCGGTGATCCGCGTGCTGGCAGGCCGAGCGCCCGAGGACCGCCCGGTCGTGCACGCTCGCACTCCGGTCAAGATTGCCTCAGAAAAAGGCCGTACTGAGTACGTGCTGGTGAACCTTGTGCCGGACGCCGACGGGCACCCTCGAGCGTTTCCGCTCGGCAAGGGATCGGGATCGGTCACGACGTTCAGCCTCTCGGACGGTTTCATTGCCATCCCGGCGAACACCGAACTGATCCCCGCCGACACCGAGGTGGAAGTGCGGTTGACCGCCCGTGCGGGTCGCCCCGCCGATCTCGTGGCCATCGGCAGCCATTGCACGGGCTTGGACCTGCTCCTGGGCCGACTGGAGCGGGAAGGCTTCGTCGTGAAGTCGTTGTGGGTCGGCAGCACGGCGGGGCTACACGCGGCCAAGCGGGGGCATTGCGATGTCGCCGGCGTGCATCTGCCCGATCCCGAGACCGGACTGTACAACACGCCGTTCTTGGACGACTCCGTCCAGCTGATTCGCGGATACGCGCGGATGCAGGGCCTCGTGTATCGACCGGACGACCATCGCTTCTTCGGTCGCCCTCCCGTCGAAGCGATCGCCGATGCCGTCAACGATCTTAGTTGCGTGATGGTGAACCGCAACGCGGGGAGCGGCACGCGGATTCTCGTCGACGAAGTTTTACGCGGCGCGAAGCCGCCGGGGTACGCCTCGCAAGTGAAGTCGCACAATGCCATCGCCGCCGCCATCGCGCAACGCCGCGCGGATTGGGGAGTGGCGATCGAGGGGGTGGCGCGGATGTATGGCCTTGCCTTCACTCCCCTGCGGGAGGAACGCTACGACTTCGTAATCCCCCGCACCGCCGCTTCGCGCCCCGCCGTGCGGCGCTTGGCGGAGTTGCTCCAAGACGCCGATGTGGGGTCGGCGCTTCAATCGCTCGGCTGCGTCGTTTGACGTCCGTTCCGACGGCGGGGGTTCAACGCGGCCTTCCCGATCGGGAGGGACAAACGACAAAACACTACGTCCCCCAGGCCGCGAACACTTTTCGCACCTGCCAGACGCTCTCGCGATGGGCATCGGTGGCGGTGAGTGTCGCGGGGGTGCCTTTTTCGATCGCCTGCTCGAGCACCAGGTGCGGGAATTGGTTCGCCTCGGCAAACAACTTCGCCAGCCGCCCGTAATCGATGTCTCCGTCGCCGAAAGTCTCCGTCCAAACGCCGTCACGCGACTGGCGCAGGTGGAGTTCGACGATGCGGTCCCGATACTTTCGAGCGAAATCGAACACCGCAGCGGCAGAGTTGCCCGCGCCGCGAAACGCCCAATGCGCGTCGAGGCAAAAGGAGACTGCGTCCGGGTCGGTCCCTTCCAGCATGCGGCGCACTTCACGCGCATCGCGACGCATTTCCACCCCGTGGTGATGGTAGGCGAGTGTCACGCCCCGGTCGCGAAGCCCTTTGCCGAGTTGCGACAGGTGTTTGGCCTGAACATCCAACTGCGCGTCGGTCTTTTCCTCGTCCCCTCCCCAGCGGAGAGGCGTCGGGTTGACGACCATGATCCGGCAACCCGTGCGGACAGCCTCTTCCGCGACGGCCAATGCTTCGGACAACTGAGCATCGGCCATTGTCGGATCGTGCAGCACCCGGTTCATGTAGACCGAGCGCATGTCTTGCCGGAAGTCGCGGACCAGGGGAATCAAACGTTCCGTCCCGGCGACGGAAGTCAGGATCGGCTCGATCCCCATCACCCCGGAATTGGCGAAGGTAGACAGCGAACGAGGAAGGTCAGCGTCCCATTTCTTCCCCTCGCGCTCGAAGAACGTCATCCACGGGTATTGCTGGCTGGCAATGTGGATGCGCCGCGGTTCGTCGGCCACCAGCGATCGGACTGCACAAGAAGCCCCTGCGGCGGTCGCCAGAAAGCACCTGCGATCGAGAACCTGCATGGACTGTTCTCCACTCGATCAACCGGCGAGACGTTTGTTCACAACATGCATCGAAGGCCCCCCGACCGACACCGATCGGTTCGCGGGTCATCCCGCGTGGCGGCGTGAGACGCTACACTATGGCCTTGTCGGGCGGTTTTCGCGAACCCGCGTGGTCGCAACGGATCGCGCGGTGCGGGGATTTCAGGATTCAGCAAGCAAGGACACGGGACGTGGCGCGCGAACAGGCGGTGTTGGCATACAGTGGCGGGTTGGACACCTCGGTGATCCTCGGCTGGTTGATGGACGAAGGTTTCGACGTGCATTGCGTGTACGTCGACCTCGGTCAGCCATGCGAGGACCGCGAAGCGATCCTCAAAAAGGCTCGCGACATCGGGGCGAAGTCGGCGCGGATCGTGGATGTCCGCGAGGAACTCTGTCGCGACTTCGCGTTTCCGGTCATGCAGTGGCAGGCGAAGTACGAGGGGGTGTACCTGCTCGGCACGTCGATCGCGCGGCCGCTGATTTCCAAGGTGTGCCTGCAAGTCGCCCGTGAAGTCGGCTCGAACATTTACGCCCACGGCGCGACCGGCAAAGGGAACGACCAATGTCGCTTCCAACTGGCGGCCGAAGCGCTCGACCCGAACATCCGGATCATCGCACCCTGGCGGATGGAGAAATTCCGCACACTGTTCCCCGGCCGGACCGAGATGATCGCCTACTGCGACCAGCGGAAGATTCCGGTCAAGGCCTCGGTGGCGAAGCCGTACAGCTCGGACGAAAACGTCCTGCACATCAGTTACGAGGCCGGGAAGCTCGAAGACCCCAAGGTCAACGGCGTCGACATCGTCGAATTCGGGATGACCACGCCACCGTCGAAGGCCCCGGACGTCGTCACGCACGTGACCATCGACTTCGAGTCCGGAGTTCCCGTGCGACTGAACGGCGCGGCCAAGTCGCCGCTGGAGATGGTCACCGAGCTGAACGCGATCGCCGGGGCGAACGGAGTCGGCCTGGTTGACATGATCGAAAACCGCTTCGTCGGAATGAAAAGTCGCGGCGTTTACGAAGCCCCGGGCATGACGGTGCTGTACACCGCGCATCGGTTGGTCGAACAACTCACCCTCGACCGCGACCTCATGCACCTGCGGGACCGCTTGGCCCCCGAAGTCGCGGAAATGGTGTACTACGGCTTCTGGTACGTCCCGAAGATGGATTCGCTGCTCGCGTTCATCCGCGAGGCCCAGCGTCCGGTGACGGGTACGATCAAGCTGGGGCTGTACAAGGGAAACATCTTCGTCGACAGTCGGGAAAGCCCGAACAGCCTGTACGACGAAGCGATCGCCAGCATGGAAAAGGGTGGCGCCTACAACCAGACGGACGCCGAAGGCTTCCTGCGGATCATGGGGCTCCCCAGCCGCGTGCAAGCGCGGGCCAACGCGCGGCGGTATTAGATCGCCACGCGCCCTACGCCACACGTCGGCCGAAGCCCGATGGCGAGACGATTGCAAAAAAACAAACGGCCCGCGAAGTCTCCCCAAGACTTCGCGGGCCGTTGTGATTCCCGAAGCGCTTCCTTCACGCGGCGAGCGCCGGTGACGGGACTTTCCCGCTCCGACGAACGCCGTGTCCCGTTTCCACCCCGCGGCCGATCATTGTCGAAGGAGAGTCAACACCTGTTGCGGAGCACTGTTGGCGATCTGCAACGCGGAAATACCCGCCTGATTGAGAATCTGAGCCTTCGTCAGGTTCGCCGTTTCGACCGCGTAGTCGGTGTCGGCGATCGTACTGCGGGCGTCGGCGATCTTTTCGAGGGCAACGCCGAGCGAGGTGATGTTTGTCTCGATCACGTTCTTCTGAAGCGAACCGAGTCGGGCACGCAGCGTGTTCACCCGGTCCCGAGCTTCGTTGATGATCGAGACCAGTTTGTCCCCGGTCACGCCGCTGCCAACATCCAGCAGGCTCTTGCCGCCGCCGGAACCCAACTCGAACAACTTGCCGGTGATCCCCCCGAGACGAGCGGTGTTGACCGCTTCGATCCCGACGCCGATCTGGCCGCCGGTCGACACGTCCTGTCCGATTTGGAACAGCGAGCCACCGCCGGTGATCGTGATCTTGGCGTTGGTGAGGGCCACGTTGTTCGCTTCGACGAACGTCACCGAAGAGTTCAGCAGCGCGGTCGAAATCGACGCCTTGAGGCCGTCGCCGATGGCCGTTTGACCGTTGATCCGGGCCACGATGTCGGACCCGACGGCCCGCAGGGCGTTGGCGCTGGACGCATTGAAGACGTTGGATCCGAACGAGGACCCCGAGGTAAGCACGTTGATGTCGACGAATTCGCTCTTGCCGTAATCGCTGGAGGAGAAGGTGAGCACCCCGTTCACCCCACCCGTGAGGCCGGACGAGGTCGTCGCCGCCAAGACGCCAGAGCCGTCGTTACCGGTAGCGTTGGCGGACGAGACGAGTTGCTTCACGGCCGCGAACGTACCCGCCCCCCCCGAAATGGCCGCCGAGAGTTGCGCGGCGGTCGTGGTGGCCACACCAGCGGCATCGGTCGCGAGGTTGAAGGTGATGTTCGTACCGTTGACGGTCGCGGACAGGGCTGTGCTCGCGCCGCTGACGGCGTAGGTGATGTTGATCGCCGTGTCGCTGGCGCCGGCGTCCTGGCGCGCGTCGGTGAACACGAGGTCGTTGTTCGTACCACCGGTCAGGTTCGTCGCGGCGGCGGCGGCAAGAACTCCCGAGCCGTCCCCTTCCACACCCGCACCGCTGTAGGCTTGCACCAAGGCGTTGGCCGAGGCGTTGCCGTTCAACGCGGCGGTGATGGCGTTTGCCGTTTCCGTGGCGTTGACGGTACCCCCGGTCGTAGCCAAGGTCACCGTGATCGCGTTGCCCGCGACCGAGATCGCCCGGGCGTTGGTGGCACCGCTGTTGACGAACGTCACACTGATGGCGTTGCCCGAATCGTCCGCTTGACGCTTGGCGACGAACTTCACGGCGTCGTTGGCACCCCCGCCGTTGATGGTGGCGGTTTCGCCGCCAGCGGTTCGAGTCAGCGTCGAGGCGACGGCCGCGGTGCTGATCGAGGCGGTGACACCCGTCACGTCCGTGACCGCATTGACGGCGTCTTTGATGTTCGTGAGGCTGCTGGAGGCCCCGAAGAACAGCACTTGGCCCCCCTTGGAGCCAGTGAATTCGATCGTCGTCGAAGCGCTGAGGTTCCCGCCGTTGTAAGTGAGCGCCCCCTTGGAAGCGGCGGTCACGACGGTTGCGTCGAGCGTGACGCTCGACGCCGAACCGAACAGCGCTTCGCTGACCTGGAAGTCGGACAGTTTCGCGCGGTCAGCGTTGGTGATGGTGGTGGTGAACGCCTTGCTGCCGTCGAGCAGCTTGTCACCCGCGAACGCGGTGTTCGACGAGATCTTGTTGATGGCGTTCAGGGCGGCGTCGAGCTGCGATTGATTGGCCGCGATTTCCGTTTGGGACAACGCCCCGCGGTTGACCCCTTCCTGCACCAGTCCGCGGACTTGGTCGAGCAGGTTGGCCACTTCGCCCAAGGCGGCGTCGGCGGTGCCAATCACGTTGTTGGCGCGGCTGCTATTTTTGAGCGACTGCTCGATGGCCGTCACCTGCGACCGCAGCGTTTCGCTGGCGATCAAACCCGAGGGATTGTCCTTCCCCGAGTTGAGCGTCGTACCGGTCGACAACCGTTGGAGCGTGACGCTCTGCAACGTGGTCGCCTTCTCCAGGCTCCGCAGGCCGCGCAACGAGTCGACATTCGTGGCAATCCGAGTGCCCATACGACGTTCCCTTCCTTGAGAACCGTTTCAGAACCGACGCCTCGCGGGACGCGGCGATATGTGTCCGAGAATCGAAGGGGGGGCGAACGGCACCTTGCCGGACCAACCACTCCTCCTTTTGTTTGGAAGCTGCCCAGGTGAACTCCGCCACCGGGTTGCTTCCCTAGGTTGATCGTCGGGGAATCCCGCGAATCCTCTGCGGATTTCCCCTCCCTATGGACGAAATCGGAACCCTCCTGTGACCTGGTTGGCACCACGGTTGCGACTGACACCGCACGCACGCGACGCACAACGCGAAATGTCGTCACAGACGACAAAGTTTGCCTTCGGTGCGGATCCGCCAGTACAAGAAAAGCCCCGGAACTCGGGGGGGCGAGTTCCGGGGCCGTGTGGATCGCCCGGGGCCGGAGCGGCCCTCGGGCGACTTGACCGACGTGCGGCGGGGCGATCAACCTCGCAGCAGCGACAGAACCTGTTGCGGAGCGCTGTTGGCGATCTGCAACGCGGAGATACCGGCCTGATTCAGAATCTGGGACTTCGTCAGGTTGGCGGTTTCGACCGCGTAGTCGGTGTCGGCGATCGAGCTGCGGGCGTCGGCGATCTTTTCGAGGGCCACACCCAACGAGTTGATGTTCGTCTCGATCACGTTCTTCTGGAGCGAACCCAACCGGGCACGCAGCGTATTCACGCGGTCACGGGCCTCGTTGACGATCGACACGAGCTTGTCGCCCGTGATGCCGCTGCCGACGTCGAGCAGGCTCTTGCCACCGCCCGAGCCCAGTTCAAACAGCTTGCCGGTGATCCCCCCGAGACGGGCCGTGTTGACCGCGTCGATCCCGAGGCCGACCTGGCCCCCGGTCGACACGTCCTGGCCGATCTGGAACAGCGAACCGCCGCCGGTGATTGTCACCTTCGTGTTGGTGAGGGCGACGTTGCTCCCTTCGACGAACGTGATCGACGAATTGAGCAGCGCGGTGGAGATCGACGCCTTGAGGCCGGTACCGACGGTCGTTTGACCGTTGATCCGGGCGACGATGTCCGAACCCGCCGAACGCAACGCCGCGGCTCCCGATCCGTTGTACACATTCGACGCGAACGACGACCCGGAGGTCAGCACGTTGACGTCGACGAATTGGGACTTCCCGTAATCGCTGGACGAGAACGTCAGCACACCGTTCACCCCGCCAGTGAGGCTGGAGGACGTGGTCGCTGCGAGCACGCCCGAGCCGTCGTTTCCGGTCGCGTTTGCCGCGCTGACGAGTTGCTTCGCCGCGGCGAAGGTGCCGGCACCACCGCTGATGGCGGAGGCGAGTTGGGCGGCGGTCGTCGTCGCAACCCCCGCCGCGTCGGTGGCGAGGTTGAAGGTGATGTTGGAACCGTTGACGGTGGCGGACAGAGCGGTGCTCGCGCCGCTGACGGCGTAGGTGATGCTGATCGCCGTGTCGCTGGCACCGGCGTCCTGGCGGGCGTCGGTGAACACGAGGTCGTTGTTCGTGCCGCCGGTCAGGTTCGTCGCGGCCGCCGCGGCCACCACCCCCGTGCCGTCCCCTTCCACACCCGCGCCGCTGTACGAAGTGATCAGCGCGTTGGCCGAGGCGTTGCCGTTCAACGCGGCGGTGATGGCGTTCGCCGTCTCCGTCGAGTTCACGGTACCGCCGGTCGTGGCGAGGGTCACGGTGACCGCGTTGCCCGACACCGAGATCGACCGCGCGTTGGTCGCCCCGCTGTTCACAAACGTGACGCTCACCGCGTTGCCGGAGTCTTCCGCCTGTCGCTTGGCCACGAACTTGACGGCGTCGTTGGCACCACCGCCGTTGATGGTGGCGGTTTCGCCACCTGCCGTGCGGGTCAGCGTCGAAGCGACGGCCGCCGTGCTGATCGACGCGGTCACGCCGCTGACGTCGGTCACCGCGTTGACGGCGTCCTTGATGTTGGTGAGGCTCGACGACGCCCCGAAGAACAACACCTGGCTCCCTTTGGCCCCGGTGAATTCGATCGTCGTCGCGGAGTTGAGGTTCCCGCCGTTGTAGGTCAACGAGCCCTTCGTGGCGGCCGTCACGACGGTAGCGTCGAGGGTGACGCTCGACGACGAACCGAACAGCGCTTCGTTGATCTGGAAGTCGCTGATTTTCGCGCGGTCGACGTTGGAAATTGTCGTGGTGAACGCCTTGCTGCCGTCGAGCAGCTTGTCCCCCGCGAACGCGGTGTTCGCGGAGATCTTGTTGATGGCGTTCAAGGCGGCGTCGATTTGCGACTGATTCGCCTGAATTTCCGTTTGGGACAACGCCCCGCGGTTCACCCCTTCTTGAACCAGGCTACGGACCTGGTCGAGCAGGTTGCCAACTTCGCCGAGCGCGGCGTCGGCGGTGCCGATCACGTTGTTGGCACGGCTGCTGTTCTTGAGCGACTGCTCGATCGCCGTGACCTGCGAACGGAGGGTTTCGCTGGCGATCAAGCCCGAGGGATTGTCCTTCCCCGAGTTGAGTGTCGTACCGGTCGACAACCGCTGGAGCACCGTGCTCTGCGCGTTTTGCGCCTGATTCAACGTTCGCAAACCGCGGAGCGATTCAACGTTCGTTGCGATCCTTGTGCCCATGCCAAGACTGCCTTTCGTGGGGAATTCGGTCCCGTGCCGACAGCGCTGTTGGCTGCGACGACTCGAGCGCCGGTCGGGGGACGACGGTGGATGGTGTGCGAGAAACGAGACGCCCGAACGTGTTTCGGGCTATCGATTCGCGGCCGATTCCTCCGTGTCCGGGCACCGAATCCCCTCGCAATTCCCTGCTGGGGGTTCGCTCCGAAACGACACGCCGACGGCTGGCCGGTGTGTCGTTTCGAGGCGGTTCGGTTCCGAAACCGCGCTCCCTTCGAGACCACGAAAGGAGACTTCTCCTCTGTCATCGACAGAGATACTTGGGGGCTTTAGTGAAAATGTGCCGATTTGTTAAACTGCACATCTCGGGTCGACTTTCTCGCGTGATTCGAGCGCGCGGCGAAGTTCCGAGGACGTAAAAAAACCCCGATTCGGAAGTGTTCCGATCGGGGTCATCCGTGACCGCATTGTGATTTTCATCGCTTCGCCAGCGGGACGATCGACTCGCCCGCACACCCGCTGGAACCCCCGCGTTGTCGAGACCAGATCCGTTGGCTCGTCAATGCGGGAGCTGTCTCCTCAAGAGACGCGCGGCTTGCGAGGGGGCAGCGGTTTGACGGCGGCGGAAATTTCGCCGCCGTTTTCACGCTGAATGGCCTCGTAGACCTCTTGGCGATGGACGGGAATCTCCGTCGGGGCCTGAATGCCCAGACGCACTTTGTCGCCTCGAATATCGACGACGGTGATCACAATATTGTCACCGATGATGATGCTCTCATCGCGTTGTCGTGACAGTACCAGCATCGGGGCTGCTCCTTGTTCCAACTGGCTGCGTTCGTCGAGTTCGCAGCGGAAAGTCGCCGTCTTCCACCGGTTTACGGCCGCGGTGGCGATTCACGCACCCGCGAATTTCGGAACACCGCGCTCGGGATGAGGCGGCGGACCGTGGAGAGAGAGGTCGTTTGAACTCGAAATGCTCTTCCGTGCGTTGTCATCGCCTGGCGGACCGGTCTCCGTAAGCATCGTGCGGGGCAAACCTTGACCACACACGCGCCCAACCGGTTTCGGGATCCGCCTCTCTGAATTCGGCGCGCGGAACCTTTGACAAACGGGGAATCCCCGAGGGACCGGTCGCTCCGAACAACCGGTGCAGCACGTTCCACCCGAATTCCGGAGCGGACCGTCGTTGTCGCGTCTTTCCGCGCCCCGCACGTCCGCCAAGTTCCGCCAGTCTCCGCCGGACCGAGGTCCGACCGCGAGCAGGGCGAAGCGCACACGAGAGGGCGACACCAACAGTCGTTGAGATCGGTTGGCGGTCGCACGGGACCGGACATCTCGCGGTTCGGAATTGCCACCTCGCCCACGGGCGTCGGTTCAAAAGTCGATTGTGCTGGATATTCCGGGCGCCGCTCGAACGCTACCGCCCCACTCCCGCTTGACAACCGACCGTCCGTCGGTGCCGCGTTCACCCGGCCGTTGTGACCTGCGTGTTGATCGCCGCATCGATGGCGTCGGGTGAACGGGTCGCGACGGTGGCAGCCAGCATGCCGCACGCGCCGTGAATGTCGAGTCCACCGCTGTAGCGGCGCTGCACGGGCATGCCGAGTTCTTCGCG
Organism: Planctomycetales bacterium; assembly: GCA_044359065.1. GTDB lineage: Bacteria > Planctomycetota > Planctomycetia > Planctomycetales > Planctomycetaceae > JAIXZD01. Next base: position 17,690 of record JBIKMW010000007.1, on the reverse strand, counting down.
CAGCGCATCCCGAAACGCGTCCGCCTCGGCGCTATCGGGCCTGCGAAACTGCCCGGTGGGATCGTTTACGTCGATCAAATCGAGGAGGATCGGCAAACCCTCGGTGAGGCGTGCCAAATCCCGCGCGTCCTCGCGCGACGTGTTGACGCCCGACAAGACCGTCCACGCCAATGTGACTCGCTTCCGCGTGGCGGCGTGATATTCCCGCACCGCCCCCATCAGTTCGGGCAAGGGGTGCGTTCGCTCCACGGGAAACAGCGCCGCCCGCGACTCGGATCGCGCCGACGTGAGCGAAACAATCAGTTTGTACGGCCGGCTTTCGGCGGTGAATCGTCGAATCCCCGGCACGATCCCCACCGTGGAAACAGTGACGGCCTTGGCGTTGATCGCCATCCCGCACGGCTCGGAGAAAATCTCAGCCGCCCGCATCACGCGGTCGTAGTTGAGCATCGGTTCGCCCATGCCCATGAACACCACGCCGCGTACCGGATGCGGCGAATCCGCCTGGATGCGGACCACCTGATCCACCATCTCCCACGTGGCCAGATTGCGACGGAACCCCATCTTCCCGGTTGCGCAAAACACGCACCCCATCGCGCAGCCCACTTGCGAACTGACGCACACCACGTATTTGCGGTCGTCCTCCCGGTGCAGCAATGGAATACGCACCGCTTCGAACAAGCCTTCCCCGGCGAACTCGTCCCCCACCCCGGCGCCGTCATTGCGAAAGACGTATTTGGCAAAGTCGTCGGTCGGCGAGACAGTCTTGTCGACCAGAGTCAACCTGGGGATGGCAACCCTGCGGCCAATCTCCGCCAACAGTTTTTTGGGGGTATTCGGCAGTTCGGTCGGGATATCAGAACCGTTGCGCCGCACCGCATGGGCGTGCAGTCTCCGCACCAACCGCTCGGGAGGAGCCAGGTCGGCCAAACCCGCCAGCAGTTCGGCGGAGGTGTGGTCTTTGAGGAGCAGCATGCGTCGAGCGGATCGGGCCACTTTTGGCGGCAAATCGGACAGCGCGCCGACCTTCGAGTCGGCGGGCCTTCGAGCCCGCGGGGCTCGAAGAAGTCGGACGACATGATACGGGCTCGCCCGAGCGCGTTCCGCCCGTTTCGCCTTGGTCGCCCTCATTCCCGAGGAAATTCGTGGCGAGTCGAAGGAAGCGGTCAGCGAAACAGAGTGTTGACCGGTCGGCCCAGTCCCCGCCCGTACGCCACCGCCTGCAATCCCAGCGGCGGAGTGGCGGCGGACGGCGCCGCGAGCGGTTTGGCTTCCAAGGCTTCCAGAGCGTGGACGCCGGGGCGGAACACGATCAACAGCACCAGAGGAAGGTACCACAACACGTACACTCCCCCCTGTTGCGTGTACCAGAACTGCGTCCCCAGCGTGATGGCGGCGGAGTAGGCGATGAGGTGTCCCAAGTGCTTCTTGCGGGGCAGGACGGAGACGACGGCCAGCATCAGCACGAAGCTCACGATCACCGGAATTCGATAGGCGGGTTCAAAATTGCTCCAAAAACCGGGCCCGCTGTCGACCACACGCAGTTGCAGTTCGCGCCACTCGATGTATCCCAGCATGCGGCGCAGCAATTCGGGCGCCCCCCCGGAAAGCGGCACCAGTCCCGCCAGCAGCACTCCGGCGGTTCCGACGACGGACGCCAAAAAGCGAACCGCCCCCCGTCCCCCGTAAAACAGCGCCCACAAGGGAAGCAGGAAAATCGGAAAGAACAGCGTCCCGGACGCCAGGCCGAGAAACATCCCCGCTTTGATCGGACTGCGAAAACAGAGTATCGCCCACAGCACAAACGCCGCCGGCAACACGTGTGCGACCTTCTGCACGTCGAACGCCGTGCACGGCAGCAACATGTACAACGTCCCCATCGCAACGCCCATGTCGCGGTCGCCGTACAGCCGCGCTCCAATCAGAACCAACGCGCTCAGGACCGCCAGGTGCGACAGGAGCGCAACCGTGCGGGACGCCCAGGTTTCGATCGACGTGGCTGCGCCGTTCGCGTTCGCCTCGGGAGCTTTCCCGTCGGGATAACTCCCCGCCAGCCCCTTGGACGCCAACACGACGGGGGCGGCCACCAGCGAGGGGACCGGTCCGGGGGGAGATTCCACAAGCGAGGGGGCGGGGGGCAAGGTCTGCGGTTGCCCGGTCAACAATTCGTCGGCGCGGCGGACGGACTCGACCGTCGAAGCCGGAGGGAGCTCGGTGAACACCTTGGTCGACAAAAACAGGAACGCCGCGCCGCACAGGAACGCCAGCCCGGCGGCGTTCATGTTCGGTTCGAGGCGCGGACGACGCACCACTCCGGGGTCGCACAGCATCCGCACCAGCAACCAGCCGGTCGTCACAAACAGCCAACAGTAGCCCGCAGCCGGATAATGCCGCACGACCAACAGGCCCGGAGAGACCAGCAGCAATGCCAACAGGTCCAGGTTCCTGAGCGACCACAGCCGCTGGAATCGGACGAACACGGCGCAGATCAGCAAAAACGACAGGTAAAACCATGTCGGTTCGTTGACCGCATATCCGCGAAGAATCGCGTCCATGAATCCTGCTCAAGCCGGACGCCGCAAGCAATTGCGGCTCGAACCCCCCCGCGAGCCGGGCGCGGGGCCTCGCGGACAATCCGTCACACTACGCCTCCGAACCCCGAAAACCAAGTGGATTCCCACCGGCCGCACGAATTCAGACGGTACGGGGCATTGTCAGGCGTACAGGCGTCAATTCGCATCGAAGTTCACCAATCGGAACAATTCCTTCGGCAAGTAGAGCCTTCCCCGACGGAGTCTCAGACCGTCTCGGAGGTCCGCGCAAACAAGGGCGCGACGGCCCCTGCGGCGTGCCTTGCCAAAAAACACGAACTTGAAGTCGGTCGTGTCGGTCATCAAAGTAGTGGAGCAGCGAGAGGCTTTCGGCGAGTGCGTGACGGGTCTTCGGACGGCGGGTGGAATGGACACGATTGTCGGCATCGACCTGGGGACGACGAACTCGCTCTGTGCGGTTTTCCGCAACGGCCGGCCCGAACTCATCCGGAATGCGCACGGCGGAGTCCTCACGCCCTCGATCGTTGGTGTTCTCGAAGACGGGCGAGTGATCGTTGGCGACGCCGCCCGCGAGTACCGCGTGACCCACCCGGAACGCTGCGCGTCGGCGTTCAAGCGGCTGATGGGGACCAACCGCAAATTGTCCCTCGGCAACCGGGAATACACGGCCATCGAGTTGTCGAGCCTCGTCCTGCGGTCCCTGAAGGAAGACGCGGAGCACGCGCTGGGTGGGGAAGTCTCCGAAGCGGTGGTGACGGTTCCCGCTTATTTCAACGATTCGCAGCGGAAAGCCACCCGGCACGCCGGGGAGTTGGCTGGCCTCAAGGTGCGGCGGATCGTCAACGAACCGACCGCCGCCGCCCTCACTTACGGATTCCACGACCGTGCGGCCGACAAGAAGTTGCTGGTGGTCGACCTGGGCGGGGGAACGTTCGACGTGACCCTCATGCAGATTTTCGAGGGGACGCTCGAAATCATCGCGACCGCGGGGGAGAACTTTCTCGGCGGGGAAGACTTCACCAGCCGTCTGGTGTCGACGATCTGCTCGAAAATCGGACTGTCGTTCGAAACCGCCGAACTGAAAATGCCGTTGTTCATCGCCCGGTTGCGCGAGGAGTGCGAACGGGCCAAGCGCGAATTCGCCGAGGGGGAGTCGACCGAGATCGTCGTCCCGGAAACAGACGGGTCGTTCGCGTCAAACGCCAAGCGCATCCGCGTTTCTCGCGAGGATTTCGCAACGGCCACGCGTGAACTTCTCGCGCGCGTGCGCGGGCCGGTCGGCAAGGCCCTGCGTGACGGACGCTGCGAGCCCAAGGACGTGCGCGATGTCATCCTCGTCGGCGGCGCGACGCGGATGACGGTCGTCAAGGACCTCGTGCGGACGATGTTCGAGAAGGAACCGCTGTCGACGTTCAACCCCGACGAGGTGGTGGCCCTGGGGGCCGCCGTGCAAGCGGCATTGATCGACGACGACGCGGCCGTCGACGACATGGTCATGACGGACGTTTGCCCGTTCACATTGGGAGTCGAGATCTCCAAACAGTTCGGGCACGAACAGGTCGAGGGGTACTTTTCTCCCATCATTCACCGGAACACGACGGTCCCGGTCTCGCGCGAAGAGGTGTATTCGACCGTTTCGCCGATGCAGGACCAGATTCGCCTCAAGGTGTTCCAGGGGGAAAGCCGCCGGGTGAAGGACAACTTCTCGTTGGGCGAACTATTGGTGACGGGCATTCCCCCGTCGCGAGAGTCCCAGGCGGTACGCGTGAGGTTCACATACGACTTGAACGGAATTCTGGAAGTCGAGGCCGTCGTCGAAGCGACGCAGAAACGTTTCCGTGTTGTTCTGGCGAATCACGCGGGCCATCTCGACAAGTCGGAGATCGAAGCCGCCGTCCGCAAGATGCAGGCGGTCAAGTTCTATCCGCGCGACGATATCGGCAATCGCAAGCTGCTGCTGTTCGCCGAACGGGTGGTGGGGGAGACTCCCCCGGATTCCCGCGAGACGCTCGAATTCGCGATGGACCTATACGAAAAATCGATGTCGTCGGGGGATCGGACCGAGTTCGATGTCGCGCGGGCCAACCTGTTGGGGACGCTCGAAGAGTTGGGCTTCGAGTACTCCGAGGGGAACCCCGGAGCGGACGACTCCGAGTCGGAGGAGCCGGGTCGTGGACGCCAATGACCGAACACTGAAGTACTTGAAGCGGGCGCTGACCCTCGACCCGTACACGCGGGGAGGGGACATCGTCCGTCTGCGCGGCAAATTTCACCGCAGCCCGGTTCCCGCGGATGTGCGGGGCGACCGCGACGGCGGCGGCGATTTTCAACGACAGCACGCCTCCGCTCATCGGCGGTTGGCCGGGTTGCGCGGCCGTTTCTGGGACCTGCCCGCCGCACTCCTCAACAGCACCTTGGCGGCGATCGACACGAAGCGGTTTCCCGATCTGGCCGGCGCGGTCGCGCGGCTCAAAGTGGTGGCGGCCGCGCGCGACGAGTTGAAACGCGAGGATCCTCTCGACACATCAAGTCCTGGCGTCTGGGACCTTCTGCGCACTGCCTTGGTCGCCGAGGCGGGCGAGGCTGCGGACGCAAGACGAAAGCTCGAGGGGAAAGCCGCGCGGTCGACCTACCGCGGAGTGATGGTCCGCGCCATGGAGCATGTCCGCGTCCACACGCCCGATGTTTACGCCCTGGAGAAGGACTGGTTCGATGCTCTGCGTCGCGGCAAGGGATCGGCCGCCGCGACGCTGCTCGGGGCGGCAAATCGGACCTCGTCGTCAGCAACCAGACCCGCCCCTCGGGAAGCGGAGGAAGGAGGCGTCGGCGGTTGGGCGGTGATGGTGGGCATCGGTCTCTTTATGGGGATTGTCCGCATCCTGGTATCGGGCGCCGACAAGACGACACAGAGCCCGAGTCGCCCGGTCGCGGCTCCTCCTGCGATCACTTTCCCGGCCAACCCGAACGCCAATTCCAGCGTGCCGGTCTACAACCCTTCGATGTTTATTCCCGCTTCGCCGACGGGGTCGGAGGCGAATTCGCCCGCAGGCCCGACGGGCATGGTGTCGCCATTTGGCCCGGACGCCCAAAAAAATCTGGAGCGCAAGCAGCGGGAAAGCCTCGAAGCCATGCAACGGCGGATGCGTGAAGCCATCAAACCCCCTTCCCGTGTGCGGCTGGACACGCCGTTTCGTGGCCCGGACTTGCCCACGTTCAAACCGCCGTTCCCCGGTTCGTCCCCGGGGCGCGTTCCCGCTCCCGGTCCCCCCCACTCTCCTTGAACGACGTTGTCACGCCAACCGGCGTCTTGTCGGCGTCGCCCCCCATGTTCCCCGGCATCGACCATGTCCAGCACCCCCGACAGCCCCGATTGGAGCCTGCTGCCGGGTGCCCCCGCCGAGTTCTTCGGACTCGAAGGACAGTTTGACGCGAACGACCTGAAGCGGAGCTACAACCGGTTCCTCAAGAAGTTCAAACCCGAAAAATTTCCCGACGAATTTCAGCGGATTCGGCAGGCGTACGAGAATCTCGAGCGGATGTTGCGGTACGGGTTCCGTCCGACCATCGGCCCTTTCACGATGTCGTTCGGCGACGGGCAGGAGATCCCGAGCGACGCTTCCCCGCCCGACGGTGCCCCCTCGGACGAACCGGATGACGGCGACACGGTCGTCGTGCGCGGTCCCGCTTGGCCCCATTTCGTCGGGACGACTGCGGGCGGAGATCGGCCACAGTCGGGTGACCGGCGCGAGTCGCGCCCCCTCGGGCCGACGCTTCTGGAGCGTCTCGAGTCGGAGTCGTTGGACGAAGTGGTCGCCTCTCTGCGCCAAGACCCCGCGCTGAAGCCACGCGACTACATCCATCTGGCGATTTTGGTCGACGCCGGTTCTTCCGGTACGGGGACCGAGTTCTTCGACACGCTGCTGGAGGGCCTGGAAAAATGGCCCTCGGACCCGGCGCTCGTGGCGGTGATGGGGGAGCATCTCAACCACACACCGCTGGGAGACCGCCTGCTGCGCGAGTTGTCGACCGTCGCGAAAACGTTGCGCGGCCCGTCGTTCTATCCGATCACGGAAGCGGCATGGGATCGCGTCGTCACGGGTCTTCCATTCGCCAAGTTTCGGCAGGCCCTTGCCGATTGCGAACTGGAGTTACCGGCGGGGGATACGCCGCATCGGGCGGTGTTTCTGGCTCACTTGCTGCAACGGGCCGTCTGGACGGCGGACGAGGCGTGGGTTGAGGAAGCCTTGGCGGTGTTTGATGCACGGATGGTGGATGAAGTGCCCCTCGTGTTGGGGGATGTCGAGTTCGCCGAGGCGCTGTGGCGCTACGTGCGCGATCCCGTGCGATTGGCCGACGCTTCGCCCGAACGCAAACGGTTCGAGAAGCTCGTGCGGGCCTTTACCGAGAACTCGGGGGACGCGGCCTACGCCGAGTTCCTCCGGTTTCAGGTGCTGGTGGAGCGGGACCGGGACGCATGGATCGAGGCATTTCCCGTGCGTGTTGGCGAGGACTCCTCCTCCGCGCTCGATCTGTATCGCCGGTTCGAGTCTCGAGTCGGCGGACACATGCGAGAGGGAGTGGACTCTGAGCGAGACCTGGGACAGGACGCGCAGCGATTGCACGCGGCTCTCAAGGCAATGGAGGAAGGGATCGGAGGCTTCTCGCCGCGCGCGTTGGCGTGGGAGTTCTTTTCGCTGTGGAGGAAGAATAACAGCCGCGCCGTGTGGTGCGCGATCCTGGCCATCGTCGTTTTTGCCGCTTTTTCCTCCTTAGGCTCATTGACGGGATCTCTGCTGGAACGAGTATTCGGCACGGGCTTTTTCGCGCCAGGTTCGGTCGGCAGGGCGTTGGCCGCTATCACAGCCCTCGCGTTCCTCGCCGCGGGTTTCTGGGGAAGCTGGAAGCTCTCGCTTCCCGTTAAAGATTGGGTAGAAGCGAAGCTCGTCGCCGTCGAAAACCGCCTCGCGTCGTCCCACTATCGCGGCAGGTATCGCCCGGCGTTTCTCGGGATTTTCCAACGCCTCGGCTGGGGATTCGACACCAGCGTCCACATGCTCCAGTACGCGAAGGAAGACCTCTCTCCCGCCGCCTTGCGGATGATCAATCTCTGGAGCCGCGACCTGGGGGTCGCCCTCGTGATGACCGCGCGGCGATACCTCGCCCCCTGACGGCAGCGGGCGACCGGCGATTTTTTGCCGACCAACTCCGTGCGAGTCACGATTCCGGACTCCACGCCGACCGAGCGACCCGGCATAATCAAACTTGGCATAACCATATGCCTTGGCTGTGGCCTCGCGCTCCGGCGTCGCCGCTCCCGGTTCCTCAAGGACGGTCCATGACTCTCTGCCGGTCGCCTGTTTGCCTTGGACTGCTGTTCGCCTTCGCGGTCACGCTCGCGCATTCGTCGTCGGTGATCGCCGCCGATGCCGACTTCGCGGCCAGTCCCGCCATCGAATCCGCCAACCGCAAGTTGGTCAAGATCGTCGGCGCGGGGGGCTTGCGCGGCTTGCAGCCCCACAGCACGGGTTTCCTCGTGTCGGCGGAAGGACACATCGTCACGATTTGGGACCACGTCCTGGACGAACGAGTCGTGTCCGTCGTGTTGCACAACGGACGCAAGTTCGAGGGAAAGGTCCTGGGGGCCGACCCGGAACTCGATGTCGCGGTGGTGAAGATCGAGGCCGAGGACCTGGCGTTCTTCGATCTGGCCGACGCGGCCGAGGCGGGGCCGGGAACGCGCGTGTACGCCCTCAGCAACATGTTCCGCGTGGCCGGTGGGGACGAGCCGATGACCGTTCTGCACGGAGTGATCTCGGCCCGCACGCGGCTCGAAGCCCGCAAAGGGGTGTTTGAGATCCCCTACAAGGGGCCGGTGTACATCGTCGACGCCATCACGAACAACTCCGGCGGCGGAGGAGGCGTACTGACCACGCGCGACGGGCGGCTTTTGGCGATGATTGGTCGCGAAGTCCGGAACGCCCGCACCGGTACCTGGATCAACTATGCCGTCCCGGTTGGCGAACTCCGAGAGGCGATCGACGAGATTCGCACCGGAAAGTTCAATCGCAAGAAAGACCGTGAAACCGAATTGGCCGAGGGAACCTCGGCGGCCCAACGTTATCGGTCCGAAGATTTCGGTCTGGTGATGGTGCCGGACGTGGTGCCACGGACCCCCGCCTTCATCGATCGCGTGGCCGCTGGTTCCCCCGCCGCAAAATCAGGGTTGCTCCCCAACGACCTCGTGCTGTTCGTGAACGACGAATTGATTTCGTCGTGCCGCGTTTTGAAAGAACAGCTTGGAAAGTTGGAAGCAGGGGAGACATTGCGGCTCGTCGTCCGTCGCGGCACGGAACTGGTGACGGTCGATTGGGTCGTCCCCGAGAAAGCCGCTCCCTGAGTGTGGTCGCCGCTCCGTGGCCGGACGGTGACAGACAGGCTCGCCGCTCGTCGTAACCGCTTGCCCCGCAGCGTGTTGCCAAAAAGCAACATCGTCGGAAATCCCAAAAAACAATTTCCCTTTCGCGGTTTTCGGACCTACGGTTCGTGAGTCCAACCCGCTGCTCTTGCGGGTCGCCCGACACCGCGTCGCCCAAGTCGAAACAATGCTCCGGCCCGCAATTTGCGGAATCTCCGCGGCAATTCACTTCCAATCGACGGAAGAACTTCGCGGTTGGTTCGTTCACCTCGAAAAGACCGCGAACGAACTTCGCATCCTCGGGCCGCGCGGTCAGCGTCCGCCCGATCGGGCATGATCGCCACCTCACTCAAAATGGCCCCGTGTCGACCCATCCCGCAGGGACGTGTCGCGGGGCTTTCCACGCACCTTGGGGATTTCATGTTCTTTCGTCAGTCGTCCAACCGTCGTCGTGGAGTTTCGTTGCGTCGCACTTGGCAAGTCGAAGCCTTGGAAACCCGGCAAGTGCTGTCGGCCTCCGGGATGGACGAGGCCGTGGCGTTCGGCGGTTCGGAAATCCTGGTGAAGTTCCGCGAGAACGCGAAAATCGAGCCGCTGGCGGGGACCTCGCTGGGCGAGTCGTACTCCCTGGTTCCCGGCCTGTTCAAGGTCAACGTCGACGCCAGCCTCAACGTCGACGACGTGCTGAACGCCTACAAAGCCCGGACCGACGTCGAATACGCCCAATACGACTTCCGCGTGCAAGTCGCCGCCACACCGAACGACCCGCGCTATTCGTCGCAATGGGGTCTGCATAACATCGGCCAGACCGGCGGCCTCAACGACGCCGACATCGATGCCCCGGAAGCCTGGAACACCACGACCGGTTCGCGATCGATCATCGTCGGCGTGATCGACACGGGGATCGACTACAACCACCCGGATCTCGCCGCCAACATCTGGCGCAACACTCGCGAGATCGCCGGCAACGGCATCGACGACGACGGGAACGGGTTCCGCGACGACATCCGCGGCTGGGACTTCGCCAACAACGATGCCGATCCGTTCGACGACAACGCCCACGGGACCCATGTGGCGGGGATCATCGGCGCGGTCGGAAACAACGGGGTCGGCATTGCGGGCGTCGCCTGGAACGTCCAGTTGATGCCGCTGAAGTTCCTGACGGCGAGCGGTTCCGGGGCCACCTCGGGCGCGGTGTCCGCCATCAACTACGCGGTCGCGAACGGCGCGAAGATTCTCAACAACAGTTGGGGTGGAGGCGGCTTCAATCAAGCCCTGAACGACGCGGTCTCCCGTGCCCGCGCCGCCGGCGTGATCTTCGTCGCCGCCGCCGGCAACAGTAACAGTAACAACGACGCGGTTCCTTCCTACCCGGCCAACATCAACTACGACAACGTGATCAGTGTCGCCGCCACCGATTCGAGCGACCGTCGGGCGTCGTTCTCGAACTACGGTGCAACCACCGTCGACATCGCCGCCCCGGGCGTCGGCATCCTGAGCACCACCCCCAACAACACGTACTCGTCGTTCAGCGGCACTTCGATGGCCACGCCGTTCGTGGCGGGTGCCGCCGCTTTGGTGTGGTCGGCCAATCCGAATCTCACGTACTCGCAAGTCATCAGCCGCCTGTACACGACCGCCGACAGGATCACCGGCCTCAACGGCTTGGTCGCGAACGGAGCCCGCCTCAACGTCAACCGCGCGTTGACCGGGACAACTCCTGTCGACTCGACGGCGCCGCGAGTTCTGAGCGCGACGTTCGGCGGAGACACATCGAGCATCACCAGCGCGACCGTCACGTTCTCGGAAGCGATGCAGGCCTCGACCGTCACGGCTTCCAGCGTCCGTCTGCTCTCGCCAAGCGGCCAGTCGATTCCGCTGACGAGCATCGTCGCAGGGAACGGTAACTCTTCCTTCACACTCAATTTCGCCCGACAGACAACGGCGGGGACCTACTCGCTGATCGTCGAGCCCACGGTCGCTGATACCGCCGGAAACCGCCTGAATCAGGATGGCGACACCACCTTCGGCGAAGCGACGCAAGACCGCTTTACCGGCACCCGTGCTATCGCCGCGGTCGTGACAAATACCTTCACGAGCACCACTCAGGTCACCATCCGCGACAACGCGACGATCTCTTCGTCGCTGATCGTGTCGTCGAACCTGACCATCGACGACATCGACTTCAAGGTCAATCTGCGACACACGTACGACAGCGACCTGATCATCACCGCCATCCATCCCGACGGCACCCGCGTGACGCTCTTCAACCGCCGCGGCGGTTCGGGCGACAACCTGACCAACACCACATTCAGCGACGAAGCCACCACGGCAATTTCGGCGGGAAGGGCGCCGTTCTCAGGGACCTTCCGCCCAGAGACGCTGCTGTCCGCCTTCGACGGAAAATCGGCCAACGGGACCTGGCGGCTCGAAATCCGCGACGCGGCCACCCAAGACACGGGCGCGCTGCTCGGCTTCTCCCTCGTCGTGACGGGACGGGCGGCCACGACATCGGGTGTTCGTGGCTTCGAAGCCGATCCGACCGAAACACTCGCCGCCCCGCAATCGTCGTCGTCGACCGAATCGCCCGTCGCCAACCCCACCACCCCCGACACGACCGGCATCGCCGGCCTCGTCCAGGCGGGGACGCGAATGGTCACGTCGAATCCGGTCGCCCCGACGTCGAATCTCGACCAACCACAAGACCGCCGCACCGGTGGATCGGCCACCCCGCGCGATCTCGACTTCTTGTTCTCCGCGCTCGGCACCGCGCTTGACCAAGCGTGGGACGCCGCGACCGTGTGAGGCAATCGTCCGTTGGAAACCACAGAGCGGGGGAGTGGATCCTGTTTCGATCCGCTCCCCCGCTCTCTTCTTTTGCGAGGCCCGGATCTTCGGCCATGACGCGAACGAGCTGCGATTCTCGATTTCGCCTCACCCACGATCAGCAACGCGTCACGGCGACAACCTCATCCTGGCGACGGCCGAAATCGTCACACCGGCACCGGGACCGCCGCGAGCACGTCCGCCACAATCTCGTGCCGCGCGGCCGTCGTGCCGCGTGCCTGACCGGTGACATGCAAGCGGTGCGGCAGCACAAACGGGGCCACGCGCTGCACGTCGTCCGGGGTCGCGTACTTGCGGCCGCTGTACAGCGCGCTTGCCTGCGCTGCGCGGAACAGCATCAACGAACCTCGCGGACTGGCCCCCAACCTCACCCGCGGTTCCTCGCGCGTGCGGCGAACGACATCGACGACGTAACGGGCCACCAGCGGCTCCACTGTCACCTCCGCCACCCGCCCCTGCATCTCGATCAAATCCTCCGGACGCATGACCGGGACGATGGAGTCCAGCGGATGCGAAGTTCGCTGCGAATAAAGAATCTCGACTTCCGTTTCCGCATCGGGATAGCCCAGCGGTATCAGCGACAGAAACCGGTCGAGCTGCGCTTCCGGAAGCGGATAGGTTCCGTGAAATTCGAGCGGGTTCTGCGTGGCCAGCACGATGAACGGCCGCGGCAACGGACGGCGTTCTCCTTCGATGGTGACCTGCTGTTCCCCCATCGCCTCCAGCAACGCCGACTGCGTCCTTGGCGACGCCCGGTTGATCTCGTCCGCCAGCAGCACCTGGCAGAAAATCGGTCCCGGACGGAACAGCAGCGAACCGTCCCCCGGTCGATAAATCGAGCCCCCCAGAATGTCCGCCGGCAGCAAATCCGGCGTGAATTGCACGCGCTGAAACTGCAATCCGACGGACTGGGCCAGCCCGCGAGCCAGCGTGGTCTTGCCCACTCCCGGCGCGTCTTCGAACAGAATCGAGCCACCCGCCAACACGGAAATGATCGTGGCGTCGATGACCGACGGCTTGCCGAGGAACACACGCCGCAAATTGCCGCGCAGACTCTCGAGCGCGGAGAGGTCCGTCATAGGCCGTCCGCTCCCCCCGTCGTTCGTTCCGTCATGTCCGCATCCCCGCCGGTGCTCGTCATTCGCCGGAGCGCTCCCGCTGGAACCTCCGCTGAACGGCCAAGCATCAGCGATTCCCCGTCGCGGTTCAAGCAACCACGACGGGTTCCAGCCGATTCGATTCCGGTGATGCGCTGGCCGGGGCGACCTACTCGCGCAAGCGTTGCAGTTCCTTCGTCGTCACCATCCCGTCTCCGTCCTTGTCGAGCCGGGCGAACAGGCCGTCCATCAGCGCTTTGTTGCCAGCTAGACGGGGGGCGAACTTTCCGATCCGCTCGAACTCCGCGCGGGTGATTTGCAGGTCCTGATTCTCGTCGACCTCGCGGAACACCTTTTCGATCTGACCGATCAAACCCGCCCCCCCGATCTTCCCGAAAGAGGCCGTCGGCGCTCCGGGTTCCCCGCCGGGCAGGTAGTACTCGACGTAACCGATCAACATCTCATCGTCGGTCTGCGGCCCCCATTTCACGGTCTTGGTCGGATCGGGATTGGCGGCGTTCCCCGTGCTGTTGTCGAACCACCCGGTCGCCTTCAGCGTCGATCCCGCCGGCACATCCTTCGGTTGCGCGAACACGTAACCCAATTGCCAGTTGAAGTCGTAGCGCGGAATGTCGAGCAATGTCTCCGTCTTGCCGGTCGCGTCCACCAATTCGTAACGGAACGCCTTGCCCCGCACATGCATGTGCGGCATCAATCCCAACAGCTTCGCGTCGGCTGGAACACGCAGCGTGGCCCCTTCTTCGTGATTTGCGGCCCCGGGAGGAATCCGGAGCATCGGATCAACAATCCCCGTGACCTTCACCTCGTGTCGCGGCGCGTGGTCGGCGAACGTCAGCGCCAATTCCGTCCGGTCTTCGGCGGCGGAACCATTCGGCGTGTAGTGCAGTTGGAACCGCAACCTCGATCCCTTCGGCAGGAATTTCGCAAAGCCGTCGGGATACCGTGTGGCTGTCGCCCCCGGAACATACGCGGCAAAGAAGCCGCGGCGTTCGTCGTCGTCCCCGTCCCGATTCCCCGCCTCGCCGCTGCCGGGCGGAATGACGAACACCAACACGTGATGCACCACCCCCCGATTGGTCGGACGCACCTCCATGCCGCTCACCCACTTATCTTCCGTCAATCCGGTCTCGACGGCCACGTTCTGGTACGGCATGGTGCCGGTCGCGGGAATGGCGATCGGTTGCGGCAGTCGCACGACCAGGTCGGGAGTCCCCAAACTCCAGTGCCCGGGTGCCGCATAGGGGAGCGGACCGTTGGCCGGGTCCCCTTCGGGCATGTCCGAATTCAACCACGCGAGCAGATCGCGCTTGTCGGCGGACGATAAGGAGCGGTCGTTCCGCCACACCGCCGCCGCATTCTCTGCCCCGGATTTTCCAGCCCCGGATTCTTGAGCCGGCGCGGCAAACCAGGGGGGCATCGTCCCTTGTTCAACGACTTGGCGAATCATCCCCTTGTGGGCCTTCAAATCGTCGAGCGTCGTCAACGCGAACGGGCCCACCCCCCCGTCGTGGTGACACTCCACACACGCCTGCCGCACGATCCGCGCCACGCGCTCGTGATACGTCACGCCGGTCTCCGCGACACCAGTCTTCGTGGCGACCTCGTCCGTGTCCATCACGCATCCGGGAGCGGTGGTCGCGGCGTATACCGGCGTCATCCCCAACAGAATCGCATCGAGCGCCTCGGATAGATACGCCGTCCGTGGGGCCGACAGCGAGTACCCCAACCCATATTGGTCGTCGACACACCCCTGATAGAGCACCGTCCGCGCACCGTCGAGCACGATCACGTCGGTGGTGGAGGTCGCTCCGACGGCGCGGGCAAACTCTTCCTTGGCATCGTGCACATACGGCCCCGCGAGTTTCTCTCGCCCCGCCAACTCCCGCAATTCCGCAGGCTTCTCCGTCGGAATGCTGTTTACGTACACGAATTGCACACGCGCTGCGGCGTACTCCCGTTCCAGCTTCGCCAAACTCGGCAGGAATTTTTGGCTCAGCGGACAGGTCGTGCTCGTCATCGCCACAACGACGACCGCCCGATCCTTGTACTCGCTCAGGCGATGCGGCTTGTCTTCAATGTCTCGAAACTCGATGTCCGGAACCAATCGCCCGACGGAACGAGCCGACGCCGGCAGCACTCGCGGACCTTTCCCCGCCGGAACCACATCCGCAGCTTTGTTTCCCGCACTCTCTTCCGCAGTGGCTGCGGGCGGCACAGCCGGTTGCGGTGACCCCTTCTCGAAAAACTTTCGGGCTTCGTCCCGCGTGATTTCCCCGTTGCCATCGGCGTCAATCAGCCGAAACAGCGCCGACTGCGCCCACTCCTTGGTGGTGACCTTGTCGTCCCGGTTCTTGTCGAGCTCGTCGAAGCGCTTCTTCCAATCGACCTTGGAGTAATCGGCGGCCCGGCCCGGTCGGGTCCAAATCCCGCACACCGCCGCCAAGGCAACGCACACCAAACCCGAATAAACCGCGAAAGCCTTGCGCCGCATGTTGGGGTGATCCTTCCCGACCGTCGAAAATGAGTCGCCGCGTCCGTTGCAGTATAACCCCGTTCGCCGTGCCAAGGTTTCGGAAACGAACGTGTGCACCCTGCGAAGACCGCGCGAAACGCTCGCGCCCCCCCCCCTGCAACGCCCATCGCTCATCAAATCCTCTGGATGGATCGTCAAGATTTGAGAAGACCACGGCTCTTCTCGGGGTACAATCGAGTCCGAGGGAGAGCGCGGGAATCCTCCGCCCCGAAAGTCCCGATACGATCCCGTTTGCCGTACCATCACAGCAGCGCGGGCTTGATCGGGACACCGGCGTGGGCGCCGATTTTGCGGGACGATGCGGGGACGACATGGGCTTTGAAAACCATGGGGCCCTGAAAACAAGGTATGGGTCGAGAAATGTCCGACAATTGCTTCTACAAGATGCTTGGCGAGGAATTCGGGCCGGTTTCCGCCGACGACCTTCGCGACATGATTCGCACCGGGCAATTGGCGGGAAACGACGAAGTCCGCATGGACAAGGGGCGCCCTTGGCAGCGGGTGTCTGAAGTCGCCGAATTGAACCTGGCGGAATCCAGGGACGGCGGTCCCGGATCGGATCGCTTCACTCCGCAGAAGACACGCGGTCTGTTTTCCTCCGTCAGTGAAAGCGTGGCAGGCACGTCCTCCGGCGGCGCTTCCGGTTCCAGTTCGCTCGACGAATTCCATGATTTGTCCGAATTGATGATCGATTCGGGCGATTCCGAGCCCGCCCCCCCCCCGGCCCGGACACCAGCCGCAAATCCCCGAACTCAATCCTCGCGGTTCGCAACCCCCTCCGGCCCCGCGAAAGCCCCCGCGTCCGCTCCCACCGCAACCCCCAAGCCTCTCCAGGCAAAGCCCTCGAGCCCCCCCTCGACGCCCGCCGCCAAGGCACCCCCGACGCCAGCTCCGGTCGTTCCCGTCCCGGCGGCGCGAGTGCACTCCCCCGCGGCTCCGGCGCCGGGAGTCTCTCCGGTGGGCGCGATGCCGCTGCCTGCGGCCCCCCTCCCTTTCGCGGCCATTCCAGTCGCCCCGATGCCGGTTGCCCCCATGCCGGTGATGCCGGTCCAGATGGGCTACAGCGCACCCGCAGCCCCTGTGGTTGTCCCTGCTGCGGCTCCTGTGGCCGAGGACGCTCAGTGGTACTGCTGGACCAACAACCAGCAGTACGGGCCAGTGGCGATCGACACGCTGGTCGAATGGGCGAAAGCGGGACGGCTCACCCCCAAGGACCACGTGAAATTCGGAGAAAACGGGGATTGGTTCGAGTCCGGTTCGGTCGAAGAGTTGTTTTCGACTCCGAAGAAAGCCGCCGCAGGCAAGGGGTTGGCCGAAATCAAGGTGCAGTCACGGGAGGAGTTTCAACAGGAGAAGGCGGATCTCGTCGCCGCCAGCCCCGTTGCCGAGGTCAAGAAGGACACCGAGAAGCCGGCCCAGAAGTTCGAACCGTTGTTCACCAAAGACATGCTGAAGAAGGTGACGGAGAAGAAGTCCGCCGGCGGCGGCATACAAATCAATCTGTCGAAGAATGCCCAATTGGCGATCCTGCTGTCGGTGCTCGCGGTGGTCGGGGCGGTGGTGTACCTGCCGAGCGCGGGAATCAACATCGGCAAACTGTTCGGTGGCGGCAATTCGTGGGAAATGGGGATCTACCAGAAGCTGCGGAGCCACCACACGAAACTCAAGGACTTCCGCTCCAAGAACGACTCTGCCGGTTGGGAGAAGTACGCCAAGGACGTGGAGTCCGAGATCAACGGGTACCGCAAATCGCTTGAGAAATCGGCGGGCGCGAAATACCCCGCGCGGCAGCAGTTGCTTTTCGCCGTCAAGGACCACTGGAAAGCGATGGTCTCGGACTCGGCCTCCAAGCCGGGCCCGGGCGAAGAGCAATTCGATAAAGCGCTCAGTTCCGCCCGCAAAATACTGCAAAAACGCTGACACGCGCGAGCGGGTCGCATGTTTCCATGAGATTGGGGCGCCCCTTATCTCTCCAAACCGGATGGGCGCCTCGCCCGCCTCCCCGGAGTCGTGTGCGATTTTTGGGATCGTGCCGAGTCGGCCTCGGATCCATTCGCCCAGCCTGCCACCCCCCCCGAAGCCAAGGCCCCGCAAACCCTCCCAGGGCTTTCGCCTTTTACAAGATGCCGAGCAAATCGAAGGCTCTCTCGAATTTTCGCATGAAACCGCGGAGTTTGGACACGACCTTGCCGTCGGCCCCATCGCGAGCGCATGTCAGTACGGCG
>JBIKMW010000058.1:0-38736 GCA_044359065.1 Planctomycetales bacterium | reverse complement strand
TGGAAACGCGGCTTGGCGGCGATCGACGCACTGGTCGCGGAGTTCAAGAACGAAGCGGAATTCCAGGACCCTGCGGGCGAATTGCGGACGTTCCTCGTCAAGACCGCTGGCAACGTGGCCATCGGTGCGGCGCAAGCGGTTGTCCGCGCTCGGCGTCCCGAGGACCTCGAATTCGCCCACGCGGGGGAACGCTTGCTCGACTTGTGGAGCCCGACCGATTCGCCGCCGACCGAATTGCTCGCGTCGGTGAAGTCGAACCTGCTAGCCGCCCGCAACGCGCTCGCCGAGCAAAAAGAGGTCGACACCCTGCTGGCGCGGATCGATGCCGCGTTGGCGGCCTCCGCGTTGAACGACTCGCTCGACGGCTGGCGCGAACTGACGCGACGGTTTCAGACCGCCTCGAACGCTCGAACCGTTCAGACGCGGTTGACCAAAATCCACGACCTGGCCAAGAAGCTGTGTCAGGTCAACGAGGACTCGGTCGCGGCGACCAAACCCGCGACGACATTGCCCGTTCCGTCGCTGTTTCTCGGTCGCCGCACCCGGTTGAGATCGGACGAGCCGTCGCAAAACTCGGGAGTCATGGCTTGGGGTGGGGACACGTTGTTCCGTCTCGACAGTGTTTCCGGGGACGTGAATTGGCGGAGATCGCTCGGCCCGAATCCCCCGTTTTTTCCGCTTGTCGTCCCCGGCAATCCGCTCGGTTGGCTGGCGTGGTCTTCGCGTCACAAGGCGCTGGTGAAGTTGTCCGCAGCGACGGGCGAATCGGTGTGGGAGCAACCTTCTGACGCCCCTCCGGCGGGGTTGCCGGCGCTTGCGGACGGACAGGTGCTGGTGGCCTACGCGGACGGGCGGCTCGCCAAGTACGACGCGGAAACCGGCGAGAAACTGGCCGAAGCGCGCTTCGGCCAACCTATCGCCACGGGGCCGGTGTTGTCTCCCTCGGGCGAGCATGTGTTCCAAGCGGGCGACCGTGGGTTGATGCACATTCTGCGGCGGCGACCGTTGGGCCTGGAGGGGACGTTCTGGACGGGTCACGTGGCGGGATCGGTCGTGGCGGAACCAGTGGCCGTGCGGGATTACCTCGTGCTGGGTGAGATCGTCGCCCCCGGGAGCGGTCGGGTGCGACTGCTGAAATTCGACGCATCGAAACAAACGCTGCGCGAGATCGCCCGCGAATCCGTGGTCGGCGAAGTCCGACAGCGCCCGGTACTGCGCGGCAAGCACTTGTTCGTGCCGGTCTTCCCCGAAGGGATCGCCGTCCTCGCGCTGTCGGAAACCGACGATGAGTCGGCTTTGGCCGACGCCGGTCGTTACCGCCCCGACAAGCCGCACGAGGGACCGGTGTCGATCTTGCCGGGCCCCGACGACCAGGTGTGGATGACCGGTAGCGCGGTGCGGCGGCTGATCATGGGTGCGCGCACGTTGGAAGCGGCCAAGCCGGAATTGCCGCTGGGACTGTCGGCCCAACCGCTGCAATTCGAGAACGAGTCGATCTACGCGGGCAAACGCTTTCCGTTCAGTCGGGCCGTGCAGGTGGGCCGGATCGAACGCTCGCAAATGCTTGGTCAATATTCGGTGACGGTCGGCGCCAAGGTGTTGGCCGCCGCGTCCCGTGGGGACGGTTCGATCACGCTCGTGAACGACCTGGGGGAACTGTTCCGGGTTCCGGCCTCGCGCGTCGTGCAAGGTGGTACCGAACTGCAGGGCTTGCCTCCGCTGCCGCTCCCCGAGGGGCTGGAGGTTCCGCTGTTGGCGACGAACCTGGGGGCCGATCGCCTCGCGGTCGCCGCCGGGGGGACCGGCCCCGCGCTCTGGATCGTGAAGGGAGATGGAGGCGGGTTCGACAAAGTCCCGATTCCCGAGGCGCTCGTCGCCCCTCCGATCGAGATCAAGGCGGGTTTGGTGTTGCCGTTGGCGGGCAAGTTGCAGGTCGTTTCCTCCACCGGCGAGAAACGGGGGGACGAGTGGTTGGCCCCTTTGGGAGAGGGGACGCCCGAAACGTGGACCCAGGTGGTCGTTGGCGACGAGAACCAGGTGTTGGCGGCGCGGGCCGATGGCCTGCTGGGACGTTGGGAATGGCGCACGGACCCCTCGCCGCACTTGGCGCTCGTCACCCGTCGGGACGACCTGGTCGCCGCCGATTCGCTCATCGCAAGGATCGGCGACCAACTGGCGGTGTTGGACCGCGAAGGGCGACTGGTGCTGATCGACGCCCGGACCCTGGACACCGCGGCACGCACCGCGGCTCCGGAACCCGGCTGCTCGGGGCCATATGCCTTGGGAAATCTGCTCGCGGTAGCGACGCGCGACGGCAAGGTGGTGGCAAAAGGGGCTGGTACAAACGGGTCTGGTAAAAATGGGACAGGTACAAGCGGGACGGGGGACGACCTCCCGACGGCTTGGGAGACGGAGTCCGAAGGCCCGCTGGCCGGCCCGCCGCTGGTGGACAACGGCGAGGTCCTCGTGGCGTTTGTTTCGGGAGTGGTCTGCCGTCACGAGTTGGCGACGGGGAAGCGCTTGTCGCGAGTCGATGTCGGGCGCATGCTGGCATTCGGACCGAGGAAACTGGGAACGCTGGTGTGCGTCGGAGGCTCGGACGGGAGCGTGTTGGCAGTGGAGACTCCCTGAATCTTCGCCGCTGGCCTTTGGCCAACGTGCTCTTGTCGCATATCCGCGTGGTGTCTGAGAGAGGAAGTGTGACATGCGGTGCGGACTCCGATGCAAGGCCACGTCGAGCGAAGTTCGACGGCGAACGGATCACGGGGTGTGTATCGTCCTCGTTGTCCTGCTCGGAGGAGCAGCCTTCGTACAGGCCGCTCCTCCCGATGACTCTCGAAACGATGTCGGCGAAACGGCGGGGGTCGACCTCGGCAAACGGCCCGTCGTCAAGGGCGTGCCCTGGGTCGATACCAACGACCTGACGGGCTTCGTCGCCGATCTGTCGGAGGGGGCCGGCGGACGCGATTCCGTCGACCAGGTCCGCGTTGAGATTTGCGAGCCGATTGCGGGAAACGGCACGGAGTGGCCCGCGATCGCCCCAATAGCGACCGAACGTTGGTTCGCCGACGCGTTCGGCTTCGTCGAGATGCCGTTCAAGTACGTCGATACCGGCGTGCGCGGCGATCGCGAACCGGCGTTCCTGATCCGGGCCACCGCCTTCGTCCGACTCCCGGCGGGTCGGCACCGCTTCCTGGTGCGCGGTCGCGGTGCGACGGTCCTGCACCTCGGCGGCGAAACGCTTCTGGCCACACCGTTCCCCTCTCCGGAAAACGACGGCCATGCCCTCGTGCGCAAACCGGAGAGCTGGCTCGATCTGAGTCCGGAGTTCCACTTCGCCCCCCCCGGCGTCCGGGAAGCCTGGTGCGAACGAGATTGTGAGGCGGGTACCTATCGGGTCATCCTCGAATCGATCTCGGGCGGAGCGATCGGCAAATCCCGCCGCCGCCCGGACTTGGGCGAGTTGGCAGCCGCGATCTCGCTCGAAGGTGAGGCCGAGTTCCGGTTGATCTCGCCAAACGGGCCGGGGCCCGCTTACACCGAAGCGGGCTGGCGGGCTTATGCCGAACGGGCCTCGACCACGCTCGAACGGTTGAACGCCCGGCGCCGGGCGGAGTCGCGCTCCCGGTCCGCACCGTACTGGAATCGCCGCGCGGAGTTGACCGCGAAACACTTGGCCGAGACCCCCGATACCCCCGTTCCGCCCCCGACGGAAGCGAGCGGCCCGCACCCCGTCGACCGTTTTTTGGCGGCCGACTTGTCCGCGGCGTTGCGGGGTTTCGCGACAGAAGACCGGGGCGCCGTCGATTTCCACCGTGATGTCAAACCGATCCTCGACGCACATTGCGTCGAATGCCATCGCGGCGCGCGGGCCAAGGGGGGCTTCCGGTTGGATGTCGCCCGGTTGGCGCTCGGCCCCACCGACGCCGGTTCGCCCGCCATCGTCCCCGGCCAGCCCGACGAGAGCGAACTGATTTCGCGGATCGAGGCCGACGACGACAGCCGCATGCCTCCCCGTGCGGCGAAGCCATCCGCAGTTCACGCCGACGCGGAGCGTACCGGTCGCCCGGTGCAAACGGGCCCCACCCGCGCCGAACGCGACACGCTGGCGAAGTGGATTCGGGAAGGAGCCCGTTGGCCACTCGAACGCCCCGCCCGGACGGAGCCGGACGTTCCATCGGACGACTTGACGTTCCTGCGCCGAGTCACGCTCGACGTGGCGGGTGTCTCTCCTTCGCCGGAGGAAATCGACGCGTACCTGGCCGATCCCGTCGACACCCGCCGCGAACGCGCGGTGGATCGGCTGCTGGACGACCCGCGCAGGATCGACGGTTGGATGGGATTCTGGCAGGACCTGCTCGCCGAGAATCCCAACATCCTCAACCCCACGCTCAACAACACCGGTCCGTTCCGGTGGTGGCTGCGCGAGTCGCTGGCGGACGACAAACCGCTCGACCTGCTCGTAACGGAACTCGTGCGTTTGCGCGGGAGCGAGCGCGGCGGCGGTCCGGCGGGATTCGGAGTGGCGTCGCAGAACGATGTCCCCGCCGCCAGCAAAGGTGTGATCCTCGCGGGGACGTTCCTCGGCGTCGATATGAAATGCGCCCGCTGTCACGACTCCCCCACGCATGCCAGCAATCAACGGGAGTTGTTCGAATTGGCCGGACTGCTCGCGGGAAAAGGGATCACCGTCCCCGCGACCAGTTCCGTCCCGAAGGACAAATTGCACACGGGTGGCCGTGAACCGCTCATCCGCGTGACGCTCAAGCCGGGTACGGAAGTGGCCCCCGCATGGCCGTTCGAGGACCTGGTCCCGGCGGCACTTGCGGCGGAATTCGCCGAGAAATCCGATGACCCGCGAGACCGCCTGGCCGCACTCCTCACGCATCCCGCCAACACACGGTTTTCGCAGGTGTTCGTCAATCGCGTGTGGCACCGGTTCACTGGGCGGGGCCTGTTCGAGCCGGTCCACGATTGGGAAACGGGGGAGTCTCCGCATCCGGAATTGCTCGCGTGGCTTGCTCGCGAATTCGTCCGCGGCGGCCACCGCTTGAAGCCCCTGGTACGCACGATCCTGACCTCCCGCGCCTACGCGCGGCGGGCGGAACCCGGTCGTTCGCAGGCCGACATCTGGCACACCGTGGGGGCCGCGCGGCGGATGACGGCCGAGCAAGTCGTCGACTCGCTGTTCGCCGCCGCCGGGAAACCGCTCGTCGTCGAGGAGTTGTCGCTCGATGTCGACGCCCAGCGCGACATCGGCAACTCGATCAGCCTCGGTCGCGCGACGCGGGCGTGGATGTTGGGTTCCACCTCGAACGAGCGCGACCGTCCCAGCCTCGCGCTGCCACGCGTTCAAGCCGTCGCCGACTTGATGGAGGCGTTCGGCTGGAAGGGGGCTCGTCCCGAGGCGATCGTTTCTCGCGACTCCTCGGCGATGCCGTCGCAACCCGCAATGGTCGCCAACAGCGTCGTCGCGACCTGGTTGACCCGCCTCAGCGACGACCACGCGGTGACCGCTCTCGCCCTGGAGGACCAACCGGTGGAGCGGTTCGTCGAGCGCTTGGTCCTCCGCGTGCTCACGCGATCCCTCTCGGCGGACGAACGGACGCGGTTCGTCGAGTACCTGACCCCCGGCTACCCGGAGCGCAGGCTGGCGGGGCCTTTCCCGCAAGTCGCCGCCCGGTCCAAACCCGGACCCTACGTCACCTGGACCAACCACCTCGATCCCGATGCAACGTTGATCCGCCAAGAGGAGGAACGCCGGGCGCGGGCGGGGGATACTCCCACCGCGCGATTGTCCCCCGAATGGCGTGAGCATGCCGAAGATGTCTTGTGGTCGCTCCTGAACGCCCCGGAATGCGTGTTCGTCCCCTGATTTGCGGCGAAAGTCCTAAGGTTTCCGCCACCCGAGAACCCGCCCTCGCGCGACGGGTCAACCTCCCCCGCACGACCCCGAAAATCGGGGCCTCTTCCTTACCCGGCGTCGACGGAGCCGCGCCCCGCACGCCGCTTCACGCAGCGGGTTTTCGGTGTTTTGGGCTGTCCGTGAAGATTTCGCGTGATATCCTGAACGCTGGTTTTGGCCCGTGGCGCCACGGGTTGCGTGTTTTGACACGGTCGTTCGACGTTCGTCGTCGAGGAGTCCCCACCATGCAGGATCGTTCCGCCACGTCGGAAAATGCGTCTCGCCGCGACTTTTTGAAAGCCTCCTCCGTGGCGGCGGTCGGCGCGGGTGTTCTCGGTTCGCTCTCCCACCTCCCCGGTGCCTATGCCGGTGGCGACGACACGATTCGCGTCGGTCTGATCGGCTGCGGTGGCCGTGGCTCGGGCGCCGCCGTGCAAGCCCTCAAAACCAAGGGGAGCGTCAAGCTCGTCGCGATGGGGGATGCCTTCGCCGACCGTCTCGATGGCTCGCTCAACGCCATCCGCAAGCAATTTGAAGGCCAACCCGACCGCGTGGCCGTTGACGAGGCCAACAAGTTCGTCGGGTTCGATGCCTATCAGAAGGTGCTGAACGCCGGTGTCGATCTGGTCATTCTGGCGACTCCCCCCGGTTTCCGCCCGATCCACTTCGAAGCCGCCGTGAAGGCCGGCAAGCACGTCTTCATGGAGAAGCCGGTCGCCGTCGACGGCCCCGGTGTGCGGCAAGTCGTCGAAGCGGCCAAGATCGCCAAGGAAAAGAACCTCGGCGTCGGCGTCGGTCTGCAACGCCACCACCAGTTCCAGTACATCGAAACGGTCAAGCGGTTGAAGGACGGCGCGATCGGCAAGATCCAGTTCGCCCGCGCCTACTGGAACCAGGGCGAACTGTGGGTCCGTCCCCGCCAGCAAGGCCAGACGGAAATGGAATACCAGATGCGCAACTGGTACCACTTCAACTGGCTGTGCGGCGACCACATTTGTGAACAGCACATCCACAACCTCGACGTGATCAACTGGGTCAAGGGTGCTTACCCGACGAAGGCGTTCGGGATGGGTGGCCGCCAGGTCCGCGTCGGCAAGGAATACGGCGAAATCTACGACCACCACGCCGTCGAATTCGACTACGCGGACGGCTCGAAGATGTTCAGCCAATGTCGCCAGATCCCCGGCTGCTGGAACAGCGTCAGCGAGCATGTCGTCGGGACCGAAGGGACCTGCGACATCAGCGCCCACAAGATCGCCGGCAAGGACGGCGCCTGGCAGTACAAGGGGGAACGTCCGGACCCGTACCAACAGGAACACGACGACCTGTTTGCCAGCATTCGTCAGGGGAAGCCGCTCAACGAAGCGGAAAACGGCGCGTACAGCTCGCTGACGGCCATCATGGGCCGCATGGCGACGTACTCGGGCAAGGAAATCACCTGGGAAGCGGCCCTCAACTCGAAGCTGAGCCTGATGCCCAAGGACTTCGACTTCAAGGCCAACCCCAACAGCCTGCCGAACCCGGAAGGCTTCTACGCGATCGCCGTTCCCGGCATCTCGACGGTGCTGTAACACGCGACCGGCGAACCTGCCGCCGAACGTGAAGTTTCTCCGGCCCCGGTGTCCCACATGGACACCGGGGCCGTTTCGTTTTGGGACGGAAAGCGGGGACTGCCCCCAGCGGCAGTGTTCGGGTCAGACGCTCCACGAAACGCGCGAAGCTTCTTCGGTAATCCGCCGCGTCAGCACGGGCGCAGGTCGCACAAACATGCGGAGTACAGCGAGACGCTCTCTTCCGAAGTCGAAGCCCATCGGTCCACGAAAAAGGGACCTCGCCCCGTTGGTACCCCCTCGCTCAGTACCAATCCCCATGACAAAAAAACGGCGCGAGCACCGTGAGGGCGCTCGCGCCGCGAGTCCACGTCAAAAAGCCTCCACCGCAATGCCGTTCAGGTCCGGTTGTGTGACACCCGCTCATGACTGAGGTGGGAGCCGCCGACTGGGTTGTGTGAGCCGACCACCGGCACGAAACCGGCTGCGGATATACACGCGGCCAAAACGGGCAGGATCCCGGAGTGTCGTTATAGGGTCACCAAACTTCAAACCCGTGACGAACATGGCAGAGGCCGTGACCGCCGAAGCGGACACGCCTTGGATTTTACCCCGCCGGGAAGGGGTCAACAAGCGGCGACCGTGCCGACAACTCGCGAATCACGCGGAATCCAGCAAGCACGCTATCCATCGTTCGAGGTTATACTGCTTTGTCCGCCACCGCTTCGTCCGCCACCACCGTGGGGCAGGCAATTCGTCGTCGCAGTCGCACCACATCCCGCTTTCCTCCACATCCTCCCATGTCCCTCCCCTCCATCTGGAATCTCTCCCGCGCCGAACTCCTCGAGTGGTGCCGCGCGCGCGGCGAACCCTCCTTCCGCGCCGACCAAATTCGCAAGTGGCTCTTCGGGCACCGGGTCGACTCGTTCGAGGCGATGACCGATCTCTCGGCGGCGCTCCGCCAGGCCTTGGCCGAAGAGTTCGCCCTGTTCTCGACGAAGGAGGTCGCACACCAAGTCGCTTCCGACGGCACGGAGAAACTGCTGCTTGAACTCGAATCGGGGGACGCCGTCGAGTGCGTCCTGATGCGCGAAGAGGACCGACGCACCATCTGCATCAGCACGCAGGTCGGCTGCGGCATGGGATGCGTGTTTTGTGCGAGCGGCATGCTCGGCTTTCAGCGGAACCTCACCGCCGGAGAAATCCTCGAACAGGTCGCCCGTCTCGACCGCGTCCTCCCC
This sequence comes from Planctomycetales bacterium, assembly GCA_044359065.1. Classification (GTDB taxonomy): domain Bacteria; phylum Planctomycetota; class Planctomycetia; order Planctomycetales; family Planctomycetaceae; genus JAIXZD01. The sequence continues at coordinate 30,040 of JBIKMW010000058.1, read as the reverse complement.
AAGGGGGAGCGGATCACCAACGTCGTCGTGATGGGGATGGGGGAACCGCTGGCGAACCTGCCGCAACTTCTCAAGGCCCTGCAATCGTTGGAGGAGAAGGGGGGGCAGGGACTGGGCGCGCGGCGGATCACGATTTCGACGGTGGGGCTGCCCGAAAAAATCCTCGAATTGGCCGAGCTGGACCGGCAATACAATCTCGCGGTTTCGCTCCACGCCCCCACCAACGCGCTCCGCGACAGCCTCGTGAAGGTTAACAAGAACATCGGCGTCGAACGGATCATGGAGGCGGCGGACGCCTACTTCGCAAAAACCGGCCGCCGCATCACCTACGAATACGTCGTGCTGTCGGAGGTCAACGACGGCCCCGAACAGGCCGAGGACCTCGCCAAACTGCTGGAAGGCCGGCAGGCGCACATGAACCTCATCCCGCACAATTCGGTGACGGAGCTTCCGTACGCCGACCCGTCGGGCAACCGGCTGCGCAAATTCGTCGAACTGCTGACGGAACGCGGCGTAAACGTCACCGTGCGGAAGCGCAAGGGGGCCGACATCGACGCCGCCTGCGGCCAATTGCGCCTGCGTCACGAACAGGGCCGACAAACCGTGACCCTGTCGGAGTGACTCGCGGTCGGCCGGAAAAACGCAACTGCGTTTCCTGGAAACCCGAAGCGTCAGCGAGGGACTCCACGCTCCCGGAAGGTCACGATTTCCCCGGTATCCACGCGATATCGTGCGCTCATTGACAGCATCGCAATCGAATTCGTGCGCACCGTGTTCCTTCACGGGCCGGTCGGAGAGGTCAGCTCAAAGTCCATCGTTGTCGAACCGTCTGTGACGACCGCGTCCCGTATCAACGTCCGGAACGGGCTGGCTCCGCCCCCCTTGGGACCCGGCGGAGGTTTGGGACCGCTTGGCGCGTTTGACGTCGTCTCCGCACCGTCCGCGGAGGGCATCAACTCGAACACGACCTGATGCGCCCCGGCCACCGGTCCGTCGGCACTCGTGAAGCGGTACGCCCCTCCCTTGACGGCCGTCGACGCCACCGGCCCGGAAACTCCTTGAGCGGGGGCAAAGCGAACGCGTCCTTCGGCGTCGGCCCGACCGTCAAGCGTCACCCGCCCCGACACGGGAAGGCGTCGCGGCCCCTCAGGGCCTCCACCACAACCGAGTCCCCACGCCGACATCAGCGCGACGACCAGCGCGGCCCGCATTCGGACGAATGCGCCAAGCTCGGTCGACTTCGCAGGGGAATCACTTCCGCTTCTTCCCATTGTCATCCTCGTCGACGACGTCCTCGAACACATCCACTTCCTCGGAAGAGGCGTCTTCGACCTCTGCGAATTCATCGGAGCCGGCTTCTTCGATCTCGCCGGATTCGACCTCCTCGAACACCTCGTCGTCGGCAACCTCTTCGACATCGGCCAGTTCACCCGAATCGCCGAACGATTCGGCCTCCATGGGTGCGGCTTCGTCGTCCGCGTCCTTCTTCCCTTTCGCCTTGGCCCCGCCCGGACCGGCGGGCACAAGCGCGGGAGAGGCCACGGTAAGGCCAATCATTGCCAGCGCGCAGACCCCCGCGCCGTAGGCAATCACCTGGTGGAGCGTGCGCGCGTTGCCCGAGTAGTTCGTGATGAACACGAACAACTGGTAACCGACCAGTCCCGCAGGCAATGCGGCAACCATCAACGTGGAGAACAGGGCCCAGCGTCCCATGAGTCGGCCTCGTCGTACCAGAATTCCAGCTTTTGGTGGTGCGCGGGGCCGGTCCGAAAACATCGGATCCATCGCCCCCGCAGGATCTTCCCCATCCAGTATGGACGCGAACCAGCCCGCCGCAAGCCCGAAGCGGCCCGACCGGCCCGCGACCGCGCAGCCAAATCGCGACAAACCAACCCTCTCCGAACCACCCCGCCTCGGCAACGCGTCGGATTGGGCCGGTTGTATCGAACGTTCCTGTTGCAAGAGTTTTGCGGTGGGCGGGGGACGAACGTGAACCCGCGCTCCCTCCGACTCAGTCCTGCGCCCTGCCGTTCGCGCGTTCCCCACTCCGCGGCTCGCACCCCAGAGTGCTCGCGGATACCGTTTCGTCTCCGATATCCAGCCTCGTGGATGTATCATCCCGGCCCGCCACCCGAGCGGCGCTCCACGCTTCACTCCCCGCAAGGCCCCAAAATGATTGTCTCTCCGCGTCGATTTCTCCAACGGCTACTTCTTTCCGCCGCGCTTGTCTCCCTCGCGACATTCGTCGCTTCGGCCCAGGATGCATCGGCCCAGGACAAGGCCATCGGCGATTTCCCCAAGCTGTCGGCGACGGACGATTGGCCGTGGTGGCGCGGTCCCACGCGCAACGGCGTTGCCCCCCCGGGAAAGTACCCCGTCAAATTTGGCGACGGCGAGAACCTGAAGTGGAAGGTGCCCGTCCCCGGTCGCGGACACTCGTCCCCGGTGGTCGTGGGCAAGTTGGTGTTCCTGACGACCGCCGACGAACGCCAGAAAATCCATTCCGTGTTGAGCTTCGACCGCGCGACCGGCAAACAATTGTCGAAGATCGATGTCAGCACCGGCGCCTTTCCCGAGCACAACCATCCGAAGAACACCGAAGCAACCCCCACCGTCGCCTGCGACGGCGAGCGGATTTACGCCAGCTTCTACCACCACGATAAGGTCGAGACCGTCGCCCTGAACATGGACGGCTCGATCGCCTGGAAACGCGACGCCGGCCGCTTTCGCCCCACCCGTTACGAGTACGGTTACGCCCCCTCTCCGGTGCTCTATAAGGACACCGTCATCGTGGCGGGTGAATGGGACGGCCCGAGTTTCCTCGTCGCGTTCGACCGCAAAACCGGCGAACCGAAGTGGAAGACTGATCGGCCCGACAACATCACCTTCTCGACACCTTCGGTCGGCCATATCGGTGGCCGCGATCTGCTGTTGCTCAGCGGCGCCGACAAAGTGGCGGCGTTCAACCCGGCCACCGGGAAGGATTTGTGGAGCGTGCCCGGCACCACCGCCGCCACCTGCGGCACGATCGTGTGGGACGGCCCCATCGCCTTCGCGAGCGGCGGCTACCCCAAAGCCGAAACGCTGGCCGTCGACACCACCGGCACCGGCAAGGTGCTGTGGAAGAACAACCAAAAGTGCTACGAACAATCGCTCATCGTCGCCGAAGGCCACGTTTATGGTCTCACCGGCCAAGGGGTCATGTTCTGTTGGCGCGGCAAGGACGGCAAAGAAATGTGGAAGCAGCGCTTGTCCGGACCGGTCAGCGCGTCCCCGATCCTCGCAGGGGGCCACATTTATTGGGCCGACGAGGTGGGGACGATGTACGTCTTCAAGCCCAACCCCGCGAAGTTCGACCTCGCCGCCACCAATCAGGTGGGGAACGACTCGTTCGCCAGCCCTGCCGCGTGTGGCGGAGAAATCTTCCTGCGCGTCGCACAGCGCGACGGCGCCGCGCGGCAGGAGTTCCTCTACTGCTTCGGCCAGTGATCGAGTTCGGCCAGTGATCCGGGTGCGGGTCTCTACGGTCACGCCCACTCCCATGCGCGTTTCCCCGAACCTCACGGTTCCCTCCCATGCCCCCTCGCGTCCACATCATCGCCGGTCCGAACGGTGCCGGTAAAACGACGTTCGCCCGGCGGTTCCTGTCGGCGCGTGGGGGCCGGTCGCACGACATCAACGCCGACATCCTCGCTGCGGGGCTGTCGTTGCTTTATCCGGAAGACGTGGCGGTCTCCGCCGGACGAGTGATGCTCGACGAGATGCATCGCCGCTTTGAGCGCCGCGACGATTTCGCCCGGGAAACGACGCTTAGCGGATTGACCTACGCGAAACATATTCCGACCTGGAAGGTCGGGCGGGGTATGATGTGACGCTGGTGTATCTGCGGCTGCGTTCCGTGCGACAAGCGTGGCAGCGCGTGCAGAACCGCGTCCTGCAAGGGGGTCACTTCATCCCCGGCGACGTGATTCGCCGACGCTATCGGGCGGGGTGGCACAACTTCCGGAAGGTCTATTCGCCGCTGGTGGACGAGTGGTTTGTGTACGACAACACGGGACCGGTTCCGGTGTTGCTGGAGCAAGGGAGACGCAAATGATTCGTCATCCGAATCTGAAGTACGGGTCGAACGGCGATGTCGATCCCGCCACGTTGGACGAAACGGCCAAACTGGTGATTGAAAGCGCGCGGCTCGCCTTCCAAGACGCCCTCGACCTCGCCAACCGCACGGGGACCGCCTGCTGGGTCTACGTCGACGGCAAACTCACCAACATTGCCGACAGCGGGAAAGTCGCCGCGAAGAAGGCCACCAAAAAGCCCGCCCGAAAAGTCGCCAAAGCGTCATCCTCGTCCGGCGCCAAACGCACCTCCGCCCAGTCGGGCAAAACCACCCGTCGGGCCAAGTCCTAACCGCCTTTGGACAAACACCCGAATTCGAACCTTCTCCGCGTTCGCGCCCTCGAACGCAGGCGAGTGAGCCCCCGACAAAGTCGGCTCCCGGTGTCACGAGCGGATCTTCATGTCCCGCGGCTCCCGGACTACCACCTCACCCCTTCGCCCCCTCACTCCACCCGCGCCCGCTCCTCCTCCGCTCGCGTCCCCAGATTCCCGTACCGGTGGTAGTCCGCGCACACGCTCTGCTCGCGGACGTACCACAATAGCTCCAGCCGCCCGCACCCGGTCACCGGTTCGTCCGCGATGTACTGAAACGCCCGGTTCGCCGCGCGTCGCACCACGCTCGGCACCCGATCCGGGGCCGCGTAACGCAGGCGTTCGTTCGCATGCGGCGGCAGTTCGCCCAACCACGCCGCCAATTCGTCCTCCCCTTCTTCGAGGAACTCGACTCCCGCCCCCCACGTTTCCGTCGCACGATCAAGCGCCGCCAGCGCCGGCGAGTCGAATTCCATCGGTCCGCTGACGACAACCCGCGCCCCCGTGACCCGCGCCGCCGCCGTCCTCACGAACAGGTCCAGCGCCGAGTCGCGCTCGTCGACGCGCACCCGAATCTCGCGGAACGGCCGATAGCGCCGGATGTTGTCCTGCCCCAACAGCCGGAAGTGGTCGTGTTCGCGCGAGAATTCGTCCCCCCACGCCCGGTCAAGGCTCGCCAGCGCGACGCGAATCCGCGCGACTTCGGCCGGGTCCAGCCCCGATACCACCGCCGGGTCCGACAGCGCATCGAACAAAGCGGCCAAGTCCCGGTTCGCGGGACGTGGGCCGGTTGACGTACCGGCATCGGAACCCACCCTTTCCCGGAACACCAAAAACTGCGGCACGTAGTTCGGCCCCCCCGCTTTCATGCCGGGCCCAAAGCCACTCAATCCCTGCCCGCCGAACGGTTGCCGCAGCACGATCGCGCCGGTCGTTCCCCGGTTGATGTACAGATTTCCCGCCCGGACCCGTTCCTTCCACACCTCGTGCTCGCGTTCGTCCAAACTGAACAGACCGCTTGTCAGGCCGTAACCGGTGGCGTTGACCAGTTCGATCGCCTCTTCCAATCGCTCGAAGCGCAGCACTCCCAGCACCGGCCCGAAAAACTCGGTCGTGTGCGTGACACTCCCCGCCACGACACCGTACTTGATGCCCGGCGACCACAAGCACGGATTCCCGTCGACGGGGTGCGGTCGCAGCGCCCACTCCTCCCCAGGCTCCAGCGTCTTCAGCGCCTCGTCGAGTTCTCCCGTCGGCGGATGCACCAGCGGTCCCAACCGCGTTTCGAGCTTCCACGCGGAGCCGACCGACCAGCTCGCCGCCGCGTCGCACAGTGTCCGTCGAAACATCGGATCGTCGTACACCTCGGCTTCGAGCAGTAGCAGCGAGGTCGCGCTGCACTTCTGGCCGCCGTGACCGAACGCGCTCTGCACCACATGCTTGATCACCAATTCCCTGTCGGAAAGCGCCGTCACAATCGTGGCGTTCTTGCCCCCCGTTTCGGCGAACAGCCGCAAATCCGGAGTCGCCGAAAACATTCGCTCGGCGGTGCTCGTCCCGCCGGTCAGGATCACCGCGTTCACGCGCGGGTCCGCCACAAGCTTCGCCCCCGCCGTTCCGCCCGGACAGGGCAAGAACTGCAGCGCCGTTCTGGGCACTCCACCGCGCCAGAAGCACTCGCACAATTCGTGCGCGACGCGCACCGTGTCGCTCGCCGGTTTGAGGATCACCGTGTTCCCCGCCGCCAGCGCCGCCGCGATGCCCCCGCAGGGAATGGCGATCGGAAAATTCCACGGCGACACCACGACCACCACCCCGCGCGGTCGCGCCTCCACCTCGGGGCGCTCGTACCACCATCGCGCGCTCGACCGGTAGAACTCGACGAAGTCCACTGCTTCGCTCACTTCGGGATCGCTCTCGGTGACGACCTTCCCCCCATCCGCCAAGGCCGCCCGCACCAGCGAGCCGCGCGACCGCCGCAACTCCGCAGCCACCTTTCCCAGAACCTCGTTCCGCTCGTCCACGGTTCGCGTCCGCCAACCTGCGGGATCGTCCGCCGCGCACTCCAGCGCGTCCTCGACATCCCGCGGCGTCCCTTCCGTATACCGCGTGGAGACCTCCCTTGAACTGGGCCTCGAAGGATCGACGCACTCCCGTTCGGCACGTCCCTCGCCCCGCCGTTCTTCACCAGCCACGACGAGGGGCAATACCAACGGTTCCTTCCCGTCCCCTCCCGTCACAACCGCTTCGATCCAGCGCACGTTCGCATCCAGCGCGAAGTCCGTGTCCGACTCGTTGACGAACTCCGTCCACGGCCGTTCGGGTCGAATCAACGTTTCGACCGGTGCCACCAGTTCCGCCAGGCGGTCTTGCGTGCGGCGCGCGGTCTCCTGCGGCGTGCGACGAAACGCCTCGCGGAACCCCCGTTCCAGCCGCTTCCATTCCTCGCTCTCCGGCACCAACCGAAACGCGTGTCGCAGGAAATTCTCGGGACCGGAGTTCTCGTCGAGCCGACGCAGCAGGTAACCGATCGCGTTGAGAAACTCGTCCCGTGGACAGGCCGGAGCATAGAGCAGCAGGTTGGCGACCTCTTCCCGCAGCGCGCGCCGCTGATGGTTGGCCATCCCCTCCAGCATCTCGAACTGCACCCGACCGGCCAGGTCGGGCCGCGCCTGAGCCAACTCGCGCAGCCGCACGACCCCGTACGCCACATCGAACAAGTTGTGCGACGCGATTCCGATCCCCACCGCTTCCAACGCATCCGGGTCGAACGCCCGGTTGAGCATCCGTTTGTAGTTCGCGTCCGTGTCCGATTTCGTCTTGTACGGAGCCTGCGGCCAACCCCGGATCGCCGCCTCCACGCGTTCCGCCTCCATGTTGGCTCCCTTGACCAGGCGGATCACCACCGGTGCCCCTCCCGCCGCCACCCGCCGCTTCGCCCACTCGACGATTCGCCGCTGCACTCCCGCCGAATCCGGCAGGTACGCCTGCAACGCCAGCCCAGCCGAAAACTTCTCCAACCCAGGACGATCCAGCGTTCGCATGAACGCCAGCGCCGTCAGCTCGAGGTCTCGGTACTCCTCCATGTCGAGGTACACGAATTTCGGCGTCTCGACGCCGTCGGCGCGGCGGAAGCGCAGCCGCGCCGCTTCTCGGTACAACGGTTCCAGACGGTCGCACAGGATCGCCAACGTGGCCTCTCGTGCGTGTGGCGAGATTTGCGATGTCAGCGTGCTGATCTTCACCGATAGCACTTCCACTTCGGGAAGTTGCAGTGCGGCGAGGTACTTCGCGAGTCGACGTTCCGCCTCTTGCTCTCCCAACAGCGCTTCCCCGAGGAAGTTGAGATTCATGCGGACCCCATCCGCCCCTCGCGCCCGCAGGTGTGGCACGAGATGTTCGGGTTCCGCCGGCAACACGACATTCGCCGTCTCGTGCCGCATTTGCTCCTTCACCAGGGGGACCGCCACGCTCGGCAGCCACCCGCCAAACGTGCGGAATCCGCCGAGCATCGTCCGCTCAAGCGGGCTGAAGAAGCGTGGGATTCCCTGCACATCGAGGATATGCGTCAGATGCTCGGCCGTGCGGGAGGGGGCGCGACAACGAAACGCTTCGTCCGTCAGTTGGACAATGGTTTTCTTGTCGCCGGGGTGTTGCAGCATGCGGTCGAGCTCCGCCTGCTGCCGCTTTTCGGCGGGAGTTTGCAGGGCGGTGGCCCGCCGCTGCAATCGCGCGGCCAACTCGATCGCCTCTTCGACGCGCCACGCGGTGGCCGGGGTGATGGTCGATCCAGCCATGTCGGGGCTCCCTGCAAAGGACGCGAAAGCGATAGGCGACAATCCTATTCGTTGTGCGAATAACCCGTTAATGCACTACGAGGCCTGTTGCAACCACATTGCCGCATGCGTTAGGTTTGTTGGGGCGGACTGCGCACGAACATCGGCCCAATGTGCCGTTTCGCTCCGCGAAACGCCGCCGAAATCGAACCCCACGAACAACTTCCGCCGTCACAGCCGGCGTTCCAGCACCTCTTTCAACAGCCCCATGCGCTGCGGGCTTCCACAAAACACATCCTCTCCGACAACACTCGCTCCCATTCGCCGGCTCTCTGACTGTCGCCCGAACTCCACACCTCCACCGACCCCCATTCTACCTTCGCCGCGCGTTCCCCGTCTCGGCCCCTCATCATGGACAAACCCGCCATCCCCGTGGGTGCCGCCACCACCGCCCTTGAGCACGCGCATCAAGCGCTCCACACCGATTTTTGCCCGTGGGCGAATCGCTATGTCTATTGGCTGAAGAACCCCTTCTGGGTGCTGTTGGCCGCGCTGCTGACGGCGCTCGCCTGTGGCGTGTATGTCAGCCAAACATTGCTGGCCGTCGCCGGTTTGCTGTTGGCGGTGTTGGTGTTGGCGGTTCTATGGCCGCTTTTGGGGGTGCGTGGTCTGGAGTGTCGTGTTCGCTTCGAGCAGACGCGGGGGCGCGAGGGGTTGCCGACTGCCGTCGAGATCGAGATCGTCAACCGCCGACCTTGGCCCGTCTGGGGCTTGTCCCTCACAAAGGGGTTTGTCGCGCGGGACGATGCGGAGTCGGCCGCCGGCCAGGGAGGGATTGCGTTGGCCGGCGTGGGGGGTTGGTCCCGCACCGTGGTGCCGTGGTCGTTCGTCCCCCCCACGCGGGGCGTCTATCCCCTCGAACCGTCGCGGATCGAAACGGGGTTTCCCTTCGGTCTCTATCGCGCCGGCAAAGCCGTCGAGGTGCGCAACGAATTGATCGTGTGGCCGGCCGCCGCGCGATTGGACACCCTCCCCGATGCCGTCGAGATCGAATCGCACGAGGATCGCACCTCCGACCGCCGTGCCGGAAGTGTCGGCGACCTGCTCGGTACACGTCCGTTCCGACAGGGGGATTCGCTGCGGTCGATCCACTGGGGTCAATCCGCCCGCCACGGCAACCTGATCGTCTGCGAACGCCAGGTACCGGTTGCCTGTGCGATGCGGCTGGTGTTGGACCTCGACCCCGCGTCGCACGGTCCCCGCGATGCCGCGCGGGGCGTCGACCCCGAGGGTTCGCTCGAACGCCTGCTCCGCGCCGCCGCGAGCATTGTCGAATCGATGCACGCCCAACACGCCCACGTCGAGTGCCTCGTCGGGCACGAGGTGCTGACGGTGGGGGCCCCCGCGTCCGACCTGCGCCGCTGTCTCGACGCGCTGGCGCGGATTCCCGCACGGGGCATCGACGCCTGTCACGACCACGGCCTGTGTTGCTCGCCCGGTTCCCGCCACCGGGCCATGAGCGAGTTCCTGCTCACCACGCCGCTCGGTTTCTCGCGGCAACTGCACGATCGGCATTGGTCGGGAAACCATCACTACGTGGTGATCGGCTCGACCTCCGCTCCCGCCCCGGCCGACTGCGCGACGCACACACACTGCGCGTGTCGGCCTTGGCTAGAGTTGGACGGTTCGCGGGATGTTGTCGAACAACTGCCGCGCGATTGGCGGAGGGCCTGCCGTGTCGCTTGACCCGCGATCGGACCAGATTCGGTTGCGCGAGCACCGCAAACTGCACCGGCTGACGGCGACGGGCGCGGGGTGCGCGATCGTGGCGTTCCTCGGCGCGATCTTGCGCGACGCCGAACCCTGGATGGTGTGGACCGCGATCGGCTGTTCGTTGCTGGCATTGGTTGCGGGTGCCGCTTGCCTGGAACGCGTGTCACGCCGCTTTCCGGTCGCTCCCGCCCTCTCCCCCGTGTTCGTGCTGATGGGGATCACCCCGTGGTTGTGGCAGGTGGCGGTCCGATTCGTCGGCTACGACGGATCGCCGCTCGAAGTGGTGTTGATCTCCTCGGTCTTGTGTCTGGTGTGCGGCTTGGCGGCGGCGGGTTGTTGGGCGGAGTTTCAGCCGCTGGCGATGCTCGGCTCCCTGTTTGTTGTGATGTTCTCGGCAACTCTTTGGAACGGCGTGCTGCCCCGTGCCGGCATCGCCGGGTTCGCGGTGTGTGGACTGGCATGGTTGGCGGTCGGCCACTGGGCCTCGCTGAGCACGCGGATGAAGGATCGCCGCCGTCCAGCCCCACGTGGGACGTTTTTGCTCCCCGCGGTGTTGGCGGGATGCCTGTTAGGGGGCCTGGCATTGGGCGGGGCGAACCGGATTTGGTCCCTCGCAGGTTGGATGCCCAGTTCCGGCGGTGACGGGGCGTACGACCCCGCGGCGATGTCTGGAGTGGGAAACGGCGACGCTCTCGTTTCCGGGCAAGACAACATTCAGAGCTTTGGTCCCATCGAGGACGCCCCCTTTCGCTCCAGCGACCAACCCAGCCTCTACGACGTCTTCAACGAACTCTACGACGAGCCCATCACCCCCAAAAACATGGACCGGGCGGTCGCCCTCCCGCCGGAATTCGGTGGCGTTCCCGAGAAACGGATGACCCGCTCCGAACGCGCCGCCCGCGAATTCTCGACCCTCCGCAAGAAATCATCCTCGACCGCCAAGGTGTCGGGGCTCCGCTCCACCGCGCTCCTCTACGTCAAGGGACGCGTTCCGCTCCACATGCGGTTGGTCGTCCACGACCTGTTCGACGGCATCGCCTGGTATCCCGCCGATTTGCCCGTTGAAGACAAACTCCCGCGACTCGCGATGCAGCGCGAAGGAAAGCGCGACTGGCTGATCCCCGGCAACCTCACGCGCACCTGGGATTTCCTCGCGCCGGTCGAACCGCATGCCCTCAAGATCATCCACCTCGACACCAACCGCATCCCGTCGCCGCTGTTCCTGCGCGGCGTGCACATTGATCTCGTTGACGACACCACGTTCTACCAATGGGCGGCGGATGGCTTGCTCGCCCTCAACCGCAAACAGCTTCCCTCGTTGACCACCATCCACCTGCGCAGCCGCGCGATCGACCGCCCAACGCTGGCCCAGGAAGCCTATTGGAGTTGCGAGACCGGTGCCCCCTCCGCGGTCTTGCCCGTCGGTGGCGAGATGGACCGACTCCGCGAACTCGCCCTCGAGTGGACGCGCGGCGTGCCGCGCGGCTGGCCGCAGGTGGAAGCGATCGTCGATCGCCTGAAAAAGGACTACGTCCTCGACCCTGACCACAAAACCTCGCCCGATTCGCCATTGCCCGTTGCCGATTTCCTCCTCCGCGACAAACGCGGCCCCGACCACATGTTCGCCACGGCCACCGCTCTCCTGCTGCGGTCGCTCAAGTATTCCACGCGGTTCGTCACCGGCTTCCACGCCTCCCCCGCGCGGTTCGACCGGTCCAGGGAGCACACGCCCGTCCTTGGAGAGGACGCCCACGCCTGGGTCGAAGTGCTGCTTTCGGGCTCGACCTGGGTCCCCGTCGAGCCGACGCCCGGATACGAGTTTCTCGGGCCTCCTCCCGGTTGGTGGGACCGACTGGCCTCCGCTGCGTTCGCTCTGCTCGCCGCGGCACGCGCACATTGGCCGGCGCTGGCCGCGACCGTGCTGGCCGCTTTCGTCGCTTGGCGGGAGCGGAACCGGCTCGTCGACCTGACCGCAACCACCTGGTGGCGTCTCCGTCCGGCGAACTCGGCTCGTACGCGACTCGTGTCAACGCTCGGCCTGATCGAACGGCGTGGGAGTCTCGCAGGTGCGATGCGTCCGCTCGGCAAATCTCCCGAACGCTGGTTGAACGGGTTCGCGCACTGGACGCCCGACGAACGGGCACTGCTCGTCGAATTCGCGAGGCGCGTCGACGCGAGCGTGTTCGGACCGGCGGAAACGCTCGCGACCACCGATGTCGCGCCGCTCTGCCAGCGCGTCGCCTCCCTCTGCACGCGCTCGCGACTCTCGATCCTCGCTTGTCCGGAGGCACCCGTCGCTCCAACCTCCATCCCCTCGAAGCCCCTCGCAGTCCCTCCTCAACCAACCGGCTCCGTCGTCTCCTTGCAACTCCAATTCCATCCCCCCGGTACTCGAACGATGCCATCCCCCTGACGACCAACACCACCTCGACCGCCGCTCTTCCCGCTTTCGACCTTTTGGTACCCCATGTCCGTTTCCGCCCCCACGTCCGTCTCCTCCATTGTTCCACTCCGCGACTTCCTCAACCGCCTTCTGCGCGGCAAGGAAGACGTGATCGAACTGGTCCTCGTCTGTCTGCTCTCACGCGGGCACCTGCTGGTGGAAGACAAGCCGGGCCTCGGAAAAACCACGCTTGCGAAGGGCTTGGCCATGGCCGCCGGGGCGAAGTTCGGACGCGTGCAGTGCACCCCCGACCTGCTTCCCAGCGACATCACCGGGTTCAACGTCCTCAATCAGAAGTCGGTCGAGTTCGAGTTCCGGCCCGGTCCCGTGTTTTCCGACGTGCTTCTGGCCGACGAGATCAATCGCGCCACGCCGCGCACGCAAAGCGCCCTGCTCGAAGCCATGGCCGAGCGACAAGTCACCGTCGACGCCGTCCGTCGCCCGCTCAGTCCCCGCTTTTTCGTCATCGCCACGCAAAACCCCGGCGACCAGCACGGAACTTACCCTCTCCCCGAAGCTCAGCTCGACCGCTTCGCCATGAAACTCGGCATCGGCTATCCCGCCCCCGCCGACGAACTCGGCATCTTGCAATCCGCCATCGATGGCACGCACGACAACTTCCACCTCGATCGTCCGCTCCTCGACCTCGAAACCCTCGGACGCATCCAGGACGAAGTGTCCCGCTTGACGGTCGCCCCGCCCCTCCTCGACTACATGGTCCGCGTGGCCGACGGCTCGCGTCGGCACCCGCGCGTGCAATTGGGGATCAGTCCGCGAGGCTTGCTCTCATGGCTACGTGCCGCCCAGGCGCGGGCCTATCTGGCCGCACGGAACTACGTCGTCCCCGACGACCTGCGCGACACCGCGCGGCCCGTGCTGGAAGTCCGGTTGGCGGTCGATCACGACCTCCCCCGCCAGGTCGTCGACGAGTTGCTCGACGACACCCCCCTGCCGGAGTACCGCGCATGACGATCCCCACCGGCACCGCCCCGCTCCGATTTCGCCACGCTGTCTTCGCCGTCTGCATCACTCTGCTTGGCTGCGCCGGAGGCGATGAGGGTGACGCCGAACACCACGGCGGGCACGACGACCCTCCCCACAAGCCCGCCAGCTTCGCCGCCGCCATTCCGGAAACCGCGCGTCGCTTCGAGGAATTGACCACGAATCTCTCGCGGGACGACCGGACCAGGCGGCTCGCCGAACTCGACGACATTCTCCGCTGGCTTCCCGAGTTGGCGGGGGACACCGACCTGCGCCGCGCCGATTGGGAAACGGCCAAATCGCTCGTCGACCAACTCGCCGCGCTCCGCGCCGACCAACCTCGCGACGGCCCGTTCGCCCCGACCATCACGACAAAAGTCGCCCCGCTGACAAAAGCGTTGACGGACTTGGCTGACAAGACTTCGACAACCCGTGAATCCCACAATACCTCGCGCGGGCAGGAATGAGACCCGGAGGGAGTGGCTGAACGGACGCTGGTGAGCAAATCTCATTTCACGGAGGGAAACGCGACAAAGTAGCCGTTCACTCCGTGAACGGAATCTGACAGCGCCTCAAATGCGACCGCGTTCGGTGTCACACGCACACAAAACGGACAGGCAAGCTGCATCCACCCGCTCTTTTCCGTGTTTCATCCGTGGCGAGAACTCCCCACATTGCCACGCACAATAACCATCCTCACCCGGCCTTCGTTCACTCACCGGCTCCCGACCGACCCGCCCGTACCGGAACTGTTTCATGGAAGCGATCGCCTGGGGCGTTGTCCTGCGACTGTTGCAAGCCACCCTGCAATGCGCCCCGTTCCTGTTCACGGGGCTGTGCGTCGCCGCGTTCTTTCACCGGTTCCTCGGCCAATCGCGCACCTTGCGGTTGTTCGGGTCCAACTCCCTGTCGTCGCTGGTCCAATCCTGGCTGATCGGCATGTTGCTCCCGGGCTGTTCGCTGGGTGTCATCCCGATCGTCCGCCAGTTGAAGGTCAGCGGCATCGGCGTAGGGACCATCTTCGCGTTCGCCCTGTCGTCGCCGCTGTTCGATCCGCTGTCGCTCCTTTACGGGCTGACACTGTCGAAGCCGCTGACGATCGTGGCCTTCGCCGCCTGTTCGCTGGTGGTGGTGACCGTCTGCGGGATGATCTTCGACGGGCTGTATCCGCAAACGCCCGTCCCGTCCCCGGAACCCGCCCCGGTTCCCTTTGGCGTCAAACGCTTGCTGGCCGTGGTCGTGCAAGGCGCGCGAGAGGCAACCGGTCCGTCGCTCGGTTGGATCGCCTGCGGCCTCGCGGGCATGTCGCTGTTGGCCGTCCTGCTTCCCGCCGGCAGCCTGCAAGGTTCGATGCAGCACGAGAACCCGTGGTCCCCCGTCGTGATGACGGCGGTCGCCATCCCCGCCTACGCCACCCCGATGACGGCGATGGGGCAACTCGGCTCGATGTTCCAACACGGCAACTCGGTGGGAGCCGCATTCATCCTTCTGGCGTTCGGGGCGGGGATGAACCTGGGTCTGCTCGCCTGGATGATCGCCAACTACGGCTGGAAGAAGGCCTTGGTCTGGATGGGGCTGATGATCGGCGTGGTCCTGGGGCTCTCGTACGGCATCGAGCGCCCCTTGTATCCCACCGACATCGAACCCGCCGACCACACGCACGCCTTCGACCACTATTGCCGTCCGTTCGATGACACCGTCCCGGCGGGTGGCTATCCCGCGTACATCGCCCACAAGCTGCGCCTCGACGCCCAGTTCCACGAGGTGGCGGGCCTCGCCCTCGTCGGTGCGTTGATCGCGCTGGGGCTGGGGCTGAAACTGCTGGACCGCTGGTGGGTGATCGAGAATTGGCTGACCCGCGCTTCCCCCCAAACAAAGCCCGCCGGCCGGTTCGACCTGATCGTCCCCGAATGGGTCCTGGGTCTGGTGGCGGTTGCGGCAATTCTCGCGGGGAGCGCCGTGGGCTGTTTCGCCTATTACCCACCCCCCGACGAATCGCTCGAGGAACTCGGGATCGCCCGCACCGAGGCCTTGCAGGGTGCGCTTTCCGGCCAAAAGGCCCACGCGCTGCACTGGATTCCCATCGCCGAAAACTGGAACCGCCGCCTGCAAGTCGGGGCCTTCCTCAGGCACGGCTCACTGTCCGATTACCACCGCATGAAGGCACGCGTCTTCCAGTCGCACCTCGAACGGCTGGAACACATGCTGGAAGACGACGACCCCCGTCCGGAGATCGGCAAGCAAGTCGCCGCCGCCTCGCGCGCGTACTCGCGCCTGCGCGACGCGTATCGGGATGAGTTCCGATAGTGTTCGCCCCGCCTCGTACGTAGCGCCCGTGACCTTTGTCGCCCGACGCGTGAGTTTTGAGGTTGCGCTATTTCTCTCGGGAAGTCGCCGAGAAATCGCAGAACACCGGTTTTTGTGGTCTCACGCAGAGGCGCAGAGACGCAGGGCAAAACAAATCCTTTGCGTCTCTGCGTGAGAACAAAGTCTTTTGAGTCCTGACGTTCTCCGCGGCTCCGTGAGGAATTACGGAACGTCAAAACGCGCCCACCCCGCCTCCCTCGGCAAGCGCACCCGCTCGCTCTCTCACAGCGCCTTGCCACGGAACGCGATCCCGTACTCCCAGAAGTCGTCGACGACTTCACGAGCACGCATCACTTCTCCGTGGAACCAGCTCTCGTTGACCCCGTCCATCTTGAGGCCGACCAAGATCTTCTTGTCGTCGAACTTGGCCTGGGAGACAAAGCTCATCCCTCCTGACGACACGTTCCGCATCCACGCCGCGATCGCCTGCGGTTCCATCCCGGGAACCGGGATCCGCACGTCGACCGGCAAGCGCACGTCGTTCCTCTGGTGCTTGCGCTGCGGTGCGTAGTGCCCGGACAGCCGCTCGTCCCACTTGTCGAGCGTGTCCATGACACGCGTGAGCATCTTGACCAGCCGCGCTTGCTGGGCGGCTGCGGTCGATTGGCCGGGGGTGACAGCGGTTGCGGACATGGCGGCAAATGCCCGGTGAAGAGGGGTCTCGGGCGACGATCCCGTCGCCACAACATGTGTTCGCCCGACAAATCGACGCGTTTCGGGACAGCTCCCGGCGACGACTGGAATACGGACTGAACAACATTACGTCACACGTTTTCAGCGGGCGTCGGTCGAGGCAAAACACTCAATCGAAAAGCAACGACCGATTTACGAATGCGCCGAATGGGATATCTGCGGCAATTGAATCGAATGCGTCGAGCGAAGGCTTCCGCGTGCGCGTGCTCTGATCGCCCCCCTGCCATCCACAACTCCTTTCCTGAAGAAAGGTTGTGTTCTTCCCTGCAAGGGACCACCACTTTGAATGAACCCGGCTGGCAGTTTGGGTCGATATTGACGGATGAAACGAGACTGCCGATCGCATCGGTTTTTCGACCGAATTCGCCGCCCCCGGATGACCGGGAAGCCCGGGAAGAATGGGCAAGACGCACGAGCGGGCGACCGCGTGCGATCCGAACACATGGGTAAGCACCAAAAAGGTGGGATCGATATGACGAGCGAACGGAATCCGAACAACGCCCCGGTCAGCCAGCCGGAACGGGTCTCGCTCGCGGCCCCGTCCGTTCACCCCGTGGTCCGCTTGGCCACGTCCCCGATTCTCTGGGGGCTGGTCGGAACGGTCGTCTTCTATGTGGTGATTCCTTTCCTCCCCATCGAACGGGAGTTCATCGCCCGGTACTTCGCCGGACACTGGATCGAATACGCCACCACGGGCATGTGCATCGTCGGGCTGGCGATTCTGTGTGACAAACTGTGGCGGCTCATGGCCGAGCGGGCCGTGTTCCGGTCGGTTCCCGAAGCTGGCCCAGCCGCGGGTGGGGACCTGTCAACCCGCTCCGCCGAGTTGGAAGGGATCCTCCTCTCGCTGCCAAATCGTTTGCGGCGCACGATGCTCGCCCAACGCCTGGCCGATGTCTGCGAGTACCTCCGCGGCCGAACCGGCGCCGGTGCCCTCGAAGACCATTTGAAATACCTCGGCGAACTCGGGGCCGGCCAGTTGCACGGCAGCTACGCGCTGGTCCGCACGGTCACCTGGGCTATTCCGATTCTCGGCTTCCTGGGGACGGTCATCGGCATCACGATGGCCATCGCCAACATCACCCCCGAACAATTGGAATCGTCGCTCGGCGACGTCACGGCCGGCTTGGCGGTCGCGTTCGACACCACCGCACTGTCGCTGGCCCTCTCGATGGTGCTGGTGTTCGCCACGTACTTCGTCGAAAAGTGGGAAGGCAACCTGGCGGAAGAGGTCGAACAATTCGGCGTGCGACGGGTTTTGGCGTGGTTCGCCGACGAAGAAGAAGAATCCCACCCGTGGCTCGCGGCGGAGGCGGACGCAGCCCGGCGTCTGGTGGAATCGACCGAAACTCTCATCGCCCGACAAACGGGCCTGTGGCAAGCCAGTCTCGAAGAACTCCGGCTGGGTTGGGTCGACGTGGCCCGCCGTCAACAGGACGACCTCGCCGGTTCGCTTCGCGAAGGCATGGCCGCCACGTTGACCGACCACGCGCGACAGCTGGCCGAAACTCGCGGCGAATTGGTCGACGCGATCCAACACACCGCCGACGCGCTCCGCTCGGTGGCCGACGCCTCCGCCAAAGCGACCGCCGAACAGCAACAGCGCTTCGCGGCCTTGATCGGCGAACTCTGGTCGAACACCAGTGCCCGACTCGAAACACTCCCGATCGCACTGCGGGACGAACTGACCGCGGTCTCCCGCGACCTCGCGCAATCCGTGGGCCGTTGGCATCAGGACCTGTCCGAGACCACCAACGCGCTCCGCACCCAATCGGGGGAACTCGTCCGCCACGGCGAACTCCTTTCCGGCATCGTCGAAGACGAACGACAACTCATTCGCTTGCAGGATGTCCTTCAGGAAAACCTCCGCACGGTCCGAGCCGCCGACACCTTCGAGCAAACCCTCCACAGCCTCTCCGCCGCCGTCCACCTCCTCACCGCCCGCACCAAACACGCAGCGTGACATTTCGCCTTGCCCCGTAGCGGAAATCGTCAGATTTCCACCCCACATGGGTGGCCCGGCCACCTCGTGGCCGGGTCGCTTCGCGACAAGAAGCCACACCTTCCGCGCTCAATCACCAAGTAACTGCCCGGTTTCGCACCCCGCGCCGACCGGCGGACCCCGCAACACCTCGTAAACGGCATCGAGTGCCATCCCCCGCCCTTCCGCGCATCATTTGACTCGGGCCCCCCCATTCAATGAGCCGCCGTCCCGCCACCGGATCCGCGATCTCGCTGTTTCCGTTCCTTGCCGTGCTCGTCTGCACGATGGGGGCGTTGATTCTGCTATTGATCGCCATGACCAAGAAGATCCAGCAGCGGGCGCTGGCACGGGAACGCGCGGCTGCGATGGAGTTGGCGGCAGTCCCCCCCGAACCGGAGCACGATCCCGATCCGGTCTATCTCCCGGACGTCCCCTCCCGCCCAGCCTCCGGTCCCACCGCCGAGGAACGGGCCGCGCTGGCGGCCATGCGACAAGCCGAACGGGAAGAGGCCGCGCGACTCCGCGCGGCGCGCGAGGCCGAGATCGCCGCGGAACGTGAACGCCTACGCCGCGCCTGGGCCGGACGCGTCGCCGAAGCCGAAGCCGAACGCGACCGCTTGAAGCAGGCGGTCGCAACCAGCCGCGCGGAACTGAAAAAGCTCGACGCCGGTGCGAATGCCGCGGCGCGCGACGACAAAGCCGCTCGCGATTTGCTCGCGAAACTCCAGCGCCAGCAATCCGACCTTGCCCAACGGGAAGCGACGCTCGCCAACGCCGACAAGGAACTCGCCGGCCAACTCGCCGCCGTCAAACAGCGCATCGACGCGTCGAAGCGTAAACAGGCGAGCGCTCCCAGCCCCTATGCCCTGATTCCCTACGACGGCGTTTCCGGAACGGTGCGGCACCCGATTTATATCGAATGCACCGACATCGGACTCAAATTCCTCCCCGAGGGGGAGATCATCACCGCCAAGGACCTGGAAGGTTTCACCGAAGGCTATAACCCTCTGCTCGCCGGCAGCGTCGCCTTGATGCGATATTGGAACGAAAAGCGAGTCGCGTCCAATGGCGATGAGCCCGAACCTTATGTGCTCTTGTTGGTCCGGCCCAGCGGCAGCGTCGCTTATTATATCGCCAGGAAGTTGCTCGCGCGATTGGACGTGCCGTTCGGTTACGAGCTGATCGAAGAGGATTGGGCGCTGGCCACTCCTTCGCCCGACCCCGAAGCCGCCAAGATCGTCCGCACGGCTGTCACCGAGGTCGTCAACACGCGCGACAACCTCATGGACGCGCTGGCCGGCCGGGGAACAGGTCGAGGCCCGACCGGCCCCGGCGGACGTGGTGGTCTTGGCGGCGGTTCTGGGGGCGATGAGTTCCCCGGCGAACGGGTTCCGACCGTGGAGATTTCCTCGTCGGGTGCCGCGCGTCCGCCATCGCGCCCCATCCCGTTCGGAACCGGAGACGGCACCGGGACTGACCCCGGCACCGCCGGCCCGCGCGGGGAGGGTGCCCCATTCTCTGGAACCACTTCAACGGGGACTCCCTCTTCAGGACAAGGCTTGGCCGGAACAAACTCTCAAAGTCCGGGCACCGGCGGCGACGGAGCGGCCGGCCCCTCGTCCGGTCGCCCACTCGGAACCGCGGGAAAACCGGGAGCGACAGGCCCCGGATCCCAGGAAGCCAACGGCGAATCGCTCGCGGCCGGCCCCGCGACGTTGAACGGCGGACGTGGTTCCCCCATTCCCGGTGCCCGCGCTCCGGGTCGGATCGTCACCCCTCCGGGACCACTCCCCGAAACACTGGAACCGCTCCCGTCCTCGGCGGACGACGACTGGCGCGGAAACGTCGCACCTGGCCGGGAACCCGGAGGGCCATTCGAGGGCCTGCGAGGGAGCGTCGCGTCGAACTTGCGAACCGAACAAGGCCTGCGGGATCGTCCGGGAGCGCGCGAGGCCGCGGACGACAACCCGTCGACAGGTTCGACCAAAGCTTCCGGCACTCCCCTCGTGGCGAAGAACGCCGGCGCCGGAACCGATGGACTCCCGGACAACGACGCACCGGAGGACAACACGTTCTCGTCCAAGTTCGGGCCGACGGAAGAGGAGCGCAGCCCGACCGTCTCCGGACCGAAAGCGACCGACGCCTCGCCGAGCCGTACCGGTAGCGGGAGTCGCGGTTCGTCCGCTCCCCGGCCGCCAGCCGTCGGGGGCGCTTCCGGCGGAGAGCCTTCCGCGCCGGGGGGTGCTCCCGCCATTGGTGCTTCTCGCGGCGGCAAGGGGGAAACGGGTGGCGATCGCATGCTGAAGCGCTGGGGATACAGCCATGGCCGGTCGACCATCGGACTCGAAAAACGGCTCGAAATCCACGTCCTGTCCAACCGCATTCTGATCGGGCCGAACGACGCCTCCATTCCGTGCGGACAAGGGGAGTCGAAGGAAGAGATCGTCCAGGACGTGCTGCGTGCGATCGAGGCCGCCGTGTTTGCCTGGGGCAAGCCGCCGCGCAACTTCTATTGGATTCCCGTGGTCAAATTCGTCGTCTATCCCGGCGGCAACCAGCATTACGAGCGGTTGCAAAACGGCTTGCGCGAATGGGGCCTGTTCTCGACGGTCGAGTACACCGTCCGCGAAGCGCCGACGAAGGGCAGCCTCTCGGGAGCGTTGAAATGAGTCGCCGCCCGGAATCGGGAGAACAGCAGTTCGGGTCCGATTCGTTCCTGGACGTGCTTGCCAATATGGTCGGGATTCTCATCATCCTGATCGTGATTGCGGGGCTGCGCCTGGCCAAGAACCCGCTCCCTTCGCGGGCGTTGGCGGAGACTCCTACGGTCGCCGCGCCGGCCGAACCGGATATTGTCCCGCCGCTGGCCTTCGAGGACGAACCCGAGGTTCCCCTCGAAGTCGCCGCGCCGGAACTCCCCGACGAGCCACCCTCCGCCGAGCGTCCCTCGCCTCCGCCCGAGTTGGTCGCGCAACTCAACGAATTGCAGCGCGAGCAAGAGCGGCTGGCCGCCGCTCGCGAGGCTGCCGCGCGGGATGCCAAGGAACTGGCGCGGCGAGCCGCCGAAGCTGCCTCCACCGCCGACTCGATCAAGTCGACGCTGGCTGCGCGGGAAACCGAACTGTCGGCCAAGGAAGACAAGGTCAAACAGCTCGAACACCGCATCGAATCGCAGGAAGAATCGTTGAGCGGGCTGCTGGCCGAATTCGAGCAGGTCAAGAACGCACGGCCCGCCTCCAAAGAAGTGAAGCACCGCGTCACCCCCATTGGCCGTGTCGTGACCGGACCGGAATCGCACTTCCAGGTCCTGGGTGGCAAGGTTGCCTACGTGCCGATCACGCAACTCGAAGAGCGTCTCAAGGGACAACTCGAACGTCAGAAGGAATGGCTGGCCAAGTTCCGCTCCCATCAAGGGACCGTCGGCCCGATTGGCGGCTTCTCGATGAACTATGTCGTCGAACGGACCGAAGCGTCGACCATCGAGCAACAGCGGCACGGGATCGGCGTGTTTCGACTGCGCGTGGGAATGTGGAAGATCGTCCCCGAAGCGGAGATCGAGTCGGAAACCCCCGAACAGGCGCTGAAACTGGGCTCTCGCTTTCAAATGGCGTTGGGAGAAGTCGAAGAGGGCTCGTCGCTGACGTTCTGGGTGTACCCCGACAGCTTTGGAGCCTTCCGCACGCTGCAACGGGCCTGCCAGAAGCGTGGCTTCCATGTGGGGGGGCGCCCGCTGCCGGAAGGAGTGCCGATCACGGCCTCGCCGAGCGGCAGCAAATCGGTCGGGCAGTAGACGGGGATCCGGAGCGGTTTGCAGTGGCACGTCCCGATACGTGCTGGAATGGCTGCCGAAAGCTCGCGCGGTACCTTGCGTTCATTCCGTCTTCATCACCCTTCGGGCAAGTTGAGTGCCGGCTGGGGAGTGAGCGGCAACCCGCGTTTGAATCGGTTTCGGCGGTACACCTGACCGAGATAGTCAATGTCGCGGGGCGACAGTTCGGCAAGATCGGACTCCGGTCGTTCTCCCACTTGAACGCGCAGGAATTGGTCAACGACCTCGAAAGAAATGGCCGCCATCTCTTTCGGTCGTCCGCATTCCGGGTCGGCTCTGCGACTGGACACCAAGATCTCGGTCGGAACACCGACCGCTCTGGCGAGCTCCATGACTTCCGTTTTCCAGAGTGACGCCAGAGGCAGATACGTCGCCACGCGACTGGCCAGACTGTACGTACCGAGCGCTTCCTCGGTTCGGTTGCGGGTCCCCACAAGCCACCCGCGCACGGCCAGCGACTGGGACAGCATCGCGGCCCATCTCCAGGCCTCGGGGTGCGCCGACGGTGGAGGTGCGGGGAGATATCGGACCGGACCGATCCCCTCGAACCATTCCCGGCACCGCAGATCCGTTCCAGAAAATGCAGCCACCACGTGTCCCGGTGGCAGAGCTTGCGCACAGAGCCAGAAGCACAACGCGCTATCAGAGCCACCGCTGACCGGGATCAGGGCTCCTCGACCCGCGGCGACATCCGTCGTCTCGCGAATCCAGCCGATGATTGCCGTGAGTCGTTGATCCATCATGATCCCTCGATGTCTCCTGCCAATTCGGTGGTCCCCGTCACGGGGTAACCTCCATCACGCGCGAGGGTGACAGCCGCTTCCATTTGATGGGCGCCAATCAGCGCAACCACTTCGGCGACCTCGGCGGCGGAAAGAATCCGTTTGGCCGGACAGTGTTCGGCCACGCGTTGTTCGGCATCGGCCTCGGTGATTCCGCGCCGCCGCATGACCGAGCGAATCGTCCTGCGAGTCATATCACTTTCAATGAAACTGGGGCAGAGTGCGGCCACGACCAAACCACGCTTGCGGTGCTCCAGCGCCAGTGATCGCGCGAAACCAACGAGGGCATGCTTGCTGGCCGAGTAGGCGGCGTCGTATGCGACCCCCTGGACGCCAGCCAGACTGCTCATGATCGTGATCGCCCCCGCGCCGCTGGAGAGCAGATCCGGAAGACACGCGCGCACAAACTGAAAGCACCCGTGAACGTTGATGTCAAAAATGGTTCGCCACAGCCCGAGGTCGAAATCCGCAGTCGGACCCGATTTCCCGATTCCCGCGTTACAGACGAGGTGCTGAATCATCCACCCCCGGGATCGGGCGAGTTCAACGACCGCCTCGCTCGACTTCGGGTCGGAGATATCTCCGGCATGCGGAACAACCACACCCCCCGCGCTCTCCGCCTCAACCCGGACGGACTCCAGGTCGGCCAGCGTACGCCCCACCACGACAACCGGCAGTTCGCGCGCGAGCCGCAACGTGATTGCACGTCCGACGCCTCGCCCTCCACCGGTCACGACCACAGCCTGTCGAGCATCGGAAACGGACACCGCAGCCCCCACCCATCGTTCAACGAAATCATCACGCCCGCCCCAGCGTCGAGTTCCACGAACGCGGGAACGGGCATTGTACTGCTGGACGAGCCAGCAAAGGCACCCGACGGATCGACGACCAGATCGACGAGGAAACGTTCGCCCGCAAGCAGACCGAACTTCGCGACCGCGTCGCCTCGACCAAACTGCAGATTGACGCCGTGGACCGCTCCCGCGACGAAACCGCCGATTTGGCAATGAAAGTGTTTGAGCTTTCACAAACACTTGGGCAGCAATGGGGTGCGGCCGATTGCGCCACCAAGCGCCGAATCCTCGAAATCGTCTGTTTGCTGCGTAAACCGAAAACCGGGCCGCCTCGACGGCGCAACTCCCGAAAAAATCCACACGGCCCCACAATGAGAAAGCCCTTCGACGTGCTCGCCGAAGGGCTTTCTGTTCACCAGAGTGGAGGCAAGAGGACGCCAATAGAACTTTTCTGGAAGGCCTTCAAGGCTGGGACGGGCAGGTACGGCGGTTCGCTGACGTGGCGCCACAATCCGACTGAGATCGCGTAAGCGTCTGCCGACCATCATGTTGCGCCGCCTAGACGCGGCACTCGCTCCAGGTGTCCGATTGGGCCGACGACTGGGAGTCGAGTGGTGTTGGTCCAAGGTGTGCCGAGGTCCCGTTTACGACCCACGATGCGGCTTTCGACGGGGGCCCGAAAGTCGCAAGGCCATTGCCCGGCATGGAACACGCCCACGGCGTGAATCACTTGCACGGGGGTGTTGGTGACGGGGATGAGCAAACGGGGCCGGCGTTTGGAGTAAAACGCTGGATGTGTTCGGCGAACTGGCCGTAGTGAAACGTGCCATCTTCGCGGGGATGTTCGAGGCGGTGGAGGTCGGCGATGCGGCGCAGGTGGAGTGCGCGGGAGAGTTCGGAATAGGCCGCGGCGTGTTCGCCGGCGGCGCGGAGGCAGAGGCCGTGGAGATTGGCGAGGGTGGCGGAATCGGGGAATGCTGTGCAGGCGGTATCGAGGAGTGCTCGCGCGGCGGGGGATGGTTCGAGCGGTCGCAGGTGTTCGCGGATCGCATCGCTGAAGACTGCGGTTGCGGCCGGGAGTTCGTCCGGCAACAAGCGCGGCCGGTGGTCGAGGATCACCTCGCGCAGCCGGTCGAGTGATGCGGGCCGGGGGTAGAGGTGTGTGCCCAGGAGCGCCAGGCCGTAGTTCTCCGGGTGGTGCTGGCGACAGAGTTCGGCCCAGCGGGCCGCGTCGGGGGTTGGCTTGAAGCGGAGGAACCGCAGCAGGTATTGCCAGGAGAGCGCGAGGCAGGGATTCGCCAGGACTGCGGCCTGCAGGAGAGCACGGGCCTGGTCGTCTTCGCCGAGCAGGTAGCGGGCGCGGGCCAGTTCGGCCTGTGTGCGAGCACTTTCCGGGAACAGAGTGCGGGCACGCTCCAGAGAGTCGATGGCGGCCCGCCATTGTTTCAGATCGTTGTACTGCTGCCCGAGAGTTTGCGCGGCTTGCAGGAAGCCCGGTTCTTCGCGAGCGAGTCGTTCGAGAGAAGCTACGCCCTGCGCCGAGGCAGGGGCGGAACGGGCCTGGATGAGCGGTTGTTCGCACGGACCCGACACCATTCGCAGATAGCGGCCCTGACGCTGGGCGGCGGCGAGAAGTTCACGAGACAACGTGCCGCCGCGAGGACGCGCGGGGAGCGACTCCTGATAGAAAGCGAGTCGGTCGCCGATGTGGTCGACCAAGCGCCGATTGTGGGCGACCTCTTCGTAAGCGCGAGTGCGAATGGATTCGCGAAAGGGGGCATCGTCTACGAGTCGATCGAGGCCTGCGAACAGCTCGTCTTCCGTGCGGTACAGCAGGCCGGTCTCGCCGGGGACGACGGCGTCGCGGTACGGTTCGAGGTCGGCGTAGATCCCCGCGACACCGCGGGACGCATACTCCAGGAACTTTACGTCGGAGCGGCAGCGGTTGTAGTCGCTGGGGAGCAGCGGCGCAAGGCCGATGTCGAGACTGTCGAGGAACCGGAAGTAGTCCTGCAGCGAACCGAACGGCACGAACCGATATCGTTCCGGCGGCAAACGCACAAAGTCGCGGGCGAACTCGGCGTTCATCACGGCGAGGTGGACGTCGGGGCGGCGGTCGAGCCAGGCCTGCAGACGCGGGGCGAGTTGATACCAGTCGGCGAAGTGACCCGGAGACCCACCCCAGCCGATCGTGAGCGGTCCAGTGCGTGCCGGGCGGAGCGGCGGGATGTCAATCAGTTGATTCGGGAACGCTCGAACGGGGCGCGAGGTCTTCAACCGCCAGCGGCGGGCCAGTTCCGGCATACTCGCCTGCACGGCGTCGCACTGCTCCAGCCCTTGCCGAAACGTGGTCTGGATCGAGCGGTCGTACCAGCGCGTCGCCAGCGGGTTCCAGGGGTGCACGTCGTCGTAGAAGTCGTTGGCCTCGAAGACGGTGATGCGGCCCTGTTGACGGCGGAGTTCGAGGAGCGGAGCGAGGTCGGGGTCGAACCCGGCGAGGATCAACACATCGCACTGACGGACGAGCGGCAGCAGCAGGCGATGCGTTAGGTCGATATCGATCACGCAGACGCCGGGCAACGCGGCGAGGGCCTGGCTGGGGCCGTGAAAGCGGTGAATGCCGTCGCCGTTGTCGAGGAACTCGCAGACCTGCACGACCAGCAGGTCGTATTCGAGCATTGTTTCTGCAGCCGACGGCATCAAATCGGTTCCCCCTCAAAAAGCAGTCCACCCCAAAAAGGCGAGCGAACAGCAACGTCTTAGAGTTCGCCGGGCGTGCCAATCGTGAGCAGTCTGCTGACGTCGTCGTTGGCGAAGCCGAGGGCCATCGGGCGGGTCGCACCGGGCAGCGAGACAACGTCGTAGAGCTCGCTGACGAGGCCTTCGATCTGGACCCAGTTCACCTGATCGCCGGTCTTCAGGTCGATGATCGCGAGGCCGCAGCGCGGCTCGACCCCTTCGGCTTTCAGGCGGTCGTCGAGAGCGAGGCCGCTGAACGTCTTTTCGTGTCGCGGCCGTGAGAGCCCGATGACGGCGTAGTTGCCCACGAAGCACAGCCCGCGCATGTAGCCGGGCAGGAACGCCAGCGGCTGAAATGCTCCGGATTCGAGGTCGATCGAGCCGAACTCACCGGTGCCCGAGTTGAGCACCCACAGGCGGCCATTGTGAAACCGGGGCGAGTGGGGCATCGAGAGGCCGGACGCGACGACCCGGCCGGAGGGCACTTCCAACACGCAGCCTCCATCGCGGCGGCGGTCACGCCAGCCATCGGCGATATCGGTCATGCCGACGAGCGTGACATACGCGGGCCGCCCGTCGCGGAGGGCCAGTCCATTGAGGTGGCAGCGGTCTTCGGCGGCCAGTCGCGAGATATGCGGCGGCTTCCACAACGGAGAAAAGCTGTGCGTCGCGTCCAGCGTCGCCAAACAGTTCAGCCGCGTATTGACGAACACGATCCGGCCATTCGCATCGCAGACGACGTCATGGATATCGAGGTCGCCCGTCGTGTATCCCACGCGCGGGACGAACAGCCGGTCGTAGCCTTCGTGCAGTTCGCCGGGGCGAAGCACGTTCTCGAACCGCCACAGTTGAAACAGCGAACTCATCCAGAGCGTTTGGCCGCCACCGAAGAGCCCCATGCAGCGGTTGAACGTGCGCTCGAAGACGGAGAGCGTTCCCGCCGCGTTCCGGCCCAGAAAGAACAGCTTGCCCGCCTGATAGGTCGAGAAGGCCAGGCTGACATCGTGCCGCGCCAGCCACGGCACAAAATCCCTCGACGCCGTCACTTCAAGCCAGGGAGCGTCCGGAGCGGTAGACATGCAGAGGGTTCGTCCGTCGAAAAGCGGGAATGTGGGCTGCGATCAGGTGCTTGTGCCGGGTTCGCGACACCCATTCCAACGATACGACCGGTGCCAGCCCGATACAACCAGACTCGCGGCCGTTCACCCCTTTTGGCCGGGGTTTTGTGACCATGGGGCACGGTCTGGACGTGAAGGACAACCCGGCATGCGGGAGGGGGTTGACAGGGGTTGTCATCCGCGTGGAGACTTTGTTGCACACAATCGATGGAAAGTGTTATCCACGTGAAGCCAGGCCCCGTTGCGGGTCAGTCAGCGCATGGTCATTCGTGCCCATGCTGCCTGACGAATCCGTTCGGCCGAGCCAGAGCCATTCCGTGGTGGCCTCGGATCGGCGATGGTCGGCCCTGCCTCTGAACGAGGGGGTCTGGCCGCGTTGGTCTTTGAGGATTGCAGCATGCGGCTTGAAAACTGGTTGGCGGGGTTGCGTCGGGCTTGCTCTTTGGACACGTTCGCAGCGCGTCGCGTCCGGCGGCGGCTGGGGCGCGGGGTTGAACCGCTCGAAACGCGGCTGGTTCTGGCGAGTCCCACGGTCAGCTCGATCATCCCCGATCCAACGCAGCCGGGGGTGAATGGTGAATGTCGACAACCCGCGGTTCGTGGTGACGTTCAGTGAAACGGTGACGGGGGTCGACCCGTCGGACTTCGTGGCGGTGCTCGGTTCGGGGGTGACCGTCGCGCCGGGGCCGCTCGTGGTGACCGGCTCGGGGACGACTTACACGGTGACGGTCAACGGCGTCTCGGGGACGGGAACGCTGGGGCTGAACCTCGTGGACGACAGTTCGATCCGAGATGGGGCTGGAAACCGTCTGGTGGGCAACGGAGATGGCACGTTCCAGGCGGCCCAGAACTTCGGCACGGGAGCGAACCCACGTTCGGTGGCGGTGGGGGATTTGAACGGGGACGGGCGGCTGGACCTGGCCGTTGCCAACAACAGTAGCAACACGGTGAGCGTGCTGCTGGGGAACGGGAACGGGACGTTCCAGGCCGCCCAGAACTTCATCACGGGAAGTCAACCGCTTTCTGTGTCGGTGGGAGATGTGAACGGGGATGGGCGGCTGGATCTGGCCGCGGCTAACGCCGCAAGCGACACGGTGAGCGTGCTGCTGGGGAACGGGAATGGGACGTTCCAGTTCGCCCAGAACTTCGCCACGGGATCGAGCCCACGTTCGGTGTCGGTGGGGGATCTGAACGGGGACGGGCGGCTGGACCTGGCCGTTGCCAACTTCAGTAGCAACACGGTGAGCGTGCTGCTGGGGAACGGGAATGGGACGTTCCTAGCCGCACAGAGCTTCGCCACGGGAGAGTTGCCACGTTCCGTGGCGGTGGCGGATGTGAACGGGGACGGGCGGCTGGACCTGGCCGTTGCCAACACCGGTAGCAACACGGTGAGCGTGCTGCTGGGGAACGGGAACGGCACGTTCCAGGCCGCCCAGAACTTCGCCACGGGATCGAGCCCACGTTCGGTGGCGGTGGGGGATGTGAACGGTGACGGGCGGCTGGACCTGGCCGTCGCCAACTTCAGCAACACGGTGAGCGTGCTGCTGGGGAACGGGAACGGAACGTTCCAGGCCGCCCAGGACTTCGGCACGGGATTGGGATCGAGTTCCGTGTCGGTGGGGGATCTGAACGGGGACGGGCGGCTGGACCTGGCCGTTGCCAACAACAGTAGCAACACGGTGAGCGTGCTGCTGGGGAACGGGAACGGGACGTTCCAGGCCGCCCAGAACTTTGCCACCGGAGTGGCCCCAAATTCCGTGGCGGTGGGGGATGTGAACGGGGACGGGCGGCTGGACCTGGCCGTCGCCAACTTCAGTAGCAACACGGTGAGCGTGCTGCTCAACGCGGCCAACGGGGATTTCGCGGGCCAGACTCGCGCCGTGGACACCATCGCCCCCCGCGTGGTCTCGATCGTTGCCGACCCGACGCAGCCGGGGGGGAATGTCGACAATCCCCGGTTCATCGTGACGTTCGGCGAAGCGGTGACGGGGGTCGACCCGGCGGACTTCGCGGCGATAGCTGGTTCGGGGGTGACCGTCGCGCCGGGTCCTGTGGTGGTGACCGGCTCGGGGACGACGTACACGGTGACGGTGAACGGCGTCTCGGGGACGGGGACGCTGGGGCTGAACCTCGTCGACGACAATTCGATCCGTGATGGGGGTGGAAACGGTCTGGTCGGCAACGGGAACGGAACCTTCCAGGCCGCCCTGAACTCAATTCTGTTCGGCACGCTTTTTGCGCATGGCCTCGGACATGGTATTCCACGCGAATCTTCTTCTTCACGGAGGTTCGCGATGGTGACCGGGAAGGAACCGATCGACCCGCGCAGAATG